>NZ_CP065589.1:5000-674032 GCF_021278965.1 Chryseobacterium capnotolerans | reverse complement strand
ATAATCAACCTTATGCTCATTCACAGACTGATAAAATGGTAGAAGAATACCTTTTACCGGCTTTAATAATGGGTAAAGAATAATTTCAGATAATAATGATAGGAAAATGAGAAGGGATAATTGTTGATAGTAACAACAATTACTCATCTTTTTTAGAGGGAACCAGAAATACATCAATAAGGCCTTCAGGAAGTACCATTTTGATCGTTCTTTCTTCTCTGTCCACGTTAAGAATCCAATCTTTAATCATAGGAATAACTACTTCTTTTCCATCCAGATTGGTTATAAAATACACTTGCGCCGTTTGATCATTTACAGATCTGATCACACCACAGTTGTTATCATTTTCATCAAAAATTTCAAATCCAATGATTTCGTGATAATAGAATTGCTTACCTGTAAGTTTTGGAAGTGAAGCCAGCGGAAGGTAAACACTTTTACCTAAAACCTGGTCTACCATTGCTTCAGAAGCATTTTTGAATGCAAGATTCAGAGCATCTAATTTGCTCCAGGATGATTTTTCAATAAAAAATGGAACCAATAATCCGTTGATTTCAACGAATATTGATTCCAATTTATTGTAAAGCTCAGGCTGGTCGGTATCCAATTTAAGGATAACGTTGCCCGCAAGTCCATGTCTGCGTGTAATTTTCCCCAACAAATAGCAATCTTCTTTACGCATAACAGGAAATGTTCTTAAGCTTCAGTGTTTTCTTCAGTTTCAGCAGCAGCTTCTCCTTCTGTAGCAACTTCTTCAGCAGGTGCGTTTGCAGCTTCTTCAGCAGCTTTAGCATCAGCTTCAGCTTGTGCAGCAGCAGCGATTCTAGCTTCATTTACTTTTACTTCAGCTTCTAAAGCAGCTTTTTTAGCATCAGATTTAGCAGTTGCTAAACCGTCAACTTTACCTTGTACTTTAGATTCTTTAGCATCTACCCAAGCGCTAAATCTTTTTCAGCTTCAGCTTGATCAAAAGCTCCTTTAGCAACACCACCTTGTAAGTGTTTTTTGTAAAGAGCACCTTTGTAAGATAAAATAGCTCTAGCAGTATCAGTAGGCTGAGCACCGTTGTTTAACCACTGTACAGCAGAATCAACGTTCAACTCGATAGTTGCTGGGTTAGTAATTGGGTTGTAAGTTCCTAGTTTCTCGATGAATCTACCATCTCTTCTAGCTCTAGAATCTGCAACCACGATGTGGAAGAAAGGTTTTCCTTTTTTACCGTGTCTTTGTAATCTGATTTTTACTGACATAATGTTTGAATTTTACGGGAACTCGTCCCAGTTAAATATTTAAGAGTGCAAAGATAGTAAAAAAGTTTGAAGTAAAAAGCTCCAAGTAAAAAGTTTTGTAAAATTCAATTACTTTTCTCAGGAGCCGGGAACCTGCTTTCGCTACTCGCTTTTTTCTTATACAAAGAAAAAGAGCTTAAACAGGCCGCTCAATCAGGGCTAATCCAAATTTCCCATATAGAAAAGACCCAGGCATTTCTGGTTTTCTTCTATCGTCAGAGACTCTTTCAAATGGTCAACAATCTTAGGAGAACTCCAATAGCAACCGATATTATTGGCTGTACAGCTCAAATACATGTTCTGAACGGCCATTGAAGTAGCCGCAATTTCTTCCCATTCCGGAACCATTCCACTGAAGTTGACTACAATGGAAACCACTGCATTGGCTTTATTGATCTTAAAACCTATGTCATTATATTTTTTTCCAGGAATAGCTGCTCAGGTTGAGTTGCTTTATAGATAGCCTGCATTTCCGAAGCCAGCTTTGCTTTTTCTTCTCCTTTAAATATTTTGAAACGCCAAGGCTTAGTACGTTTATGGTTAGGAGCTAAAGTCGCTGAATGTAAAATTTCATCAATAACTTCCTGAGAAATTTCTGCATCCGTATAATCTTTTGGGAAAATACTCCTTCTTTGCTCTATGATTTCTTTTAAAATTTCTGCTTTGTTCATAAAGACAAAAATACGATATGTAAGTTAAAATGCAGGAGATATGATGAAGATTTTAATAGTAATTCTGGTTGGAGAAATAAAATAAGAGATAATAGTGAATAGTCAATCCACTGCGCTTGTCAATTTTTGTAGATAGCAATGATTCACTATTCGCTTGCAAAGCAAAATTCTCTATTGACAATATAATTTTATAGCACTTCCACAATCTTCTGATGAATTTTGTTGAGTGTAAACTCATCTCCTGCTTTCATTCCCATCATCTTTTTAGCCATGGGACTTTCGGAAGAAATAGCGTAAAAGCGGTCTCCTTCAAAGAAAAATTCACCTAACGATACTGAAATATAGAAACGGGCTTTATTGGTAATCACTAAAGAACCTAGCTGAACCCGATCCGTAGAAGTATTCAGTACCTTTCCCATATTTCGCTTGAGATCATTTAAAGCACCTAGCTGCCGCTGCATTTGATAGATTTCTTCCTGCATTTCTTCACGCATACTGTCATATTTAGGTGTTTTTTTGATATCACGACTCGCTTCCAGAGTAAATTCAATGAAGTTTTTAAGCTTTTCAATTTTTTCTGTAATGGTATTTTTTACAAAGTCTCTGATATCACTTTTTTCAAATACAATCTTCTCCATACAATCGTTTCTTTATATAAAGATAATATTTTTAGAATAATATTTACTCTTTTCATATTTTACAAAAAGTAAACCATCAGCAAGTACAATTATTTATCTTGATATTACAGCACAAAAAAGCCCTGTAGTTTTTACAAGGCTTTTATTTTATTTTTCTGATAATTTCTTCAGGTCATCCAGTCCCTGCCCGAACATTTTATCCATATTACTGTCCATCATGGGCTTCATGATCTTCATCATAGTGTTTAGTTCATTATCAATCATCCAGGTAACTTTCGTACCGGCACCTTCAGGAGTCAGTACAATAGCACTTTTAGCATTTCCCTCAAAAGGTTTTATAAAATGAAGCTGAGTTCCCAATTTTTCATTAGGGACTATTTCCGTAATAGATTGTTCTCCTTCACTATCATCTCCTTTCCAGTGATAAGAATCTCCCATTGTATTTCCTTCTCCGGAATAGGTAATTTTAATATTTTTGATTTCTTTTGAAAAAGGATCCCACATATTATATCCTTTTAATGAACCTGCATATTGCCATACTTTTTCTTTAGGAGCATTGATGACAACAGATTTTTCATAATGATAATCTTTACTGAAGGCCAACATGGCAAAAACAGCATATACAATAAGCAGCAAAATGATAATGCCGATAAATTTTAAGAGTGTTTTCATAGTCTGTCTATTTAAGGTTATTTATTTCAAAATGAGTCTCTCATCTGCTTTCAAAATTAAATATTCTGACATCATCCCCTCTTTGCATAGGACAAGATTATTTAAAGATAAGGTATTTTTGTCATACCTTGGCTTTAAGGCATTATTTTTGAGCATTTCAACTGGGATTCCCCATGAATCCTTACATTTACGTTTAACTAAAAATCGAAAAATGAATATTTTAACAGAAAAATTTAATACGCCATATCACTCAGCACCATTCGGAGACATTAAAAATGAAGATTATCTTCCCGCTTTCAAGGAATTAATTCAAAAATCTGAAGAAGAAATTAATGCTATCGTTGACAATCCTGAAGCTCCTACTTTTGAAAACGTCATTGAGGCATTAGCGTATTCCGGTGAACAGCTGGATGTGGTTTCTAATATCTTTTTCAATTTAAATTCAGCAGAAACCAGTGATGAGCTCCAGCAGATTGCTCAGGAAGTTTCTCCGATTTTAACAGAATATTCTTCTAAAATATCTCAAAACGAGGGCCTTTTCAACAAAATCAAAAAAGTGTATGATGAAAAGGAAAAATATAATCTCAATGAGGAACAGGAAATGCTTTTGAATGAAACCTATAAAGGTTTTGTAAGAGATGGCGCTTTACTGAATGAAGAAGACAAGGAAAAATTAAAGAAGATCAGTATGGATCTTTCCATAAAATCTCTGCAATTCGGACAAAATGTACTGGCTTCTACGAATGCTTACTTCAAACATATTACAGATAAAGAACAATTAGCCGGAATTCCGGAAGCAATTCTCGAACAATACGCAGAGGAAGCTAAAGAAAGAAATCTTGAAGGATGGGTGGTTACTTTACAATATCCAAGTTATATTCCATTCATTACATATGCTGAGAACCGTGAACTGAAAAAAGAACTGGCATTAGCCAATGGTAAAAAATCTTTTGATGGCGAAGAATATGATAATCAAAATCTCATTAAAGAGCTTCTTCAACTAAAACAACAGAAAGCTGAGCTTTTGGGCTATAAAAATTATGCAGATTTTGTATTGGAAGAAAGAATGGCAAAATCTCCGGTAAAAGTTTTTGATTTTTTAAATGAACTTTTAACAAAGGCAAAGCCTTATGCCGATAAAGAAGTTGAAGAATTAAAATCTTTGGCAAAAGCTGATGGAATTGAGGAAATGCAAGGCTATGACCACGCTTTCTATGCTGAAAAACTTCGTAAGCAGAAATTTGACCTTAATGATGAAGAACTCAAACCTTACTTCCCGTTAGATCATGTACAGGATGCTGTTTTCGGACTGGCTGGAAAACTCTTCGGGTTAACCTTTGAAGAAAGAAACGATATTCCTAAATATCATGAAGATGTAAAAGTCTATGAAGTAAAGGAGAACGGAACTTATAAATCCTTATTATATGTTGACTATTTCCCAAGAAAAGGGAAAAGAGCCGGCGCATGGATGACCAGCTACAAGAATCAGTATAAGCAGAACGGAGAAAACTCACGTCCGCATATTTCTATTGTCTGCAACTTCAGCAAACCTACAAAAGATACGCCTAGCTTACTGACATTCCAGGAAGTAACGACTTTATTCCACGAATTCGGACATGCTCTTCACGGAATGATGGCAGATACTCAATACCCTAATCTATCCGGAACTTCCGTGAAATGGGATTTTGTGGAGTTACCATCTCAGTTTTTAGAAAACTTCTGCTATGAGCCTGAATTCCTAAAAACCTTCGCAAAACATTATAAAACCGGAGAAGTTCTTCCCGATGAAAAAATTGCAAAAATTGAGCAGTCTAAAAACTTTATGGAGGGCTACCAGACTTTAAGACAATTAGGTTTTGGTTTACTGGATATGAACTATCATACAAAAGTTGCAGAGCTGGAAAATGAAAGTATAAAAGAGTTTGAAGATCAATACACCAAAGCTACAGCACTTTATCCAACCAATCCTGAAACAGCGATGAGCCCAAGTTTCTCTCATATTTTCCAAGGCGGATATTCCGCAGGATACTATTCTTACAAATGGGCAGAAGTATTGGATGCTGATGCTTTCCAGTATTTTAAAGAAAACGGAATTTTCAATCCGGAAATTGCCGCGAAATATAAAGTACTTCTTTCTTCCGGAGGAACAAAAGATCCTATGGAATTGTATAAAGCCTTCAGAGGGAGTGAGCCTAAAGTAGAGAGTTTATTGAAAAGAGCTTTTGGATAAGAAAACATTCAACAATACTTGAAAAACAGATGAGCAACATACCACAAAGACTCGAAAATGTAAAAAAACTCCAGGCGAAAAGATGGGAGAATGAAGATCATTGGGATACATTAAATGATCTTTTAGTGAAAGAGCTGGATGAAATTTTACTTATTGAACCTGAAAATACCTCTGCACTCATCAACATTGGAGCAATTTATTCCGATATGGGCGAAAATGAGAAAGCCTTGGATTATTTAAAAATGGCTTTAAACCTGGGATCTGAAGATAAAAACCTTTTCGTAAACCTGGCTATTGTGATGATTTATATGGAAAAACATCAGGCAGAATATTTAGAATATCTGGAAGACGCTGAGGGAAAAATTGAGGATCCGCTTACTTTTAAAGCTTATTTTGACCCTCAATCTCATTAAAATTATGATAGAAAAACTAAGTAAATTAGCAGCAGCTTTTAATGATTCATTAAAGGCTGCTCTTATCAATATTACCCCTGAAAAGATTGATGAGATCCTCGACAACAGAGATTCTTCAGAATTTTCTGTTGCATGGATGAACGCTTACCAGACAGTGGATGGAAAAGAAATAGATGAAGAAACCGAGGATGCTCTTACACATATCCGAAAGGAACTTTTCATCTCTATTTTCAAAGCTACCAGCTCTTCTGAGCTGCCAGCTTATATTTCTGATGACTTTGGATTAATTTCGTCTTACTATATTCACGATATTGAAAACAATTGGGTAACCAATTTACTGTTTACTTATCTTAACCATCAGATTCCTCAGGGAGATTTGTTGATAACAGACAAAACATTGAAAGAATTAATTTCATAAAAAATCCAAAAGCAAATGACAAGATATGAACACTATTGAACAGCTTTATCAATCATTAGATCAGCGCCGCCGTCCCGAAGATGTTGCGGAAATGATTGTTGAATTAATGAGAGGTCAATTAGCTATTCACGAGCTGGCAACTTTAAGTAAAGCAGCCAGCCGTTCTCTGAAAAATAGTGTTTATGGATATACCTCAATGCTTGAAACTTTTGGAAAGGCAGTCGGTGCAGACAAACAGATCAAAAAAGCCATCGAAATATTTAAGATTGATGAAAAAGAAAATTCCGGTTATCACAGTGTCAATGGCATTGAAACATTTCTGAAAGAAGTTTCACCGCTGGTCCATAAAGATATTGGAGAAAATAATTTTAAAAGTGACCGGCTTAATAAAGATCTGAGAAAACTGGCCGGATTAGATATCTCCAAGCGGAATTACAACAAGAAATGGAGGCTTTTAAAACGTATTGAAATCCGTCTTCAAAAATTCATCCATGAATCAAAGAAGATTGAACTTCAGAAAATAGCTAAACACGGGCTTTCTCATACCATCAGCTTTGAAGATTTCAGCCAAGATCTGAATACAGCCTGCTTTATTGCTTATTTCAATGCGAGAAGTAATCTCAGAAGTACATTCACCAACCAAAGCCAGGAAAGACCCTTTGATGAAATCTGCGAAATGTTATTCAACAGATGCCTGAAAAATCCGGGTGAAACTCAATGGGAAGCCATTTCCTATATTTATACGGATGCTAAAGTTTTAGAACATCTGAATGATGAAAAAAAGGGTAAACTCTTAGGAAAATGGACTGCTATTTTACAGGAGCTCTCCGATTTTCTTGAAGAACTATGGAATCAGAATGATATCTACAGGAAAACAATGGCTGTAAAGAAAGGAAATGACTCCACCACCTGGAACAATACCGCCGGAGCCTGGAATAAAGCCAGAGATAACTGGATGAATCTCATCTATGCCCTTGGTCTTGATTCTATTCTGGGTGATATCTGTTTCGGAAAAGTTATGCGTTTGATGGCTGCTGATGTCATTGCATGGCATTTATCAACTGGAGGAAAAATAGATCCTAATACAGAAGTTTGGAATGTATTACCTTTGCCATGGGAAGTTTTTCAGGAAAAAGCCTTTTGTAACAAGGAAATGATCGTTAATGCCTGTAAAGATGCTGGCATTGATCCCGAAAAATCAGGATGGATTGCTCCCCGCACTCATGGAGTAAGTGAATTTAAACCTACTCCGGAACTGGTACATGGCGTAACCGTTTCCAATCCTTTTCTGGCTAAAGTCTTAAGACAAAACAAATATTTTTCAGGAAAACTCTGAAGCAAAAATAAAAAGGATAGGTTAGTTCAGTGGTAGAACACCCGGCTCTTTAACCGGGTTGACGCAGGTTCGAGCCCTGCACCTATCCTAATTTCTGATATAGCTCAGTGGCAGAGCGTCCGGCTCTTGGACCGGGAGGACACAGGTTCGAGCCCTGTTATCAGACCAAAAAATTATCTATGAAAAAAAAGCATCTACTCTATTGTCTTCCGTTTCTATTCTTTTTAAACTGTAAAGAAGAAAAGAAAAATTCCCCATCAGAAACTCAATCACCGGAAGTTAATCAGATAGAAAAAACAGATTCTTTAATCACTACAAAAATAGATTCTGCCCAGGCTCCTAAAGCGTTGAAGTACAAAGGAAATTTTAAAGACGGATTCCGATGGAAAGATAAAACCGGAGAATATGTAGTTATTACTTCCGAAACAGGAGTCTACATCAATGAAAATTTTTCGCATGAAAATGATGGCAGTGATGCTGAAGTTTTTGCCCAGTGTTATTCTTTGGAAAATAATCAGCTCGTATGGAAAGTCAATGATTTCGTTAAAGACTGTATGGTAGATATAGAGGCCGAGTTCAAGAAAAATACTTTAGCGGTAACAGACCTTGATAAAAACGGTGTCGCTGAAATTTGGATGATGTATAAAACCGCCTGCAAAGGAGATGTAAGTCCGTCAGATCTAAAGGTCATTATGTATGAAGGAAAACAAAAGTTTGCCATGCGTGGAGAAACAAAAATACAAACAGGAATGGAAAATCATGGCAAGCCAGTATTTGAAGGAGGATCTTATACTTTCGACAAGGCTTTCCAGCAAGGCCCGAAAGTGTTCAGAAATTATGCCGAAAAATTATGGAACGCGCATATGGAGGATTAATTGACTATCTTTTTTCATTGGATTAAAATTTGATACATTTGATTCATAAAACTATATTATAACCTTAAAAAATTTACATCATGTTTTTAGCTGTTGTACTTCCCTTTCTATCTTTTATTGTTAGAGGAAAAGTTCTTACCGGAATCATATGCTTTTTCTTACAAATTACCTTGATTGGCTGGCTTCCGGCAGCGATTTGGGCCGTGATGTCTTTAAATAACGAAAGAGCAAATAAACGAAACGAAGATTTAATTCGCGCCGTTCGTGAAGGCAGAAAATAAAATCATTTTACCTCTATATAGTCAATCCTTTATTTCGGTAAAGGATTTTTTATTCAATTTTTTGAATCAGTGTTTTAAAACTTTATCAGCTAATAATCGTAAATTTATTGTTCATTAATTCCGGTTTTAACCCTTTAAATCTGTCCTATGAAAGAAAATAAATATGATAATCCGTCTTTTTTTGACCAGTATGAGAAAATGCTCCGCTCCCAATTAGGACTGGAAGGAGCCGGAGAATGGCATACCCTGAAAAATATGTTACCCGATTTTAAAGGGAAAAATGTACTTGACCTCGGCTGCGGATTTGGGTGGCATTGCAGATATGCTATAGAAAACGGAGCAAAATCAGTGATTGGAATTGATCTTTCAGAAAAAATGCTGGCCAAAGCACAGGAAATCAATAATATCGAAGGCATCCTCTATGAAAGAAAAGCCCTGGAAGATGTTGCTTATCCGGCAGAGCAGTTTGATATTATTTTAAGTTCATTAACACTACATTATGTGGAATCATTCGATAAGATTGTCCAAAATATTCATCAATGGCTGACTTCAGGCGGGCATTTTATATTTTCCGTGGAACATCCTGTCTTTACCGCTGAAGGAAGCCAGGATTGGAACTATGATAAGAATGGAGAAAAAACAGACTGGCCTGTCGACAGATATTTTATCGAAGGAAAAAGAAATACTACCTTCTTAGGGGAAAATGTCATTAAATACCATAGAACTTTAACTACATATCTGAATACTTTACTGAAACATGGTTTCAAAATCAAAGAAATTATTGAACCAGAGCCTAGCCCTGAAATGTTGAAAGAAATTCCGGAAATGAAAAATGAGCTCAGAAGACCCATGATGCTTCTGATCGCTGTAGAAAAATAGAATATTCTTGTATCTGGCTATAAAACAAAAACATAATTTAAACATCCCTTAGTATATTGTATAACATAGTAATTAAAATAATTTATATCTTTGTATTACAAAATACATTATATGATTACTAAAAAAACAATAGCCTTACTGATGACTCTGCTGATATGCAGTTCTATTGGTGCACAACTCCATACAAAAAAATATGAAAAGAAGATAGACAGTCTTATTCTTACCGGATTTGGAGATCAGAATGAACCGGGAGGTGTCTTTATGGTAGTTCAAAAAGGTAAAAACCTTTATCGAAAAGCGTTTGGAAAAGCCAATCTGGAACTGGATGTCAACATGACCCCTGAAAATGTTTTCCAAATCGGTTCTATGACCAAACAATTTACAGCTGTAGCGATTCTAATGCTTGAACAGCAGGGAAAACTTAAAGTAAGTGATCCGGTATCAAAATATATTGCAGACTATCCAAATGGTGATAAAATTACCATTCATCATCTTCTTACCCACACTTCGGGAATCAAAGATTTTACCAAGATGAAAGCTTTATCTTCTATTGCCCAAAAAGAAATGGAACCTAAAGCCATGGTTGATTTTTTCAAAAATGAACCTGTTGATTTTGCGCCCGGAGAAAAATTCGATTACAATAATTCAGGGTATGTTGTTCTGGGATATATCATAGAACTTACTTCTGGAGATACCTATGAAAATTTTATTAAAAAAAATATTTTCGATAAAATCGGAATGACTCATTCTTATTATGCTTCAGACCGGAAGATCATTCCTCAAAGAGCTTATGGATATCATAAAAAAGAATATGGTTTTGTGAATAAGACTGTTATTAGTTTCAGTGTTCCTTTTTCTTCAGGTTCACTGATGTCTACCGCCGATGATCTATGGAAATGGCAGCAGGCTTTGAATCAAAATATCTTATTAAATCCACAGGAAACTCAGAAAGCCTTTCAAAAATATAAACTTAATAATGGAGAAGAATTCACCTATGGCTACGGATGGCATCTGAAAGACATCAACGGAACTCCGGATCGTGAACATGGCGGCAGTGTATTTGGATTCAAAAGCATGGGAGTCTATATTCCTGAAAAAGACATTTATGTAATAGGGCTCAGCAATTGCGATTGCCATTCTCCCACCGAAATTACGCGCAACATTGCCAAAATAACCTTAGACGAAACGAAAACCTCATCCAAAAACCTTAAAACTAAGTAAAAACACCTTAGTTAGAATGAAGTGATAAATCGTTTTATAGAAAGACTGTTGATTAAATTATTTATTTACTTTTAGGAAGAACAGCAGCAGGTACTTTAAAAACAGCAGCCAGGACGATCATTAAGCATACAATATTAATCAGTACTGCTATTGTAAAAGCAGTGTGATAATGCTGTATCGAAGGTCTTTCTCCAAGAAAATAATAGAAGACACTTCCTACTGCTACAATTCCGATGATCGCAGCAACCTGCTGAAAGGTGTTATAGACTCCGGAGGCGTTTCCTATCAGCTTTTCAGGCATTTCCGAAAAAGCAATACTGGCCAGTGAAGGAATCACAGAGCCCACTCCTGCTCCATGGAAAAACAACAGTAGATAAAACAGGTAAAATTCTGTATAATTATTGAACATAATAATCTGAAGGATCAAAACCAGCACAATAAAACAAAGTCCTGCTATCAGGGCTTTTTTTCCATATCTCAGAATCAGCTTCACTGAAAAAGCAGAAGCCATTATAAATCCCAGACCTTGAAATACGATCACTTCCCCTGCTTTCAAAGGACTCATCTTTAAACCATCCTGAAAGAATAAAGACAAAATATAGAAATAAGAATCCAACATGATAAAAAAGAAAGAAACAGCAATAATACCCAGATTGAAATTTTTATAATGAAACAATTCAAAATCAACAAGGTATGATCTTTTATTTTTAAATTTCAATTGTTGATTTTTTATGAAGTAAATCAAAATACAAATGGAAATAGCAACCAACAATATATTCTGAACAGAAAAACCATTTTTCTCAGAAGCGGTAAGAGCGTACGTCGCACTAAAAAGTCCTGCGGATAACAGAAAGACACCTCCAATATCAAAATATTCCTTTGTATTCACTTTAGATTCTTCCAGTTTCCAAAGGCTGAAAAAAATAGCGATTAAACATATTGGAATATTAATCAGAAAAATAAACCGCCATGGTTGATCAAAACCCGTTAGTGAAGAAAAATATCCCCCAAGAAACTGTCCTGAAATGGTTCCAATCCCGATCGTAATACCATACCAACCCATTGCTTTAGTACGCTGTTGATGATCCGGAAACAGAATCTGAATCATTGAAAGTACTTGTGGAGCCATCAATCCAGCACTTATTCCCTGTACAAGCCTTGAAATCATCAGCTGAATTGCTCCTTCTGAAATTCCACAGGCTATAGAACTGGCCATAAAGAAAATCAACCCAAGAATAAAAATCTTTTTTCGCCCATATACATCTCCCATGCGCCCGCCTGTAATCAGAAAAGAAGCAAATCCGATAAGATAAGCGGCTATCATCAGCTGCATTTCACCATGAGAAGCCTGAATATCACGCTGTATAGATGGTATGGATACGTTGATAATGAAAATATCCATGATCGTCAGCAATTGACCAAAAAGTATAACAAATAATTTCAAATAGTTACGTTTCATTTTTATATAGATATATCTATTTTTTATTTAGTGAAAAAATTAGGGTAATAAACCCTGAATCATTTTTTGTATCTGATCAAAAGAATCATTATTTCCGGTAATGGTAGATGTTACCACGGCTCCTTCTATCAACAAAAATATATTTTCAGTGATTATATTGGAGTCAGGCAATTGATGTTCTTCATTGTATTCTTTTATAATATTATTGATCATCATCTTTTGCTTTTCCTTATGATTTTTTGCAAAGGCAGATACTGCTGGATTTCCGTCACCGGTTTCGGAAACAATTTTGATGAAAGGACATCCTGCAAATTTGGATGACTTTTGCAGCCTTTTACGATAATCAATAATGGCAGAAATTTTTTCTTTCGGATCAGGAATATGACCAATACTTTTTTCAAGACCTTCAAACCAATCCAGTTCCTCTTTGATTAAATAAGCCTGAAGCAGATCATTTTTGGATGCAAAATGATTATACAACGAACCGATAGCGATATCAGCCTCAGCAATAATCTGATTAATTCCTGTAGAATTAAATCCTTGCTTATAAAATAAGTCTGAAGCCACTCTGATGATTCTCTCACGTACTTTTTCCTTTTTCATTCTGAAAAATTTTCACAAAGCTACATAAAAAATAGAGAAGTCACTCTATTTTTTTATTACGGAAAAATTCTATCTAGTTCTTTAAAATTCTTTCCGTGAAATTCTTTTAATTATTAAAATAATACGATCTTTAAACTAAAAGACCAACCATGTTCAAGTTTTTCAGGAAGAATAAAAAAAATAAGGCCAGTCTCCATTCTGTAACCATTCCCAACCAGGGATGGGAAAAAGTCTCTGAAGATCATGATGCTATCAGATGGATAAATCCACAACAATCTGCCCTGATTGTTCTGCACTATTTTGACAAAGAGCCTGACCTCCCCACAGCCAAAGACCTCGATTATCTGAAAAAGTTTTACAGAAATATTGCGGACTCCTCCAACGGCGGAATTATTGAAACAGATATTATCCACATTCATGATATCCCTTGTGTAAAAACCATTATTAAGTTTCCTCAACAGGAAACCGGAATGATTTATATCGCCTCCATCACTATTCCTTTTGAAAATTGCAGCTATGTCGTAAAAATTCAGGCTAACGAGATTGGCATTACAGGAATGAGAGATGCAGTTATTCTCAACAAGATGATTGAAGCCGGAGAAGTAAAAATAGATGGCGAAACTATGACCCATTGGTTTGAAGATCCTTATGATCCCGATTGTAAGCAAGGAACACTTATGAATAAATCTGAGCTTGAGAAATATGATCATGAATTTCCTGAACATCCGCTTTCCATCACCAGATCTCTAATCCGATCAATAACTGAAACAATTATTTTCAAAAAAGAAATAAAGGAACTTCCACCATTTAAAAGATAAAACCACGCCCATGAATTCATCCAACCCTGTTGTTTATTTTGAAATCCCTGTTAATGATCTGAAACGTGCAGAAGAATTTTATGCAGCTGTATTCAATTTCAGTTTTGAAAAGGAAATTATTGATCAATATGAAATGGCCCTCTTCCCTTTTGAGGAAAAAAACAGTGGAATTACCGGAGCTTTGGCTAAAGGTGATGTTTATAAACCAACAAAAGACGGGGTTATCATTTATTTTAAAACAGAAAGTATTGATGCTACGTTGGAAAAAGTTCTTCAGCATGCAGGAAAAGTTCTTTATCCCAAAAGAACTGATGAAAAATATGGTTTTGCAGTGGCAGAATTTGAAGACTCGGAAGGAAATAGGATTGCACTACACCAAACGATCTGAGAGTATTGAAGATGGAGGCTGGGAAATGGAAGTTATGAAGTACATACAAGCAAAATTTTCCACTATTGAAACATTGAGTGATACTAAACGAATTATTATGTAAGTATTTTACAAAATAATTTATTACTTCTGTGTTAAATATGAACTACATAGGCACATAGGATTATTAGCGGTGTAATTGTTTTCGGTTTAAAATAATTTTTGAAACGCTTTTGGCATCAAAAAGATTTATGTTTTAATATGGTTTACAACTTCCAGCCTCCATCTTCCTGCTTCCATCCTCAAAACGCATTCCATTCATCGCATAACATTTTTCAATCTATGTTTCAGCATATTTTGTATCTTTAATTACCATTTCAATAAAAATATTTGGTAATTCGTTATGACAGAAGAACTTTATTTCATCAAAACCAACCCAAATATTGCCAAGATCAATTTGTATAATAAGCTTTGCCGTGAGGAAGAAAATTTTCTGAGCTTCCTTCAGCCTGATGGAAAAAGAAGTCTTGAAATTATCAAGGATAAAGTAAAAGATTCTGTAGAAGAGCTTACCCGGGAAGAGCTTCTCAATATATTTTCATGGTTCAGTAAGGCTTATCCTTCAGATCATGAAGAAATAAGAACGCAATTGTTCATCAATGGTATTGATCTTTTTACGAAATTCAATCGCCGGTACATACTGAATACTTTCTTAAAATTCTTTCAGACTATGAGAAGCTGTCCCAGGAAAATCTGAATTATATTGTCAATGCCCAAAACTTTAACCAATTTCTGATCTATGGAATTTTTCTTACGGAAATAATCAACAGAGAAAAGGGCAAAGAAAATATTCTTTCCGATTATCTGAAACCAGATTACCGGTCTTTATACTCCTTGGCTGAGAATCATTCAGAATCAAAAAATTGGGATGAGAAAAACAGTACAGATCTTCAGCGCTACTTCAATGATCTTTATGACCTAACTAAATTTTATAAGGGTTCTATTATTCAATTATAATTCAATAAAAAAGGGAATTTTATACCTCTTTCCAAAGTTCAGGATGCTGCAATAAATAATCAAATGCTTCCTGTACAGTCTTTTCCGGGCTTTTGGGATTAAAACCCAGTTCATTTCTGGCTTTCGAAATATCAAAATCCTGTTGTAATCCGGAGAACATTGAGATATCTTTTCTAGTCAATACAGGAGCTTTTCTGCTCAGTTTTGCAGAGAATTCCATCAAACCAGCAATAGTAAACAAAATTCTTTTGGGAACAGACTTGGGGATTTTCAATTTAAGATCAGAGTATAGCTTATTTGCCAGAATTGTTGTATCTGTAATTGTCATGCATTTCTCATTAGCCAGAATATAACGTTCTCCGGGACGTCCTTTTTGCGCGGCCAGATAACAGCCTTCTGCAACATCTTTCACATCTACCCAATTCAGGGTAATCTTTGTATCTACAGGAATCTTTTTGTTCAGGATAAGCTTCAGTATACCATAGGAAACATTCAAAGGTAAAAAGGCTTCACTGCCAATCATCGCAGATGGCATAATGGAAACAAGCTCTACTCCGAGCTTTGCAGCAAGTTCAAAAGCTAATTTTTCCCCATCATTTTTGGAATTATAATACATATCTCTTCGATCCGGATTGTACCCATTGCTTTCCTTTGTGGGCAGTTGAGTATAATCAAGAGCAGCAATAGAACTTACATAAACGATTCTTTTAACTCCAGCTTCAGCAGCGGCTTCAATGGTATTTCGGGTTCCTTTGATATTGACATCATATATTTCTTTCTTTGGATCTTTAGCCCACAGCTTAAAAGAAGCTCCCACCGCATAAAATGTTTCTACTCCCTGAAGTGCTTTTACAAAAGATGCTTTATCCGTAATGTCAGCCTGTACCAATTCACAATTCAGGCCGGCAAAAGGTTTTGTATTGTGGATATTCCGAACTGTTGCCCGTACCGGAATACCTTGCTTCAGTAAAAATCTGACTAAATTATTTCCTAAATGTCCATTAGCACCAGAAACGAGGCTTAGATTATTCTTTGTCATTGCATTAATTTTAATACAGCAAATTTCATCCTCTTGCTCTCGGAACCACTTGACTTTTGTTAGTTAATTATTTTTCTTCTGATCCGGCTCAGACTTTCCGGTTTCATTCCGAGAAATGATGCGATATATTGAATAGGAACATGCTGAATAATTTCAGGATAATTTTTTAAAAGCTTAAGATACCGCTGCTCTGCGCTGAGGGCAGACAATTCTCTGGAACGGTTTTCATTATAAGCTATGGAGTGTTGAAATACTGAAATACTGAAGTCTTTCATCGCCTTACTCTCGTTGACCAAATCATCAAGATTTGTCTTTGTAATTCTTAGAAGTTCACATGCTGTAATACATTCCACACTATGATCCGAGACTGTTCCACTGACAAAATGAGAATAAGAAGTAAAAAATCCTGGTGGGCAGTTAATATGTGTCGTCACTTCACTTCCATCCTCATCCATATAAAACAATCTGAGATACCCTGAAACGATGTAATATAGGTAATTGGGAACCTTTCCTGCTTCTTCTATCACTGTATTTTTAACAAAAGATACAGGTTCAAAATATTGTTGAACCCTTTCAATATCTTTTGGGGTAAAATTATGATTGGAACCGATGTATTGTAATAGCTTGCCGTGCATCAAAGTCAAATTTATATACTTACAAAAATACCAAAAGAATAGTGCCGTATTTTATTAATAAGAAAACATTTTTCACAAGCCAATGTAATATTCTCTGCAAAATAATTGTCTTGTATAAAAAGCTAAATATGAACCGGAAAATTATTCTTCTTTTAAGTCTTACAGTTTCTTCATTCATTTTTGCACAAAGTGTAGAGGGAACCATTACAGACAAAGAAAATAAACCTGTAGCAGAAACAGAGGTGCTTATCACAAAAAATGACATTAAATTTTCTGCTATTACAGATGACAAAGGATTATTCAAAATTCCTTTGAAAGAAGATGGAAATTACATACTTGAGATTATAAAAGATGGCGTAAAAACCAACAATGAGAAAATTGAAGTAAAAGGAAATATCAGAAAGGATATTCAGATCAAGGATGAGCCGGTAGTACAGAAAGTAGAAGGCGTAACCATTACCGCAAAGAAAAAATTATTCGAGAGAAAAGTAGACCGTCTGGTCTTCAATGTGGAGAATTCTGTAGCATCACAGGGCATTGATGCTATAGAAGCTCTTGCTAAAACACCCATGGTAAAAACCAGTGATGAAGCGATAAGTATTGCCGGAAAAAGCAATGTAGCTGTTATGATTAATGACAGATTACTGAACCTGAACGGACAGGAACTTATCAATTATCTGAAGACAATCCGTTCTGATGATATTCTTAAGATTGAGGTCATCACTACCCCACCGGCAAAATATGACGCAGAAGGGAAAAGTGGACTGATTAATATTATTCTTAAGAAAAATGCCAATCTGGGATGGAATGGATCTATTCAGACTTCAGGAAATTATTTTTGGGGAAAGCCTACCGTTTCCTCAAGAGGAGGTGCCACCTTCAATTACCAGGGAGAAAAACTTTCATTAAGTACCAATTTATCTGCTGGGGATAATTACTGGCAGTATAATACTTATAATAATATGTCCGGTATTTCAAATAATAATTACTGGAACAAAGATGGAGACAATCTTAACAATTATAAATACCAAAGTGGAAATATAAAAGCTGAATATAAGATTAATGATAAAAACCTTATCGGCATCAATTATAATTATTCACACAGCAATCCTAAGGAAATAGGAGTAAGTAAATCGGTCCGTTTCAATGGAAAGGAACTCATTAATATTTCTTCTGATTTCAATAACAGAAACAGTCGGGATGTTCACAATGCTACAGCATTTTATGAAACTAAAATCGATAGTGCCGGAGGTAAGCTGAATATAACAGCTAATTTGATGCTTAACAATTCCAATGCGAGAAATTTCTCCAACACCTATACTCCACAAGAGATCTATACAATGGCTAACCCAATCAGTAAATACAGAATTTACTCGGGACAGGCTGATCTGGAAAAAACATTTGGTAAAATAAAAACAGAATCCGGGCTGAAGTATACGAAAATCAAAAACGATTCTGAATTTAATTTCTTTGACATTATCAACGGACAAAACCAGCTTAACGCAGGCAAAACCAACACATTCCTTTATAATGAAGAAAACTATGCCGCTTATTTTTCAACCAATTTTAAGATCAATGATCAATGGGATGCAAAGGCTGGGCTTCGTTATGAATACACCACGCTGGAAGGTATTTCTATGAATGATCATATTTCCACAAAGATCAAATATGGTAAACTCTTTCCTACTGCTTACATAAGCTATAAGCCTAACGAAAACAATTCATTTTCATTAAGTTATTCCCGAAGAATTTCACGCCCTTATTTTGGAAATCTGAATCCATTTAAGTATTTCACCTCCAACTTTGAATACACCACCGGAAATCCTTATCTACTGCCATCATTTTCGGATAATTTTGAATTCGGGTATGTTTTGAATAACAACCTCAACATTACACTTTATCACAGCTACAACAAAGACAGCTGGGACAGAATTCAGATGATTGATGAAAATTACAGATACACCATCGCGAAGAATTTCTATAATGAAAATCAGACCGGAGTCAATATCAGTTATAACTACAACAAACTGAAATGGCTGGAATCTACTATTTTTCTGAATGGATATTATACCAAAGCAAAATCTTATGATCCGTCTATTCTTCCTGTTCCTCCGGGATACAGTGCCAATGTAAACATAGATAACAGTTTCTTCCTTAATAAAGATAAAACAGTGACTTTCTTACTGGGATTATGGGGAAGCCTTCCGAACAGAGATGGAAATACCTATTATTACACCAATGCCTCATTATACACAGGACTCAAATTAGCATTCATGGATAAAAAGCTTTTAGTCAATCTGTATTTGAATGATGTGCTGAATACCAACCGTGAAAAAGGAATAGAATATTATCCGGATTATAATATTGATTACCAATACAAAGGAATTACCAGAAACGTTCATCTTTCCCTAACCTATAAATTCGGAAACAATAATGTAAAAGGAGCTACAAAACAGGTGAAATTTGAAGACTCCAACAGGGCAAACAGCGGCAACAATTAAAACCTCACCCTTTCTTTAGCATAAAGAACAAAAAACAGGATAAAAACAATAACCCCGGCCGGCAGCCTTTTTTATAATAAGGTTCTGCCGGTCTTTTTTATGATGATTAAAAATGATTTTCCCCTTTTACATTTTTTGAAGTATGTTCCTATTTTTCTTTGACGCAAAGGTTTTATCTTCTTATCACATACTTTTAGGCAGCAAAGAATGGAATCAACTTTGTTGATTCGATAAAGCGAGTGTATCCATCTGCTTCATCAAAATCGATTGCAAATCGATTACATTCTTAGCTCACTTAAAAATAAAGCATATTTTAAATAAAACTTTGCGTCAAATTCTAGGTAATCTCAAGCTTTTAATATTACCTCAATTTACTCCGACTTTCTTTTTAAAACGGAAAATGATCTTATATAAAAAGAGCAATACAGCATTCCTCCAAGAAAATAAGCTACTACATCAAAAATATCTCCTGTAAATAATAGGGACAGCTTCGGACAAAGGACTTCAAATAAAAAGACAGATATAAAATTGAAGTGAGTACAAACTTAAAATCAGGCTTCCAGTGAAATCCAAGTAGAGAATTCATGATATATTCTATGAGGTAACAATACATCGGAACGGTAATAAGATCTGTAAAATGGTTATTGATAACAGGAATAAAAATACCATTCTTTCTCAGTTGAACAATGATCAGCCACACCGCTAATCCCAGCAAAAACCAATATGAAATCCTTTTTTTCATCACATGTGCAGCACTGCCATAATAAATCCAATAATGACCTGCAGCACTTTTGCCATTATATCCTGGATGTCGGTTTCATTTTTCTTTTCACCGCTTCCAGCAGCCTCATAATCAAACTTTTGTTTTCCTTCCATTGTCATAAGATTTGATATTGTAAATATACTTAAATTAGAACAATTGTTCTAATTTTAAAAATATGATTTATTCCCTGCCTGATAATTCATATCTTTGAAAGATGAGCACAAAGGAAAAAATTCTGGCTAAGGCTCTGGAACTCTTTAATGACCAGGGATACAACAATATCACAACAAGACATATTGCAGCTGAACTTTCTATCAGTCCGGGAAACCTTCATTACCATTTCAAGCATTCTGAAGATATAATCAAGATTCTTTTTTCTGAACTTACCCTTAAAATGGATGAGCTGCTAAACAAGATGAAGGAGAAAGAGGATAAAACACTAAATGATCTTTACAGGTTCACTTCTTCCACTTGCGAGATATTTTACGATTACAGGTTCATCTTCATGAATCTTGTCGATATATTGAAAAAAATACCTGAAGTTGAATCTCAGTATGAAGGCATTAACTTCAGCCGAAGAGAAGAATTTCAACTTATTTTCTCAGATCTTCAAAGGAATAATGTTTTCAAAAAAGATGTTCCTGATTTTATCATTAATAATCTTACTGAACAAATTTTCATTATTGCTGACAATTGGATTACCCATAACCGGCTGATTTCAAAGCTTAAGAAAAAAGCAGCAATTCAGTCGTATACGCTTTTACTGATGAACCTCTTCTATCCTTTCCTGAATAAAGATCAACAAAAACTCTATGAACAGCAATACATCCGATAAACCGGCCATTATCATCAGAAAAGGAGACCCAAGCGATCTTCCGGAGATGTTACAGCTTTTCCAGGACACTATAATAACTATTTGCCAGGAAGATTATAATATCGATCAGCTTAATGCGTGGAGATCTGGTACAGAGAATCAGGAAAGATGGAACAATGTCATCAAACAACAATTTATTTTAATTGCTGAAATAAAAAATAAAACAGTAGGTTTTTGTACCCTTGATAAAGGAAATTATATCGATCTGCTCTTTGTTCATAAAGATTATCAACATCTGGGAATTGCCACTCAACTGTATAAGCTTATTGAAAAAGAAGCGTTGCATCAAAATCAAAAATTTTTAACTGCAGATGTTAGCAAAACAGCAAAACCCTTTTTTGAAAGGATGAATTTTAAACTTATTCAGGAACAAACTGTGAACGTAAAAGGAGTAGATCTCATCAATTATAAGATGGAAAAAGCCTTATAACATGATAAAAAACATATAAACTCATTTTAACAGATTGTGGCATAGAATTAGCTTAGAAAATGACAAGTAAAATTGTTTTGAACCATTATTTTAGACCATTAAGATACGTAAATGGTTAAGTTTTTTCTAAAAAAACAAATCTTGTTATAACCACTACATTACATCTTAATGGTTTAAATATTGGAAGTTCAGGGAAATCCTGTTATATTTACAATATCAATGAAACACTTAAACAGCATATTGCGTCTTCCATTCTTCAGTGAATATTACGCTCCGAGCTATCGTTCGGGAAGACTTTCTATATCTGTATTCTAAATTAAAATCTAAACTTAAAATATATAGAGCCCGGACAGTATTGTCCGGGCTTTTTTCATTTAAAAAACTTTACAACATGATTGATACATTACAAGAAAATGTTTCTATTATCCTGCCGGAAAACGGATTGGAGGAGAAATTAAGACAAGCAAAAGAAGAAAACAGAACCCTATCCATTAAACTAGGTTTTGATCCCACTGCTCCGGATTTACATCTTGGACATGCTGTTGTCCTGAAAAAGCTGAAACAGTTTCAGGATCTTGGCCATCAGATTATTATTGTGGTAGGAAGCTTTACAGCGAGAATTGGTGATCCCACCGGAAAAAATAAAGCCAGAAAGCCTTTAAGTGCTGAAGACGTTCAGCATAATGCACAGACTTATATCGACCAGCTATCTAAAATCATTAATGTTGAAAAAACAAAGATTGTTTTCAATTCTGACTGGCTTGATGTACTGAATTTTTCAGAAGTTATCCAGCTGTTATCAAAAGTAACCGTTGCACAACTGATGCACAGAAATGATTTTAACAAAAGGTTTACTGAAAATACCCCTATTGCCATGCATGAGCTGGTATACCCTATTCTGCAAGGCTTTGATTCTGTAAAAATTGAATGTGATATTGAAATGGGCGGAACTGATCAGCTGTTCAACTGTACTATGGGAAGACAATTGCAGGAAGTTCACCAGATGCCTGCCCAAATCGTGATGTGCATGCCTTTATTGAAAGGACTTGATGGAAAAGAAAAGATGAGCAAATCTTTAAACAATATCATTGGACTGACTGATGAACCAAATGAAATGTTTGGAAAAACCATGTCTATTCCGGATACATTAATCGAAGAATTTATTGATCTGACCACTGATTTTTCAGTCGACGAAAAAAGCAGTTTAAAATCAAAAATGAGCAATGGAGAAAACCCGATGAACATCAAAAAACTGGTTGCCAAAAATATTATCAGTCAATATCATAATGATAAAGCAGCTGAAAATGCTGAGCTGTTCTTCAATAACCAGTTTCAGAATAAGAATTTTGATGAAAAAAGCTTTGAACCTGTTTCTATCAATATGCTGAATCATCACCAACTGAAAATAACTGTTCTTGAACTTTGTCACCAGCTAAAAAATGACCTCAGCAAATCTGCAGTCCGAAGATTGATTCAAAGTGGCGGAGTTCAAATCAATATGATAAAAATGATGGAACCGGATACAAAAATTGAACTTGTAAAAGAAACTAAGATAAAGATCGGCAGAAGAAACTTTTTTGAGCTGGTCTAAAAATAAAAGATTAAATGCCGGAAGTATCAGTAACGATTTATCAAAAAGATGAGCTCATATCGTTTCCGGCAATTCTCTTTTCTATTTTTATTTCCAAATCCAATTAAATCAATATCTTCGCCTCCAGAAACAAAAAGCAATGACGCAGGCTGAAATCCTTACCCTTATTGATGAAGAACTATCCACAGATCATATAAAAACTGAACTCAGCCAGCAAAAGATGGTCTGGATGGATCATTCAGGTACGGAAAATTCAGTATCTCCACATCAGACCGCCATCAATAATGAGGGGATTATTGCATGGTGGCAATGCAATGAGACAGGAAAAGAAGAGGTTCACATCCGGCTGAAGGAAAAGAAAATTATTACCTGGAAACCACCTATCAATACATTGGGGCAACCAACATTTCGGGATGGTCTCTTATACTTCTATGAAAATTATCTGATCATTAAATATAAAGATACTCATTATCAGAGAATTTTTATTTTTAATATTAAAACATTGCAAGATGAAGAAATCCTTATCAATGCCCTCACCATTCAGGTAAAAATGATAGGAAACGAGCTATTTTTAGGAGGCCTTTACCTAGATGAAGAATTTATAAAAATCACAATGTATCCGGATCGTCTTGAAAAAGAAAATATTGATGAAGCCTATCTTCAGCAAAGAAATATTACATTTGATTAAACTTTAAATTAAGTTCAGAAATTATTGTTAAAGATAGATGCTTATTAATTTTGCTAGTCAATAGGAAAAGTATGGCCTGAAATTCGAATTCAAAAAACTATGAAAACTCCACTTACTTATCAACAAGCCACAGAAAAAGATATTGATTATCTCCTTGATCTAAGGACGAAGACCATGGTTCCACATTATGCAGAATCCAATCTTCCTACAGACCGGGAAACAACTCTTGGCAGAATTCTGGATCAGTTTGATAAAGCTTATATTATTTTTTTGAACAATCAACCTATCGGGCTTTTAAAAATAAACAGGGAAGATACCAATATAGATGTCTTACAGCTTCAGATCGACCCCAGCCAGCAAGGCAAAGGATTAGGAAAAATGATATTGACTGATATTCTGGAAGAAGCTTCTGCAAAAGGAAAAACAGCTTCTTTAAGTGTTTTAAAAACCAATAAGGCACAAAAGCTTTACCTAAGCCTGGGATTCAAAACGATAAGTGAAGATGAACATTCTTTCTTCATGGAATTCTCTCCGATTTAAGAACAAAAGATAATCTCTCGCTGATTAGGCAGATTGAGCGGATATTTTGATCATATGAATGATAATCGTCAATAAGAAAATCAAAGATTTTCAAAACTTTGGTGTACCTCCATGCGTAAAGCTATTAACTTAAAAAACTTTTGTGACTTTTGTGGCTAATCTTATTTGTTAGATTTTATTTCCCACAGATTGCACAGATTTTCACAGATCATTACGTATAAAATTTAACTCTCGTTGATGAGGTGGGTTGAACAGATCATTGTGTATCAATCTGCGTTATCTGAAAAATCTGCGAGAGTATAAAAAATATAAATTTGGGCTAAAGCTTCTATTGAATTTAAATATCTCTATCCTATTTTTTACTGCTATACATCCAGATTCACTTTTCCAGCTTCCAGCCTATCTCTATCTACTGATTCGCCATTGTTACATAGATCAATCTTCCACCTTCTTCTGAGGACAACAGTATTTTTTTCCCATCCGTCAGTTCAACCATAGATCCAGGTGGAATTTCCTGCTGTTCTGTAATATCTTTCATATCTGCCAGACTTTGATTCACCAATACCCATTTTCCCTGATGGAAAGTAAAATATCCTACAGGCATTTTATCCTGCATCGTCAGATTTTCATTTCGGATCACCTTTCTCGATACATGCCATTTGAATAAATATTGATTATGATATACCATTAGCCTATGATTTTCAGGTTTCCAGACCTCATCATCAAATCTGAAGTACAAATCCAGCACTGGAAGCATTCCTTGGTGTGGAGTTCCGCAGAAAGGGCATTTCGGATTGCTTGTATTATCAAAAACATACCATTTTTCAGTACATTCGGAGTTCTGACAAGGCTGTATCAGGTCCACAGTTTTCAGCAAAGCAGTTTCCCATTCGTTGGCAGTAGGTCGTCTGATTGGATCATGCAGTCCGTCTATAAATGTTTTCCTAAATAAATCAGCAATATAGGGACCTGTTACAGTATAAGGAATCTTTTAGGGTCACCCCAGAAAGTATCCCATTTTCTCAGATGATCAGCTCTTACATTATTGGAAGGATCATTGGGATGTTCTACAAACAGAGCTTTTTCACCCATGGATATCACTTCATCCTTTTCAGAATCCAGATCCCAGATCTTTCCACCACGAAGTGGGTGTCTTCTCAACAGATACATGTAAATCAAAACGGCAAGGGCATGTAAATCAGTTTTCTGATTAGGCAGATGCCTTGCTGGATCCTGAAGTCCCAAATGTTGGGTCTTTAAAACTTCAGGAGCAATAAAATCTGCAGTTCCAATAACTTCAGGTGGAAATAATTTAGGAACAACAAGTCCATCAATATCAATAATACAGGCCGATTTGGTTACCGGATCTACCAGAATATTATTATAAGATAAGTCTGAATGCGCTAGTCCCATTTGATGGAGTTTCTTTACCCCACGGCTGATATTAATCGCAATCTGAAAATAGCTCAGCCAATCCCCGAGCTCAGATCTGTCAAGCCTTAGCGGATATTGCGGATTTCTGAACATAGGTGCGGTGAACCATTTTCCCACTTTATCTTCATTCTGAATATTATCTGAACCTACATATCCTTTAGCAAAGAAGAATTTTTGATTGTAAACAGGAACAATAATACCTGTTAACCTATCTCTTTCTACAATATCATAAGGCCATCTGAATATTTCATTCAGAAAGTATTCTGCTGCATTTCCATTTCGGATATTTTGAAGGTAGGTAGAAACAATTCTCATAATCCTTTCTTTCTGTCCTTCATCCAGCGGATTTCTGTAAAAAGCAACCACATACGTTCTGTCCGGTGAAAAGTAAACATCTTTTACGCCTCCCTGGATTGGCTTTTCATCTACATATTCATAGGATTTGGATGCATCCAGGACAGAAACAACCTTTATAGTATTTTTCATGTTTAATTAATAAATTATGGCCAGTGTACGATCGTCATGGTTTCCACGGCTCCAGAAATCAGTCCAAAGGAGAAGTTGTTGAGCAATTTCTGCATCATTCATAAAATCTACTTTCGTAAGATCATCATTATCTCCATTAAGATCGTTAAAAAATATTTTCCAGCTTTCTGTATCTTCCAATTTATTTTCGGTAAGAAATTTAGGATCATAAATTCCATCCGTCATGAGC
Organism: Chryseobacterium capnotolerans; assembly: GCF_021278965.1. Taxonomy (NCBI): domain Bacteria; kingdom Pseudomonadati; phylum Bacteroidota; class Flavobacteriia; order Flavobacteriales; family Weeksellaceae; genus Chryseobacterium; species Chryseobacterium capnotolerans. The sequence continues at coordinate 647,635 of NZ_CP065589.1, read as the reverse complement.
ACCAGATATGAAAAATCTTTCATACATGTTATTCTGAAACGGGAAACAATATGATCGTTGAAAATTTCCTTCATGGTCATAAAGCGAGTTCCTCCACTGAACTCTCCCACATCCATTGTATTCAGTAATTCTACTTTGGAAAAATCAGTATTGATCAGATTGATTGGGCAGTCTCCTACTCCGAAACTCAGGATCACATATCCAAAGCTGAACTTTTTAACCAAAGCAAAAATAAGTGTGGCATGCAGATCATTAATGGAAAGATCATTCTCTAGCGCCGTTTTATCGAGTTCATGATGAACATGTAAAACACCTTCATATAAAAGTCTTATTACATTTTCTTTGGCTTCATCCCGTTCTTTCTTTGAGACTTCTGCAGTATAAAAGATATTGATGTTATTTTCAATCTCAGTTAAAACTTCAGGAACGCTAAAAAACTCATTAACAGAAATTGTAGCTAATCTTGAACCTTCCCTTGCCATGACAGCAGAACCGGCACCATCAGAAACTGAGATAATATTCCAATCTGCCGGAAGTTCATTCACTGCAAAATCATCTTCTCTGAATTTCCCTTCATGGGCATGAGAACGGCCTCTTTTGGAAGCTGCAACAATTTTTTTATCCAAAAAAGTTCCCTGAAATGAAACCTCATCTTCTTTATAAAAGTCATCATTTCGATCACTTGGAATATTTTTCCACAAATCTTTAGGATCAATATTGATTAATAACGAAACTCTTTTAACATCTGTATGCTCTTTATCTTCTGTGTGAAAAAATTCTATATCCAGATGATACATACTATGGGCTTTCGGAATCCCAAAAATCCTGTCATTTTCAAACGTTAGTCCGGTTTCTTCAAGGTTTCCAATATTTTTAATCCTGATGTTAGGAAAATCAGCCATCTCAAAAGTGAATTCATAGAACTTCCCTGAATGGGCATGTTGTAATACCCAGTGAACTTCTTTAAACTCTTCTTTTTCTTTATGAATAGTTCCTTTTTCCATAGGCTTTCTCCCGATTCCAAAATAAAATGAAGGTATTTTCATAGGCAAAGTAATTAACCTAATGTTCTGTTGATATCAAATCCACCGCCGGAATACCCGTAATAATCGGATGTTCCACACCAGGGACATTTATTGTATCCTTCCCCTTGCAGACAATGGATTCCGCCACAAGCACAGGTGGCCAAAGCAATAGGATTTGCACAATGTGGGCAAGAAGTTCCACCCTGAAGTTCTTCTATTGAAATTTTAAGATTGCTTCTTTGGGCAGAAGACAACCTGTAATAAGCTTTCTCATCAATTTTATAAGCGCCTTCCAGTTTATAATATCTTGTAGACATCCCCGGAATACTGGATTCTCCGAATGTCTTCTTAAACTTCATCAGATAGAGTTTATCCGTCTCTGAACATTTACCATTCAAAACAACAAAGTTATTATCCGGAAAACGCTGTTCCATCTGCGGATCTACCTTTTCCAGAATAACAGAATCTATTTTAGATAAATTAATTCCTTCTTTCTTCGCTTCTGTTACACTTTGACTGGTTGTTTTAATAGAATCTGTTACCCATTTGAAGAATTCTTTATAGGAATTTTCATCCGTATTATTAAACAGTAAAACATTATCTGCCAGTGAACCCAACAGCTTATAATTGGTATTCTCTCCTATAGATACTGCAATGGTATTAGATTTTCCGTTATACTTGCTGTTCCATCTTTCAATCGCTTTGGCAGCATCATCAGTAGGAACCCCGTCTGTAAACAAAAATACGATAGGCTTCCAATCTCCTTTTCTATCATAGGTTGTTTTTACAATATCCTGATCTATACAGTCCATTATTTTAATCAATCCTTGAGACAGTGATGTACCACTGCCAATCGGAATTTTTGGAGGATAAAAACTTATGATATCCTGAAGTGGTGTAATCACTTCAGCTTCTCCTGCAAAACCTACCACAGAAATATACACCGTTTCCAATGAATACGGATCTTTCTTAAGTTCCCTGACAATGTTGGAAATTCCTTCCTGCACCTGCTCAATCGGGTCTCCTACCATAGATTCGGAGACATCAATTAAAAAATAAATCGGTAGTCTTCTCATAACTGTAAAGACAATTTTTTAAATAATAATATTTAGCTCCGATGGTGGCGGAGGTAATGTTACGTGATCTGTTGTATTCTGTGAATGCCCTCCTTGTGTAATAGAAGTACTCACCCATTTGAAAAAGATGAAAGAGTGATCGCATCTGTAGTATCCAGCTTTACCACATGATCCGTGAGTTCTTTCAAAGACTGTTCATCAGCTTTAGGTCCTGCCGCACAGCCTACAATGGCTCCAAACTCAAGACCTCTAAGAATTGGAATCATCTGTCTGTATTTCTGAATATCGGAAGGTTTTCCATCAGTAAATATAAAGAGTAAAGGCTGCCAGTCACCTTTTTCATCAGCAGATCCTTTTACAAGATCTTTCTGAACAAGATCAGATACCATTTCCAGTGCAGCCCCGGTATGAGTTGGTCCACTATCCGGACATGTAATTTCAATGGGATAAAAATTGGAAAGAGCTGTTAAAGGAATAATATTCTTAACTTCTCTATCAAAGGTAATAACACTTAAATGAAGGCTTTCCATCGCCTGCGGATCTGCACGAAGCATACTGATAAGCCCGTTAAAGCCGTTGTTCAGTGCCTGGATAGGTTCCCCGTTCATAGAGCCGGAAGTATCCAGTAAAAAATAGGCTAATAATCTTCTGTTCATAAGGGTGGTTATTAGGTCTGAAGCCGGCGGAGGAAGTCGAAGACTTCCCAGCCGGCTTTTATGTTGAATAGAAATATAAAGTCTAGTTTGAATATGAATACTGCTGTCTCAGAATATCAATAAAGTTATCCGTATTATGAGGCTCTCCTACTGCACGAAACTTCCAGTCACCATTATGACGGTAAGCCTCTGCAAAAACCATTGCACACATTCCGTTCATGCTAGAATCTCCGGAAAGACTGTATTTTGTAATTTCTTTACCTGTAGCATCTACTGCACGGATAAACGCATTTTCAATCATTCCAAAATGCTGATTATTGGTTCTCCCCTGATAGATGGTAACCAAAAAAACAATTTTCTGGTAGCTTTGATCCAGCTGATCCAATTTTACAATGATCTGCTCATCATCACCATCTCCGGCTCCCGTTCTGTTATCTCCCGTTAACCATACATTTCCGCTTGGATGCTGCATAGAATTAAAGAAAACCACATCTCCCTGATACAGCCCCACCTGTCTTCCGTCATTGGTCTGAACCGTTCTTCCAAGATTAGCCACCTTTCCGCTGCCATCCAAAAGAAACGCTACTGCATCAAGATCATATTCAGCTTCTTTATTAAAAAGTTTCCCGAAGAAACCACCTTGTTTTCTTACATCCCATCCTAAACCGATTGTTACTTTTGAAAGATCATAAACACTTTCTCCACGGTCATTTTTTCTTAAATCAATCGTTTGACCTTTCTGTAAATTAATTGCCATAGCTATCGTTTTGTGTATTAGTGTATTATTATTTATTTGATGATTTGTCCTTTATAATATTTTTCAAGGAAGAAACCAAGGTCTGCTCTGTATCCTATTCCTGAAGCTTCAAACTTCCAGCTTCCGTTTCTTTTGTATAATCTTCCGAACTCAACTCCGGTTTCAATGGAAAAATCTTCATCCAGCTCATATTTTGCAATTTCCTGGTTGGTACCATTATCTACCACCCTGATATATGAATTTCTAACCTGTCCAAAGTTCTGTTTTCTTCTTTCAAAGTCTTCAATAGTGACCACAAAAAGAATTTCTTCAACTCTTGAATCTACTTTATCAAGATCTATAATGATCGCTTCATCATCAGCTCCATCACTGTTTTTTCCGCTCGGATCATCTCCGGTATGAGTAAGGGCTCCATCCGGTGAATTCAGATTATTATAAAAAACAAAATATTCCTCGCTTACTAATTTTCTATCAGAATCGATCATGATTGCTGAAGCATCAAGATCGAAGTCGTAGCCTGTCCCTTCATTAGGATCCCAACCAAGTCCTATCGTCATTTTTGTCAGTCCGATCTCGATTTTTTGTCCTTTCTGTAGATTAATTGCCATAGTATTTTATGTTATGAATTATTTTTGCATTAAGATAGATTTGATTTACGAATTAACCAAATTTATTTACTAAAAATAATGGGTATAAAGCAATTAAGTCTAATTTTACCGGTTAAATTAACGGCAACAAAAAAGGTCCAATTAAAAATTTGAACCTTTGTACTGTATCATTGTTGAATTAGTTTTAAAAATCTTTCTTCGAAGCAGCTTCATTTCTTGCCTTTGCCAGCATTGGAATTGAAATAAGTCCCATTACCAATACTATTACAATTTGAAGTGGTAAAGAAATAAAAGAATAAATTAATCCTATCTCACCTCCAAGGTCAGCACTTTTCCCCATCGAAATAAAAAGAGCCATAAAGCCGTATTTCATAGCCAGATTATAAGCTCCGATTCCACCACTGGCAGGAATAATCATTCCAAGTGTTCCTACAACAATAATAAAGAAACCATCTGCAAAAGTAAACGTTGAAGTTTCAGGAAGGGCAAAACATACAAAATAGGCGGCAAAGTAATAAGAAACCCACAGCCCTAGTGTATACAATATGAATTTACTTTTTTGTTTTAGCTTAAAAATGGAAGTTATTCCCTGAAGAATTCCTTTTCCAAAATTGATGAGTTTCTCTTTTTTATATTTATAAAGAAGTCCCAAACCTATTAAAAATACTACTCCTACAGCGATCTTGATGCACAAATAAAAAGAATCAAAATCATTGACTCCCAACTTCATCATTTGTTTCTCAAAAAAATTGGGAACAAATTCAGCTTTCTCATCTTTTTTATCCATTACAAAATGATAAAAAGAACGGATCGCATTAAATTTAAAAATCACTGTTAGAAGTAAAAAACCAACCAGGCAAACCAAATCTACCACTCTTTCCAAAATAATAGTACCGAAAGATTTATCTACAGGTACTTTTTCTACCCCATATAAAGCAGTAGCTCTTGCCAATTCTCCACTTCTTGGAATCGTAAGATTCATCAGATATCCAAATGAAGTAGTCCATAATGAATTAGAGTTTGAAATGCGGTATCCCATTGGCTCCAATAGTAAATTCCAACGAATCGCTCTGAACCAGTAGCCTAAAAGCCCAAATACAGAAGCAAACAATACCCAAAGATAGTTGGCCTTCGCCAATGATTGCTGAATCACTTTAAAATCAAGCCCTCGTAAGGCAAGCCATAAAAAAAAGCCTGCAAAAGCAAGCGATATTACTATTGTAAGTATTGATTTCAAAGGACTTTTTGATGTTTTCTCCATGAATTACGTAAGAAGATTTGTTTTTTCATCAGGGAAAACTATTTTCGGCTGGAAGTCTTTGGCTTCTTCAGGGGTCATCTGCGCATAAGCAATGATGATGATGATATCATCTCTCTGTACTTTTCTTGCAGCAGGTCCGTTAAGACATACTTCTCCGGATTTTCTTTTTCCTTTGATAACGTAGGTATCAAAACGTTCTCCATTATTCACATTGACGATATAGACCCTTTCTCCCACCACTAAACCAGCGGCTTCTATAAGATCTTCATCTATCGTTATACTTCCTATATAATTAAGGTCTGAGGCTGTAACTCTTACCCTATGGATCTTGGACTTGAAAACTTCTATTAACATGCTGCAAATTTATTAATAAAAATTAATAAAACAGTCCTTCATTACCATTAAAAAACTCCCATAAACAATGGGGTTTAATTTTATAAAACACAACAAAAGAGATCTTTAGTTATATTATTAATAATTATATTCTTAAAAACATCAATACTTTATACACAATTTAGGATTTAATAAATACAGGAAATAATATTAACTTTTTGCTAAAGTCAATAAGCATAAGCATTTGGCATGATTTTAGTAACCCGTAACGTAGATTTTTCGTAGAAACACGAATTATCATATTTTAACTGTTTTCACTGAAAAGTAAAAAAATTGCATAAGTTTTTATAAAAAAATTGCACAATTAGAAAATAGTATTATATTTGCTATAATTACGAACTAACTTTAATATTAAAAATTATGAACAAGTCTGAATTAATCGACGCAATCGCAAAAGATGCAGGTATCACTAAAGTTGCAGCAAAAGCTGCTTTAGAATCTTTCATTGGTAACGTAACTTCTACTCTAAAGAAAAAAGATGGAAAAGTTTCTTTAGTAGGTTTCGGTACTTTCTCAGTAGCTGAGAGAGCAGCTAGACAAGGGATCAACCCTGCAACTAAAAAACCAATTAAAATTGCTGCTAAAAAAGTTGCTAAATTTAAGGCTGGAGCTGATTTATCAAATGCAGTTTCTGGTGCTAAGAAAAAATAATCATTCAGATTACAAAAATTCAAGACCGTTTCTAAGAGACGGTCTTTTTTTATGCCTTATCAAGAGCTTATAAGTTTAGGCTAAAGCCTTTCGGCCGATATAATAAATAAGCAGGCTAAAGCCCGCTTTATTGAATTGTACTAGCATCTATGATGTTGTCTCATGTAGAGTAGTTTACAGATTTATCTTACCTATGGAGCCAATCGAGAGATCTTCCAATCAAGATCTTCCAATTTATACACAATTCTGTCGTGAAGACGGTTAGGTCTTCCCTGCCAGAATTCAATCTCATAAGGTTTTGCAAGATATCCGCCCCAATGGTCCGGTCTTGGAACTTCTATATTTTCGTACTCTTTCTCCAGATCTTTTAATTTTTCTTCCAGAAACTCACGATTAGGAATTTCCTGACTTTGTGGCGAAACTACAGCGCCCAGCTGACTTCCCTTTGGCCTCGAATGGAAATAGCCATCACTTAAGTTTTCTGCCACTTTTTCAAGGTTAGCTTTGATGATAATCTGCCGCTCCAGATTAGGCCAGAAAAAATGCAGACAGGCTTTATGATTATTTTCTATTGCTTTTCCTTTTCTGCTATTGTAGTTGGTATAGAAAATAAACCCTTCATGAGTGTAAGATTTCAACAGGACCATTCTTGTTCTCGGACAACCATCTTCCTCTACCGTAGAAACCGCCATAGCATTAGCTTCTGAGACTTCCGGGCTTTCACTGGCATCCAAAAACCAGTCTCTAAACTGCTCTATTGGATTTTGTTTTATCTCACTTTCAATAAGTTGGGATTTATCGTACACTTTTCTTTTGTCGTGCAGGTTTTCCATAAATATTTTTTATTAAATTTGAGTATGAATCACTCATACAAAGGTAAAATATTAATCTCGACCCCTGACATTTCCGGCGATATTTTTTCCAGATCGGTAGTATTGGTTATTGAACATAACGAAAGCGGAGCTTTTGGTTTGATCCTTAATAAAAAAAATAGCCAGATGAGTAGTAAATTCAAAGATTTCTTTGATTTTAAGATCGAGGTATACGATGGCGGTCCTGTAGAAAATGATAAAGTATTTTTCATTGTAAAAGGTGATGAAAAAGTGACCGAGATTTACACTGATATTGCGGATGAATATTATCTTACCGAGGATATCGAACGTATTATCAATGCTGTATTGGCTAATGAGCTGGATATTCATAATGTAAAAATCTTTTCAGGATATTCCGGATGGGCTCCTAATCAACTGGACAGTGAGGTTCAGAGAAAAATGTGGACTGTGGTAGATGTTTACAATCTGGATTACACTCTTCCCAACGACCAGACCTTATGGAAATCGATCATGCAGAATCTTGGTGGAGAATTCTTATTATGGGCCAATTCCCCTGAGGATATTTCATTAAATTAATCACATCCTTTTCATATTAGTAAAAATAATTAACAAATTTTAAGATTCTGTTAACCAATTTTAAAGAAAGTTTTTCCGTTCTTTGAAAAACCAAAAATCACTGAAATGAAAGGTATTCCATTACTTGCTTTATCAATCTTTTCGACTGCTTTTTTATCATTCACTCCTCTTAACAAGAAATACATTGTCATAGATGCTGGTCATGGAGGCAATGATCATGGTGCTGTATTTGGCCAATTTAGTGAAAAAGATATCACCTTAAGCATTGCAAAGGAGATTCAAAAGCTTAGTGGAAAGCAAGACCCGTATGAGGTGATTTTAATAAGAAATGAAGATACCTATCCCAGTCTTTCCGAAAGAACTCTTCAAATCAACAAACTGAATCCTGAAATGGTGATTTCACTCCATGTTAACACTTCTCCTCAGGAAGAAACCGTTAAACATGGAACAGAAATATATGTCCAGAATTCTGAAGATTCAAAGAAACTGGCAGGAAAAATCTATAAAAAATTTAGTGTTCGTAAAATTGAAGAGCGCAATAATCTTCATATTTTAAGAGAAACCAAAGCTCCTGCAGTATTGGTAGAACTTGGATTCATCAATAATTCTTCAGACAGAGCTTATATTACCAGTGAAAATGGACAAAAGGAAATCGCACAAAAATTCGTTGATATCATCAACGGAAATTAAATAAAGAAACAATTTCTGATTTATTCAGAATAAAACCCGGTAAAGGACTTTGTAACGTTGTTGTTTACCGGGTTTGTCAATTTTTATAAATTAAAACTCTTTTTCCAGCCTTCTACCAATTCTGTAAATCGGGAAGTCTCAAAGGTTTTATTTCTTATTTTACCTACAGAAAATATGCCTTTCTCGTCAGAAATCATTAAAATTTCTTCTGCTTTCTGAGATTCAAATGCAATAATTTCGTGTTCCTGGATATCAGCCAGTTTATTTTTATGTAAATAAGTAACGAAGTTTTCCATTAAAGGAGAGATGTAAGCTCCTTCTGTCTGTTTTGGAACTTTAATAACATCTCCTTCCATAAACAAAAGGTTACCACAAGTGGTACGGGCAATCCTTTTATTAGGGTTTAACAGAATAACATCATCAAGATCATTCTCCTGGGCATAAATTCCGCCATAGATGTTTTCCGGACAATGTACTCTGATATTGCTTAGCAGATTATTATTTACATTAATTTCCTTAATCAGATCCAGTTCCAAGGCTCTCTGATGAACAGCCAAAACATCATCCATTTCTTCTACTTCATAAAAATAGGAAATTGAAGATTTTGCTAATGTTAATTCATCCTGATTTCTGAATACCTGGAAATTGATAATTCCATTCTTTATTCCTTTACCTTCTATAATATCCTTTTGGAACATTGACTGGAAAAACTCCAATGTATAGGTTAAAGGAATATTCATTCTCATCTTTCTCATGGAAGCCATCAGGAAGAAATAGCATTCTTCATCCATGATCAACCTGCTGTCTCTTACAAAGAAAGAAACCTTCACTGCATCGCCCCAAAGAAAGGCTCTGTTCTTTACATTCAATGTACCTGAGGTAAAATATTGATTTTCCAATTTTTGATGTGATTTATTTACAAAAAAATAATGAACGATAAATCGTTCATCAGTTTTATCATTTGATATAGTCCTGCATTATGCAGCACCTAATTTTATTCTGAGATTTTCAATAAGATTTTCCCAATACATCGCGTTTTCTTCTTCGTCTCCTTCTTCACAGAAGTCCGTAATATTTAGTGCCAAATCTTCTGTTATATCATCTATAGTGATAGTCATTTCAAAGAAATTCTTAGTTCCTTCATCTTCTTCCCATCTGAAACGCACGAAACCTTCAGGCTTATATCTGATCAAAGTGGCCTTTTCAGCAGGTCCTCCACCCCAGCTAAAAAAGAAATCATCGCCTTTCTCTGTAACCTCATCTGCAAACCATTCAGACAACCCCTCTGCAGTAGCCAGATATTCGTATAAAATCTCTGATAAACAGTGCATTGGAAATTCGTAATGGACTTTATGTTTCGCCATATAATCTTTGTTTTTATCGTCCCGCAATATATAAATTAATTTTTTTATTACACAAAATTGCAGTTACTTTTTTAAAGAATCTGCATGATATTTATCAGAGATTATAAATATGTATTATGTTAAGTATTAAGGTTTAAAATTGCCATGTCAGGCATAAAAAAAATCTCTCCATCGGGAGAGACATTTTCTTTAATCTTCATTAAGAATATCAAGTATAATTTGGCAGCCTTCTCTAATTTCATCAAGAGATAATGTAAGGGGTGGAGAAATTCTCAAATATTCATTTCTATACAATTGCCAGAATACAATAAGTCCGTTTTTCATACATTTTTTAGCTACATTCAATGTATATTCAGGTTCTCCAAGATTTACGGCCAGCATTAAACCTTTACCATTTATATTTTTAATTTTTGGATGTACCAAAAGTTCTCTGAATAATTTTTCTTTCTCTTCAATTTCTTTCATTATACCACTTTCCAGCACTTCTTTCAAAGTAGCATAACTGGCTGCTGCAATCAATGGATTTCCTCCAAAAGTAGTTACATGTCCTAACTTCGGAGAATGGGACAACGTTTCCATAATCTTTCTGGAACTCATAAAAGCTCCTACCGGAACTCCACCTCCCATCCCTTTACCCATAACAAGGATATCCGGAACAATTCCAAAATGTTCAAATGAGAATAGCTTTCCTGTTCTTCCAAATCCGGGTTGGATCTCATCCAGAATCAAAAGCGCTCCCACTTCTTCACATCTTTTTTCAGTTTAATCAGATAATCATCATTCGGAACCAGAAATCCTGCAGCTCCCTGAATAGTTTCCAGAATTACACATGCAGTTTTCTCTGTAATCTTATCAAATTCAGCTTCATTATTGAATTCGATAAAAGTAACCATCGGTAATAATGGGCGGAACTCTCTTTTATGGTTTTCATTTCCCGAAACGCTTAATGCTCCGTGGGTGTTCCCATGATAAGAGTTTTTAAAGGAAATGATTTCTTCTCTTCCGGTATATCTTTTAGCCAGTTTCAAACTTCCATCAATAGCCTCTGCACCGCTATTTACCAAATATGTCACTTCCAAAGGTTCCGGAGTAGCTTCAGCAAGTAATTTACATAGCGCAATCGGTTTTTCCTGAGCATATTCCCCGTATACCATTACGTGAAGATATTTATCTGCCTGTTCCTTGATCGCATTAATCACTTTCGGATGCGAATGCCCAAGGGTATTGGCAGAAACTCCAGCTACAAAATCGAGATACTTTCTTCCATCTGTTCCGTAGATATAGTTTCCTTCAGCTTTTTCAACTTCAAAACCTGCTGCAAATTTTGTGGTTTGTGCCTGATATATAAAAAAATCTTTATGCATTTCCATTGTCTCAAAAAATTTCAGCAAAGCTATAAAAGATTCAGCAAATGCCGAAATTATTGATCGTGAATAAAAAAGCCACCCTTCATTGGTATAAGGGTAGCTTCTCATTGAAATATAAAGATTCGTTTACTTTATAGTACTTTTTCTACCGTTACGTAGCTATCATTCGTTACGGTATAAGCTGTAGTTCCTCCAACTTCTGAAATAGCTTCCAAGGTAATATACTGTCCCTGTACTGCATATACTGAAAAATCAAGATTGATTTTCCTGTTTGTTCCGTCAAAATTTACAGTATCTTCCAGTAACTGAAATCTCAATTGGTCATTAATTAAGAGTCCTGCTCCCAATCTGTTGCTGAATGACCCTGCCGGCCCTGTAAAAGTTATATTCAAATTTATTCTGTAAAGTCCTGTCTGGCGGATGTACAACTTATTGAGATCTGCCCCACTGGTTGGTACATTGGTCTTAAGTTTTAATGGATCTGCTAAGAAGTTAACCTTATCAATTAAAGAATTAATAGGAAGCATCACAGATCCGGTAGTTGTGGCTACTGAATTTATTCTAAATCTGGAAATGTTATCAGATTCCACTTCAAAAGCTTTACTCCAAACTAACCCATCAAATACCATCACCTCGCCTGTACTATTCACAAATAAAAGCATACCTTTCAGTTCTGTAATACTTGTAGCTGGTGCATTCGCTCCAGTATACGGAAGATCTGTCAATGTATTTACAGTTGGAATACCAAATCCTTTTACTCCTGTTGCTTCACTAGTGTTAGTTATGTACATCATTACTTTATCATTTCCACTTGCGTTGGAATCCGGACTTCCGATATTGGTAAAATTTACCTGTGCATTATAGCTGTTTATGATGAACATAAATAAAAACAGACTGTATATATTTTTCTTCATGATTTAAAGTGCTTTAATTAAACGTGCTGCAACGAATGAACTCACCGAATTGGAATCTGTTCCGTACGCTGAAAGCGCACCTCCCGAAAGAGCATTAGAACTGATAGATGGAACCACTCTAAGTTCAGCTCCTGCAGGCATATATAGTGTATGCGAGAAACTTGATGTCTTATTTCCCTGTGTATCTACAATGAAAACAACAGAATAATTAGTCTTAGAAACAACAGTTTCCCAGTCAGATGATGATGTATATTTTACCTGTAACGTTAGTTTAAATTCAGTTACTCCAGCCTGGGCACCAAAACTTCCTCCTGTAAAGCCTAGTGCTACACCTATATCATATACACCATTCTGTTTTACAGTAACAGTACTAGCAGCAGGATTTTTCAGCGCCAGATTATCCACAAGTACCTGACTCTTATCGTCTGGAGCTAAATAGGTAGGAGTTCCACTAGAAAAACAGAAACCTATTCCAAAAGAAATACATGGAATTGAAATTCCTGAAGAAACCCCTAATCGGGAAGCCTTCGGCTGGTAAATTCCCTGTATCTGCCTTGCCGGATTCCATGAATAGCCATCATATTTATAATACTGATCATCACTTTTATTATAAATAAGACCACCTACGAGATTAGTATAATCATCGAATACGTCCGGAGCAGAAGCATTATACTTCGGAAAACCGGTATAAGAATTGGAAAAAGGTAAAATAATTCCCTTGTTTCCATCCTGAACTTTCACTACATTTTTATTGCTTACAAAATTACCTCCAATAGCAACCTGTGCATGCAAATAATATTGAAGAATGAGGGCTAATACAATTATAATCTTTTTCATCTTATTGCATATTTATTTTTTCAACAATAATTTCTGATACAGCATTTCCGGTTTTCGTCATGGCAAAGCTCATGTTATTACCACCCAAAGCTCCTGTACAAACACCTGTACCGATGTTCTGAGTACCTCCTAGTGACATTCTCAATTTGTCTCCTGCGTTGAAAACACCTACATAAGTAAATGCTAAAGATTGCCCTACATCAATGGATCCTGGTAACAATGTTGATACAGATAATGCTCCTGAAGTAGAAGCACTTGTTGTATTATTGATAGGTCTCCAGGTAGCATCCGCTGCTGTACTCATTTCCAGATCCAGCCTTGATTTCAGATTGATGATAACCCCTACACAAAGCGGAGTACTAATATCTATGGCTCCACTTTTTAAAGGATATTTTATAAAGTCCTTTCGTATTAATATTAATTACATTACTGGTAGTGGCAGCCAGTGCAACATCTGAAGATATGTCATTGAAACTACCTGCTGTAAAATTAATATTAGCAGCCGTACAGGTCTTTACTGTAAGACCACAGGCCAGTCCACATGTTCCACAACTCGTGGTCACATTTCCTGATCTGATAAAACGGGCCATTTTATTGTTCTTCATGGTGGTCACAATAGGATCTGAGATTTTCCAACTTGTTCCGTCATTCTGAACAATACTTCCTGTTTCACGGTTAAAAATAATGGATCCTTGGGTACCATCTCCTGTTGTACCAGTTAATGAGGAAGGTAATACAGCAGTTGTATTCGCTCTAGGTAATCTAGCAGCGTAATCATCCTGCTTTACATGCAGCTGAGTCCGAACATCCGGCTGAAAGCCCGTGGTTTTCGAAATACCAACTTGAGCATTGATCTTTATATTACAAATAATAAAGATCAAGATAATAAATTCTAATTTCATATTGTCTTTTTTAGATTGGCTTGACCTATTAAATGTATAAAATATTATAATTAGATAATTATATAGTCATAAAAAAAACAATAACTCCAATATGTTAGAATAAATATAACCAATAAACACCGCTGTAGTGAAAGGAAAATCCCATGTTTATTGCAGAAAAAAAAAATATTTTTAAAATTTAAAATTTAAGAACAAAATCTGAGCAATTTCAGGTTTTTTTTTGTTATTTGAATCACAAAAATTTCACCATTTAATGATATGAAGAAGGTCTTTTTTAATATTTACTAATACAAACAACATTTTACAGCAACTTTTACCAGGAATAAAACCCAATTATATAAAAAATATAAAATATTGTAATTCAATAAAATAATTTAATTCCAATAAAAATAACAAAGCGTTTCAATCATTCATTTTTAGTGTTATCAATCCGATTAAAAAAAAATAATTAACATGTATTTTTTTCACTATTTAATGATATAAAATACAAAAACAACTCAATTTATTGACATTTTAACAATTACCGAAAAAAATATGGCTCTGTTTAACCAAAACCTAGCTGAACAAAAATTTTAAACTCCTCTTTTTATTTCTTTTTATTCAATAAGAAGATCAAAATAACTATTAGAAATAAAAAAACCGCTTTACAATAAAGCGGTTCATTTTATGATTATTTTCTTACTCTTTTAGGTTTTTTAGCTTCTTCTTTAGCCCGTTCTTTCTCTATAGCATCCTGAGCCTGATCATACAATTCATTATCCGAAGAATATTTTATCTCTTCATAATTTGGACTGTCGACCAATATATCCTGCCATTTCCTGATCCGGTCTTTCGTATTCCAGTTGAAATCCGGAAACTTTCTTCTTGAAGGTTCTATTTTACTCATTGGATAAGTATCAGCAGTAGCACCGATGCTACAGGAAATAATCTGTAAAGCCCTTTCCTCAAATAAAGCGCCGATAATACCACATGCAGAAAGTGTAATCCCAATTCTTTCCGGCTTCTGGGTTTCTTTGTTTACATCATCTACATAAGCAATAGATTGTGCATTCCCCACTACTCTAGCCTCTTTAATATCATTACCCTGATAATATACTGTCATGTACTTACCTTTTACCTGATTGAATTCATCTTTCAGAGTTAAAGAGTCTACTTTACTAATAGCTAAAGCATTTCCAATAACTTTTAAGGAATCTATATTTTCATTCTGAGTATTAAAATAGGCTTCAACTTTGTCACCAGTCACCTGCTTTTCCCCGCTCCATAAGATCGGTTTTGTGTACATGTGCATAATACCATCCGTTTCATTAAAGGATATAGAATCTGCTCTTCCCTGTGCATTGGATTTATATATTCTTGCTTTTCTATAGGCTCTTAAAAAGCTCTTTTTTATTTTGATATCTAAAGAGTCCGGTTTTTGATAGGATATGATTTTCTCAGCAGCAAAATAGGCGGTATCTTTTTCCATAATTTTAACAGCGTAAGGACCTTTGGTCATCATTGAAGAATCTTTTTTCTCAAAGATTTCACCATAGCCACCTTTCATATATCTCCTTTCTTTCGGATCATCCAGTTTTACATTACCGGTAGCTTTTCCAAAACCTGTGATCTGATTAAAATACATATCCTCACCGGTAAGGATTTTATCATTATAAAAGATCTTGGAATTTTTGTTCAGGAAAGCTTCTTTGGTTTCCATCCTATAGGTTCCTCTTTCCGTATACACTCTATTTTTAGGATTGGCTCTATTGGTAATGGTTGTAGGTCCGAAAAATTCAGCTACTTTGGTATTCTGGTTCTGCTTGATATTTACTCCTTCAATGATATATTGGGCATTGTCAATTTTCACATTACCTACAAAATCAATCATTTTGGTATCCAGAAAATAGGTAGCAGACTTGGTATACATTACATTTCCCTGGCTGTCAGAAATGGTACCTCCTGTATTAAAATAAGCCTGACTCGATAGTTTATCATAATACAGAATATCAGTTTTGATGGTCTGCTTAGGATCCGTCAGGACAACATTTTTTCTGGCAACACCTTTCTGCGTATTCCCATCATACTCCATTTCCCCTGCTGTAATAACAGAGCCGTCCGCATTCTGAAGTTTTGCATTTCCAATTGCTTTGGCAAAGTTTTCTTCACTATAAAGAACAACTTCATCTGCCGTAAGTATAGATCCCTTTTGTTCTATCTGAACATTTCCTACAAAATATTGATTACCGTCATATTTGGCGGGATCTTTAATAATTTTATCTGCGTTGATAAGTTTGATTTTATCTTCAGGTTTCAATGGCTGCTGCTTTGCAGGAGAAGGGGTGAGATAAGGATCTCTCTTCACAGGAGTTTTATCCTGCGCAAAGCTAAGCGTAGAAATAAAGATAAACAGAAAAAGGATTATTCTCATTAATTAGTCATTCTTAGTGCCATAAAAATATAGCGAATGAGAATCAATTTTTACGCCAAATGCTTCTTCAATGGCTTCTTTGATTCCTTGAATTCTTGGGTCACAGAATTCAATAATTTCTTCGATTTCTTTATCAGAATCTTTTTGTAGATCACCAAGTGATCATGCTGTTTATCAAAATAAGATTTCTCATAAGATGAAGACGTCAAGGTTTTTTCTCCGAACTGATGTTTACGGATTAATCCGGCATCAAGGAAAATCTCAATCGTATTGTAAATAGTTGCTTTCGAAACATGATATTTCTTCTGCATCATCAGAAGATACAGATCATCAACATTAAAGTGATGATCCATATTATAAATTTCTTCTAATATCGTATATCTTTCAGGAGTGTTTCTGAACCCTTTTTCTAGTAAGTAGTTTCTTAAAACATCCTTGATCAAAGCTATATTTTTTTCTTTTTGTATTGTATCCATTAAAAAAATTATCTACAAATTTATTGAATTTTATTTAAATAGATAGTATGGTTTAAAAGCTCCAGGGATTAAGAGTTATGACGGTAATACCCAGATTGTTCAATTTTATTGTCATAAACAGTAAGCTCTGTAATAGGGGCAGACTCTACTTCTACGTTATGTGAAGACACTCCCCACGCCTTAAAGTCATCACTTCCTATATATTTTACAAAGTTGTAAATATTAAGGGTAATCTTCTGTTTAACAGTTAAAAGTATATCGTTGATATAAGTATTATCTATAATTACATATTTCAAATCCGGCGGTATGTCATGAGCTCTTAGAGACGGGTGGCTGCTTCTTGAAGGAATAGTTCCATCTGCCATAAGATCTTTCAATACCATATTGAAATAATCATTGATTCTTCTATCTACTTTAAATCCAAGAAGGAAGTTAATTTTATAAACAGTTCCGGGAAGAATTTCATCAACCGTATACTTGAATGTATACGGATCTTCCTGATTCACAATACTTAGAATAAAGTAATGATCTGCTCTTTTCGGCTGTTTTTTGATGATAGAATAAATAATTTTAGATTCTACTTCATCATTTCTTTTAGCACGGCTCAGATAAGCTAAGTTTGTGGCATATTTGGGAATGGTTTCATCCAACTTCATATCTTTAAGAATGGATATATATTTGTCAATCTTCACAAATTGGATAAATCTTGTTTTGATTAACCTTCCATTATACCATGCATACATAGAGATTCCAATAGAACCGGCTAATACTACGGTGATCCATCCTCCTTCCATGAACTTAATGATATTTGCACTGAAGAAGCCTAACTCAATAGCCAAATAGACTAAAGCAAATAATAATATTAAAACTTTACTTACTCTATGTTTCAACAACCAAAAAATAAGTAGAATGGTTGTCATTAACATTGTTACTGTAATGGAAAGTCCATAAGCTGCTTCCATTTTTCCAGATTCTCTGAAGTGCAGCACTACAATAATGCATAAAATTAAAAGGCCCCAATTGATTCTAGGGATATACATTTGTCCTTTAACTCCAGAAGGATAGTCAATTTTTTGATTAGGCCAAAGGTTGAGCGACATTGCTTCAGAAAAAATGGTAAAAGAACCCGTAATCAAAGCCTGGCTAGCAATAATAGCGGCAGCTGTTGCTAAAATTACTCCTGGTATAATCATCCATTCTTCCATAATCCCAAAGAATGGGTTTACAACAGAAAAACCTGGTTTTTCAAAGTTTGTTAGAAGCCAAGCTCCTTGTCCAAGATAATTTAAAATAAGCATTATTTTAACAAATCCCCAGCTTACTCTTATATTTTTAGCTCCGCAATGTCCTAAATCTGAATAAAGAGCCTCTGCTCCAGTTGTACAAAGGAACACTGCACCTAAAATAACTATTGCACTTGGAGAGTTTACAATGAGTTTGTATGCGTAATAAGGGTTAAAAGATCTTAGAATTTCAAAATTTTCACTCAAATGCATTACCCCTAAACCTCCTAATACTAAAAACCAAACCACCATTACGGGACCAAAAAACTTTCCAATAAAGCTGGTTCCGAATTGCTGTACCACAAAAATTGCAATGAGAATTCCAATGGTAATAGGAACAACAGGAGTATGTGGATTATAAATTTCAAGACCTTCAATAGCTGACATCACGGTAAGTGATGGTGTAATTACCCCATCTGCAATAAGTGCAGCAGCTCCTACAATGGCTATAAGATAAAGCCATCCTTTTTTCAGATTCTTAACTAGAGAAAATAAGGCAAGAATTCCTCCCTCCCCTTTATTATCTGCCCTTAAAGCAATGATTACATATTTTATGGTAGTCTGAAGAGTAAGTGTCCAAATAATACAAGAAAGGGCACCTTCTATATATTCATTGAAAGGCATATTACTCCCTTGAGACCTTGCATTCACAATTGCTTTCATTACGTAAAGCGGAGAGGTACCAATATCTCCAAAAACAATCCCTAGAGACACTAAAACTCCAATAAAGGAAAGTTTCTTTATGTCGAAGTGGTAACCATCTTCTGTAACTTCTGCCATATCAGCTTAATTTAATTTAAAGGCGCAAATTTATACTAATTTTATGACGTCATGAATTTTTCTTCATGAATATAATAAATGAAAAAACTTCCTTTCGGAAGTTTTTTTCTATTATGATTACTTAACGTACATTGCTTTTTTGATTTCCTCTTTTACTTTTTCAAGCTTAGGGAACCATTCTGCGAATAATGCAGCTGAATATGGTGCTGGAGCATCAGGAGTTGTAATTCTCTTGATTGGAGCATCTAAATAATCGAATGCTTTTTGTTGTACCATATAAGTGATTTCAGAAGATATTGATCCAAATGGCCAAGCCTCTTCTAAGATTACTAATCTATTTGTTTTCTTTACAGATGCTAAAATAGTATCAAAATCTAAAGGACGAACTGTTCTAAGGTCAATTACCTCTACAGAGATTCCTTCTTTTTCCATGTCTTCAGCAGCTTGTAATGCCAACTTCATAATCTTACCAAAAGAAACTAAAGTAACATCTTTACCTTCTCTTTTAATATCTGCTTTTCCGATAGGTAAATAGTACTCTTCTTCAGGAATTTCCATTTTATCACCATACATCTGCTCAGATTCCATGAAAATAACCGGGTCGTTATCTTGAATAGCTGTTTTCAATAATCCTTTTGCATCATAAGGGTTTGAAGGTACGACTACTTTAAGCCCCGGACAGTTGGCAAACCAACCTTCGAAAGCCTGAGAGTGTGTAGCTCCTAATTGTCCTGCAGAAGCTGTAGGTCCACGGAAAACGATTGGGCAGTTCCACTGTCCACCACTCATTTGACGGATTTTCGCCGCATTATTAATAATCTGGTCAATTCCTACTAAAGAGAAATTGAATGTCATAAATTCTACGATAGGTCTGTTCCCATTCATTGCTGCTCCTACAGAGATCCCTGTAAATCCAAGTTCTGCAATCGGTGTATCGATCACTCTTTTTGGACCAAATTCATCCAGCATTCCTTTTGAAGCTTTATATGCACCATTATATTCTGCCACTTCCTCCCCCATCAGGTAAATGGATTCGTCTTTACGCATTTCCTCGCTCATTGCCTGTGCAATTACCTCACGAAAAGTATATTCTGCCATATTTTCTTGAAAAATTTAGACTACAAAAATAGTGTTTTTTTATTATACACATAATAAAAAGGCGTTTCATTTGAACAAGATACTTCAATATTAATAATAATTCAAAAAAGGACGTTTTACTGGAAAGGAGGCTGGAAGCTGGAAGAGGGAAGTTTAATGTAGTTTGAAAGAATATATCAATACACTTTCATTTACTTTTTAAAATTAACATCATTCCCATTATTAAAAAATGGCTAATAATAGCTTCCAGCTTCCTTGTTCCAGCCTCCTTTGTTAAACTCTTATTTCTTCCTGAAGGCTCAGTTCTTTATAATTTTTTCTGAGATCCTGCAAAATTTTCCCGTAGGTTCTTTTATAAATTACATATAGAATATAAAGTCCAATCAGGACAACAATTCCAAAAATTATATAATTTGCTATCCCGGGTATCATTGTATCAGGATTGGTAGGTAAGGCTTTTATATTATGAGTACTGTTCCAACCGTCCTTGGATCCTGCCATAAAATCTCTTACATTATGATCGAAATGAATAATATTGTCTGTAATCATCAGGATCAATGAAATACATGCATATGCTAAAATGAGAGTTCTCAGGTTCAAAATACTTTTCATTAATGTTATGCTATCCTGTCCGGTTTTCATTCTATTGAACAGAAAAAGGATTAATCCTGTAAAAATTAAAAATAAAGCAACTCTTATATAAGGAAACTGCTCATCCAGACACCCATACAAGGCCCATAATACAAGTTCAACCATACCGATAAGAAGTAAAGTTTTGGTTACAGAAACAGATTTATGCTTTATCATATTATAAATATCATTTTCGGAATATTCTTTAAAATCATATGATTCTTTATTCCAGTCTTTTTTCAATAATTCTAATTCGTCCATATTATTTTGTGTTTATTTTGGTTTTCAAATTATTTTTTGCTCTGTTCATTTTTACTCTTGCATTCCCTTCTGTAATACCAAGGATCTCCCCTATTTCTTTATAAGGTTTATCTTCCAGATACATCATGATTAAAGCTTTCTCTACATCAGACAACTCATAGATTGCCTTATACATTTTTTGCAGTTTATGCTCGTCATCTTCGTAAGTTTCGTACTCTATTCTAAGGGATGAGACATCAACATCTACTGCTTGCGAGTTCTGTTTCTTAGGTTTTCTGAATAGTGTAATCGCCGTATTAAGCGCTACACGATACATCCAGGTAGAAAACTTGGAATCTCCTTTAAATGTGGAAAATGATTTCCATAACTGAATGGTGATTTCCTGGAAAAGGTCTTCATGATCTTCAGCATTGTCTGTATATATCCTACATATTTTGTGGATAAGCTTTTGATTAGGCTTAAAAAATTCGATAAATATTTTCTCCTGTCCGGTGCTCATAATCTATAAGTGGGGAGATTTTATTTTCGTTACATATTTTCCAAAAAAAATGACATTTCATTTCTGAAATGCCATTTTAAAATTCTATTTAAACTTATATTAATTAGCTTTCTCCCAAACCTGGGTTCTTCCTAATAATGATAATCCCAAATACCCTCTTACATTAAGCTTATCTCCGCTTTTTGTAATGGTACATTTATAAGTTTTACCTGTTTTAGGGTCAGTAATACTACCTCCGGTAAATTCATCACCTTCTTTTTTCAATCCTCTAATGATTTCTAATCCTAAGATTGGTTTACCTTTCCTATCATCTTTACAAGCGGTACAGTTAGGATCAGCAGGTTTTATCAATAACTGAGAAACCTTTCCATAATACTTTCCGTCTGACTTCTTGAAGATTTCAACAATAGATTTAGCCTGCTTGGTTTCATCATCTACTGTCTTCCACTTTCCTTCTATCTGTGCAAATGTCATCACACCAAATAAAGAAAGTGCAAATGTGAACATTATTTTTTTCATATTTCTATAGTTTTAATTTTAATACAATATACTTTTCTATGTATTGATAAAAATATAAATTAATTCTTAACGAACAAAAACTTTTATTATACAAAGCATAAAAGACCTTATAAATGGATTCACTTAATTAAGCTTTCTATTAATCACCCTATCCATATAATCCTGATACCAAGCTTTTGCCGTTTGTTTTCCCTGTTCTACTTCAGGGGTTTTTAATTGGCCAATCAGATTCTTTTCAAGGGCAAGGTCAGATTTATCATATACTCCGACAATATCCTTGCCATCAAAACGATAAATATAATTTCCGATGATAAACTGCTCATTACTTCCATCTGAATTTACCATAATCCCCGGGTATTTTTTATCACTTACCAAACTTCTCCCCCAGCTTCTGATAGGTTTGTTGTAACCAATCAGGTCTGCTAGTGTAGGATAAATATCTATTTGCTGAGCAATCTCAGGATTTTCACCTTTAAGTTGGTATTCTGGATTAGGAGAATATAAAACCAATGGAACAGCAAAACGATTCATTGCTTTTTCATATTCCGGATAATACACCTGGTTGGTATGATCTCCTGTGAAGATGAAAATCGTATTGTGAAACCAGGGTTGTTTTTTAGCCGTTTCAAAATATTTCTTAATGGCATAATCCGTATACTGTATCGGCTCATGCATTTCTATTTTCCCTTTTTTGAATTTCCCCTGATACTTTTCAGGAATCTTGAATGGGTGGTGAGAGGATGCTGTAAAAACAGTAGTCATAAAAGGCTGTTTCTTTCCTACATTTTTAGCAAAATACTGAAGGAACGGTTCATCCCAGATCGCCCACATTCCATCAAAATCTTCATCGTGATTATATTCTGTCTTCCCGAAATAGTGCTTAAACCCTAAAATATTTCCAAATCCAAGAAATCCCATAGAACCATTAGGTGCTCCGTGGTAAAAAGAAGTATCATATCCCAATTCATTACAAACAGAAACAATAGACTGTATTTTTTGGTTGGAGTACGGAGAACCTGTAAAAGCATCAGCAAGACTTGGGATTCCTGCCAAAACACTACTCATTCCGTGGATAGACTGCCTTCCATTGGCAAAAGTATTTGGAAAAATAAGACTCTTGGACGCCAGACTATCCATAAACGGAGTATAGGAAACGTAATCTTTGATGTTTTTATCTTTATTAAAAGCTCCCGAATACTCTCTCCCAAACGACTCTACAATAAAAATAACAATATTGGGACGGTCTTCTACTTTTCTGTCATATTGCTTAACGGGTTGAACATTTTCCGCAATATATTTCTGATCTACAAAATGAACTTCCTTGAAATTATTGGTATTTAAAGTTCTGAAGAAAGAGAATGTACTGTTGAGAACCAAATTTCCCTGCAATGGATTGGTTACAAAACGGGTAGCATCCACCATATTGATAGGTCTTGTACTATGTTTGAAATCCCCCCTGATTCCTCCTACTACCAAAACGGCTGTAATACACAAGGTAACAATGGAAGATAAAAAATAAGGAAGTAATTGAGTAGGTTTCGTCTCTTTAACCTTTATTTTTTTATAAAGAAAAACCCATAATCCCATTAAAACAATAAACCAGATCAGCACAAAAGGATGCTCACCAACGGAAATCATGAGGGTCTGGGAAACATTGGATTCGTGTTCTGCCACCTGAAATACGGCCGAAGTAAGCCTTGCCTGAGAGAATTTATAGTAAATAAAATCTCCGAAATTCATCCCATATGCCAAACCATTAGTCAAAAAGTAAACCCAGAAAAGAACTTTCTGAAACCCTTTTTTGTATTGATAACCAAGGGTAAAAGACTTAACAATATGAATAATGCATTCACATACAATATAGCAGTGGTATCGAAGGCTATCCCATGATAAGCAAGCTTAAGATACTCTGAAACAGAGTCTACCTTAATCAGGTCTTTATTAAAATACCAAAATAAAAGTCTTGCAATCTGATAAAAAGCATAGGCTAAAAAAATCCTGTAAAGCAATGCCAGAACTTCCTGTTTTCTAAATCCTTTTAAAAATTTCATGGGGCAAATTTACATCAAAATCGCTTTATGGCGTTTTTTAGTGCATATTATTTTGAGCTAGAATTTTTAAAAACTGTAATTTTGTACTTATGGATTTTATAAAGAATAATCTAGCCAATGCCTTGACTCTGGCTAATCTATTTGCGGGTTGCGTAGGTGTAATACATCTTATTTTGGGAGACTATCAAACAACGGCAATATGCCTGATTCTCTCCGCTATTTTTGATTTTTTTGATGGATTTGTGGCCAGAGCATTAAAATCAAACTCGAACCTGGGACTTCAGCTTGATTCTCTTGCGGATATGGTAAGTTTTGGAGTTATTCCGGGACTCACCATGTATAAAGCACTTGAGCCATTCGGAACTGAGCTTCTTGGGCTTCATTTCCCATTTGAAATTAAATATATCGGTCTGGTAGTAACTATTTTCTCTTGTCTAAGACTTGCTATTTTCAATCTTGATGAGGAGCAGAGATATTATTTTAAAGGATTAAATACACCTACCAACACGGTTCTTTTATTTGGATTATACTATGCTTTTAAAGAAACCGGAGCATTCAGCTTCCTGTTTGACAATCCATTACTGCTTATCATCCTTTCATTCCTTACATCTTGGCTTCTTATCAGCCCGATTAAAATGATGGCGATGAAGTTTAAATCCAAAGCATTAAAAGACAATTATCCCAAAATTGTACTATTAGTAGGTGGAATTGCTATTCTTGCTATCTTCAAGACTGTAGGAATCCCGATGCTGGTGATTTATTATATGGTAGTATCCCTTATTTTTCAAAGACAATTAAAATAGGAAGTTGAGAACTTTTTATTTTCAAATTAACACATTTTCAAATTATTAATAAGCAATATGAACTTAAAACTCCATAAACCCCTTTGTATTTTTGACCTGGAAACCACAGGAACTAACATCGGAAAAGACAGAATTGTGGAAATCTGTATTTTAAAAGTAAATCCGGATGCCTCCAGAGAAAGCAAAACCTGGAAAGTGAACCCTGAAATGCCGATTCCAAAAGAAAGCAGTGAAATTCACGGAATCTATGATGAGGATGTAAAAGATGCGCCTACCTTCAGGGAAATCGCTTCCAAAATCATGGAAATGATTACCGGAACTGACCTGGGAGGTTTTAATTCTAACAGATTTGACGTCCCCCTTTTAGCTGAAGAATTGCTTAGAGTAGGAATGGATTTTGATCTTAGCAAATTCAAATTGGTAGATGCGCAGACTATTTTCCATAAAAAAGAACCTAGAAACCTTGGAGCAGCCTACCAGTTTTACTGTGGAAAAACATTAGAAAATGCACACTCTGCTGAAGCTGATGTAATGGCAACGTTTGAAGTTCTGGATGCGCAAGTGGGGAAATATGATGATATTCCGAAGGAAATTGCTCCATTAAGCGAATTTACTTTCCATAACAAAAATGCAGATCTTGCCGGGTTTATTGGGTATAACGATAAGCAGGAAGAAGTTTTCAACTTCGGAAAATATAAGGGACAAGGTGTAAAAGCAGTTTTCCAAAAGGATCTTGGATACTTTGGATGGCTTCAGAATGCAGATTTTCCTTTATATACGAAGAAAGTATTCACTAAGATTCAACTGTCAAGCAGATTTTAAATATGTCTGATCTCGTTCGTTTTAAATTTTATGAAACTGCCCTTGAAGCAAACAGGGACAAACAGATTCTTGCTGAAAATGGGATCAACAGTTTCATTGCCAATGAACAGCTTATCCAATCGGATTGGCTGCTTTCTCAGGCCGTAGGCGGAATTCAGCTTCAGGTTTTTGAAGAAGATCTGGAAAAAGCGGGTCAGGTCCTTCAGGATTATAAAGATAACGAACAATACTCATTAGAAGTAGAACACACTATTGAAAATTCGGAGTTTGATTTTGTATGCCCAAAATGTGGGTCCAACCATATTTACAGGGATGACAGAGCTACCAGCTTTTTTGGCATTTCATTTCTAACGAGCCATAAATTTGTGTGCTACTATTGTGGAAATGAATTTACCATGAATGAGTAGAAAAAATATTTACATTAATAATGAAGATTGCTTCGTTCTCACAATTACGCAATCCCAAATAAAATAAAGAATTATGAAGATCATCTGCATAGGAAGAAACTACAGCGAACATGCTAAAGAATTAGGAAACGAAGTTCCGGAGAACCCTGTTATTTTTATGAAACCGGATACGGCGGTTTTGAAGGGAAATGATTTTTATATCCCTGAATTCTCCAATGATATCCATTATGAGCTTGAAGTGGTGGTAAAGATATCAAAAGGGGGAAAATACATTCAGAAAGAAACGGCTCACAAACATTACGAAGAATTGAGTTTAGGGATTGATTTCACGGCCCGAGATCTTCAGAGTGAATTGAAGTCAAAAGGACTTCCATGGGAGCTTGCCAAGGGTTTTGATGGTTCTGCTGTGGTTGGAAATTTCTTTAAAAAGGAGAACTTTACTCTTGATAACCTTTCTTTCTCACTTCTTAAAAACAAGGAAAAAGTTCAGGATGGCAATACAAAGGATATGCTCTTCAATATTGATGATATTATTGCCTTTGCATCTCAATATTTCACTTTAAGAGTAGGTGATCTTATCTATACAGGCACTCCAAAAGGAGTAGGAAAAGTAGATGAAAATGATATTCTGGAAGCTTACCTGGAAGACGAAAAAATTCTTGACATCCGAATATTATAAGTATTTAACATAAAAGTCTGGTAAATTTTTCATATCTTTAGGTAACAAAATGAAAGGTTATGATAAATATTGTATTACCCGTAGATTTTGGGGACAAAACAGACCAACTGGTGGAAGGTGCCATAAAATTTGCAAAACAACTTAATGGTAGAATTTACCTGATCCATGTTGCACCATCTGATATCGGCTTTGCGATTGGTGATATGGGGTTCCAATATTTTCCGGAAGTGGAAGCGAATGAAATTCGGGAAGAATTGGTTCAGCTTAATAAAATTGAACAAAGGATTATCGCCCATGATATCGATTGTGAGCACCTTTTAAAACAAGGATTAGCAAAGGATATCATTTTGGAACATGCCAAAGACAAAAATGCGGATTATATTGTGATGGGATCACATGGAAGAAGTGGAATTTATGATGTATTTGTAGGAAGCCTTACCAAAGGACTTACAAAAAGTTCAAATATCCCTGTTTTGGTACTTCCTATTCACGACTAAGTAAAAGAAAATTTTAATCGTTAGTATAAAAAAACCGATCAAATAAATTATTTGATCGGTTTTTTACTATATAACCAATTAATTAACCTTCTTTTTGTAGATATTCGGATCGTAGTAAGGGTGTTTACCTTCCGTTGGAGAATAATAGTCTTTATCTTTGTCACCACCTAGTGTTACAACCAGTACGTAGCACCAGTAAGTAAATAATACACAGCAAACTATAAATAGAATCCAGTTTAAAACATTTCCGAAAGTATCAAAGAATGCGAAACTCGATTTGAAAACTTTGCTTAAGAATAGAAAGAAAGACGTCATTATTTTCCTTTTTTAAATTAACTTTGTACAAATTTATAAAAAATGTTTAAATTACTTTCAAAAGAAAGCAATATTTTTTCAATTCCTGTTTATATTGGTTGTCTTCTTTTAGTAGTCGTAATATTTAACATACTGAATTTCAATACTTATGAAGCAATTATTGCCGGAATTACTTTTCTGGGAATTGCGTTGGGATATTTTTGCTTTCACAGTGTTGCCCTTAATTATCAGACCCATTTGCCGCTATTCTTATATACATTCTTTATTTTTGGATTGTATCCGGGTAATCTAGATATAGGAATTGCCGTTTCATTGCTTACTAATTCCTTTCTGATCCTACTCTTAACGAGTGCTGATGAGGATATAAGGAAAAAATCATATGTATTGGTGGGAGCCATTGTTGCTTTAAACTTTATCTTTCTGCCAACCACCTGGCCTATGGCTGTTTTTGTGATTATCCACGTCATTGCTACTTCGGCCAAAGTAGGTTTAAATCTTTTCAGATTCCTTTTGGGAATTATTCTGATTGCATTCAGTTATTTTTCTGTTATGTATTTCGTTCAGTTTACTTCATGGAATATTGATTATTTCCCGTTTGGAAAGATGAGACCCGTAACAGATTATACGGAATTATTTCCTTTAATTCCCGTGGCATTAATGCTTATTTATGCCGTATATGACCATTTTCAAAATTACAATAAGAAAAGCCCAATCAGCAGATACAAATACACATTTCTGCTGGTCTTTTCCTTAGCTCAGCTTGTTACCATCATTTTATATATGAATAAAAGCTATGAATATTTATTGCTTCTGGCATTTCCATCCAGTATTATTCTGAGCAGAATGATGAGATTCTTACCCAAATATTGGATGCAGGAGGCCGGCTTATGGCTTATTATTTTAAGTTTACTTACCTTTAAAGCAGGTACGTATTTTGATTTATTTTAAAAAATTATGATTCAGATAGACGATAAATTGATTTCTGAGGAAATCTTTTCCGAAGAATTTGTGTGCAACCTTACCAAATGTAAGGGGGCATGTTGTGTGGAAGGTGATGTAGGAGCTCCACTGGACAAAAATGAGCTTGAAATACTGGACGGTATTTTTGACAAAATTAAACCCTACCTTACTCAAGAGGGCATCAAGGCCCTTGAAGAACAGGGTACATGGACTACTGATCCACACGACGGAATGTATGTTACTCCTATGGTTGAAAACCGTGAATGTGCCTATGTTACTTTTGACGATAAAGGCATTACGAAATGTGGCATTGAAAAAGCATACGAAGATGGTGCTGTAGACTGGCAGAAACCTATTTCATGCCACCTTTACCCTATCCGTGTTACAGAATACTCTTCATTTACGGCTTTAAATTATCATGAATGGAATGTATGCAGCGATGCCTGTACGCTTGGAAAAGAACTTCAGGTTCCTGTTTATAAATTCCTGAAAACGCCATTAATCAGAAAGTACGGCGAAGAATTTTATGATGTTCTGAGCGGTGCTGCAGAAGAATGGAAGAAAGAATATGGTTCATAGATAATCTTCTTTACATAAAAAGCCGGAATTATTAATTTCCGGCTTTTTATGTATAAAGGATAGAAGATGGATGATGGAGGTTACTTCTGAACCTTTAGCAATTGATAATCATATCAATCAATAATGCTAAAATTTAATGATTGTCTTCATTCACTTCCAGCATCAAGCTTCCTTACTCTTTAAGCTATTTAAAATCAGCATCCGTTACTCCGGAATTTACTGTAACTTTAGTCGTTTTAATTTCTACTTTCTGGCCTGCACCTTCTGCTTCAACTTCTTTAGGGAATTGTATTCCATCTACCGTCATATAACTTTTAATCACTACATTACCCTCTCCTGCCATCGTTTTATATAAAAGTCCTGTAGCAGTATCAAAATAAAATTTTCCTTTATCTGAAGCCAATACATTATAGTCTTTACCATCCAGTTTTTCTACGGTAACATTTTGAAAAGTAGCTCCGTCAAATGCTAATGCATCTACCGGTTTTGCTTTTTTAAGTTCAGTAACTTTGTCTGCAGGAATGGCTGTTTTGTTTCCCATCTGATCAAAATATCCTTTTTCACCGTCGAAAAACTGAACCATCTGCTGCCCCATAAGTGATTGTACAGACTTGAACTTGTTCCCCATTTTTTTGGTAGTCATAGTAATTTCCATACCTTGGGCTGTCATGCTATTTTCCATATAAAGAGTTTTTACTCCTTCTAGCTTATCTTTTCCTCCCAATGCTTTAAAGTAGTTATCCAATACCTCTTTAGCGGTAATCGTTGATTTAGCGGCCTCCGTTTTTACAGAAGCGGCATCTTTCTTCTGAGCTGCTGCCGGAACAAAGAAAAGTACGACACAGAAAAATGGAATGATGATCTTTTTCATATATATAATAAGTTTAAAGGGTAAATATAGGAATATTGGCGGACATGCTAAATATGAGTAATGAGTAATTAATAATGAATAATAAGTGAGCAATCATGGGATGATCCCAAAGCTGAGGGAGTCTTATAATGTTCAAATAAAAAAACCGCCAAAGAATTGACGGTTTTGAAATATTTATATCTGAGTATAATTATTTTTTAAGTTCTTCTAAAAATTCGTCGTGAGAAATTTTAGTTTCTTTTTTGCTAGCTTTTTCAAGAATTACATCTTTTAATTTAGCCATAGCCACTTCAGAAGAAATTTGTCTTACTTGCTCCTGATCTTTTAACATTTCAACAGCATATTTTTGGATCTCCTCATCACCTAAGTGGTGGATTCCGTAGATAGCCAATTGGTTTTTCACTAATTGCTCAGCTTGTGCCAATACATCAGCATAATCAAGATTGATTTCGTTATCAGTCATCAATTTACCTTCGATGATCTGGTAT
This sequence comes from Chryseobacterium capnotolerans, assembly GCF_021278965.1. Taxonomy (NCBI): domain Bacteria; kingdom Pseudomonadati; phylum Bacteroidota; class Flavobacteriia; order Flavobacteriales; family Weeksellaceae; genus Chryseobacterium; species Chryseobacterium capnotolerans. The sequence continues at coordinate 617,297 of NZ_CP065589.1, read as the reverse complement.
CTCAATTGGTTTTTCTCGTTTTCAAGGATTTCTTTAGCCTGCTCTTCAGACTGGATGTTCTGGTTAGAGAACATTAACCATTTTACTAAGAAAGCTTCAGGAAGTGCTACTTCTTCTTTTTCAGTAACTTGCTCTAATACTTTATTCACGAAGTGAACGTCAGCATTTTGCTGGAAATACTCATCTAATTCTGTCTTAACTTTTTCTTTAAGCTCTTCTTCAGACTTGATGTTTCCTTCTCCGTATACTTTGTCGAATAACTCCTGGTTAAGTTCAGCTAAGTCTAATGAATAGAAGTCTTTTACTTTAACTTCCACTTCATTGTGGTGTAGGTGCTCTACTTCTTCTTTGCTGAATCCTAATTCTTTAGCTAATTCTTCATCACCTGCAAGAGTTTCTTTAGTTACTTTTACAGATCCATCCATTTTCAAAGCTTTTACTAATTTGAAAGCTTCTTTGTTTTCAGCTGTAATGGTAACGTTCTTTGGGTGGTGGTGGTGCTCTCCTTCAGCATCTTCTTCCACAACTTGAGAAACTTCTAAAGCGATGTAAGAATCTTTAGTGATTTTATCTTGAGGAACCTGCTCAGCGAAACGCTTCTGCATGTTTTCAATACTCTTGCTGATTTCTTTTTCAGAAGCTTCTACTTTGTAGTGAGGCGCTTCATACTTAGCTAAATCTATAGTGAATGCAGGCTCATATCCTACTTCGAAAGCAACTGTTACCTGATCAGCATTGTAATCTAATTCGTTTACTGGCTGAGGAATAGGCTGACCAACTAATCTTAACTTGTTGTCGTTAACATAGCTGTTCAATGCATCAGAAACCTGTCTGTTGATTTCTTCAAATGCAATTCCTGCTTCATATTGTTTCTTAACCATACTCAAAGGCACTTTCCCTTTTCTGAATCCAGGAACTTGCGCATTTTTAGCATAATTAATCAATTGCTTTTCTACTTTTTCTTTGTAGTCAGATTTCTCCAATGTTACAGTAAGTAATGCACTTACATCATCATGGTTTTGTGCGGTAACCTTCATTATCGATTAAAATTTTAGGTTGCAAAAATATGAATTTTTTATGAAAATCACCCATTTAAAATCAACTAATACAGCCAAATATTGTTAAATAAAAAAACCACTGAAAAAATCAGTGGTTCCCCAAAATTAATATAACGATATATAGGCTCTTTGCTATGAAGAGCTTATTTTTTAATTAATAATATTGTAATTAGCTTGTGCGTCTGTTTCACCTCCTGTATGAGCTCCGTAAATCACCCCGTTTCCACTCACAGCAGAAGCTTCAGAAACCGTTACCGGCTCATGGAATAATGTAAGAACCAACTGACTAGGTGCAGAAGCATTTTTTACAGCAGTATTGACCAGCCATCTTGTTTTCAGCCCTACACGGTTTCCATCCCCTCTTGTAGAGCTTTCATCATCAGTACGGGTTAAGGTGATGTCAGAGTTTGGAAAGTTATACACCAGGAAGTGTTCATTTTTTGCGTCTTTAATTTCCTGAGTAGCGTCTTCGTCACCATTTTTGAAAAGAACCTCTACATTATAAGTATGTCCATTGATCAATTTAACATTAGGGTTCGTGGTACTGTTCACCTGATAATCATAAACTACGGGAACTCCTGTAGCTTCATCCGTTACTTTTAAAAGAACATCTGACAGTTCTTCCTGAGGAAGATCATCTGCTTCGTCATCGCTTCGGTTACAAGAGGTTACACTTAAAGAAACGGCAAAGAATAAAAGTCCTAAAATAAAAGTTGTATTTTTAAAAATATTTTTCATGTTTTTGATTTTAAGTAATTAAAATTGATATTTAAGAGTTAAAATAAAGTTTCTTCCCATTTCGTTGGAAAAGAAACGAAGTCTGTTCAGATAATCTCTGTAAGACGTATTGAATACATTTCGAATTGAAAAATCAATTCCGAAATTTTTAGACAGATTTACCCCTGCCTGAAGGTTCCAAAGGGAATATCCGTTTGGAGGTGTAGAAATATCCACTTCTTCATTGTAAGGATTTCCGTCCGAATCGAATAATCTGATCGGAACGTTATAAACAGGAAATCTTGTCTGTTTCAGATAAGTATTGTTACTTACTGTGAAATAGAAGTTTTTCCATTCTTTTTACTGAATTCCAATGAATTGTTAAAATTCGGTGGCATCATTAAAATAAGCGGTACATCATGAGTCGTATCCTGACCATATACATAAGAGCCGCTTCCTTTATAAGTCAGGTTATCCGTAATTTTAAGCTGAGCATCGATATCTAATCCATACATTTTCGCGTTGATCTGCTGATAATTATACACTACAAAAGCTCCACCCCATTGTGTATTCTGATACCCTGTGGGAATTTGGTTGATGAAGTTTTGAGTATAAAAGAGATATGGGTTTACTGAAACATTCAATCCTTTTAAAACATTTGCTTTTATGTCTGCCACTACATTAAACTGATTTCCGGTTTCACTTTTCATTCTCATATCTCCCCTTTCAATAATGGCAGCAGAATGGTGAAGTCCATCGGCGAAAAGTTCTGCAATATTTGGAGACCTTGAAACTCTTGCATAATTAAATTTCAAATCAAAATACTCAGAATGATGATAAACAATCCCTCCGTTCACAGAAATATTATTATAACTTAAAGATGGTTTTGTAAGAATCCTGTTTTGATTTATTCTTACTACAAAGTCTGAATAATCTGTTGCGTAAGTTTTATTCCAATCACTCAGATCATACCATTTTGTCACTTCATAATGATCATAATCGTATCTTCCTCCAAGTTCGATATCCAGCTTAGGTGCTATTTTATATTTTAATACAGAATAAATTCCTGCATAATATCTGTCATAATTTGGAACAAGACGTCTGGCCTCAGTCTGGGTATTGGAATAGTTATTCTGATACCCCGCATTAATTCCTGTTTCAAGATTCCATTTGCCTCTTTCTACCAGGTGATTTACATTCAGATCATTGGTAATCAACTCAAGATCCAATGCTGGTTTTTTACTAAGTTGTTCTGTACGTCTTATATCATATTCTTTTCTATGATTGTATTGAAAGCTATAGGTAGCTGTAAGTTTCCCAAAGTTTTCAAATCTTTTGTAAGCGGATATTTTAGCAATATGATGTTCAATTTCTTGTTGAGGATTATCAATATCATAACTAAAATCTCTTTGATAGATTGGTTCCGGTGCTGTAAGCGCATTACGTAGATCTTCAGAATTTCCTACATGGGAACTTCTAAGAATTCCTACTGTGCTTTTTGTCAGATAATAATCAAATGAGAATCCTTTTTCAAAGGTCATTTTCTGAACGCCAAAATTAAACCCGGAACTTTCAAGCCCTGTATTCATCAGACCATAATCTGGAGCTTCCAGATCACCTAGCTTTTTATAGCTTCCATTCGTTTTTATTGCCCAGCCATTCTCCCAGGTTTTTGCAAGCTTAACATTAAGATCAGCCCCTCTTCCATTTGAAATTCCGGAAAGAGAAACATTTCCCATAATAGTATCTTTCTTTGGTAAAACCTGAGGTTGTAAAACAACGACTCCACCTACAGCACCCGCTCCATATTTCAAAGCAGATGCTCCTTTGATCACATCGATATGTTCAAAATTATTGACATCCACGTTAGGAGCGTGTTCTACTCCCCATTCTTGTTCAGCCAGCTTCACCCCATCATTAAGAATGGAAACTCTGCTTCCATAAAGGCCATGGATAATAGGCTTAGCAATATTATTTCCGGTTTTAAGAACGTTTACTCCGGAAATGTTAGTTAATAAATTCCCTAAGTTTTCGGTGACATTTCTTGAAAGCGTTGATTTATCAAGTGTTTTCACCACCATACTTCCATTGTTCTTGTGACTTCCATGAATGGTCACTGTTTCAATATCTTTAATATGATGTTCCAGTGTAATGATAAGCTGAATATCCTGATCAACTCTTATATTTTCAGTATAATCATTGCAATCAGGATGTTGTGCAATGAGTGTATACTTCCCTGCAGGGACTCTATCAAAGGAGAACATTCCTTTTTTATCTGTTTTTGCTGTAAGATTCCCAATTTTCACCACTGCATTTTCCAGCATGGTTTTGTCATGAAAATCCTGAACCGTTCCTTGTACAGTATAAGCTTTCTGTGCACTCGTAAATACCGATCCGCAAAAGATCAGCAGCAGGCAATATATCAATTTCATTGTAAAATAGATTGATTGCGTACCCTTTTAATGAGGGGTACACTTTTCGTTAAAATTTATTGAATGGGCTTAGATTCATGATACAGGTATCATGTATCATGTAAAATGTATCACTGATAAGAAGTCAAAAGTTAAGATTGTGGAACTAAGTCAACGAGTACTTATCCTTTACAAGCTACAGCTGTTTTTCAACAACTTTAACCATTAAACTTCAAACCTTGAACATTAAATTCTACAGTATAGAGTTTAAACCCAATAAGAATGTATTGATTAGGAAATTGCGGGTGGTCCGCGAAGCTGAAAGGTAAATTTGGTCTGAGACCAGATTTTTTCCTGAATGGCGATAATTTGCTTTACCTCGTGCGTATAATGCTCAAAGCTAAAGCTGAATTCTTCAGGAGCTAATGTGTGTCCGGTCACCAAAAAGTGGCAGGCCAGACAGTCACCCGCTTTCTCTTTAGTAATGGCTTTCGTTACAGAATTTTCGACTTTTTTAAGATTAAATGTTTTAAAATAATCTACAGATTCATGATGGTGAAAGCTCTGAGAAAGCAGCGCGATGAAGTATACCCCAAACAACAGCCTGGAGATAAATACTTTTAAGTTTCTGCTTTCTTTAATCATGGGTCAAAATTATGAAAATAATTTAATTTTCAGCCAAAACTTCTATTAAATTACTTTTATGATTCACTTTTGATAAGTAGAAAAGAATCATATTTTGTTACAAAAAAGCTTCATAAAGTAAATTATGAAGCTTTGTATGATCAATTAATCAAGTTGGGTTCCCAGGTACTCCCATTCCTGCAGAGCGTTGTCCAGCTCCTCTTTAGCTTTATTGTATTTTTCTAAAGTTTCATCGGAAGGGTTTTCTTTAGCGAAAGAAGCTTCCATTTCTTCTACTTTAGTTTCAAGCTCAGAAATTTTTTCTTCTACCTTCTTGATTTTATTTTGAATATTTTTTTGTTCCTTGCTGACAATATTAGATGCCTGGCTGGTGCTAACGACAGGTTTCTCTTCTACTTTCTTTGGCTCTTCTTTTACTTCATTGTGAAGTTTAGCTTTTTCTGCAGAAATTTCTCTGATGGTTTCTTTTTGTCTGTACTCAAGATATTCATTGATATCTCCAAGGAATTCTTTCATCTTCCCATCACGGAATTCATAGATTTTATCACAAAGTCCCTGAAGGAATTCCCTGTCGTGAGAAATTACAATTAACGTACCTTCAAAGTTCTGTAACGCCAGTTTAATAATCTCTTTAGACTGAATATCCAGGTGGTTGGTAGGTTCGTCCATGATCAATGTATTGAAAGGACGAAGTAATAGTTTACAAAGTGCCAGACGATTTCTTTCCCCTCCGGAAAGTACTTTTGTTTTCTTGGTAACAGCATCTCCCTGGAATAGGAAAGATCCTAATAAATCTCTTACTCTAGGCCTGGTTTCTTCTGTTGCTGCATCTTCTGCTTCTTCAAGAACCGTTTTATTCGGTGTTAAAACTTCTTCCTGATTTTGGGCAAAGTATCCGATGTTTACGTTATGTCCAAGATTCCATACTCCTGAATAATCTTTAATATCTCCTGCTAAAATTTTAGCCAAGGTTGTTTTTCCTTGTCCGTTTTGTCCTAAAAGAGCAATTCTATCTCCTCTTTGAACAATAAAATCTACATCGTCAAAAATCTGCTTCTGACCATAAGCTTTTCCAAGGTTTTCAGCTTCGAAAATTACTTTCCCTGGAACCATAGACTGTACAAAACGGATATTGAATTTTGAAACATCTTCATTATCTACTTCAATACGTTCTATTTTATCTAATTTCTTAATAAGTGACTGGGCAAAAGATGCTTTGGTAGCACTTGCACGGAACTTATTAATGTTATCTTCCATCTGCTTGATCTCCGCATCCTGATTCTTTTTAGCCTGAATCAGTTTTTCACGGCGGTCTTCACGCATCACAAGATATTTGGTATAATTGGCTTTATAGTCGTCAACCTTCTTATTGTTGATATCAAAAGTACGGTTACAAACAGCGGTCATAAACTGTTTATCGTGACTTACCAGCACAATTGCTCCGGGATAATCTTTTAAGAAGTTTTCCAGCCAGATGATAGATTCCATATCCAGGTGGTTGGTAGGCTCATCGAGAAGCATGATGTCATTCTTTTGAAGAAGCAGCTTTGCCAATTCGATTCTCATTCTCCATCCTCCTGAAAACTCATCAGTGATTTTTTGGAAATCATCAGCTTTAAACCCTAAACCAAACAACACTTTTTCCATATCACCTTCCAGATTGTAGGCATCATGGTTCATCAAAAGGTCATTCAGTTCGGTCATTTTATTAATCAAATCCGTATAGGAATCACTTTCGTAATCGGTTCTTGTCGCCATTTGGTGATTCACCTCTTCAAGTTCGTTCTTCCATGCATTAATTTGCTCAAAAGCCTGCATGGTTTCAGCCCAAACCGTTCTTCCTTTTACAAAATCAAGATCCTGCTTTAGGAAACCAATGGTAACGCTTCCTTCTGTAATCACTTCTCCTTCGTAGAAATTAATTTCTCCGGACAGCATTTTCAATAAAGTAGATTTTCCTGCTCCATTTTTTCCTACGAGCCCCACTTTATCATCCTTTTTAATGGTAAAATTTACATTTTGAAATAAATAATTTCCCGAATGGTGTAATCCTAAACTTTGAACCGAAAGCATTTTAATTGATAATTAGTAATGAATAATGAATTTTCGGGGGCAAAAATACGGAAAAAGAAATGAATGGCCCAGAAATAAAAAAAACGGCCCAAAACAGACCGCTTTTTTAGCTTTTCAAAGCCATCCCGATCCTATCATCTTATTGTATCAATGATCATCCAGAAAACACAGGTTCGCCAGCTGATTTTCCAGAAATACATCCAATTTCAATTCTTAGAAAATAAAAATTCTATTTCTAAAGGAAAATACAAAGGGCATCTGATGTGATGCCCTTACAACCTAAAATTTAAAACTAAAAAGGACTACTACTAATTATTGATTTCATCCAACTTTATTGCCGGAGTTCTGATAATAGAACGAGTCCAGATATCGTTATTGGGAACGCTGGTTCCATACAGAAAATCGGATACAAAACTATCTTCGGGAAGATGAAGTTCAACTGAAAGCCTTGCATTACTTTTTTGATCCACGATAGTGCTGCTTGAAACATTCAATCCATTGTTGAGAAGCTCAACATTTACTTCATATTCCGATCTAGCCTTCAAGCCATCGTGATACAACCCGAAATTAGCTGAAATATGGATATAATCAGCCAGTATATTGTAATCGTATAATGGCTTTTTATCTATAATAAACTCTCTTACATATTCTTGCAATTCTTTATACAGCTCTCTCAATAAAGGATGTCTACCATAATCTGTTTCCAGCTCATTTCCTGATGCAAAAACTGGTGAAACGGCATTGGTTTCTTCCAGCATGAGTTTTCCATATATTTTTGATAATTCATTGTACACTTTATCTCTGCAGACATAAGCTTTAGAAAAGGCATCTTTTCTTTCTATTTTGAATCCTGAAAGTAAAGCATCCCATGCCTTATTTCCTTCAAGATCGGTTTTCCTGTTTCTTATATTTTGAACATAATTCTTAAGATCATCTGAACTGGCAAAGTCTGTAGAAATATATGCTGACTGCGGACCTTCCAGATAACCGCCTCCGATATCAGCATGAGCTCCCGGAACAAAAATTTCTTTCCAGACGGTGGTATTATTCCGGAACTGATGATCCTTCATTATTTTAGAATTCTCAAAAAAGCCAGTCAGCGGGAAAAAAAAACGGCATTCATGAAGTGCACAGATATGAAATACATTTTCCACCTGATGAGGCACACTCAGATCATAAGTATTAAACGGTTTTGATTCTACCGTATCAAAAGCTCCCAAAAACTTCACCTTAATTTTAGCAAAAGGATAGTTGGAAAAAAGCCAATGACTAAAGGTTCTGGCCAGCATTCCTCCTCTCCCGAAACCATATAAATAAAAATGATATTCGTCATTTTCATCATGAACGATCTTCTTTACAAAGTCTTCTGCTCTCTGAAGTTTATCATCTGATGAATACCCTTTTCCATAAGGTGGATTTGCACATGTTGTCATGGCAAAATTACTGTCTTCCTCTCCTGAAACGGTTCCTATTCCTTCAATGTATATTTTCTCAGTACCGATAAACGATTTGTACAATTTATAGATATTGGTGAATGCACCGTGATAGCTTTCATTATTATTCAGTGGTTTATCTGATGAAAGTGCATTTACCCCATTGTTTCCTGTGCCGTCAAAAAAAATTCCGGCGGAAATCACTCTACTGCTATTCATTCTTTTGTTAATTTTTTATTACAGATCTCTCTGTACATTTATGTTTTTATTTTAAAATCCCTAAAAGAGACATTTCAAAATAACGGAAGAAAGAGCAGTCTGGCTAGAGTGAAAAGTACCAAATAAAAAATTCCGTATTTCTACGGAATCAGATTATATTTTTTCAAGGGAATAAATATTGTTGACAATGGCATAGATTACTATTCCCACTGTGTTTTTAGCTCCTATTTTTTCAAGGATACGCTGCCTGTGGCTTTCAACAGTTCTGGGACTTATGAAAAGTTTCTCACCAATTTCATTGTTGGTAAATTCCTGACAGATCAGTTTTACAACGTCTTTTTCTCTTTCAGACAATTCGTCTTCGGTTTCAAAAAGTGAATTTTTCTTAGCTGAGCTGTTCATATAGGTAAACAGCATCTGATGGTCTTCAGCAGTAAAGAAAACTCCGTTTTTATAGACCATCGTAATGGCATCAATAAATGTTTTCTTATCAGAATTTTTAGGAAGAAAAGCGGAAACGCCCAGCTTGACCATATATCCTAAAATGGATGTTTTATAGTGGGAAGATAAAATAATGATTTTAAGATCCGGATATTTTTCTTTGAGAACCTCCACCAGTTCAAAACCATTCATCGGCTTCATTTGAACATCTACGAGGGCAATATCAGGAAAGTCTTTCTCTGAAAGCTTCTCCAGACAGTCTATAAAATCAGGGCCGTTATCTGCAGTAAGGGATACAGATATATTTTTTTCATTAGACAGCAGCATTTTTACCCCTTCAAGGATCAGCTGTTCATCATCAATCAGTGCTATTTTGATTTGGGAACTCATGATATTTCGGAATTTTAATAATTAAACGACTTCCTTTATTTAAAAAGATTTTTTCCATTTATGACTGGCATTCATCGATTTGATCCTGGATTCAATGTTTTTGATCCCCATTCCTTTTTTCACTTCTTCATATTCGAATCCCTGTCCGTTGTCTGAAATAACGACGGCCATATTTTGCGGATCATCTTTAATATAAATCCAAAGATCTGTTGCTGTTGAATGTTTGATAACATTGGTGGTAAATTCCTGAATAATCCTGTACAATTGTACTTCTACAAAAAGATCTTTCTTTTCATATCCCGGCATTACCTGCATGGATATATTAATTTTGTGAGAAAGATTGGCAATGAGTTCTTCTACATACAAGATCAATCCTACTGATTCGAGATTAACAGGATATAATGAATGAGAAATACTTCTGGCAGCATCGATCAATGAGGACATTTGCCCATAAATATTTTTTTTAATCAATTCATCACCTTGGGTATCCAGATTATTGAGCCATAAGGATAGGATATTGAGCCTGTTTCCAATATCATCATGAATCATTACGGCTATTCTTTTCCGCTCTTCTTCCTGAGCCTTGATATTTTCCAATGCCAGTTTTTTCTGATGAAGGACTTCTGCTTCATGCTGTACATTTTTCTCCTTCATAATCCTGCTTATAAAAGCCCTGTAAGCTAATAGAATAAAGGCTACTATAATTGCTATGGTAACAATTATAAGGATTAAAAGGTTGATATTTAAGGTTACTTCTTTAATCGGATAAAGGTATATAAGAGTGAACAGTACAGGATACTGGAAAAAATATTATTGGCACTGAAAAGTATATAATAACTGTTTTCCGAAAGATTAACAATCTGATGCTGGATGATGAAAATAAATACTGAAACAGAATAATAGAAAAAAATACTGGCATCTACCCAAAGAAAGCGGTTCTGTGCTGATGTTTTTTTAATTTCACTAATCAATGTAAGCCCTGAAAGGCAAATGATGATCATATTAGAAACCACCTTTGCAATATCAGCATTGGCCGGATAGTCAAACCCGTACTTTGAGATCATAAAGCCAACGGAAATGGCTGCTCCCAATCCTAAAAGATATTTAGACCAATCCAGCTTTCTGATAAACAAACCTGTCAGTAGAAAAAATTCTCCGGCTATATAAAACGGATAGAGAAATGAAGTATCATTAAGCCTGAAAACATAAGGAAGTGCAAGATTCAGCAGTTCAATAAAAAATAGAAAAGCAATACAATAAAAATATTGCTTTTCTTTATGATTTAATATGCGGTATTTAGCTGCTCCCAGCAAAATAACTGCCAGAAGCAATGCATAGTTTAGGAATAAAATCGTCTTATAAAGATCTGCCATTCCTTAATTAATTTATTATTTTTAAAATCCATTTTCAACCCCTGGTATACGACAGATTGGAGGACATGGTTTTGCCCAGTCATACATATTAGAAAATGTTTCAGCATGTTGTGAATTCTGAAGGTCTTCACGGAAAGAAATGAAAATAAGAGTTACTAACATTTTCCCGTATACTTTGTTAAGTTTAAGCCCAAAAGAACATTTGATTTCTCGCAAGCCTGCATCTGAAAGACATAAATCTGCTGTAGGAACATAAAATTTGGTAAAGATTCCTGCTCCTTCAGATTCTTTGTGTTCTTTATAGAACCAGTCCATTCCTGATTCTCTCCAGGTTTCAATAGCATCAATAGCCACATCCTGATCCAAAATAGGTTTATTGGAGATAGGATAAGCCATATCTGAAGTTTGTTCCATTTTTTCAAGCCCTTTGGAAAGAATGGCATTTTTAACAATAGTATATTCCTGAATCTCCTGAAGCTTCAGGTCTTTATCTAATTCAGTAAGATAAGTGTAAGGATATTCTGTTTGATCTATTCGGTCTCCTTTTTCATTCAGTGGATAAAAAATCAGAATGACCTGATTGTTCAATATTCCCATTGCAGCACAGAATTCAGGATACTCCTTATAGCTTTTCATCCATTGAAGGGGGCCATCAGAAATATTGAATACATAATTGGTAGGAATTAAGTTCTTTATCCTTAAAAAATCCCAGCGGCAGCCAATCCATTCGTCAGCAGCTGCTTTACATTTTTCTACAGAGAGCAAATAATTTACGGAGTTTAATGTTGTCATAAGCATGGTTTTTAGCTGTATAAAATTATACAAACTAAACATGCTGTGCAAGTAGGAATTTAATTAATAATTTCTCACTGTAATATGATAACAGCTTTGTTGTTTTTCTTTTATGTAATAAATTCTACCAGCATCCGCATAATGCTTTAAAACTTTCTCTAGAGCCGCTTCCATTTTTGGATTATATTTCAGGACATTATTAAATCTTATATAAGAAATATCAAAAGAATTGCCATAGTTATGAGAGCTTATTCCCAATGATGCATTAGAATTCACTCTTCTTAACCGGCATTGGTCTTCCAATGTTCTGGTAATGGATGAAACCGTGAAAGTGCCTCCTTTTGTTGCCTTGCTGAATTTGGAACCCATATTTTCCAGTGTAGTCTTTCCTTTAGAAACCATATAAGCCCTGCTGTAATCTAGCCTCTGAACCTGATATCCTTTTCCTGACTTCTTGATTTTATGAAACTTCCCTTTGTTGATATATTTCTGTACGGTTTTGGAGTCTTTCAGTAGATGTACTCCAAAACTTTTGGAGGCATCCAGATGTGATTTGTAAAGCGCTGTAGGTTCTACCTTTAAAACAGTTGTAAGATCATAGCAGGGAAGCGCTTTTTTTGCTGCCTGCGAATAATGTAAACTATACATAAAAGGTACAAAGACCACATAAAGAAACTTTCTCATTAACCACCACTTTAAATTAGTACCGAACAATAAAACGATTATGTTAGTTCATCCAATAGCAACTATAATCGTATCCCGACAAATCCCAAACAAACATCAAACCAATTTGTTTAATTTATAATTTTTATTCCTTCAATTTTGAAATATTTTTTCAGTTTTAACTTTTTACTTTAAGATATAAATTCTACATTTGAGTTACATTTTAAAAATAAACAACATGATAAAAAAACTTTTTGCTGAATTTTTCGGCACATTTTGGCTTGTTTTCGGAGGTTGCGGGAGCGCTGTTTTTGCAGCGGGTGTTCCTGATATCGGGATCGGACTTTTAGGAGTTGCGTTAGCCTTCGGTCTTACTGTTCTTACAATGGCGTATGCCGTAGGTCATATTTCCGGCGGTCACTTCAACCCTGCTGTTTCTTTCGGACTTCTAGCTGGGGGAAGATTCTCGGCTAAAGACCTTATCCCTTATATTGTAGCGCAGTGTCTTGGTGCTATTGTAGCAGCCGGATGTCTATATACAATCCTTAACGGAGCCGGGGTTGTCGATTTCTCGGCACCGGGAGCTTTTGCTACCAATTTCTACGGAGAAGCAGTCTACAACGGAAAAGCATTCAGTATGGGTGCTGCATTTCTGGCGGAGTTTTTATTAACAGCTTTTTTCCTTATCGTGATTATGGGTGCTACGGATAAATGGGCCAATGGTAAGTTTGCCGGTATCGCCATTGGACTTGCCCTTACTTTGATCCACTTAATCTCCATCCCTATTACAAATACTTCTGTAAACCCTGCAAGATCCCTATCGCAGGCAGTTTTCACAGGCGGATTAGCGATGTCACAACTTTGGTTGTTCTGGGTAGCTCCTATTCTTGGTGGAATTGTAGGTGGACTGATCTACAAATTTTTACTTCAGAGAGATTCTGACGAAGTAGTAGATTAATTCATTTTAGAACTATAAATAACTATAAAATCCTGTCTAATGACAGGATTTTTTTATGCAATGTTTTTATATTATTTACTTTTTATTTTTAAGATCAAAAGGATTTTTGAAGATGAGTTCTTCATGCTTACCTTTGATTTCCATTTTTCGCTGAAGTAAGTTCAAGGCTATTTTTCTGATGAAAAGATCTTTATCATTCAGTTGCCAGTAAGAATCTCCGTGAAGTCTTTTGGGTGGACGGATAAGATAGAATTCTGTATTCCAGGTATCTTCATTATGATAAAACTCAATGATTCCGCAATGCTCCGGAATACTGCCAGCATCTACCATTCCCATTGGCAATAAGAAGCTGAATGCGTTACAAATATAATCTCCACAAGAAATTTTATCGTGTTTCAGAAACGTCTCTCCGGTATCTTTATTAATGTATGATTTTTTGAAATCATTTTTAAAATCACTTTTTGAAAGCTTAATTTCAATTTCATGGCTTATTCCGTCAGCGTCAATAATAAGTAGATCTGCTTCCCAATCAGCCTGGAAATAGTTGGTCAGGACGAGTTCTTTTTCAAAATCGCAATGGGTATGAATATATGCATGAACAAGTTCCTCTATTTTAAGCATACTTTACATGTAAAGATGAGATGTTTAGGCTGAGATAAGAAACATTCTTCAAAATTTCAAAATCTCTTATTATTATTCTAAGCCATTAACTCACTAACAAACTACAGCCCCTGATATCAGAATGATCTATTCTTCCCAGCACCTGAAATTTGCCACCTACTATTTTACCTAAATCCTGAGTTGCAATAAAGGAGCAGGAATGTGTATTGGCTAGATCGATGATATTAATTGCTCCGGTTCTTCCTTCTTTTTCATAAGAAAAAGGATCTTCTGCATTTCTGATCTTGATGCTCATCCAATTAGGGCACTGATACTCATTGTTTCCTAGGGAATAAGCCTGAGAAAGCAACTCTGTCATTGAATATTCTGAGTAAATTCTATCTGTTTTAAAGCCTTCCTGCAGAATTTTCAAAAGTTCATCTTTGGTCATTTCTTCTTTTCTTCCCTTCATTCCTCCTGTTTCGATAACAATTAGGTTTTCAAGAATGCCCAAAGATTCCCCATCACGTTCGGAATGACAGTAATCTAAGAAGTCTAGCAAAGCAAAAGAAACTCCGAAAAGGATTACTTTTTTATCTTGTAACTGGTTTAAAAGATTGAAAAGATCGGCATGATTATAAAGGAAATAACCGTTTTCTGCTTTTGAAGATTTTTTCATCAGATAATCTACCATATAGATTAGCGATGAATTCTGCTTTTCAAGATAACTTGGAAGCAGCCCAAGAAAAATAAAATCTTCAGGTTTGCCGATAAATTGTTCAAAACTTTTATAAATACTTTCTTCATACAACTCCGTATCAGCAATGAAATGTTTTGAAAGGTTCATCTGTGTTGTTCCGGAGCTCTGAAAAAATAGATCTGTAGTTACATTTTCATCCAGAATCTGATGGTTTTTAAACATTTCAATTGGAAGAAAAGGGATTTTTAACAAGTCGTCAACCTCATCGGGATTGATGTTTAAGAAATCGACAAATTTCCTATATATCTCAACGTTTTCATACTGATAACGAAATGTTTTCAATGATGCATTCAGGAAATCCTGTTCAGTTTGTATGTTGAATATATTTTTCGGTTCCATAATTTTTCAATCTTCTTATTACTTTTATGTAAAGCAATTATCTGGATAAAATATTTTTATTTAACTTTTTTTTAATATCTGAAATTGACTTTGGTAAACTTCTTGCAAGTATTTAACCGGAATATGGATTAAAACAGAATGAGTCCCCCACTCATTCTCAAATTACCTCCTTTTAGGGGTAATTTTTTTTATTTTTCGAAAGTCTTCAGTTCAAAGTCTTGATCAAAAACGCCATAGGTAAAGTAAGAAATCCAGTCTCCCAGATTGATATATTTTGAATTTTGTCCTAAATTCAATACCATAGGAAGATGGCGGTGCCCATATATGAAATAATCAATCTTCTGGGTCTTCAGTTTCTCCTTGGAATAGATAATCAGAAACTCTTTATCTTCCCCTAAGAATGCTTTGTCTTCTTCTCCTGAGATCATTTTATTTTTCTGGGAAAGATATAAGGCTACTTTCATGGCAATATCAGGGTGAAGCCATTTGAAAAACCATTGTGCCACCGGATTGGTAAAAAGTTTTTTCATTCTTTTGTACCCTTTATCACCAGGCCCCAATCCGTCTCCATGAGCCAGCAAAAACTGTTTTCCACCCATCTCAAAATATTGTTTCTGGTAAAAAACCGTACACCCAATTTCTTCTTCAAGATAATCTTTCATCCACAGGTCGTGGTTTCCCACAAAAAAATAAATATGGATTCCTCTGTCTTTCAGTTCTGCAATTTTCCCTAAAACACGAATATATCCTTTGGGGACTACGTGTTTCCATTCATGCCAGAAGTCGAAAAGATCGCCCATTAAAAATAAAACCTGTGCATCTTCTTTGATCTGATCCATCCATCGTATAAATCTTTCTTCACGTACCTTACTTTCTTTAGGAGTAGGTGCACCGAAATGCTGATCTGAAGCAAAGTATACTTTTTTTCCAGGTTCTAAATTAATTGTTGTTTTTAACACCGTCTGAGCTTTATGGGATAATAATTATTGATTGTCTTCTGCAAACCATTCTCCATAAGAGTTTTCTGTCTCATGAAGTTTAAGATAAGCCAGAGAAATTCCTTCCGGAAGTCTTGATTTTATTTTAGCGGCAATAGCATACAGCATATTTTCACAGGTTGGCTGGAAAGTGCAATAGATTACTTTATGCCCTTTTTGCTCAAGATCATCACCCAATTCTTTATGGGGAGTCAAGGCATTTAAAAGTACTGCATGATCCCAGACGTCTACGATCTCAGATTTTACGATACTTTTGATATCTCCGAAATCAACTACCATCCCATTTTTAGGGTTATCAATATCATTAATCGGCTTCCCTTTCACTGTTACAAACAGCTTATAGGAATGTCCATGCATATTTTTACATTTCCCGTCGTAGTTATACAGTACGTGGGCTGTTTCGAATGTAAAAATTTTTGTAATACGTATCATATTGCAAAGATATGACAAAACAGTCTAACTTTAAAAGTCAGACTGCTATTAATAAAATCGAAGAAATACATTGAAAATCAATAAAAATCCGATCAATTTGTTAAATGTTCTGAGGCATTGGTTTGTTTTATGAAAATAATTCCGTCAAAGCATTCATTAAGCTTTAAAGGTTCTGTAATAGTAAATTTTTCTGTTGCAGGTGTAATCGGACCATATCCTACAAATCTCATCTTAAAAGGTTGACCATATCTATTTTCCGAGTTGTTATTAAAGTTTACAAAATAATTTTCATAAGTATTATGTTCTAACTTTTCCTCCCAACTGTTTTCCAGTTTTCCAGGAAGTTGATAAGATGTATATGTATTACTTTTCACTGCGCGTGGATCGGTTGTAGCACTATAGTGTCCAAGGGAGGTAGATGTTGCCAATGCATAATAGTTTTTTCCATATTTTTCTTTAATATACCCTCCCATTCCATCTACAAGAATAGGCTTGAGGGCAATATGGGCATTATGAGCAAAAAGAATCATCTTTTGATGATATCCAGATTGAATTTTCCCAATCATTTCAGCCATAATAAGGTCTCTGGAAACATCATAATTTTTTTTGCCTGCTTCGTAAGGAATCTTAAACCCTTGTTCAAGGTTGTATAGAGCCAGTTTGGAACTCAGATTCATTTTTTGACCATATAAGCTGTCTGCTTTCTTAACTAATAGAAATCCTTCTGTTCCATTTTTTATTACAGTTTTCATATCCAGTTTGAAAGCGGGGTCATTTTGTTTTTCCCACATTTCATCCTGTAATGCTGCTTTTGTTTTAATCTCACTTGTTATTTCTGTAAACTCTTTTCCTAAACCTACAGATTTTTTCAAAATTTCTGCACTATTGGTAAGAACGTCTGTATCAAACCCGGAAATAATTACCTTGTCTGTATGATTTTTATTATACTCTCTAATCCATGTCAGCAGAGCATAGATCTCTTTTGTCTGCCAGATAGATGTTATATATTTCTTTAAAGCAATATGTAAATCCACCTCTGAGTTAACAGCCTCATTCAAAAATGAAGCATCACCATAAGCACTTTCAAATGCTATAATTCTAAAATCATTTTTACTGATTAATTGTTTGGAAATCTCCCCTCTGATTTCATTAAACTCTTTGGTTCCATGTGTTCCTTCTCCCAGCCCTACTATCGTATGATCTTTCAATTGTTCGCTGATATTTTTTATCGCTTTACCCATATTCTTTTGGTCAGCAAACTGCTTAGGAATTTGAATGTCGTTTTTGGTATTTTGTGAAAAACCAATTAAAAAACAGGATAAAAAAGCAAGCGTCAAGTATCTATTTAACATGATATATTTATTTTTTAGTTGATTTTAAGGACTAAATTATTATCCTGGGTTCCGTCTGTATTAGCTGCATTATAAGGAATGGTCAACCATCCGCTCTTATTCATCACAAACTTAAAGCCATAGCTTTTTCCTTTTTCAAATTGAGATTTGGGTGCTGCCAACTCAAAGACATTATGCTTTTTAGGGGTCATTTGATAAGATGGATCATTCATATTCCAATTATTAAATGTACCTGCTAGTGAAACGGTTTTAATAAATTCTGTACTTGAATGTTTAGGATATTGGTAAGAAAAAATTACCTTGTCATTTTCTATTCTGTATCCATATACTTCTTTTTTCAAATTGGGGTGAACAAAGGAATCAGCGATAGTAATTTCTTCTGCCAACGCATATGGGTCCATCAGATTCTTATCCATAATTCCCGCAATATGATGAACCATCTGATACATCACCGGAAATCCCTTATTTCCATTATACATAACGATAATTGCCATATTATTATCCGGAAAAATGCTGTATGCACTTACATTTCCACCAGAGAAACCGTACGATCTTGTCGTATTGGAATCTGTAATTTCCCAGCCATGAGCAAACTCCCAACCATTATTTTTATAGCTAAATGGTTTCCACATCATTTTTTTAGTCTCCGGTTTCAGAAAATCATTTTTGCTGAAATGAATACTCCACTGCAGAAAAGCAGGAAGTGTAACCGCCAAACCATTAGCTGAATGAGATCTCACTCCATCAATAGAAGTTAGTTTTTCATATTGCTTTTTCTCCGGGTTATAATTATACTTCCCTACTCTATTAGGAATTTTCTCGACAGAATTGGAAGAAAAGATCACCTGATCCCTAGAGTCCGGGAATTGATTTTCCAGGATATATTCTTCAAAAGTTTTTCCTGTTATCTTTTCAATAATCATTGTAATTAACAGATAGTTGGTCTGGTTATAGCGATAATGATCTCCCGCCTCAAATTCATTTTTTTCATTAGACAAACGGCTAATAACTTCATTATGGGTTGCTTTCTCCGGAAAATCTTTAATGTCAGCCATATCCGGCAGTCCTGAAGAGTGTGATAAAAGATTCTTCACTTGAATATTCTGCCAGTCTTTTGGGAGGTTGTCTATATATTTTGAAATTTTATCATCTACTGAAAGTTTTCCTTCTTCTACAAGTTTAAAAAGACCTATATTGGCGACCAGCTTTGTATTGGAGTATATCCTGAACATGGACTTGGAATTCACTTTTTTATTACTTTCAAGATTATCCCTTCCATAATATTGCTGAAATGTTACCTTATCATTTTTCACAATTCCCACCGCCATTCCGGGAATTTCATTGATTTGGATAACATTCTTTATATAGCTGTCGATTGCTTTTGATTGTTCTGCTGTCTGACTGAATCCTACAATGGAAACATTTAAAAATATAGCTGTTAAAACAGATTGCTTCATTATTTGTTGATCTATTATTCATAAGACAACAAATAATTATATTGTGTTACAAAATTTCTGAATTTTATTAAAAAATAGCTACATCTTTCTAATTAGGCTTTAATGGGTCAATATCATACCCCACTTGGGCTAAATAATCAAGTCCATTTTGTTTTTCCATCTTATTTTTCCCATCCCAGCCTTTTTCTCTTCCTTGTAAAATAAGTTTCTGTATATATTTAGGTTCATTGATATTGACACCTTCCTTGGAATTTGTTATCATATTCATCAACCAGATTCCTGATTTTAAAGGCTGCCCCATGATATAATGATTATAGGTCAGAAAATCAATGATTAGCGGAGTCTGCTTCTCATCTTTTAGAAATATCTTTACAGTAAGGGTATTGGTATATGTTCCGGGATGATACTTATCTGTAACCAAGTACAAATATTCTGTTTGCTCAACTGTTATTTTTCTTAATTTACTCTTCATCCTCTTCTCTGATTTCTAACAATCTACCTCAGTTTCTCTAACCAGTTATTTTCCAGGCGCTTTATTTTCTTCGCTTCTATATCAAACAGAACCCAGAGCGTACTAGAATCCACTACCAGATTATTATTGCAATAAAATTCTACTTTTCTTGGCTGCTTAGCGCCTTCAGGAGCCTGCGGATAGGTTTTTATTGTAATCATATCACCCAGATAAACTTGTTTTTTGTATCGGATATGATGATCCAAAAGCATCCAGACATCACTCTCATACTCTGTTTTATGTTTTAAAAGATCCCAGTGCTCTGCTGCTATTTCTTCTACCCAATGTACATACTGAACATTATTGACATGGTTGTTTTGGTCTATATGCTCTTCTGTTACTTTGATCTGCTTTTCATACACTAAACTCATCTTGCTGAAATATTTACTCAAATTTATGATTTAAAATAAAAGGTTTCTAATGCTTTTCGGACAAAAACTAATATTTACCTTAAAGAAAAACGGAACCAGATGAGTCTGATTCCGTTTTACAATATTCAATAGATTGAAATTATTTTTTAGCTTTTCCAGCTGCAGGTTTAGCAGTTGTGGTAGAAGCTCCCAATTTTGTTTTTACCTGATCGGTAATATCTTCGCTTCCATCTGTATAAATAAGATTACTCCCTTGTGTAGCCACATCAAATACAAAGTTCAGATTTCTTTCTTTAGACACCGCAAAAATAGCAGTCTTTATTTTTTGTTGTATTGGAGTAAACAATTCGCCTTGTTTAGCAGAAATCTCCTTAGCTGCCTGTGCTCTTGCCTCTTCAATTTTTTTACCCAAACTATCAAGTTCTGTTTGTGCAGCAATTAATTCTTTAGTTAAAGCTTCTTTATTAGTATCGTTGAATGTTTTTTCTTTATCCTGTGCTACTTTCAACTTTGTTTGATATTCACCGATCAGTTTATCAATTTCAGCCTGCTTTGTTTTAGTCAGGTTATCAAGAGTTGTTCCAGCTGTTTTTACTTCAGCTAAGTTTTCAAAAATGTCTTCAGTATTTACGCTTCCGATCTTTTGTTGAGCATTTACAGCATTAGCAGTTAAAGTTAATCCTGCTGCAATAAAAAATAATTTAATTAGTTTCATTATAATATATAATTTTTTCGAAAATTCTTTTTTTTCCGTGTCCAAATATAGTATAATTTTTCGTTTAAGATGATCCTTATTTTTCAGTCTTATTTAAAGCACAAAACCTATCAAAAACATTCCGGAGCCACATAAGGATACTTCATGATAAAAAAGTTTCTTCAACATAAAGCCCTCCTCAAAATTGAGGAGAGCTTCGAAAATATGTATAATGCAAAAAACTGATTTTTAATGAAACTGTGCCGTTTCTGTAGAGTCTTTCATCGCTACGGTAGCTGAAGATCCATTGGTAACAATATTCTGAACCTCATCAAAATATCCTGTTCCTACAAAAGACTGATGTTTTACGGCTCTGAATCCTTTTTGCTGTAATGCAAACTCACGTTCCTGAAGCTCGGAATAACCCGCCATTCCTTTTTCTTTATAAGCTAAAGCCAGCTCAAACATTGCGGTATTCAAAGCATGGAATCCCGCTAACGTAATAAACTGGAATTTATATCCCATTTTTGCCAACTCCTCGCGGAAGGTTGACATTTCTTCAACACTTAGCTTTGCAGCCCAGTTGAATGAGGGAGAGCAGTTATAAGCAAGCATTTTTCCCGGAAATTGTGCATGAATACCATCAGCAAATCTTTTTGCCTGTTCCAGATCCGGATTTGAAGTTTCCATCCAGATTAGGTCTGCATAAGGCGCATAGGACAATCCTCTGTCTATTCCTTGTTCTACTCCGTTTCTTACCACATAAAATCCTTCAGAAGTTCTCTCTCCTGTTACGAATTTTTTATCTCTGTCATCAATATCTGAAGTCAATAAGTCTGCAGCATCAGCATCAGTTCTTGCAATAATAAGACTTGGAACCCCCAATACATCTGCGGCCAAACGTGCTGCAATTAGTTTATTAATAGCTTCCTGAGTAGGAACCAATACTTTCCCTCCTAAATGTCCACATTTTTTTGCAGAAGAAAGCTGATCTTCAAAATGTACACCGGCGGCCCCTGCTTCAATCATTTGCTTCATCAGTTCAAAAGCATTTAAGTTTCCTCCAAAACCAGCCTCAGCATCTGCAATAATTGGAACAAGGTATTCTTTATCTCCTGCTCCACTCACGGATTGAACCTGGTCTGCTCTTAATAAAGCATTGTTTATTTTTTTCACTACAGAAGGTACAGAATTCGCAGGATACAAAGATTGATCAGGATACATTTCTCCAGATAAGTTAGCATCTGCAGCTACCTGCCAGCCTGAAAGATAAATTGCTTCTAAACCAGCATCCACTTCCTGCACCGCCTGATTTCCTGTTAAAGCTCCAAGTCCTGCGACATAATCTTGAGTATTGAGTTTTTCCCAAAATTTCTTAGACATTTCTGTCGCAATGGTATATTCTATTTTATAAGAACCACGAAGTTTTAATACTTCTTCCGCTGTATAAGGTCTTTTTACACCATTCCAACGTGGATTTGTCAGCCAATCTTGCTCTATAGCCTGGATTTGTTCTTGTTTTGTTTTCATAATATTTGGATTTTTGTTTGTTGAGTTTGGGGTTTTGAAATGTAGAAGCCGAGATTTAGAGTGATTATCAACAGATATAAAATTAAAGCTCTTAGATACTCAAGCTTCTTATTCTCAAACTAAATAAAAGGGTATGCTTTCAGGGTTAAAAATTCTTCAAAGTTTTCAGAAAATATCAATTCATTGAACAATTCTTTAGCAAGGTTGAATTTTCCGCTTTTAAAACGGGCTTCACCCACATATTTTTCAATATTGTCCATTTCTTCAGATTCCCATTGAAGAACCATACTTCTGGTTAATGTTCTGTCATCACTTAACACCGCTTCATTTTTTAGCCATTGCCAGATTTGTGTTCTGGAAATTTCTGCCGTAGCAGCATCTTCCATCAGATTATAAATGGCTGCTGCACCAGTTCCCATCAGCCAGCTTTCCAGATAAAGAATGCCTACATTGATATTTTTTCTTACTCCTTTTTCTGTAATAGCTCCTTTTGGAATTTCAAGCAGATCATTTTCCTGTATGTTGTATTCAACTTTTTTATCGATCTGATTTTTAGAAGGCATGTATTGATCAAAAATATCCTTAGCCACTGAAACCAATGCCGGATGCGCTACCCAGGTTCCGTCATGACCATTTTTCACTTCTCTTTCCTTATCACTTCTTACTTTTTCAAAAGCTGTATTATTGGCTTCATCATCATTTTTTACCGGAATTTGTGCTGCCATTCCGCCCATCGCATGAACATTTCTTTTGTGGCAGCCTTCAATCACTCTTTTTGAATAGGCACTCATAAAAGGAGAGGTCATGGTTACCTGGTCTCTGTCCGGAACAATAAACTCCGGAAGATTTCTGAATTTTTTGATGTATGAGAATATATAATCCCATCTTCCACAATTCAGGCCTGAGCTGTGTTCTTTTAATTCATATAAAATTTCATCAATCTGAAATGAAGCTGTAATGGTTTCAATTAAAACAGTTGCTTTAATCGTTCCTTGCGGAATTCCCAGATATTCCTGAGCAAAGACAAATACTTCATTCCACCATCTTGCTTCTTTATAATGTTCTAATTTTGGAAGATAAAAGTAAGGGCCACTTCCTTTCTCCAAGAGATTTTTAGCGTTTTTGAAAAAATAAATTCCAAAATCTATGAGAGATCCTGAAGTTTCTTCATCATTGATCTTAATATGTTTTTCAGGGAGATGTAATCCTCTTGGACGTACCAATAAAACAGCAGTCTTTTCATTCAATTGATAAGCTTTTCCTGCCTCGTTGACAAAATCTATGTTTCTTTTGATCGCGTCGGAAAGATTAATTTGCCCTTCCATACAATTGTTCCAAGTCGGCGAGTTGCTGTCCTCAAAATCCGCCATGAAGGTCAAGGCTCCTGAGTTTAGAGCATTGATAATCATTTTACGGTCAACCGGTCCTGTAATTTCCACTCTTCTGTCGAGTAAATCTTCCGGCAGTGGAGCACATACCCAATTTCCATTTCTGATCTCTTCCGTCTCTTTCGGAAATTTCGGAAGATTCCCCTGATCGAATTCTTTCTGAGTTTTTTTCCTTTCTTCTAAAAGCTCTACTCTTTTCTGGTTAAAATTCTGATGAAGCGCTATCAGAAAATCTATCAAATCGGGAGTGAAAATTTCTTCAAACTGCTTCTGAGCCGTAATTTTTAATTGAGTCTTGGTTTTCATAACATATTGATTTTGTGACTTGATGTTACAAACATAAACAAAAATTTTCACAAACAGCGAACGTTCGCTAAATTTATTTAAAAATTATTATGCGAATAATCGCATCTAATTATTTATATTTGAGTAATGAATTCAGAAAGCGACTATATTAAAACAGTTTTTGGGCTAAAACTGAAACAACTGAGACAAAAGAAAAATTGGTCTCTACAGGATCTTGCAGTAAAAACCGGATTATCAAAATCTTACCTTAATGAGATTGAAAACGGTAAGAAATACCCAAAGCATGATAAAATCATCCAACTTTCGGAAGCTTTGAACTGCACTTATGATGATCTTGTTTCCACAAAACTGGATAAAAGTCTTGCTCCTTTTAATGAAATTCTACAGTCTGATTTCTTCAAAGAGGTTCCCTTAGAATTATTCGGGATCAATAAAAACAACCTTATCAGTATCATCAGTGATGCTCCTAAGAAAGTAACAGCTTTTATTAATGCATTGATAGAAATTTCCCAGAATTATAATCTTGGAAAGGAAAGGTTTTATTTTGCTGTTTTAAGGTCATTTCAGGAATTATATGACAATTATTTCCCGGAAATTGAGGATAAGGTCAGTTTATTCACTGAAGAAAACCACCTTCAGATTGATAAAAATTTAAAGTCAGATATTCTGGAGAACATTCTTACAGAAAATTTCAATTATACAATTCAATCTGAAGATTTTGAAAACTACGGAACCCTGGACAACCTACGATCTTTGTTTATTCCGGAAAAAAAATTATTGCTACTGAATAAAAAGCTTGAAAAAGATCAGAAAACATTTATCCTGGCCAAGGAAATAGGATTCAATGTTTTGGAGCTAAAGGTTCGCCCTACTACTTATTCATGGCTTGACTTCGGAAGTTTTGAGGAAATCCTGAACAATTTTTATGCTTCGTATTTTGCCGGAGCTCTATTAATCTCCAAAGAACCAGCCATTGAAAAATCTTCTGAATTTTTCCAACAAAACACTTGGGTACCTGAGAACTTTGCTGCCCTTATCAACAGTTTCACCAATTCTCCGGAAACTTTTTATTATCGCCTTACCAATATTCTTTCTGCAGAAATGGGAATTAAAGATCTTTTTTATTTATGCTTAGTAAAGAAGAAAGGATCAGAAAAAATTCAAATCCTAAAGGAACTTCATCTTAACCACCAGCAGGCCCCTCACGCTAATGCCATGAATGAACATTATTGCAGAAAATGGATCGCCGTAAAAAACCTGCATCATTTAAAAGAAAATGAAACACTTACAGATGCCCAGATCTCTCATTATAAAGACCAGGGAATAAGCTATCTGGTTATTTCTACTTCTCAAAAAAATCCTTTTTCTGATGGCAGCAACAGAAGTTATTGCCTGGGAATCTTACTGAATCCGCAAACGATTAAAAAAATAGGTTTTATAAAATCTCCATCCTTAAAAACCATTAACGTAGGAGTAACCTGCGAATCTTGCAGCATCCCGGATTGTGAAGTAAGACAGGCTCCTCCGGTTCGATTGGAGAAAGAACATTTTAATCTTAGCATGAAAAATGCAATTGAAAAGATAAAAAAAGAATTCTAAGTTTAAAGAAATCAAAGCATCAATACTGGACTGAAGACTCAAAACTATTTCATATCTTAGTAAAAACACACTTATGATATTGGACTTATTCTTTCCTAACCGATGCCTCCATTGTAATAGAATTATTGAGAGTGATCTTCTGATTTGTGATCTATGTTTTAATCAAATTCATTTTACACATTACAATTATTTCGAAAATAACCCGGTAAAAGAAAAGTGCAAACTTCTTTTTCCTGTTGAAAACACCTATGCTCTCATACAGTTTGAGGAAGAAAGTCTAAGCCGGAAAATCATTCATGAACTGAAATACAGAAGCCGGGAAATTACCGGAAAAATTCTGGCCAATTGGACTACTGAGCGATTGGATTTTAAAGATCAAAAACCGGATCTCCTGATAAGTGTTCCTCTGCATCCTAAAAAGCTCAGAGAAAGAGGCTATAATCAGCTTCATCTTTTCACAGAAACGCTTTCAAAATATTACGAAATCCCATTTGACCATCAATTAATCAAAAGAAATTACTATTCTAAAGCACAAGCGTTAAAGGATAAGCAGCATCGGCTGGAAACCAGGAATACTTTTTCAGTAACCCGGACTATAACAGGAAAACATATTCTAATCATTGACGATGTTTTCACCACAGGAACTACTGTTTCTTCAATTGCATGGGAGATTTTAAATGCCGGTGATCATAATAAAGTCAGTGTATTGGTTATGGCAATGGATGTATAGAAGAGTTTAAGGTTTAAAGTTTAACTAATATTTATACCTACCGTTCTTTAATACTAAAATTTTAGTTTTTTTCTTCGTTTTCGTGTTTTAATTCTTTTGCTTAATTTTCCCAAAAATAAACAATCATGCAGAATTTGGTTTTATTACATGGTGCTTTAGGTCATTCTGAAATATTTAACCCTTATTTAGATAGCCTTTCATCTTATTTCACCATTCATACTCCTTTATTTTCTGGCCATGGAGGCAAAGCCCTTCCCTCAGACGGAATCAGTATAGAAAAATATACTCAAGAGTTAACGGAATATTGTGTAGAAAATAATTTAACAGATGTATATATTCTGGGGCACAGCATGGGCGGTTATGTTGCTCTTTGCTATGCTATGAAACATCCTGAAAATGTCAATTCTATTATGACGTTGGGAACCAAATTCGATTGGACTGAAGAACAAGCTATAAAGGAAAGTAAAATGCTTAATCCGGATGTCATTCTTGAGAAAGTACCACAATATGCTCAACTTCTGGAGAAGCAGCACGGTCCAAAATGGAAACAATTACTTCCGGCTATTGCTGACTTAATGATTGATCTGGGGAAGAATCCTCCATTGAAAAACAATCTTGCCACGATTAATATTCCGGTTCAGATTATGGTGGGAGATAAAGACAATATGGTAACTATTGAGGAAAGCACAGCTGTATACAGGGAACTTCCAAATGCAAAATTAGCCGTACTCCCCGATACAAAGCATCCTGTGGATAAAGTACGACCTAATTTATTATTGAATGTAATAAAAGATTTCTGGAATCTTTCCTAGATCATTATCGTTGAAGCTTTTCTCCGTAGCTTAAATCTCCGGCATCTCCTAATCCTGGAGTGATATAGCCCTTGGATGTTAATTCTTCATCAATAGCTCCTACCCAAATGTGAGCATCAGGATAGGCATTTTGAACAGTTTCTACACCTTGCCTTGAGGCAATAGCTGCTACAATGTGAAGCTGTGTTGGATTCCCATTGGTCAATAAATCTTTGATCGCTTCAATCAGGGAAGCTCCGGTTGCCAACATGGGATCTGCTACGATTAAAGGCCTCCCTTCAATACTTGGGCACGTCAGATAATCTTGTTTGATGGAGAAATAATCATTAGCATCGTGTTTTCTGTACGCTGCTACAAAACCACAATCCGCTCTGTCAAGATAGCTAAGAATTCCTTCAAATAATGGAACACCTGCTCTTAAAATGGTTGTAATCACAGGTTGTACAGCAATTTCTCTGGTTTTAATGGTATCTAAAGGGGTTTGGATTTCAACATCTCTTACTTCCAATCCTTTACTGATTTCAAAGGCCGCAATTTCTCCGATTCTTTCCATATTTCTTCGAAATCTCATTCGGTCATGCTGAACCTGAACGTTTCGAAGTTCATTAATCCATTCATTAACAAGGGAAAAATTTTGCGATAAAATAGTAAGCATGAAGATTTAGGTTTTAATTACAGTTAGTAAAACATTAATTCCTGCAAAATTACAACTAAAAAATGAAATTGAAGTTTGACAGCGAATAGAATAAGTATGTCTATAAAAAATCTGGTAAGTTTCCTTACCAGATTTTTATTAAAAAGTTATTTTTATTTTTGTCTGAAATACACTTCAATTGGAACTCCGGTAAACCCGAATTGTTTTCTCAACTGGTTTTCAGTAAATCTTTTATAGGGTTCCTTCACATACTGTGGCAGGTTACAGAAGAACACAAACTGAGGTGATGGTGTAGGAAGCTGAACGCAATATTTGATCTTAATATATTTTCCTTTCAATGCCGGTGGTGGTGTATTTTCGAAAATAGGAAGCATTACTTCGTTCAGTTTTGAAGTTTTGATCTTCTTTTTACGATCATCATACACCTGCATTGCTACTTCTACTGCTTTTAAGATTCTCTGCTTCGTTAGTGCAGAAACAAATAGAATCGGAATATCCTGGAACTGACCAATTTTATCTTTGATTGATTTTTCGAAATCACGCATCGTATTGGTTTCCTTGTCTTCGATCAAATCCCATTTATTGACAAGGATGACGATTCCTTTTCTGTTTTTCTGTGCCAATCCGAAGATATTCATATCCTGAGATTCCCATCCCTGGGTAGCATCTACCATGATGATAACCACATCAGAATACTCAATAGAACGGATAGATCTCATTACAGAATAAAATTCTAAGTCTTCATTTACTTTAGACTTTCTTCTCATTCCGGCTGTATCTACCAACACAAACTCGTGTCCAAATTTGTTATATAGAGTCTGGATACTATCTCTTGTAGTTCCTGCAATATCTGTTACGATGTTTCTTTCAACATCCAGTAAGGCATTGGTCATTGTGGACTTTCCTACGTTCGGACGACCAGCGATGGTGATCTTAGGTAATCCTTCAAAAGGATCTTTATACTCTGTTGTTGGAAAATCTTTAACGATATCATCCAATAGATCTCCGGTTCCTGAACCTGTAGCAGAAGAAAGCGTATAGTATTTATCAATTCCTAATTGATAGAATTCTGTTGCAGGAAGTTCTTCTTTCGATGAATCTACTTTATTGATTACAATATAAATTGGTTTATTCGATCTTCTTAGCAATCTGTAAATTTCGTAGTCAGTATCAGTAAGTCCTTCTTCCACATTCATCATAAAGATAATAGAAGTGGCTTCATCTACTGCCAATTGTACCTGCTTACGGATTTCTTCTTCAAAGATATCATCCGTACCTACATCATATCCTCCGGTATCAATTACCGTAAAGTCTACTCCATTCCAGTCAGATTTTCCGTAGTGGCGGTCTCTGGTTACACCGGCTGTAGAATCTACAATAGCCTCTCTTCTCTCTAATAAACGGTTAAAAAGCGTGGATTTTCCTACGTTGGGACGTCCAACGATTGCGACAATATTTGACATAAAAAATGTTTAATAATCCTTTTGCTGCGCTAAGGATAAGTTATTAATGGGTTACTCCAACTTTTGGAGCCCAATTTTTTTGCAAAGATAAGATTTTATTATTTAGTATTAAAAGTCTTCCTTATTTCGAAAAAAAATCGTGAAAAATAATTATTTGGATATCAGCGGATAAGCCCTTTATCACGTTATTATGTCGGTAATTTTTTAATTTGAGGTTTTGTAATTCAAATAATTTTTCTAATTTTGCCACATCAAAACAGACCCATGGTGTAGCGGTAACACTACTGATTTTGGTTCAGTCATCTGGGGTTCGAATCCCTGTGGGTCTACATTGAGCACAAGCAATCTTCTGATGATCGGAAGATTGCTTTTTGTTTTATCATTTGACTACTGCTACTCAAAGATATCTGATTATATTCTTAAATCCCATCCCTCTTACTCTATCGTTCTCGCATCGTTCTCGCATCGTTCTCATTTCTACCGGATAGTTTTTAGGCATATACTCTCTAATCTACATCATAATGATTTAAGAGATTTTCTTAGTAATCAAATTTAAGTTTAACTCTACTCCAATGTGATAAAACTCATATTAATTCACCTGACAATGAGCGTTAAAAAATGTTAATAAATATTAATTTCGTGCAATTTTAAAATTACTATTAATAAACAACAGGGAATGAAAAAACTTTATCTCAGTATATGGACTTTATCTACAATTTCAGGGGTAGCAGCCCAGGAAGTTCTCTGGCAAAAAGACATCCAATCCTCTACCCAGGATTTTCTAAGTCAGGTGACGACAACAATCGATCAGCAATATCTTATCACCGGAAGTTCTATACAGTCAAGAAACGGGAATTTGGAGGCTGGAAGTAAACAGAACAACGGTTATGATTTCCATTTGGTGAAACTGAATCAACAAGGAGAACAGACCTGGGAAAAGTATTTTTCAGGAAATAATCATGATTATCTCTCTGCAACGGTATCTACCCAGGACGGCGGGTTTCTTGTAGCCGGAACTTCGTATTCAGATAAAGGTCTGGATAAAAAGATGACTCCAAAGGCGGATCTGATATGTGGCTGATCCGAATCAATGAATTTGGGGATGAATTATGGCAAAAAACTCTGGGAACCAATTCAGATGAAGAAGCCAAAGCAGTCATTCAAACTACAGATCTTGGATTCTTTATTGCCGGAAATGTACAAAACTCATCCAAAGGCTATGGCTCTAAAGATGTTTGGATCACCAGATTGGATAAAGAAGGAAAAGAAATTTCCCAACTGATCCTAGGTGGAAAAGGGTTGGATGAAGTTGAAAAGATGATCCCAACAAAGGATGGTGGAGCTTTACTAGGAATTTACTCCAGAAGTTCCGAAGTTAAGGATTCTGGGGTTAGAAATCCTGAAAGTAAATCTTCGACTGGAAGTACTGCTACCCGCAACCTGATATCTGCTGCCTCAAAACAAAGCAGCAATTTTGGTGAAGGCGACTACTGGATTGTCAAACTGGACAAAAATGGAAAAGTTGAATGGGAAAAGAACTTTGGAGGGAAAGGAGATGACCATATCAGAACACTGGCATTAACATCAAATGGTTATATCATTGGTGGAGAATCCAGATCCGAAAGATCCGGAAACAAAACAGTGGGCATTGAAGATGGAACAGACCTTTGGTTAATTTCCCTAAATGAAAGAGGTGATGAACAATGGCAGAAATCCTACAATTTCAAAAATCGTGATATCCTGATGGGAATGAGTGTGATTCATTCCGCAGACAATCAATCTTCAAAAGGAATCTTATTAGGTGGTTACACTCAGGCTGAAGGAAGAATACAAGAAAATGATGAAACCTTTTGGATACTGTATTTAGACAGCAATGGAAATGAGCAGTGGAGAAAACACGTTACAGGAGAATCCAGACAGAAAGAAGAGAGACTTTCAGACTTGAAACTAAACAGAGACGGTTCTATTGTGTTAGCGGGAACAAGTGCTAAAGAACTGGGGAAAGAAAACTGGAAGATTGTAAAGCTGGGAGACAAACAGGTGAGTGATCTGATTGCCAAATATGACATCAAGATTTATCCAAACCCAGTATCAGATTATGCTTATGTAGAAATAGGCTTTGAATTTAAAGAAGCTGATATTATGCTGTATGATATGAGTGGAAGACAGCTTCAGAGTTTAAAAACCAAGAACAGAGTGGCGAAGATTGATACCCAAGCACTTATTCAAGGTGCTTACTTAGTAACCATAAAAACAGATGCTAACAAAATAGCGAATTCCAAACTGATTAAGAAATAAAGCTAATGAAGAAGATTCTAATAACAATAATATTCACATTCATATATTCAATTGGGGTTTCCCAAATATTTAAAGACCCTCGAAATATATTTCCGTATGCACCAGAAACAAGTAGTTTGGTAAAGTATCAGGAAACACCTGTTTCCAACTATACAGGAGTTCCGAATATCTCAATACCTATCTATACTGTTAAATCTGGAGGTATAGAAGTACCTATTACCTTAAATTATCACTCTGGAGGAATTCTGGTTTCAGAAATTGCGGGTACTGTAGGTTTAGGCTGGTCTATTGGTACTATCTCACCTATAACTAGAAAAATAAACGGATATACAGACGAAAATGGAGTGATGAAACAGAATGATAATATTGAGGGGTTTCTTACTAGCGGAATTGATAATCAACAGCTGAGATTGATTTTTGCAACAAACGGAATGTATAATGAATCTATTGCTGACCTCATGTCAGACGAGTTTAATTTATCTATAAACAATTTTACAGGTAGTTTTTTATATAATCCTAAAAATAAAAGGATTGCAACTTTTCCAATATCAGATTTGAAGATTGATTATTATATCAAAAATATCAGAACAAATAGAAATCAAATTGATACTATTAATGTTACTGCTACTGATGGATTAAAGTATACTTTTGGAGGAGACGGGGTAGAAACTTTCAGTTATAACGGTGGTATGTCAGAAAGTAACTATTATGGAGCAAATGCTTGGAAAATTAAGAAATTAAAAGGAATTGATAATAATGAAATTAATTTCTCTTATATATCGAATAATATTCTTAAACGAGAGCTCCCGCCACAAGTAAAATTTATCAAATATACTCGTCATAATTATGTGACAGGGTGTAATTTTCCAGATCCACCTGGTTCTGAAGGGATAACCCCAAATTTTGACACACAATATTCGACGAAAGAAGCTCTATTAGATAAGATAGAGACTACAGATGCTATTGTAAACTTTATTTATTCTAATCGATTAGATTTTAGTGATTTAAAAAAACTAGATAAGATTATTATTAGAAGTAAATCAGGGGAGTTCATTTCTGAAAAAAAATTTAATTATGATTATTTTCAAACTATAATTGAAGCTTCGGGTACTACAGATCCAACAGAAAATCCAGCTAAAAAATTAAAATTGATTTCTTATGATGAATGTGACAAGGATGGAAAATGTATTTCTACTTCATTTGAATATTATGAGGGTTCCAATATGACACAACGATTATCTTATGCAACAGATCACTGGGGATACTATAATGGTAAACTTAATAATGATGGATTTCCCAACGTCCCTATAAAATACATTGATACTAGGACAGGTATTGCTACTACCATTAAGGGGCTTGTTTCTGATCTTGGAAATAATGTTATTCAGAAATCAGATAAAAACGTTGACCCTAACCTTGTTAAAACATTTTCACTAAAATCGATTACATATCCTGAGGGAGGAAAGAATGAATACATTTATGAAGCTAATACAGCAAGTTCTTTTTTATATAAGCCCAATGAGGAACATTATTTTCTTCCCCCTAAAAAGAAACCTACAAAAAGTAGCTTCTTCAAAGTAAGCGGCTATGCAAATGGTCCTAACTTGATTACAGATGATCCTGCCTCACCAACAACTAATACTGGACCAGTAAAAACTTATGTTTGGGAAGTTGATTTAACAAATTATGATAAGCAGGGAATATTGAATATAGATTATAGTTCCACATTTAAAGCATCTAATTTTTCAAATCATATAAGTGAAAGCTCTATAATTGCTGAATTAAGTATTTTCTATTACAAAAATGGTGTAAAGACCTACTGGTTTCAAGCTTCCCCAATGGGAACTACACAATCAATTACAAGGAATTCTTTTAATAACACTGATGTTCCAAACCAAAAGGTTTATGCTGAAATAAAACATGAATATTGGGGTGGATTAAATTGGGGAAGTAATCTCTCCGATTATATCTTTTTTTATTCACAAATCACTTTTAGTTGGGATGAAAAAGATCCTAATTTCAAGCCATATGATGATGTCATTTATGGAGGAGGAATACGAATTAAAGAAATCAAACAGTATGATAATGGTATATATAAACATTCTACAAAATATTCTTATATAAAAGATGGAAACCAACAACTTTCAAGTGGTATATTATTTAATATCCCTATGTACACTAAAAATAATCGTTTTGGGCAAATTAAGAGCCATTCATGCTCTGGTAACGGAGGTGTTTTAAAAACAATTGAAGACGGAACAGAAATTTCAGTCAGACCAGCTACTGCCGGGATGAGAACTCAGGGAAAAACTATAGGTTATACAAATGTAGAAGTAATAAAAACAGATGCATCTAATAACACTAAAGGTAAAGAAATATATCAATACTATGTAGAACCTCCACTACAAACTGGAGATAACTCACTCGCTTATGTAGAAAGTACTCAGGCGAAATATGAATTTATGGAAAGTAGAGATTGGAGAAATGGTGAATTATTAAAATATATTGCATTTAATAATAACAATGATACAATAAAAAAAGTCAACAGAGACTTTTATCTTTCAGGACCACCACAGGCAACAGCAGAATATTATAATCAAAGAAACATAAAAATGCTATTATATGCATTAATATCACCTATTGATTATTGGCCAGGAGGAACTCCATTACGAAATACTTATGCAGGAGCTTCAATGATGGATCCAGATGTTTCTATAAACGGTATTTTCCCATCTTATATAGGCCTGAATACTACTACTCAACCTGGTTACTTTCCTATATTTGTAAAACATACTGATGCATTTTTATTGAAGAAGGAAACGGTTACCAATTATTTTACTGGGGGAAGAAAAATTACAAATACGTCTGAATATTTTTATGATGAGCCATTATATCCAACTCTATTAACTTCAAAGAGAGATTCATTTTCCGAAGGAAGTATTCTTAATACTACATTCAAATATGCTTACAACAAAGGGAATCAATTAATGGTGAATAAAAATATGATTGGGATTCCGTTAGAAATAATTACGACAAATGATTCTAATAATACTTTAAGTAAAACAGAAACCATCTATCCAACTTCATTACCAACACCTCAAACTGGAAATTTGGTACTTCCTATTTCTGTCTTATCTTATGGTCTCCAGAACCCTACAATTACGAATATTGAAGTAAGTTACGATAAATACGATAACAAAAAAGGTAACCTTCTTCAGTATACAACAAAGGGTGGGATTTCTACAGTTATCATCTGGGGGTACAATCAAACCAAACCTATCGCCAAGATTGAAAATGCAAAACTGGAAAATATTAGCCAGTCTTTAATAGATGGGATCATTAATGCCTCTAATCTGGATACTACCGCTGAAAGAAATAATGATGAAACCAATTTGTTAAACGCTCTTAACAATTTCAGAAGTAACCTTTCTAATTACCAAATTACAACCTATACATACGATCCTTTAGTTGGAGTACGAAGCGTTACTCCACCATCCGGAATCAGGGAAGTTTATATGTATGATACTGCAGGCAGACTTAAAGAAGTCAGAGAGCAAAGTAATACAGGAAAACTATTAAAAGAATTTAAATATAACTATAAACAATGATAACTCAAATTATGAAAAAAATAATATTCACTACAGAAACTTTAA
The DNA here is from genome assembly GCF_021278965.1 of Chryseobacterium capnotolerans. Taxonomy (NCBI): domain Bacteria; kingdom Pseudomonadati; phylum Bacteroidota; class Flavobacteriia; order Flavobacteriales; family Weeksellaceae; genus Chryseobacterium; species Chryseobacterium capnotolerans. The sequence goes on along the minus strand of NZ_CP065589.1, from coordinate 582,176 downwards.
CCATTCCACTATATATATCAGTAGATATTGTTCATACAGTATCTGAATCCCTATTAGTAGATGCTTATGATTCTCATTTCAATACAAAGAACTAATCTGCTAATATAGAATAATGCATAAGAAAATATATATAAGCATTGGGTTGCTATGGAGTCTTCATCATTTTGGACAGATTGTTTTAACAACCCCTCCTGCTCCTAATACTGAAGTTGCGGACCCAGTAAGTGTACGTATGCTTCCAGGGTTCCAATTCAATTCCATTAATGGAACTTTTCGTGCCTACATTGGCGGGGCATCCTCTGGTAATGGTGATACCTATACTCCTATCGCTGTAGATTATTCATCCAATAATATTCCAGGTACCGAAAATTATATTTATACCAGACAGTATTTAGTGCCTACTACTGTTTCAGACGGATCTCTTCAACAAATACAAAATATTCAGTTTTTTGATGGATTGGGAAGACCTAAACAGGCTGTCAGTATAAAATCTACCTCTAGCGGAAAAGATTTGGTAACTCATATTCCTTATGACGGATTTGGAAGACAGGTCGATAGCTGGCTTCCTGTTCCTATGGCCTCGTTAAATGGAAATATCCAGACCGGAGTAGAAAATAGTGCCAATAGTTATTATCAATCTAATGATATTAATGATTCCTATCCTTTTGCTCATAAAACCCTGGAAAACTCTCCGCTTGATAGAGTTTTAAATCAGAATAGCCCTGGTAATGACTGGAAAAACAAGCCTGTTACTTTTGGATATGAAGCCAATGCACAAGGTGAAGTTAAAAAATATACAACTGTCACTACATGGCCAGACGGAGCTACTTCCTCCGAACTAAGCTTATCTGGTACCTATGGAGAAGCACAGTTGTATAAAAATACAGTAACCGATGAAGACCATAATAAAACCATTGAATTTAAAAATGGTAAAGGACAGACTCTGTTGGTAAGAAAAGTAATCAGCTCCTCAGAAAATGCAGATACTTATTATGTCTATAATGAATACGATCAACTGGCATTTGTTATTCCGCCTTTAGCCTCTGTGGCATCAGCCATTTCTGCTACAGTGAAAGAAGATCTTTGCTACCAGTACAGATATGATGGGAAAAGCAGACTTGTAGAAAAGAAACTACCTGGCAAAGGTTGGGAAAAAATGGTATATGATAAATCAGATAGGCTGATTCTAACTCAGGATGCTAATCTCAAAGATCAGAACAAATGGATCATTACCAAGTATGATAAGTTGGGAAGAGTGGCCTATACGGGATTTTTAACAGGTGATGATAGAGCAGGCAGGCAGAATCAGATTAAAGATCTGGTGATCACTGAAGATAGAAGTACAACAGGATTTGCCCGAAATGGCATCACTGTGTACTATACTGATAGTGCCTTTGTTGGAGAAGTACCAACCATTTTGAGTGTTAATTATTATGATACTTATCCACAGGAAGCACCAGTAGTAACTACGGTTTTAAATCAGGAAGTATTACCACAGACACAGAGCTCAGATCTAAGTACTAAAAGCCTTCCAACAGCCAACTATACTAAAAATATTGAAAATGATAGCTGGACGAAAGGCTACACCTATTATGATAAGAGAGGGCGAGTCATTGCTATCCATTCTTTGAATCATTTGGGCGGATATACCAAGACTGAAAGTTCTCTTAAATTTTCAGGAGTACCAGATTACACCCTTATTGAGCATAAAAGAACAGCCAATGACCCGAAGATCAACATTAAAGAAACCTTTGAATATGATCATCAGGAAAGATTGGTAAGACATTGGAATCAGGTGAATGGCGGAGCTCAGGAGCTTCTTGCTGAAAACCTTTATAATGACCTAGGACAATTGCGAGTTAAAAATGTAGGAAATACGACAGGCAGCCCGCTGCAGAGTATAAAATATGCCTACAATATAAGAGGTTGGATGACTAAACTTAATGACCCTAACAATTTACAGAATAAGCTTTTTGCTTACGAACTGCGCTATAATAACCCCAACAATCAATATTCAGGTTCTGCAAGATACAATGGAAACATTTCCCAGATGTCCTGGATTACTCAAAACGATGCTGTACTGAGAAATTATTCTTATGAATACGATGCCCTTAACCGTCTTAAGGAAGGTCGTTTCTGGGATGCTATGAATCTGGATAGAGGTGAATACCACGAACAGCTTACCTATGATTTTAATGGAAATATTAAAACGCTTTTAAGAAGAGGAAAGCAACTTCCAGGATACACTGCACCAGAAGTAATGGACCATCTGGAATACCATTATGAAAATGGGGAACAAAGTAACAAATTGTCTTATCTTAAAGAAATAGGAACGGGAAATGCCCTAAGCGGATATCCATTATCATCAGGAAGTACGGGAAGTACCATTACTTACGATGCAAATGGAAATATGACAACTCAGTTGGATAAAGGAATTTCCTCCATTCAATATAATTATCTAAATTTACCTGGAAAGGTTACCCAAAACTCCAAAGTAACGGATTATCTTTACAGAGCAGATGGAGTGAAGGTAAGAAAGGTTTTCGGAACAGAAACAACTGATTATCTAGATGGCTTCCAGTATACCAATTCAATATTAAAATTCTTCCCAACACCAGAAGGCTATTTTAATGTTGAAACCGGAAAGTATGTTTATAACTATACCGACCATCTTGGAAATACCAGATTAAGTTATTCTAAAAATGGATTAGGAATAGAGATCATTGAAGAAAATAATTACTATCCGTTTGGATTAAAGCATGAGGGATATAATTCTTTGTTGGGGAATTCTGCCTATCAGTACAAGTACAATGGAAAGGAATTACAGGAAACAGGAATGTATGATTATGGAGCGAGATTTTATATGCCAGATATTGGTAGATGGGGAGTGATTGACCCATTAGCAGAGAAAGCTGTAGATTGGACTCCATTTAGATATGCTTTTAATAATCCTATAAAATACTTAGACACTAACGGTTTATACGAAACTGATGGTCATTTTTGGACAGTTTATTTAATGGCTACAATGATGGGGAGAAAAGATGCATATTCATTAGCATATTATACAGAAGCTCCAGATAATATTATGGCTAGAAATGGAGAAGTTTTATCATCTCCTAGCACATGGCTAAATCCTGTCGAACAAAGACGACTTCATGCTTTGACCAGTGGAACATCGATATCTGCGCGAGATAATGCTATTGATATGTTATCAAATGCAGGCACTTATGAAGAAATGGGTAATGCATTACATTATTTTGGAGATAGTTACGCCCATACCCAAAGAAATGATGATAGGTTGATGTATCCTACTGGACGTGGTCATCTTTTTGAAGGACATACGCCTGATAAAATTTCTGAAAGACCTGAACTGTATCGTGAATATGTAAATAATTTAGCAAATGTATTAAGTGCCAAATTAGGAGGAGGGAAAATTGACATGTTTACTTTTAATTATGTTGCCAATAATGGAGGTACAACAGAGCAAAATAGTGCTGTTTTTGAAACAGAAATAAGAATAAGAGAAGGAGCAAAAACATTCTCTGTAGCAGGTAATCAAGTAGGTACCATTAATAACTATTTGAACGCTAGAAATAACCACTTTAGTGGTAAGGCTAAAACTAATGTTGTTAATACAAATGTAGATATGTACAAGCGAAATAAGAAAGGAGAATGGGAAAAAACAACTGAAAATAGAACATTTGTAACATTTGCTCAATAAAAATGAAAAAAATAATAGTATTTAGTATTTTATATCAGTTTCTTTTTTTTATATTTTCTTTATTCTTAATAGGTATAAAAGAAAAATTTGGATCAGAATTGTTTGCGTTTGCACTTTATTTTAACATTTTATATTTTTTAATAGGATCTTTAGCAAGTATAGCTTCTATTAAACTTATATTAAAAATTAAGAATATTAAAATGACTACTTTTTTTATCTACTTTTCTTTGTTCTCCATATTGGCAATAAATATCTTTGTATATTTTATTAGTCAGAAATTTCTTATTTGGGATGTTTTTGCTATGCAAAATGATACATGGTATATTTCATTGTCATATCATTTGAGTATATTATTATCTGTAATCACAATATATTACTCACGTATTAGAATTAATGATAAGCAAATTTGATTTCCCTTGCTGGCATCGGTTTCTAGCTCTTGTCAAATAAGTAATATAAAAGTCTCCCAGCTGGCGCGAGCATCTTGCTCGTGTCTAGAAACCAAAACAAAACCACTGCATGAGCAGTGGTTTTTATGTACAAATAGATTCTAATAATTATATTCTTCCATTCAGTATAATTATCTAAATTTACCTCAAAAGATTACCCAAAACTCCAAAGTAACGGATTATCTTTACAGAGCAGATGGCGTGAAGGTAAGGAAGGTTTTCGGAACAGAAACAACCGATTACTTGGATGGATTCCAGTATACCAATTCAATATTAAAGTTCTTCCCAACAGTGGAAGGTTATTTTAATGTTGAAACTGAAAAATATGTTTATAACTATACCGATCATCTTGGAAATACCAGATTAAGCTATTCTAAAAATGGTTTAGGAACAGAGATCATTGAAGAAAATAATTACTATCCATTTGGATTAAAACATGAGGGATATAATACGTTGTTGGGAAATTCTTCATATCAGTATAAGTTCCAAGGTCAAGAGTTACAAGAGACAGGTTTTTATTCATTTAAGTGGAGGAATTACATGCCTGATGTGGGAAGGTTCTTTAATATTGATCCTCTTTCTGAAAAATATTCTTATCAATCACATTACAATTTCTCAGAAAATGCCGTAGTTGCACACAGAGAACTAGAAGGTCTTGAAAAAGTATTTTTCCAAAATGTTTTATTTAAAGATGAAAGATTTCAAAAAGCTTATCAGGCAGAAAGAAAGACTACCGGCGGAAAAGAATTTTCAAAGGCAGTAAGTTCACAAAATAAAATCAACGTTCTCTATACGAATTTTTCTAGTACGAATGCGACAGGTATTGCACCATTAATAGATAATAAGAAAAATTTTTCTGAAATTTCTAAAACCTTTAAGATTGGCGTAAGTGTAAAAGAATATGACAAAATCTCAGAAAATGGCACAAAAAAAAATACAACTTATAGGTATTAGTTTTGGAAATAAAAGTGCACCTGCTTTTGATGTTGCAGCAACTATAAATCATGAAGAAGTAGCCCATGGTACAGACGCAATTAAAAAAAATGAAGAACAATCTAATGCTTCAGGACATAAAAGTTATTATGGTGAGTACATAGAAACATCTCCAGAGGACAAAGATGTTTTAACGGATAAAAAATATGAAGGAACAAAAGCAAATACCAATCTAAAAGAATTAGAACAGATTCTTGAAAAACCTAAAAATTGAAAACTATGAAAGTGAATATAATAATTTTATGTAATTTTTGGTTATTTTTCTTAAGTTGTAAAGAAAAACAAGATATAATAGATAATTCTTTTTCTAAAAAATTTAACGTTGACAAGACAAATCTTGTAATTAATTCCAATAATGAGGAAAACCAGACCTTTATTACTGGAGAATTCAAATATTTTTCCAATATTATTCTATTAAAAATCCAATTTACATTAAGGATAGTATTTATTATTATGATAAAAATAAAATCTTATTTGATTTTAGTTCTAAAAAAGAATCAGGTTTCTTTACTATAAATGATTCCTTGCATTTAAAAGTTTCATTTTTTAACGATATAATTTCAGATCAAAATAAATTTCGACTGTTTAAAATTGACAACGTGGAAAATTATCACACATTAAACTTAACAAAAGTTTATATTGCAAATTATAAGTACGGCATAGTGGGTGAATTTATAGTTACAAAAGAAAATAATGAGTGGTTGATAACCAATATTATTGGTTATTTTCCTAATAATAATTTGTTTCTTTCAAAATTTAAAAAAGTTAAATTAGAATGATATGATTAAATTTATTATAAGAATTAGGAGACTATAATAAGTTCCCCCGCTTCGCAAAGTTTATAACTTTGCGGTAATAATAAAACCCTCACATTTTGCGAGGGTTTTTGCTACCCTTCTATCCAATATAATTTTCTAAATTTACCTGGAAAGGTTACCCAAAACACCAAAGTAACGGATTATCTTTACAGAGCAGATGGAGTGAAGGTAAGAAAGGTTTTCGGAACAGAAACAACTGATTATCTGGATGTCTTCCAGTATACCAATTCAATATTAAAATTCTTCCCAACACCAGAAGGCTATTTTAATGTTGAGACCGGAAAATATGTTTACAACTACACGGATCATCTTGGAAATACCAGATTAAGCTATTCTAAAAATGGCTTAGGCACGGAGATCATTGAGGAAAATAATTATTATCCGTTTGGATTAAAGCATGAAGGATATAATTCTCTGTTGGGAAATTCTGCATATCAGTACAAGTACAATGGGAAGGAGCTGCAGGAGACGGGGATGTATGACTATGGAGCGAGGATGTATATGCCGGATTTAGGAAGATGGGGGGTGGTAGATCCGCTGGCAGAAAAGATGCGCCGTCATAGTCTTTACAATTATGCTTTTGATAATCCTATTCGCAATATAGATACAGACGGACGAGCTCCTATGGATATAATTTTTAGAATGAAAAACTCAGGGAATAAAAATGTTGATTATAGATACCAGAATGGTAAATTTTATAATACATCAACAAATAAAGTTTATGCTGGAGGTAATAAAACATTAGATAAGGTTCAATCCACTTTTAATAAAATAAATTCATCAAATGACGTTTATCTGAAAAGAATGGTTTCAACTTTGGAAAAGAGTGATAAAACACACATGATCCAAGAATCACAAGTTGGCAGAAGTCAAACGTTAGTCTCAAGTGATGATGCTTATAAGGCTTATCAATTAGGGAAAGGAGTTGGTACAGGCGTTTTTCTAGATTTGGATCAAGGAAACAAAAAAGCTGATGCTGATTATTTAGCAAGTGAGAAAACAACTAATTCAGATGGAGCAACAATTGTACACGAATTAAAACATTCATATGATTTTGATCAAGGATATATGAAAGGGGAAAGTAAGGTTGATGGTGCTGAATCTCCAGCAGAAACAAGAAGCGTAATTATGGAAAATAAATATCGTAAAATTGAAGGAACTGATCCCCGTTTATATTATGATAATGTTAAAGTTGATTTTAATAACACAAAACCTTTAGATGAAAAAAAATAGAAATTTTAATTTTCTTTTTTTAATAATTTTTTCATTAATTTTTATTACATCGTGTAAAAATAATAATGAAAAAAATATTTATTTTGAAAAAATAGAGAATGAACAAGAACTACAGTCAGCTATTTTGTTTAGTGTAAAAAATGATAGCATTTCAATTGTAAAATATAATATTTTAAAAGGTTTCTATAATGAACAAAAAAAATCATTTAGATACAATGATTTAAATAGTTTACTTAAAAACTTAAACAATCTCTCAACCAAAGAAAAGGAATTATTGTACTTCACTAAAAATTTAAAAAAAGATAATAGCTTACAAGAATTAGAAGATTTATCCTTTAATGATAAGGTAAAAAAGTTACAATTAGATAGAAATTCTAAAAATATATATTTTGTTTCGGCTTCAAAATATACAAAAGAAGAATTATATTCAATTTTATATATTTTTTACAAAGAACAAAATTATATATTATATGATGATAACATTGGGAAGTTTTTGATTTTACAAAACTTAAAATAAAGTATAAAGAGGCTGTCTCAAAAGAGATAGCCTCTTTTATATTGTATTTTTTCTTCTATTCAAATTTCATATCAATATACAGCCTGTTTAGTCTGTCTTAAAAATTGAACATAATCAATTATTACATGATTTGTTGAAGAATACTGAAGTAAATGTAATTTTTAAATTATTATTGTTAAGCGTAGGTAAGATGACTGCATAAAACTATTTAACCAAAAAATTAAAATTCAACTGAATAAAATGACAGAATCAGAATTAAAAAACATCATCGAAATATGTAATAAAGCCACCTCATCTCCATGGACTTCATATATTGAAGGCAGAGATTTTGATTCTGAATCGAACTTTATTATGACCGGAGAAAAAGACAATAGAAATTACGATATAGAATTTATTTCAATAAAACCTGAAGATCAGGACTTCATTGCGATGGCAAGAAATGTAATTCCATTATTAGTTGATGAAATTATTAAATTAAAAGAAGGTCAATAAGAATGAACAATGTTTTTCTTGATCTTCAATACAAAGCAACAGGCTGCCTTTTCCAAGGTAGCCTGTTTTATCATAAGATTAAAAAAGATTAAACCAGATCAAATCTATCCAGATTCATCACCTTCGTCCATGCCTTAACAAAATCATTGATAAATTTACCCTGTGCATCAGCACTTCCATAAACTTCAGCAATCGCTCTCAGTTCAGAATTGGATCCGAATACAAGGTCAGCACGGGTAGCCGTCCATTTTGGCTGGCCAGTTTTACGGTCTGTACCTATATATACCTCTTTATCGTCTGACATGGCTTTCCATTGCGTTCCCATATCCAGAAGATTCACAAAGAAATCATTGGTAAGAACTCCCGGACGACTGGTAAACACACCATGTTTAGAACCGTCAAAGTTCGTATCCAAAGCGCGCATTCCTCCTACCAAAACAGTTAATTCCGGAGCGGTAAGGGTTAATAGCTGTGCTTTATCAATTAATAAAGATTCTGTAGAAACTGTGAATTTCGTTTTCAGATAGTTACGGAAACCATCAGCAGCTGGTTCTAAATATCCCATAGATTCTACATCCGTCTGTTCCTGAGAAGCATCCATTCTTCCTGGTGCAAAAGGAACTTTTACATCGTGTCCTGCATTTTTTGCGGCGGCTTCAACAGCAGCACTTCCTGCTAAAACAATTAAATCTGCTAAAGATATTTTTTTGCCTCCGTTCTGAGCATTGAATTCATTTTGAATGCCTTCCAATACTCCCAGTACTTTTTGTAATTGAGCTGGATTATTGACTGCCCAGTTTCTTTGAGGCTCTAGTCTTATTCTTGCCCCATTCGCTCCTCCTCTTTTATCACTCCCTCTGAAAGTGGAGGCAGAAGCCCAAGCTGTTGAAACTAGTTCAGAAATAGTCAATCCTGAGTTCAAAACTTTCGCTTTAAGTGCTTCAACATCGGCATCGTTAACCAGTTCATGATTTACTGCCGGAATAGGATCCTGCCAGATCAATTCTTCCTGTGGCACATCCGGTCCCAGGTAACGGGCACGCGGTCCCATATCTCTGTGGGTTAGCTTAAACCACGCTCTTGCAAAAGCATCTGCAAACGCATCCGGATTTTCATAAAAATGTCTTGAAATTTTTTCGTAAACAGGATCTAATCTTAAAGAAAGATCCGTTGTCAGCATAGTCGGTCTATGCTTTTTAGTAGAATCAAATGCATCAGGAATGATTTCAGCTCCGTCTTTTGCTACCCATTGGTGAGCTCCGGCAGGGCTTTTAGTTAATTCCCATTCATTTTTCAAATAAGTTTTTAAAGAAATAGTTGCTCCATTGAGTCGGAGTTTCAGTCCAGGTCACTTCTAATCCGCTGGAAATAGCATCTCTTCCACTTCCGGATTTATAGCTGCTTGCCCATCCTAATCCCTGTTGTTCAATTCCGGCAGCTTCCGGTTCTTTACCCACATGATCTGCTGGTCCGGCACCATGAGTTTTCCCAAAAGTATGTCCACCTGCAATCAACGCCACTGTTTCCTCATCATTCATCGCCATACGCCCGAAAGTATCCCTGATGTCTTTAGCTGCTGCAATCGGATCCGGATTTCCATCCGGTCCTTCAGGGTTTACATAAATTAATCCCATTTGTACCGCTGCCAATGGATTCTCAAGGTTTCTGGAATGAATATCTCCATCTGCTTTATCATCTGTAGGAAGAACGGCTGCATGTCCTTCCACTACTCCTTCAGAACCGTGAGCATAACGCAAATCTCCTCCTAGCCATGTTTTCTCAGATCCCCAATATACATCTGCATCCGGCTCCCATACATCTGCACGTCCGCCTGCAAATCCAAAGGTCTTGAATCCCATAGATTCAAGGGCTATATTCCCTGTAAGAATTAAAAGGTCTGCCCATGATATATTTCTACCGTATTTTTGTTTGATCGGCCATAATAATCTTCTTGCTTTATCAAGACTTACATTATCCGGCCAGCTGTTCAATGGTGCAAAACGCTGTTGCCCTGCTCCTGCTCCACCTCTACCATCTCCTACACGGTAAGTTCCGGCGCTGTGCCATGCCATACGGATGAATAATGGACCATAATGGCCAAAATCTGCCGGCCACCAATCCTGTGAATCTGTCATTAAAGCATGAAGATCTTTTTTTACACCCTCAAGATCAAGGCTTTTAAATGCTTCTGCGTAATCAAAGTCCTTATCCATAGGATTAGACAGTGATGAATGCTGGCGAAGAAGATCTACTCTTAACTGATCCGGCCACCAATCTTTGTTTTGAGTACCTTCACCTGCTACACTCTTCTTCATTGTTCCGTTGTGAAACGGGCACTTACTGATGTCATTCAAATCTTTTTCCATTGTCGTTTATTTATTTTTTATATTGATTAATACAGTTTAAGTAACTTCTTTCTTGTAAGGACATGACAAACTTACAACGTTCATTCAATAAATACAATCTATTAATAATTATTTCAATGATAGTTAAAAACTATAAAGAAATAGTTCCGACAGCATATAAACAATAGACACAATTGTGGTATTAAGTTAGTCATTTTTTAAATCCATTCAGTCACCTGTGCTCTATTTAGAATTACTCAATGTAAGAGATAAAAGCTGGAAGAGGGAGGCTGGAAGAGGGAAGTTTATATTGTGTTTAAAAATCACTTTAAGCCATTTATTTTGATGAATAAAAAAGCAAAACTGAAAGAACTTCCAGCTTTTAGAATATTTAAAACCCATCTTCAAGTTCCGCTGTTCGTTCTCATCAAAAATCAATTCATACCAAGCTCTGCATTCATTATAACACAGTGTATCCATCCTTTATCATCAAATACTTCCAGCCTGCATTCATTAAAAAAACAGCATATCCCCTTTTTCACAATCAAGTACCTCCAGCTTCCCACTTCCAGCCTCCATCAAAAAAAATAATTAATACCAAACCCTGCATTCATTAAAAAACAGCATATTCCCTTTTTCACAATCAAGTACCTCCAGCTTCCCACTTCCAGCCTCCATCCAAAAAATAATTAATACCAAACCCTGCATTCATTAAAAAAACTGCATATTCCCTTTTTCACAATCAAGTACCTCCAGCTTCCCACTTCCAGCCTCCATCCAAAAAAATAATTAATACCAAACCCTGCATTCATAAAAAAAACAGCATATTCCCTTTTTCACAATCAAGTACCTCCAGCTTCCCACTTCCAGCCTCCATCAAAAAAATAATTAATACCAAACCCTGCATTCATTAAAAAACAGCATATTCCCTTTTTCACAATCAAGTACCTCCAGCTTCCCACTTCCAGCCTCCATCAAAAAAAAATGACTAACTTTAATTCACCAACATAAACACCTCCTCATGAAAAAAGTGCTCATCATTCTTCTCGTAGCTTTCGTTATCATTCAGTTTTTTCCTATTGATAAAACCAATCCACGTCCTACACCCGGCATGGATTTTTTGAAAATAAAAAATACTCCTGAAAAAATAGCTAAGATCATCAGGACATCCTGCTATGACTGTCATTCCAATGAAACCCAATATCCATGGTATACCAGTATTTCACCTGTTTCATGGTATGTAAAAAATCATATCAATGAAGGTCGGAAACATCTTAATTTTTCTACCTTTGCAGTATATGAACCTCAAAGACAGCTTCATAAACTGGAAGAATGTATAGAAATGATTGAGAAAAAAGAAATGCCTCTTGAATCTTACTATATAGGACATCAAAATGCAAAACTGACTGATGAACAGCGTGCAGATCTTGTTCAATATTTCAAACAAGCCAAAGAAGATACAGAAAGAAGGATCATGTTTAATAAATAAAGTTGTGGAAAACTGGGAAGACAAACACATTGTATTTTTTGACGGAGATTGTGGAGTCTGCAATTTCTGGGTACAATGGATTCTGGAAAGGGATAAAAAAGACAAATTCATGTTCGCTTCACTTCAATCCGAATTTGGGCAGCAGTTTTTATCAGAAAGAGGCTTAGAGACTAAAGTTTTCAATACATTATATCTTTGGAAACCGAAACACTATTACTATATAAAATCGAGAGCTGTACTGCAAATTGCCAGTATTTTAGGCGGAATTTATAAACTTTCCTTCATTGGTAAAATTATGCCTGCTTTTTTTAGTGATGCGTTCTATGATGTCATTTCAAGAAACAGAATGAAACTGGCCAATCAAAAGTGTTTTCTTCCGGATCAGCATCAGAAAAAAAAATTCATCCAGGTTTAGAAACTATAAATTAAAAAATAATCTCTCGCAGATCCCACAGATAACGCAGATGATTATGCTATAATTTGAAAATTCCAAACGATAATAAAAATCTGCATGATCCGCAAAATCAGCGAGAGATATAATTATTACTTATTAAATAACGAGTTTGAACTTATTACTTATCATTCATCATTTATAAATTAAGCGACCACACAGAATAACTATTTGGTGGACATTGAATTTTCACCCGCTTATCTCCCTGTGTTGTCGGATACCAGCTTGAGTGCCCTGTAAAATCTTTGATCTGTTGATTAGTCCAATTGGTATCTATCCACCTTTCCTGCCAGTTTGATGAGGTGTTAATATACACTACAAGTCCCGGATTTCCATTGTAACCGTTACGTCTTGCAATATATTCGTCATTATCGGTATATAAAATAGAAGTAGTTCCAGTAGCTTTATTGTTGTGAATCCAGATCAGGTTGTTGAGTCTTTCTTTATTCAACCATTCTTCATAGTCTCTGTAAAAAATAGTTGGATATCCTTCATGAGTTAGAATATAAGCATACGCCGGCATTTTATTGTAGATAATATCAGTATCATGATTGGCAACGAAGGTTACTGCTTTGTACGGATTTCTTTTCCACATCATGTCATCATTCAAAACGTTCAGATTGCCATTATCAAATGCTTCATCCATCTTATAGTAAGCAGCAAAATCAAAAACGGAACTATTTGCATTATTAGCCCACCATTCTAAGGTATTAACATTGGAGTCCCATAGTTCCCCCACAGAAAAGCCCCCTACTTTAGAATTCCAGGTGTTTACTACCCAAGGACCGAAACCTTTCACATAATCAAATCTCCAACCGTCAAACTTCATGACATTTTTATAATACTTGGCAACAGAATCATCCCTTCCCCACAGCCAGTCCTGTACATGAGGGTTGGCATGACAAAGATCCGGGAATCCTCCAAAGGCTCCTTCATCATTGTTTCCGTAGGAGTTTTTATAAAAATCATTGTAATTTCTCTGAAATTTTCCGGAAGCAACTCCTGAAAAATCCGTCCATGTATTCGTCCCGGTAAACGGATTAGCTTCGGATTGACCTCCACTGTTATGATTGATTACAATATCAGCATACACCTGCATATTTTCTGCATGGGCTTTGGTAATCAAAGCTTCCAGTTCTGTTCTTGACCCAAATCGGGTTTCTGTACTTCCATTTTGGTTAAAATTTCCAAAATCATAATAATCTGTAGGGTCATATCCCATGGAATAGGCTCCGTTTTGAGCTTTTGAAGCCGGAGGAAGCCATACAGCACCCACTCCTGCATTAGACCATGCCGTTAGTTTATCTTTAACGGTGTTCCACCAATTGCCTCCATCAGGAACGTCCCAGTAAAATCCTTGCATCAGGACACTTCCACCAGGACCTGCCACAAACTTTGCCTGTGCTGATCCTGATTCAGCTCCTGTACTGAAAGGTCTGCCATCATGATGGGTTACGTTTACAATTTTATCATGTACTTCATCCTTCTTCGAGGATTCCGTACTCAATTCATCGTTACTCTGACAGGAGCTAACAAGTGCTAAAGCCAGTAGGGAAAGAATAAAATGTGTTTTTTTCATTGGAATATTTAATTATCAAACTATTAAACAAGTTACATTTTTATTAAAAACAAATTCAAAATAAGGAGAAATATTTTTATTTTAAATAATAATTCAATGAGAATTATCTCTAAAATTTTCATTAAAAAATCATAAATTTTTAAGATTCTCGAAACAATTTTTCTTTTAATCCATATATTTGCATACTATGGAATACAATACCCAAAAAACTCAGCTTCATATGCCGGAATACGGCAGAATTATACAACAGTTGGTTGAGCGCTGCAAAGAACTTCCTACCAAAGAGGAAAGGAACGAAATGGCTATGGCAATCATCGATTTTATGGGTCAGAGAAACCCACAACTTCGCGACGAAGAAAATTATAAACATAAACTTTGGGACCATCTTTTTATTCTTGCTAATCATGATTTGGATGTAGACTCTCCCTATCCGTTCCCTACAATGGAACAATTGGCTGAAAAACCTAAAAGAATGGAATACCCAAAACTTCAGGGAGACTTTAAGTTTTACGGAAAAAGTATTCTTCAATTGATAGAAAAAGCAATAGAACTGGAAACGGGTGATGAAAAAGAAGCCCTTATCGAAGTAATTGCCAACAATATGAAGAAATCTTATAATGTCTATAATAAGGAACATGTGACGGATGATGTTATTTTCCGCCACCTGAAAGAGTTGTCTGAAAATAGGTTGGATCTTACCGGAATAGATTCTCTTGAAAAAAGTAAAATCTACTACACCAGCAATAACAACAACCGAAATAATAACAATAACAACAGAAACAGCAACAACAGCAATAATAAGAACAATAATAATCAGCCCAACAAGAGAAGGCATAATAACAATCATAAAAACAGAAAATAATGAGTGGAACATTTCAGATAAGAGGAGGGAAAAGACTGCAGGGTGAAATAACTCCACAAGGAGCCAAAAATGAGGCTCTTCAAATTTTATGCGCGGTACTGTTAACTGATGAGGAAGTAAGAATTAAAAATATTCCGGACATCCATGATGTAAACAGGTTGATTGAAATTCTTGGTGACTTCGGAGTAAAGGTTACTAAAAACGGTCATGGAGATTATACTTTCAAGGCTGATCAAGTAAACTTCGACTATATAAAATCTAATGAGTTTAAGAAAGACGGAGCCAAACTTCGTGGATCAATCATGTTGATGGGCCCTATGCTGGCACGTTATGGAGAAGCTTATATGCCAACTCCGGGAGGTGACAAGATTGGGAGAAGAAGACTGGATACTCATTTCCAGGGATTGGTTGAACTTGGTGCCGAATTCCATTACGATGAAGAAGAATATTTCTATTCTTTAAAAGCTAAAGAACTTACAGGAAAATTCATCTTATTGGAAGAAGCTTCTGTAACCGGAACGGCTAATATTGTAATGGCTGCCGCCCTAGCAAAAGGAAAAACAAGAATTTATAATGCTGCCTGCGAACCTTATCTTCAGCAATTATGTAAAATGCTGAACAGAATGGGAGCTAATATTTCAGGGATCGGATCTAACCTTCTTACCATTGAAGGGGTAGACTATTTAAGAGGTACGGAACACACTATGCTTCCTGATATGGTAGAAATCGGATCATGGATTGGTCTTGCTGCCATGACGAAATCTGAAATCACCATCAAAAATGTAAACTGGAATCAATTAGGAGTAATTCCTAATACCTTCAGAAAATTAGGAATCGAGCTTGAACAAAGCGGTGATGATATCTACATTCCTGCTCAGGAACATTATAAAATTCAGAAATTTATTGACGGATCTATCCTTACGATTTCTGATGCTCCATGGCCTGGATTCACCCCGGATCTATTATCTATTATCTTAGTTGTAGCAACTCAGGCAAAAGGAAGTATCCTGGTTCACCAGAAAATGTTTGAGTCCAGATTATTCTTCGTTGATAAATTAATTGATATGGGAGCTCAGATCATTTTATGTGATCCACACAGAGCAACGGTAATCGGATTAAACCAGGAAGCTCCGTTAAGAGGAACAACCATGGTTTCCCCGGATATCAGAGCCGGAAATGCCCTTCTTATTGCAGCCCTTTCTGCAGAAGGAAAATCTATTATCCACAATATCGAGCAAATCGACAGAGGATACGAAAACATCGATGGAAGACTGAAAGCACTTGGTGCTGATATCGAAAGAATCTAAACTTATTTTTTTTAGCATACAGCGCTCAGAGAGATCTGGGCGCTTTTTTTTAAACCACCCCTTCAAAAATTCTCTGAATCTTTGACACCTCTTCGAAGGAGGGGAATTTTCACTCTTTCAATTGCAATTTTTAGCAGTACTAGAAATTTACTCTGAAACTATCATTCTTTATTTTATCTTTTTAATGTTAAAATATCTGCGTAATCTGTTTGATCTGCGAGAGAATAAAAAATATTATTTAGAACAAAATAAAAAGTGCCCGGTAAAAGAACCGGACACTTTGAGTAATTAAAACTATATGAATCTCCCCTAAGAATACTTCCGGCAGAGATACTCTACCGTTGTATTCAAAAGTTTATTTTTATTCAGATAGACTTCCAGTTTCTGATAGTCTTCTGAATTAACATTAATGTATAATTGTACTGAACCCAAACTATATCCGTTCACATATTCCACGTTCGCTGACAACACTCTATGACAGATCCCCATTTGATTATAGATGGTATTCATTAAATGCTCAAATTTCATTTTGCCATTCAACTCTATTTCCAATAATAATTCTTTTTTAGACAGGTTCAGTTTATTTTGAAAAACCTGCAGACTAGGGTTAGGTGTAATCATTGCTAAACATTTTTTGGTTAAACATTTTCAGATCATTTTGCGTTCTGCATTTAAATCTGTGACAAAAATATAAAAAAATATTAGTCCACCAAATTAGTAGACTAATATTTTTTAAAATTTAACTTAAAAAAAGGAAACCATTACAGCTTCTTTGATTATTTTGATCAAAATATAAATAAGGAATGAGGTAAGGAAGTCTGAAGCTGGTGGCTGGAAGTCATTGTATTTTTCAAATAAATACAAGTAATTTTATTCATTTTAAGCCAATGTGCTAGTTCTGACTCATAAATTATGTGTTCAATAATAACTTCTAACCTCCCTCTTCCTGCTTCCAGCCTTAAAGATCTCCTACCCTTTCCAGTTTTTCTGAGCCAGCCAGCCCATTGGGATTACATCCAGGTTCTCCTTCAGGAACTTTCAGGTTTTTCTTTCCATAGAATTCTTCCCAGAAAGCATTAACTTTGCCAGTCTTGGGATCAATAAACGTCATAGGTTCTAATTTAAAAATATGATCCTCACGAAAAGCTCTTTCTATAAAGTCTGAACAGTAATATGAGTTTTCATCCAGAATATAATTGAAGTTATAGAGTTTTCCCAACATGGAATGAGCCTTTTCAATAGCAATAGGAATTGATTTCTGATATTCAGCTTTCAAACGGTAAACAACAATGTTTTGCTGATCCTTTTTCTGATCTTCAACAAATTCCTTTAAACTTTGTTTTTGTGAACCACCCTTTGGAGCTGCATGTAAAACAAATAATTTGTTTCCTTCTTTTTCAAGAATACCGATGTGATCAAAAGACGCTGTTTTCTGTTTTTGGGTAACATTATTAATAGCACCGGAGAGTCCCGTTTCTTTAGCAGTAACGAAAAGTAAATCTCCGTTTTGAAGCTGAACGGTATTTTTCTGAGTACTACACTGGGTTAAAAGCAATGGTATTAAACATAAAAACCCTGCAACTATACTCTTGATAATCATTTGTTTCTTAAATTTCGGCATTTAATTAATCTCTATTCTGCCAAAATTACAAAATAGAATTCATTACATTTGTGAAGAATATTACTTCATATTTTCACTTACAAACACTTCACCTATTCTTATGCCTCATATTTTATTAGTAGAAGACGATGACAGACTTTCCAAGCTTATCACAAAAGGGCTTCAGGAAGCTGAATTTGAAGTAAGCACAGCGTATGATGGATCAACAGGATTGAAACTGGCATTGCAGAAAAATTATGACCTCATAGTCACTGATATTGTGTTGCCTAAAAAAAGTGGTCTCGAATTTTGCATTGAAATAAAATCTCTGAAACCTAATCTTCCAGTCGTAATGCTGACAGCATTGGGGACTACGGATGACAAACTGGAAGGTTTTGATGCCGGCGCTGATGATTATATGACCAAACCTTTTGAAATGCGTGAATTGGCAGCAAGAATCAATGTTCTTCTAAAACGTTTTTCACAACAGAGGCAGCAAAAAATTTTCGTCCTTAAATACGAGGGTATTGAAATGAATCTGGAGCAAAAAACAGTAAGCAGAGACCATGTTCCCATCAAACTGACTCCTAAAGAATTCAACCTTCTCAAATTGATGATGGAAAATTCAGAAAAAGTACTTTCCAGAAGTGAAATTGCAGAAAAGGTATGGGAAACTCACTTTGATACCGGAACCAATTTTATTGATGTTTATATTAATTATCTGCGAAAAAAAATAGACAGAGATTTCGAAAATAAACTCATCCACACCAAAGCCGGAATGGGTTTTATTCTGAAAAAAGACTACGAAACGGGAAATATTTAATTCGGGACAAGTGTAATTTTCACCAGAATGAAAATAAGGACAAGACTTACTCTGCTTTTTACTTTAATTACTGCAATGCTTTTAAGTGTTTACAGTATTACGATCTATTATTCCTCAAAAGAAGCCAGAGAAAAGTCTTTTTACAGCGAGTTACAGAATGAGGCTATTGCCAAAGCAGATTTATTTTTCCAAAGTTCATTACCGGAACAGGAAATGCATAAGCTCTATAAAAACAACAACAGAACTCTTAATGAAGTTCAGGTTGCCATTTATGACTCAAAAAAACAACTTGTCTACCACGATGATGCGAAAGTGGATTATGTAAAAGAAACCCCGGAAATGCTTGCTCAGATATTTGAGAAAAAGAAAATAAGTTTCTTTATGGAAGACCTGCAAGTGATCGGAATGGTATATCATCATCATGGAAAGACCTATGCCGTCACAGCTGCTTCCTATGACAAATATGGGTATGAATCCCTTAGGCATCTCCTCACAATAAGCATTGCTTCTTTCATCAGTATCTTAGTACTCATTTATCTGGCCGGAATATTTCTTTCCAAAAAAACATTAAGTCCTCTGAGTGAAATGGTCATCCAGATCAAAAAAATTACTGCCGGAAAGTTACAGTTACGTCTTAAAACTACTGGAGAAAAAGATGAACTTAACGAACTGGCTCAGAATTTTAACGGAATGCTGGAACGTCTTGAAAATTCGTTTGATGCGCAAAAGTATTTTGTCTCCAATATTTCACACGAACTTCGTACACCACTTTCCGCAATTATCACAGAATTGGAGCTGGCTTCTGAAAAAGAACTGACAAAGGAAGAATACAGGTCAACCATTCAATATGCATTAGAAGATGCCCGTAATATGGTTAAGTTATCCAATAGCTTAATGGATCTCGCTAAAGCAAGTTATGATCCTAATGAAATCAGTTTCTCAGAGATACGAATTGATGAAGTACTTCTGGAATCTTATGCAAAGATTCTAAAAGAAAACCCAAGGTATAAAGTTTCCCTGAATATTGATGATACGGTGGAAGAACATCAACTGATTACGCAGGGAAATGAATACCTGCTGCAGGTTGCTTTCACTAATTTAATTGATAATGCCTGTAAATATTCGCCTGAGCACTTATGCTCTATAGATGTGAAAGCAGATACAGAGAAACTTTATATCAGTTTCATCAATACTGGAATCATTATTTCTGAAGAAGATTTAATTCACATTTTTGAACCTTTTTACAGAAGTGAAAATTCCAGAAAAGAAAAGGGATACGGAATCGGACTTTTCCTTACTGAGAAAATTATTCACCTTCATCAGGCCTCTATAAAAGTCACCTCAGAAAATAATACAACTGTTTTTATGGTAGTCTTTGATATTGAAAAGGGTTAATTTTTTTTACGTGCAAATTTTTTGAGCTATAAAGAAACATAAGTTTAGAGAATACCTGGTTTTCTTATCCATAAAGATCTGTATAAATCTGTGTTATTTGTGGGAAATAAAAAATAACCTTCTTAGAACTTAATTATGAGAAACAGCCTTTTTATTGAAAACGGTAGTTCCTATACTAGCCGCAATTACACAGGAAATAGAAATCCATTGTAGAAAACTAAGTTCTTCAGCAAGAAAAACCAAACCGGACAGAGCAGCAAATGCTGGTTCAAGACTCATCAAAATACTGAAAGTCTTTGCAGGAAGCTTTTTTAGAGCCATCATTTCCAATGAAAATGGTAAGGCGCTCGATAGGATGGCAACGCCCAGCCCTTTTACAAAAATAGTCGGAGTCATATTAAACACAGCTCCATCCCAAATCGTAAAAGGAATAATCACTAAGCTTGCAAATAGCATTCCTGTGGTAACAGCATCTTTTCCATCCATTATTTTAGAAACCTTTCCACCCATTACAATATAAAGAGCCCAGAATATTCCTGCCAGAAATGCTAATCCAAGTCCTAATAAATCGATATGATCGCTCTTCCACGGAACGATAAGTAATATCCCTGCACAGGCTAATAACGCCCATACCACATCCAATACCTTACGAGATAATGCTAATGCAAGAAATAAAGGCCCCGCGAATTCAACGGTTACAGCCAATCCCAAAGGAATTCTTTGAATAGCCATATAGAAAATAAGGTTCATTGCAGCCAATCCTACTCCATACATGGCACAATACTTCCATTTTTGCGGGGTAAACTGTAAAAATTTGGGCCGGTTGATAATGGTAAGTAAAATAGCAGAAAGTACAATCCTCAAAGTAACGGTTCCAATGGCTCCAATTGCCGGAAAAAGCTGCTTGGCAATGGATGCTCCGCCCTGTACACAGATAATGGCTAATAATGTGGCGGGGATCGCTAAGTTTGAATTTTTCATTTCTAAAATATATAATTTATAAAGACTACTTTGGGTTTGAAACCGGAGATAAATCAACCTTTATTCTATAGAGCTCTCTATAATATAAAGCTGAATTTTGTCAAATGTATTAAAATTTTATCTTAAAAAAAGGTTACAGATTACAAGTAAATTTCCCATCTGTAACCATTGGTAAATCTTTGTACAGCAGTAATTTCCAACATTGAACTGAAATACAACTGATTAAAAGTAATTTTACTTACAATCTGATCAAGAAACTTCATCATTGATAATATCATATGATACTATCAATAATCTAATTTTTATTTCAAAAGCGTCATTCCACTTTCTCTAATAGTTTTCTAATAACATTCTAAAGCCTTTCTAACGGCTGAAAAAAGCCAGTCTTACTACTTTTGCCCTGTAAAAAATAAAGCACATGGACGCAGATCCTTATAGTAATTATCAATCTTAAAAGCTTTAGTTGTACTCACTTTTCCCGTACAGCTTATAAGCTTTATGAAAAAAGGAAAAGTTATGAATACATTTGAATTTACACTTCGTTTATTAACTGCATTCTGTTTAGGCGCCGGTATAGGCTTCGAGAGACAGTGGCGTAAAAAAAATACAGGACTCCGCACCAATACTCTAGTTTGCATAGGTTCCGCAGCATTTGTACTCATTGCCATCAGAATTGGTGGTGATGCAGCTGGAAGAATCACTTCTTATATTGTCAGCGGAATCGGATTCCTCGGTGGCGGTGTTATCATGAAAGATGGCCTTACCGTCCGGGGATTGAATACTGCCGCTACTTTATGGTGCTCTGCTGCTATAGGAGCATTATGTGCACTCGGATATCCCAAAGAAGCACTCATTACTGTCTTTTTTATTGTTTCTACGAATATATTTCTGCGGCCTACTTTATCTACTCAAAAGGAAGCACGAAGTAAAAAACTGGTCATTAACAAGAAAAAGAACAATCCAAAACCCAAAATCAGCAACAGTACCCAATTTTATTAAGATTATGAAAAGAATTATCTTAAACATTATCATTCTTTTTGCAATGTCCTGCAAAGACAATGTCCCACAAGATCCGGAACAGGAAATTATCCTGAAAAACAATCAGGTTACCATTTCCGAAAACAATCCTGTATTCAAAAAAATAAAAACGGAAATCGTTGCTGAACAAGAGCATAGTGATGGAATCGTTTCCGCTGGAACGATCCAGGCTATTCCCAACCATTATGCAGAAATTGCCAGTCCCTTTTCCGGAAGAATTACCAAATCCTTCATTCAGCTTGGGCAAAATATTTCAGCCAACAGCCCGCTCTTCGAAATCCTTTCCTCTGATTATTTCTCAGTTCAGAAAGATTACACAGATGCACTGAACGATGTACAGCTTGCAGAGAAAAATTACAGACGCCAGCAGGATCTGGTAAAACACGGAGTCGGTATTCAGAAAGAACTTGACGAAGCAGAAACGGATTTCAAGAATAAAAAAACATCACTTTCCAATGCATCTTCTGCATTGAAAGTTTACAACAGCAAAGGCGGCGGTATCGGAAGCCCTCTTATTGTAAGAGCCCCAATTAATGGAGAAGTTATTTCCAACAAAATTGTCAACGGTCAGTTTCTGAAAAGTGATGCCGATCCTGTCATCATCATTGCTGAATTATCTAAAGTCTGGATTTCCGGAGATGTAAAAGAAAAAGATATTCGGTTTGTCAATATCGGAGATCATGTTTCTGTAAAAGTAAGCGCTTATCCGGACAGAAATATTACCGGAAAAGTATATCATATCAATGAAGTCGTAGATGAAAGCACCCGCAGTATAAAAGTCCTTATCGAATGTGATAATCCGGATAGGAAATTAAAACCCGGCATGTATGCGACCGTCAATTTCGCTACTACTCCTGAAAAGGCAGTTATGATTCCTATCGGTGCCCTCATGCAGCAAGACAGCTCTCAGTATGTATGGCTCAAAACAGGAAAAAATCAATTTACCAAACGCTCGGTAACCACCGGAGAAACTGATCAGAAAATGATCAGAATCACTTCCGGATTAAAGACAGGTGACACCATTATGACCGAAGGTGGAATTTATATGCTGGATGCGAAATAATGTAAAGTGAACTGATGTAAAAAGTACAGGACATATCTGTGCTGTACATAATATCTATTAAGAACATGAAAAAACTTTTGACAATCTCTATACAGAAGAGATGGCTGATGCTGGCACTCTTCCTTTTACTGGGGTTCTTTGGCTATTATTCCTGGACCAAATTATCCGTTGAAGCCTATCCTGATATCGCTGATGTAACTTCGCAGGTGGTTACCCAGGTTCCGGGATTGGCTGCTGAAGAAGTGGAGCAGCAAATTACGATTCCTTTGGAAAGAGCGCTTAATGGCCTCCCGGGAATGCATGTTATGCGAAGCAAGAGCACCTTCGGACTTTCCATGATTACTATGGTTTTTGATGATGGTATTGATGATTATTGGGCAAGGCAGCGTATTCAGGAAAGACTTACAGATGTTACTCTTCCTTATGGTGCACAGCCAGGTCTTGATCCTCTTACCTCTCCTATCGGCGAAGTGTACCGCTATATCATTGAAAGTAATAATCATAGTTTACGGGAACTTACAGATTTGCAGAAATTTGTAATCATTCCACGTATCAAACAGGTTTCAGGAATTGCAGATGTGACTAATTTCGGTGGGATTACCACCCAGTTTCAGGTGGAGTTAGATCCTCATAAACTTGAACAGTATGGTCTTTCATTATCTGAAGTTACCGAAATCATTTCAAAAAATAACGTGAGCGCCGGAGGAAGTATGCTTCCCCGTGGAAATTTAGCGTATGTTATCCGAGGAATCGGTCTTGTAAAAGATTTAAATGATCTTGGAAAAATTGTAGTAAAAACTGAAAATGGTGTTCCGGTATTCCTGAATGATGTAGGAACATTGAAATACGGAAATCTTGAACGAAAAGGTATTCTGGGATATACAGACAGAAAGCGAAACTATCCGGAAAGTATAGAAGGAATTGTGTTATTATTAAGAGGACAAAACCCATCACAGGTATTGGAAGGTGTTCATCAGGCAATTGATGAATTAAACAATGAAACCCTACCTCCTGGTGTGAAAATTCATCCTTTCCTTGACAGAACAGACCTTGTAAGTACTACCCTTCACACGGTTTCCCATACGCTTACTGAAGGAATTGTACTTGTTATTATTGTACTGATTATATTCTTAGGAAGCTGGCGTGGAGCTTTATTGGTAGCCATTACCATCCCGCTTTCATTATTATTTGCATTTATTTTAATGCATTTTACCAATATTCCGGCTAACCTTCTTTCCCTAGGAGCTATTGACTTCGGAATTATTGTAGACGGAGCCATTGTAATGCTGGAAACCATTCTTAAGAAAAGGGAAGAGAATCCTGAAGAATCTTTGGGAGAAAAAACCATTACCCAAAGAGTGATTGAAGTAGCAAAACCTATCTTCTTTTCTACAATTATCATTATCACAGCCTATCTTCCATTGTTTGCATTCGAAAGAGTAGAGAAAAAGCTGTTTACTCCCATGGCATTTACAGTAGGATATGCTTTACTGGGTGCTCTTGCTGTAGCATTGCTCCTTATTCCCGGTCTGGCTTATGTGATCTATCGAAAACCACAAAAAATATATCATAACAAATGGCTGGAAAAAATAAGTACTCTTTATGGCAAAAGGATTGAAAAAATAATGCAGGCTCCTAAAATGG
Source organism: Chryseobacterium capnotolerans (assembly GCF_021278965.1). NCBI lineage: Bacteria > Pseudomonadati > Bacteroidota > Flavobacteriia > Flavobacteriales > Weeksellaceae > Chryseobacterium > Chryseobacterium capnotolerans. The sequence goes on along the minus strand of NZ_CP065589.1, from coordinate 557,376 downwards.
TAATCATACCAATAAGCATTGTTTTATTATCAGCCGGCATCCTTTCTTATACTGTAGGAAAAGACTTCCTGCCTGAGCTGGATGAAGGTTCTATATGGCTTCAGGTACAATTACCTCCAGGTATTTCCCTGGCTAAAGCAAAAGAAATGAGCGATACTTTACGAGCCAAAACACTGAAACATTCCGAAATTACTTATATGATGGTTCAGGCTGGCCGTAACGACGACGGGACCGATCCGTGGACAGCTTCTCACTTTGAAGTTTCTATAGGGATAAAGCCTTACGACGAATGGCCTTCCGGAAAAACCAAAGCAGACCTCATTAAAGAATTAGCGGCTGATTACAAAGAAATGCCAGGTTTTACAGTCGGATTCTCACAACCGATGATTGACGGAGTAATGGATAAAATTTCCGGAGCACACAGTGAACTCGTTGTAAAGGTATATGGAGAAGATTTCAAGGAAACCAGAAGAATTGCCGAAAATGTGTTGTCTACTTTAAACAAAATTCCAGGTTCTGCCGACCTTGCCATTGATCAGGAACCTCCCCTTCCTCAGCTGCAGATTATTGCTGACAGAGATAAGATTGCTCAATATGGATTAAACGTCTCAGATGTTGCCGATCTTATTGAGGTAGCCCTTGGAGGAAAAGCAATTTCGCAGATCTTTATTGGGAACAAAGTCTATGATATTTCCTGTCGTTACACAGAAGACAGCCGTGACACTCCTGATAAAATAGGAAACCTGATGCTCACCTCAGCTTCAGGAGCTAAAATCCCACTATCTCAGGTTGCAGAAGTAAAATTAAGTACCGGAGAAAGTACCATTACCAGAGAAATGAATAAAAGACACCTTACCGTAAAACTGAATTTAAGAGGAACTGACCTTTCTTCTTTCTTGAAAAAAGCCCAGGACAAGATTGAACAAGAGATCAAATATGACCATGAAAAATATCAGATCAAATGGGGTGGGCAGTTTGAAAACCAACACAGAGCGTATTCCCGATTGGCGTTCATTGTTCCTTTGGCATTGGCTATTATGTTCCTGTTATTGTATGGTGCATTTGGAGATTTCAAACAGGCATTGGTATTGATGTCTATCGTTCCGCTGGCCTTATTTGGAGGAATGCTTGCTCTTAACCTCCGTGGAATGTCTTTGAACGTATCTTCTGCTGTAGGATTCATTGCTCTTTTCGGAGTTGCCATTCAGAATGGTGTCATTATGATTTCTCATATCAATGATCTCCGTAAAAAAGGATACGATCTGAAGCTTGCCGTCATCAAAGGGGCACAAGATCGTTTCAGACCGGTATTGATGACAGCAACAGTGGCAGTAATCGGATTGTTTCCAGCGTCACTGGCTACGGGAATCGGATCTGATGTACAACGGCCTTTGGCAACTGTAATCGTGTACGGATTAATGTTCTCTACTATTTTAACACTATTCGTTCTTCCTGCTATCTATTTTATGGCAGAGCGCCGCAACGAAAAACAAAATTTAGAATCAGATGAAGCACTTACACATGAAAATTAGAGTATACTTTATCATAGGAATAACCTTATTACTCAGCGTGACCAATAAGGTACAGGCACAGGAAAAAGAAGTTCTGAATTTTGAAGAATACCTGAGCCTTGTCGGAAAGAAAAATCTGGGATATGCCGCTCAGAAATACAATGTAGGAATGGCGGAAGCCTCTATTCAGACGGCAAGTATGTTTCCGGATCCACAACTGGATCTAGAAACGACCAATAATGGAATTAAAGAAAATATGGGGTATGTATATGGTGCTTCTGTTGGCTGGACCCTTGAAATGGGAGGAAAAAGAAAAGCAAGAATAAACCTGGCCAAAGATCAGGCTGAATTAAGTAAAATTCAATTACAGGATTTCTTCAGAAATCTTCGTGCTGATGCGAGTCTAAGTTATGTAGAAGCTTTAAAATCCAAGGCAATTCTCGAAGTACAGCAGGATTCTTATAAAAACATCCTGCAGCTTGCAAAATCAGACAGCATCAGGTATCGTTTAGGAACAATATCTTTGGTCACCTCAAAACAGAGTAAACTGGAAGCGGCATCTCTTCTGAATGAAGTATATCAGGCTGAAAGTGCAGAACAACAGTCAATGACCGGACTGGCTGTATTTCTCAGTGATGGCAAAATAACAGATAGAAATGTTGCCGGGGATTTTAATGCTTTCAACAGGGATTTTAATATTGACGATCTGCTCATTCAGGCATTAAATACAAGAGCAGACCTGCTGGCCGCTAAACAGAATACACAAGTAGCCAAAAGCCAGATCAACCTTGAAAAAGCCAACCGAAAAATAGATTTGGGCATCAATGCCGGAGCAGAGCGCCACACTGAAGCGACAAACGAAATTGCCCCCTCTCCCACTGTAAATGCAGTAAAACTAGGAATAAGTATTCCTTTAAAATTTTCCAACAGAAGAAATGCAGATTTAAAAATAGCAGAAATGGCTCATTCCCAGGCAGAACTGGAATACCATCAGGCTGAACAGGCAATACAAGCAGAAGTCATGCAGGCCTATCAACAATATAGAGCCACTCAAAAGCAGGTAAAACAGTTTCATAACGGAATGCTTACTGAAGCAAAAAGCATATTGGACGGCATCACCTACAGTTATAAAAGAGGAGAAAGTTCCATTCTCGAAGTACTGAATGCCCAAAGAACCTACAATGGAGTAAGAAAAGATTATTACCAGGCCCTTGCTGATAATGCAGCCGCTTTGATCGAACTTGAACGCAGATCGGGAATCTGGGATATTAATTTTTAAGAGAAAGGAAGTTGGAAGCGGGAAGGCGGAAGTTGATCCAACCGAAAATAACTCGAACACCTTTTAATTAACCTTTCAAAACAGAGGATATTTTCCATCAAAAGACTGAAACAAGTCAGTAACACAAAAAGTACTTCTAACTTCACTCCTCCAGCTTCCAACCTCAACAATATAAACCAAATGACATCAGTCTTCCTCATTCAAAAAAAAGCCCTGAGGTTGATATAATCCAGGGCTTTTTTTAAGAAAGGAAGTTGGAAGCGGGAAGGCGGAAGTTGATCCAACCGAAAATAACTCGAACACCTTTTAATTAACCTTTCAAAACAGAGGATATTTTCCATCAAAAGACTGAAACAAGTCAGTAACACAAAAAGTACTTCTAACTTCACTCCTCCAGCTTCCAACCTCAACAATATAAACCAAATGACATCAGTCTTCCTCATTCAAAAAAAGCCCTGAGATTGGTATAATCCAGGGCTTTTTTTAAGAAAGGAAGTTGGAAGCGGGAAGGCGGAAGTTGATCCAACCGAAAATAACTCGAACACCTTTTAATTAACCTTTCAAAACAGAGAATATTTTCCATCAAAAGAATAAAAGAAGTCAGTAACACAAAAAGTACTTCTAACTTCCCTCCTCCAGCTTCCAACCTCAACAATATAAACCAAATGACACCAGTCTTCCTCATTCAAAAAAAGCCCTGAGATTGGTATAATCCAGGGCTTTTTTTTAAGAAAGGAAGTTGGAAGATGGAAGTTGATCCAATCGGAAAATAACTCGAACTCCTATTGATTAATCTTTTTAATATTGAGAATATTCTCCATCAAAAGAATGAAAGAAGTCAGTAACACAAAAAGTATCTCTAACTTCCCTCCTCCAGCTTCCAGCTTTCTCCCCTTACTTTTTATACTGAGACTCATAAATCCCAATCCAATCTTCTACAGTCATTTTTTTGCTTAATTCTGCAATTAATTCAAAAGGAATATCTTCCGGTTTTTTAAAGCGTACACAGGATTTACCCATATCCAGTTTTTTCTTGGAATGTTTAGGATATTCGGCTACAAACCAATCCAAAAGTTCAGGTCTGGAATACAATCCCATATGATACAATGCAATAAAGTTCTTTTGCGAAGCCAGATTAATAAAAGGCAATGGGGCACCTGGTGTACAATGATAGCCTGCAGGATAAGTTTTTAGAGGAACTACCCAGCCCAACATTCCATAATTAGACATTTCTTCAAAACCTTTAGGCAGGTTGTCATTCACTGCATCAAAAAGTTTTTTAAATGGCTCCTGTCTTTCTTCCGGAATTTTTGAAAGGTAATCTTCCAGTGAGTTGGATATAATTTGCATTTTCAGTAAGTTTTTGAGGCTTAAATTAAGAAAAATTATTGATTATTGGACAGGAAGCTGGAAGATAGAGGTTGGAAGTTACTCTCCGACATATGATTGCTGAAAGTATAATACATTAATATCATTAGATTACATGATTTTAAAGATTACATGATTTTAAGATTTTGAGGACTTTCTTACATAAAAAAAGCAGCAGTACAAAAATGTACCGCCGCTCAACTTTATTTACACTAAAAAAATTATTTTTTGATTGCCTTTACAGTAGAATGAGATCCGTCCTTAAAGTAAAGAGTCACAAAATACAGTCCCGAATTTAATCTGCTTAGATCAAGTTCTTTTCCAGAACCTTCTACCGTTTTCACTGTTCTTCCTGTAGTATCTGTTATGGTTACCGACTTAATATCTCTTGTATCTGATATATACAGAATATCCTTAAACGGATTCGGATGAACGGATACTTTTTTCTCCTGTCGGTTTACTTCCGAGGTACTTAGCTGAGCATTTTCAATCGTGAAATTCTTCACATAGAAATTATAATCTAAGTCTTCGTCTAATGGTCCTGTACTTCCATAAAAAGCAAATATGGTATTTGCATTCGTAAAGTTAGCCAGGTCGAAAGTGTATTCATTTGATGTGTTAGATGGAGAATTATTTGCATCCCAGGTTTGCAGAATCATCCATGTAGTTCCACCATCATTGGAAACCAGGAAATGAACAACATCATCGCTATCCATAGAAGAAGATCCAGTACCTGAATAGGTAGTAACTCCATAATTAAATTTCACTTTATATCCTCCTGCTGACAGGTTAAAAGCTCCTGTTTTCAGCCACCCTGTTCGATCCGAAGAAAATAAATTCATAGATGCTGAAGGTCCATTTGCTGAAGTATTTAAAAAGCTACGTGATCCCCAATAAGAAGAGCCTGTACCTGATGGTCCAGTAGTGGGATCTCCTCCTACTAAATTATTAGCCCAGCATAATCCTGGAAAACTACTAAAGTTATTAGTATAGGAAGGCACTACCGCACCACATTGTGTTGTAAATGATTTAGCAAGAGACCATGCACTTTTACTTGTTGCTGTACTGCAATTGGCTCTTACCCAATAATAATAAGTAGAACTTGAAGATAAGTTATTCAGAGTATAAGAAGTTCCTGTAACATTTGAATGATTAGGATTGGCACTAGCCGCAGGTACAGCTGAACTTGTGCTATAATAAATATCATAACCTGTAGTCTGATTGCTTGCCGGAACAGTCCATGAGATTTGTGCAGTATTTGAAGTTATTCCAGTTGCAGCATCTGTAACAGGTGCCATACAATCTGAAAAAGCGTCTGCTGAGAAAGCAAATATGTTAGGAATACCTGTTCCTGAACTTTTGGTAATTGTAATACTCTGTATTGGCTTAGCCTGATTGGCTGCATCAATATTCAAAACGGACTGATACAGTCTTGGATTATTACTGCTAGGGTCCAAAACATTGTTATCCCTATTAATTCTTCCAATCCCCTGAATGGCAAAATTAGAACCACTGTACCAATCTGAAAGACTGATATTGGAAAATGTCTGAGTTGTATTATCTGTGAAAGTTACTGTAGCACTTACAACGGATGTTCCACTACCACTCGTAGCAAGCATATACAGTTTAACAGCAGCTTTTGGAGTAGTCAGCACCAAAATTCCGTTATCCCCGCTTGAAGCTAGCTTTAAAGAGTTATTGGCACTTAAATCGCCCAATTGATAGGAAAGTCCGGGAGTAGAAGCTACCACTGAATTGATGATTCCGTCTACAGGAAGACCATATGTAAGAGGAGTACTGGTAGAGGTTAGTTTAAAATCTCTCGCCACAAAAGCAAAAGACACCCCATCTACATCAGATGTTGTAGAAACCGATGCTGATCCTATTCCATTAGCAATTACATCCGCTGTAAATCCGGATGCAATGGGCATCGTTTGAAAGTTTTGAGCTGTAATAGAGCCGACTGAGAGAAGAGCAATCGCAGGAAGTACTCTAGAAAATAAACTTATTGTCATTTTTTTTATATTTAAATTGAAAATTAAGAAAAATATCAACATAAAAAACTTATTTCTAAGAAATAATCAATAATTATTAAAAATAAACTCAACATTAATATTACAATTATTAAAATCATCTGCACTTCTAGTAGATCATAAGCCATTTCTTTCTTCTGCTTAATTTTATTATTGAGAAATTAAATCCTATTTTTGTCATACAAATTTTTTGAACAATGCCGAATATTTCAAACAGAGCACTGCATATGCCGCCATCGCCGGTAAGAAAACTGGTTCCCTTTGCGTTACAAGCAAAACAAAAAGGAATAAAAGTATATCACCTTAATATCGGGCAGCCTGATATTGAAACTCCGGAAACAGCGTTAAATGCTTTAAAGAATATTGATCTTAAAGTACTGGAATATGCACTTTCTGAAGGTAACCTGGATTATAGAAAAGCCCTTACAGAATATTACCATTCTTTAGGTTTTTCAGATCTTACTCCTGATAACTTCATTGTTACCAACGGGGGTTCTGAAGCCTTGAACTTTGCTATTTCAACGTTGTGCGATGATGGAGATGAAGTAATCATCCCTGAACCTTATTATGCAAACTACAATGGATTCACCAGTACGTTTGATGTGAATGTAGTAGCAGTTTCGTCTACCATTGATACAGGTTTTGCTCTGCCTCCAATTGAAGAATTTGAAAAAAAGATTACAGAAAAAACCAGAGCAATCATCATTTGCAACCCAGGTAACCCTACAGGATACCTTTATACCCGTGAAGAGCTTAAGAAGCTTTCTGAAATTGCTTTAAAATATGATATCGTAATTATCTCTGATGAGGTATACAGAGAATATGTATATGATGGGAAACAGCAAGTATCTATTCTTGACTTCCCTGAACTAAAAGAAAACTGCATCGTTATCGATTCAGAATCCAAGCGTTATTCTATGTGTGGAGTAAGAATCGGATGTATGGTAACACGTTCTCAAAAAATCCGTAATGCAGCAATGCTATTTGCACAGGCAAGACTAAGCCCTGTTCTTTTGGGACAGATTGCAGCAACAGCGGCTCACCAGAATGATGGAGCATATATCAGAGCTGTAAGAGAAGAATATACCCACAGAAGAAATATTTTAGTAGACCTTTTAAATGCTATTCCGGGAGTAATCTGCCCTAAGCCAAGAGGTGCATTCTACTGTGTTGCTGAACTTCCTGTAGATGATACTGAGAAATTTGCACAATGGCTGCTTGAGTCATATTCTCTTAACAAAGAAACCATCATGGTAGCTCCTGCCGGAGGTTTCTACAGCGATCCAGAATTAGGTAAAAAACAGGTAAGAATTGCTTACGTACTGAAAGAAGAAGATCTTAAAAGAAGTGCTGAAATTCTGAAAGAAGCTTTAAAGCAATACAGAGAAGAATTTAGCCTATAAATTATCAATGATGCCGACAACAAAAAATGCATATCTGAAACTCATCTTTCCGATCTTTTTGCTGTCGGCATTTTTTTCCTGTGATTCAAAAAAATCAGAACAAGCTCTGCCCTCCAAAAATTCAAATGAAATAACCCTCATCAGGCTGTCTCATATTGGAGGAACTCTGGGTGAATATAGGATTATCAAGGTTACTAAAGATTCTGTCTTTACAGAAAAAGGAGCTACCGTTAATAAAACCCATCAAGAATGGGCCGCAGCTATCAACAAGGATACATGGAAGCAGCTCATCTCCTCAATCAATATTAAAGATCTAGACAATATCAAAAGTTCACCAAGCCAGCAATCAGTAGATGGTATTGATGAGACTTTTCAGATACGCACATCCAAGAAAGCTCATTTCTACGTGAACTCTTTTGCCGATCCGGAACATTACAAACAGCTTCAACAGCTTAAAGAACAATTAGACAAAATTCTTCCAAAAGAATACCAATAAAACATGCAAGAAAATTTTTCATTAAAGCCTTATAACACATTTGGGGTTGATGCCCAAGCAAAATACTTTGTTGAAATAAACAGCATTAAAGAATTAAAAGATGCTCTTACTTTTTCAAAAGAAAATGCCCTTCCTCTTCTACTTCTTGGAGGCGGAAGTAATATTCTGTTGACAAAAAATTTTGAAGGTCTTGCTATTAAGCTTAATCTAAAAGGGATTTCTGAGAAAAATCTCAATAAAAATGAAATTCTGGTTACTGCAGAGGCAGGAGAAAACTGGCATGAATTTGTGATGGATTGTCTGAATAAAAATTATGGCGGATTGGAAAATCTATCTTTGATTCCCGGAAATGTAGGAACTTCTCCAATGCAGAATATTGGAGCTTACGGAACGGAAATCAAGGATGTATTTGTTCACTGCCAGGTGTTGGATCTGGAAAACCTTGAGATTGAAACTTTCGATATTGAAAAATGCAGGTTTGGGTATAGAGATTCCATCTTTAAACAAGAAGGAAAAGGAAGATACATCATTTTAGAAGTTACTTTTAAGCTTACAACAAAGGATCATCACATCAAAACTGAATATGGAGCTATTACCTCTGAACTTGAAAAATTAGGAATTGAAAACCCTTCTATTCAGGACGTATCCAGAGCGGTGATCAACATCAGACAAAGTAAACTTCCGGATCCTAAGCAAATTGGAAATGCAGGAAGCTTTTTCAAGAACCCAACCATTCCTTTAGCTCAGTTTGAAGAATTACAACAGAAATTTGAAAGCATCCAGGGATATCCTAATGGTAATATGGTAAAAGTGCCTGCCGGATGGCTGATTGAGCAATGCGGATGGAAAGGTAAGCAAATCGGAAATGTAGCTTCCCATAAGCTTCAGTCTTTGGTCATCATCAATGCAACCGGAGAAGCAACCGGAAAAGAGATTTTTGATTTCTCCACTGAAATCATCAATTCTGTACAAGAAAAATTCGGGATAAAATTGGAGCGGGAAGTGAATATTATATAACTTTCACATCAGATTATATAACAGAAATCCGGGCATTTTCCGGAATTTTGCTTTTTATTTTAATTTATTCTAAATAACCATTGTCTAGCGTTATTATATTTTATAATTTTGCAGTCTTCTTATTTAGAATAAATAAAAATGACTAGATCTTTACTTTTTGTTTTCTTTTTCATTTTCAGTCTACAGTTTGTAAAAGCACAAAATGAAAACTCTCAATTGCAAATCACTGTATTTGATGAAAACAACAAAGAATTAAAAGGGGCTTCTGTTACCATCAATCAAACCTCTTTAACAACTGATAAAAATGGAAATACAAGTATTACTATTCCCAACGGTAAATATCACATCAAAATTACCCATCCTGAGTTCCAGGAAAAAGAGCTGAATATTACGCATGCTTCCCCTCAAAACATTACGATTAAACTTCTGCCCATCAATAAACTGGAAGAAGTAGTTGTATTTTCTAAGGAAGGAAAAGGCTTAACAACCAAATCTGTAATTGACAGACAGGCAATGCAGCACTTACAGCCTTCCAGTTTCTCCGATCTTATGGAACTTCTTCCCGGAGGACTTTCAAAAACGCCCATGTTAAACTATAATAATAGAGCAACTCTTCGGGAAAATACCGCAGGTTATAGCGGAAATGAATACAATACTTCCTCTCTTGGAGTACAATTCATGATTGATGACAACATCATCAATTCCAATGCAGATATGCAAATTTCGGTAGATAACAGACAATTTGCAGAAGGTCCGAAAGGTAGGGAAACAGCAACTTCCGGAGTTGATATGAGAACCATATCCACCAATGACATAGAGAAAGTAGAAGTCATCCGCGGTATTCCCTCAGCGGCCTATGGAGACCTTACTTCAGGGTTGATCAAAATTGAACGTAGAATAAAAGCTTCTCCCTTGCAGGCAAGATTTAAAGCTGATGGCTTTAGTAAGCAGTATTATCTGAGCAAAGGCTTTAAGATTACTGATAAGTGGCAACTGAGTGCAAGCGCAGACTACCTCGACTCAAAGGCAAATCCCACTGATGATTTTGAAACTTACCAGCGTATCACAGCTTCCATCCGTTCAAAGAAAATTTCAACATTATGGTCAAGACCATTAGAATGGAAATCTACGATTGATTTTTCTACTAACATTGATAATAAAAAATATGATCCGGACAATGGTTATCCATCAACCGATAAATATGAATCCAATAATAAAAGAATCAGCGTAACGAATAACTTTATCTATCAACTTGATAAAAATTCTTTTTTCAATAAGTTAACTTTAAATACAGCCATCCGTCAGGGATTTGAAAAAATAGAACAGGTAAAACTGATTCAGCTTTCTGGTCCACGTTCATTTTCTCTTGCTACGGAACAAGGAGAAAATGTGGGATACTATCCAGACCTCCGCTATATCACTGAATTTTCTACAGAAGGAAAACCTTTGGATATCACTGCTTTTTTTCAGGCAAACGGAACCAAGAAAACCTTTGGAATTACTCATCAATATGAAGCTGGGATTGATTGGAGGTATTCAAAAAATAATGGTAAGGGGATGCAATATGACATGAAAACGCCACCTTCTGCCAACTCAGGAATCGCAAGACCAAGACCCTACAATGATATTCCCGCTTCCAGCTTATTAGCAGCTTTCTTTGGCGACCAAATGAGCTACGCTCTTAATCAGCATAAATTCACCTTGTATGCAGGATTGAGATTGTCAAAAAATCTGGGGATTGACAATTCTTATGCAATCAGTAAAAAAGTTTTTGCTGAACCAAGATTGAATTTCCAATACAGTCTGCCCCACCTCATCATTAATGGCTATCCTTTAAAAACAGATGTTACCTTAGGATATGGTCTTTTCTACAAACAGCCTACGCTGCTGATGCTTTATCCAAACAAAGAATATTGGGATTACACTCAGCTGAATCACTATCATAATGATGAACAGTATCGATATGTAAATTTCATGACCTATGTACAGCCAAAGGAAAATAAAGAACTTGAAGCAGCTAAAAGCATTAAAAAGGAAATTCGTTTAGATCTTTCTTACAGAAATCATGAATTCTTTATGACTTATTTTAAAGAAAATATGACCAATGGTTTCCGAAATATGGAACAAACTACAGTTCATCGTTATAAACAATATGATAACACAAAGGTAGATTTAACCCAATGGACCCCAAACGGACCAGATTTAACCAAGGTCCCTTATGAAGTTAAAAATGTTTTTGGAGAATACACCACTACAGAAAACGGAAGTGAAACGTTAAAACAAGGAATTGAATTTGGATATACCTCGCCAAGAATCAAGGCCATTAATACAAGATTTACCTTTACTGGTGCATGGTTCAAAACCCAATACAGAAATTCAGCACCTATTATTAAAAGACCTAATGGCTCTATCGGAACAGAAGCTTATCCTTATTATGGGATCTATAAATCTGATTATGGTTATGTGAATTCAAACCTAAATTATAACCTGCTTATAGACACCTATCTTCCAAGTCTTGATATGATTATTTCAGCTTCTATACAAGGAAGCTTATATGACCACAGCAGAAATGACAGAAGAATTGCTGATCCTATTTCTTATTATGGAGTTGATGGAGTAATACATCCTTTTACAGAGGCAGACAGAACAGATACTTATAAACAATGGCTGGTAAGAAACGTTTCAGTTTCTGATAATCTGGATAGACTTTACACTTTTACCATGATAGGAAATATTAAAGTCACTAAGAGTATTTATAAGGCACTTCGTACCTCGTTATTTGTCAACAGGCTTTTCAACTATAGTGCCCCTTATGTTTTCAATAATGTAAAGGTTTACAGAAAAGGAGCGAATGCCCCGTATTTCGGGATGGAATTAAACTACAATTTTTAATATATATCAAAAAAATAACATGAAAAAAAGAGTTTTACTACTAAGTTTAGCCGCAATGATGGCTACAACATTTACAGTAACATCATGTACCAGTGATGATTTCGGAACAACCACTACTCAAAATGGAGTTTTAACATTAAATTTTTCAGGTGAAAATATTTCGTCTTACAAAAGTTTGGATCTTGAAATCAGAGAAGTCAATACAGGTGCTGTAAGAAGAGAAACCATTAAGAATGTGAATACATATTCTTTACCTTTACCTTATGGATCTTACAAAATTACAGTAAACGGTGGGGTAATTTCCAATAATGAAGAGGTATCAGCTGGAGCGATGGCTCAAACCGATATTGCTTTGCCGGCCACTAACCTTAATATTCCAATTATTATTAAGAAATTTCATGATGACTTTATCATTGAAGAAGTTTTCTTTACAGGAATCAAAACAGTAGAAGGTAAAAATTACAACTCAGGGCGTTATTTTAAATTAACCAATAACACCAAGGAAGTATTATATGCAGACAAACTCATCATTGGGCAATCTGAGTTCCTGACTGTAGAAGATAAAAACCCTACTCCATACAACGCTAACCTCTCATTCCCGGTAAAAGCAGTAATGGTACTCCCAGGTTCCGGAACTGATTATCCTGTACAGCCAGGAGATTTCATCGTTATTGCAGACAACGCGATCAATCATAAGGCTCAGACAAGTACAGCTTATGACCTTCATAATGCGAACTTTGAATATCCTTCAAACAATCCGGCATTAGGACAGGTAGACAACCCTTCTGTTCCGAATGCAAAAGTGATCTATTCACAAATGAACTTTAACATGTTCTTTTTACACGATCGTGGTTTTGAAAGCTATGTGATCGCTCGTTTTCCATTCAATGAAAATGAAGAAAGCTTCCTGAATAAAAATAAATATGACTATACTTACATTAACAGTGCAGGTGGAGTTACATCAAAAAGTGCTTATTCTATTCCTAATTCTTGGATTATTGACGGGGTAAACAACAGTATCTCTTCTAAATTTGCCCATACCCTGACTTCTGCAAGTATTGACGGCGGATGGACTTCCGTAGGAACTATTGATAAGGATCCTACCCGTTTCGGAAAATCGGTAAGACGTAAAGTAAACGGACAGATGACGAATGGTAAAAACCTTTACCTGGATACCAACAACTCATCAAATGACTTTGTAAAAGACGCTCAACCAAGTTTAAGAGATGGTATCGTTCACTAAAATACAGTCCGATATTCAACAGCAAATTATGTTACATACAAAAACATTTTTCTGTCTGTTATTGATTGGGGCTTCTTTTAATATAAAAGCTCAGGATAGTTTAAAACTGTTCAAAACACTCACTAATCAGTACAATCAGGAAAGAGATTTTAAAAATAACTTTTACTATAACCCGGCATCTATATCAGGTTATAGTACTTCTTCATTTTCAGAATTCAGTGTCGGTTATCAGAACAACAATGAAAATGTTTACCGTCAGCAATTAGGAAATGGCAGCAAAGGACTGATGATAAAAGCACAGTCTTTTCAAAAGCTGAAGCCCAACCGATTTGTATGGGGAAGCGCAAGCTATCAGAACTTAAAAATAGGCTCTGTAAAGTGGAACGAAACATTAGATTATGAACGTATCGCTCCCTACATTACCTCAGATTCCGTTGGTGGAAAACTCAATCTGGAACGTTATCAGTTTGCTGGAGGATACCTTGAGAAAATAAACAGATGGACTGTTGCCGGGCAGATAAGCTATTCTGCACAAATGGGCTATCGTTCAAAAGATCCCAGGCTGGAAAGCAGAACTTCAGACATGAGAATAAATGCAGGGGTAAACTACCAAATTTTCAGAGAATATGAAGTGGGCGTTTTTGGTGAATTTAATAAATACACTCAGAACAATTCAATTCAGTTTCAAAGCCTTTTGGGCAGACCTTATGTATATTTGATGTCGGGACTTGGTTTCTCTAATTACTTATTTAATGGAGGAACGCGCCCTGCCAATACTTTCGAAGAATTTGCTTATAAAGGAGGAATTCAGATTTCCAACAAACAAGGAAAAGACTTCTATCTTCAGGCTTCAATGGGAAAATCCAGCAATATTAAAAGTTATAATGATAGTTCCAACGAAAACCATAACACTTCTGACCTGAAAAATGAAAAAATTGAATTGGAAGGAGCAAAGTTTTTTACTATTAATGAAAAACACCGTGTTGGTTTATCAGCTGGATATATAAGCTCCCGAAAAACAGGCTCTGAATATGGGTATTCTATGAATACAGCTATAATGACTCAAATTTTCAAAAGAGAAGCCTACCGTAGAGAAAATTACACAGCATCTGTCAAAGGTTTCTATCAGTATACCCAAGAGAATTTCTCGATTACTGCAGTTCCTTTCTTTGGATATGAAGAAATAAAAGAACTAAGACTTTATCCCAACTCAGGGCAGAAGTTCACCTATTCCTACTTCGGACTTAATGCGGATTACAAACAACAAGTTAACAATAACCAGGTATTTACATTTCAACCTTATTTCTATAAAAGAGTAGTCAACCAATCCATCAATGCTCTGGGCACAACCTCAAATGCTGCTGTTGATGAATGGGTATTGCAGGACTATATGTTCCAGGCGAGTGATATTACAGCATTAGGAGCTTCCGTAAGATATGATTTTAAACTGGATAAACTGCCTGCATTCTTTGTAAGCGCGCAATACCAGACACAGAAAATCCAGGAAAAAAATAATAATTTCGTAGGCGCAAGCATAGGGATAACATTTTAGACATGAAAAAATTAATGTATTGGGGATTAGGAGGTATTGTCCTGATTTTAGTGAGTTTTACCCCTAAAGTAAATCAAAATATACTTGACATTCAAGATCCCACTATTGAAGATATTGTAAATAGCTATAAAAAGGCAATCGCAGAATGGCCGAAACCGGATATTGATTATGGTGTAAAGTGGAAAGAATTCTCGCCTATTAAAAGAGACTCTGCATTTTTTGTAGAACAGGATAAACCTGGTGTTATCCTGGGGAAAATGTTATTCTTTGATCCAAAATTATCCCAATCTAATCAGATTTCGTGCAGCTCATGTCATGATCCTGAAATGGGTTGGTCAGACCGAAGACAGGTTGCTTTAGGAAACAACCACCTTTTGGGAAACAGAAATACGCAATCTCTTTATAATATTGCCGAAAGACAGATCTTTTTCTGGGATGGCAGAGCAAAAACGCTTGAGGAACAGGCAGCCGGTCCATTAGGTGCCCATCATGAGATGGCAATGGACGTAAAAACATTACCTGCAAAAATTCAAGCTTTGAAGGGATACAAACCTCTTTTCAAGAATGCGTATGGAGATGAGAAAGTAACCTATGATAGAATTGTAAAAGCAATTGCCGATTTCCAGAAAACGATTAAAAGCCAGCCAAGCCGTTTTGATAAATTTCTGGAGGGAAAGTACAATGCCTTATCTGATGAAGAAATCTATGGAATGCATATTTTCAGAACAAAAGCACGCTGCATGAACTGCCATAGCGGACAATATCTTACGGACGAATCTTTTCATAATATTGGACTTACTTATTACAAAAGAAAATATGAAGATCTAGGATTGTATAATATCACCAAAAAACCTGAAGATGT
Organism: Chryseobacterium capnotolerans; assembly: GCF_021278965.1. Classification (NCBI taxonomy): domain Bacteria; kingdom Pseudomonadati; phylum Bacteroidota; class Flavobacteriia; order Flavobacteriales; family Weeksellaceae; genus Chryseobacterium; species Chryseobacterium capnotolerans. The sequence goes on along the minus strand of NZ_CP065589.1, from coordinate 541,720 downwards.
GGGAAAATTCAGAACCCCTCAATTAAGAGACTTGATGCTCACCCAGCCATGGATGCATAATGGATTTTTTGGAGAACTGGAAGGTATCGTAAATATATACAACAGTGGAATGCATATGATAGATCCATCTCCTGAAGCTAAGCAGAAAGATCCTCTTTATCCTGTAACAGATCCTCTTTTAAAGCCTTTAAAGCTGACAAAAGAAGAAAAAAAAAGCTTTGGTTTCCTTTCTTGAAGCTCTTTCAGGAACAAAATATAAAATGAGACGACCAGAATTCCCTGTGGAGTAAAACTATTTTGACACATAAAAAGAGTCTGGCATCTGCCGGACTTTTTGATTAAAGAGGAAGCCTATATAAGTTAACCTTCTATTTCCTATCACAATAAAAAACATTATTTTCGTTTCAAAATCACCACAACATGAAAATAGCTATTTTGGGAGCCGGAAATATGGGACTATCTTTTTCAAAATCATTTTTGAAATATGAACTGATAAAACCGGAAAACCTTCATCTGATTACCCGAAGCCAGGCCAAAATCTCCAAAATAGCAGAAGATTTCCCCCAATCAAAAATATCTACCTTTGATGAAGTTACAGAACTGGATGCTGACCTGATTATTATTGCCGTAAAACCACAGGACTTCCAAACAGTGGCTCAGAATTTCAGATTTACTTTAAAGGAAAACCAAATGGTTTTATCCATTATGGCCGGAATTAATATTGAGAAAATTCAAAAATCATTAAACCATCCATTGGTAGTAAGAGCAATGCCTAATTCTCCTACCCTTCTAGGAATGGGAATTACTGGTTATACTGCTGCAGACGGCATTTCTTTTAGCCAGCTTATCAATATTGAAAGGCTGCTAAACAGTACCGGGAGATCTGTTTATTTGGAAGATGAAAATCTTTTGGATGGTGTTACCGCTCTTTCCGGAAGCGGACCTGCCTATTTCTACTATATTATTGATGCCATGATTAAGGCAGGAATTGAAATGGGAATTGAAGAAAATCTATCTAAGCTATTTGTAAAACAAACTATGCTGGGTGCTTATCATCTCATCAACAATTCTGACAAGAACCTTGAAGAATTGATCAAAGATGTAGCTTCCAAAGGCGGGACTACAGAAGCAGCATTAAAAACCTTTGAAGAAAACAACTTCAAAGAAATTCTAAAACTAGGAATTTTAAATGCCGAGAAAAGAGCTAAAGAGCTCAACAGCTAAATCTCTTTTCAATCAATCTTCTAAGCTGCCATCCTAAATACACTCCAAATGTATTCAGGAGGATATCATCTACCTCAAATATTCCCATTCTTGTAAAATACTGAAGTCCTTCCACAATGGTAATGGCAGGTATAAATGTAAAAATTAACGATTTCAAATCGGCTAGTTTTGGAAAGATCCATCCCAGAAAGCCAAAAGGAACAAACATCACGATATTTCCTATCACAATAATAACAATATCCTTCCAGGACATTGCACCTTGAATAAATTTAATGGTAGAAAACACAGGTTCCACAGTAATCAGATTATCTTCATACTGAAATCTTCCCATTCCCAGAAACAGCAGGTACAATAAAAACAGCGTATAAGGGAGAATAATAATTTTATATAATTTCTTTAACATCGGATGCTAATATATTCATTTCAAAAACATTAAATTTGTATATTAAAATAATTTAATGAAATACGTTCTGCTAACACTTATTTCAGCAATGCTGCTGTCGGTCTCTTGGCCTACTTATGGAGTTCCTTTTTTTATCTTTTTCGCCCTCGTTCCTCTTCTGATGATGGAACACGGCATTTCAAAATTTTCAGATTACAAAAGAAAAGGCTGGATTATCTTTGCCCTATCCTATCTTTGTTTCGTCATCTGGAATATTGTCACTACAGGATGGCTGTATGGCTCCAAAAATCCGGACGGAAGTCATTCTATGATGGCTGTTGTATTTCCGGTTCTTGTCAATTCACTTTTGTATTCCTCGGTATTCCAATGTTATCATTGGTATAAAAATGCTCAGGGAACGTATTGGGGACTAGGATTCTTCATTGCTATCTGGATGAGTTTTGAAAAATTTCATTTAGGTTGGGAACTTACCTGGCCATGGCTGAATTTAGGAAATGTATTTTCAGATTATCCCAAACTGATTCAATGGTATGATACCTTAGGAGCAACCGGCGGAAGCTTTTGGATCTTACTAATCAACGTTCTTATTTTCTATACGGTAAGAACATGGGAAGCAGGAAGAAAGAAAAAAGACCTGATTAAAAATTCATCGATTATAGCAGCTTTAATCGCTGTTCCTATGATTATTTCGATCATAAAGTATAACAATTTTAATGAAAAACCATCCGGACAGGTGAATGTATTAATGCTGCAGCCTGATCTTGATCCGTATGCCGAAAAATATTCAAAAGACAGTTTAACGATTGAACATGATCTTTTGGCACTGGCTGAAAAAAATTCAACCACAAAAATAGATTACTATATTGCTCCGGAAACAGCCCTGCCTGGCAGAGGTTCCATTTCTGAAACCGGCTTGGAAAAAAGTTTGCTTTTAAATAATGTCAGAGATTTTCTGTCTAAACATCCGGGATCTGTTTTTGCAACAGGAATATCTTCACACCGCTTATATTTCAATCCGGCAACTTTACCCAAAGAAGCTTATGAGATTAATCAGGGAGTTTGGGTAGCAAGCTACAATACAGCAATTCAGCTTGCTCCTCAACAAAAAACACAGGTTTATCACAAAGGAAAACTGGTTCCCGGTGTCGAGATCTTCCCTTATATGAATGTTCTAAAGCCTCTTTTAGGAGATGCTATGCTGAATTTAGGCGGAACTGTTGCCTCTTTAGGAACAGACAAAGAAAGAATTGCCTTTTCTAATCCTTACAACAAGGGGAAAATGGCGCCTATTATCTGCTACGAAAGTATTTATGGGGAGTTTGTCACAGATTATGTAAAAAAAGGAGCTAATTTCCTGGCTATTATGACCAATGATTCATGGTGGGGAGTTACAGAAGGCCACAAGCAGCTTTTATCTTACACAAAACTAAGAGCCATTGAAACCCGAAGAGAAATTGCCCGTGCAGCCAACAGTGGAATTTCTGCCCATATCAATGCCAAAGGTGAAGTGACAGCAGATACTTTCTATGGAGACCAAACTGCATTATTTTCAAAGGTTAATCTTTATGATGGAATGACATTCTACTCCAGAGCCGGAGACCTCCTTTCCAGGTTTTCAATGTTTGCTTTAGGATTTCTATTATTCTATTATCTGATTAAATGGTTTCAGGCAAAAACAAAGAAAGCATAGTGATTGAAAATCAGCAACACTGATTTTTACACTTTAAAATATAGTCTGCGTTATCTGCACAATCTGAGAGATATTGAATTCTCGCTGATGAAGCAGATAACGCAGATTTTTATTTAACCACAAACATCTGTGCTGATCTGTGAAATCTGTGGGAAATAAAAACTTTTGCAGATTGAATGAGTAACTCCGTTTTCTTATTTGAATAAAAATAACCACACCCATCTGCGTCATCCGCGAGATCTGCAAGATATTTAAACTCGCTGATGAAGCAGATAAAGCAGATTTTTATTTTACCACAAACATCTGTGCTGATCTGTGAAATCTGTGGGAAATAAAAACTTTTGCAGATTGAATGAGTAACTCCGTTTTTTTATTTGAATACAAATAACCACACCCATCTGCGTCATCCGCGATGATATGTAAGAAACATTTAACCCCATTTCCATAAAGCCAATCCCCAACAGATTACCGGAATAAAAAAAGAGAAGCCAGCTGGACGTCTGGCTTCTCTCAAGATAGAATGATTCAGTTACTTAATAGTAAGCTTTTTGGTGGTTATTTCGTTTTTTATCTTCAGTTTTAATAGATATACTCCTTTTGGCAGATGAGATACATCAATAGATTGATCTCTGTTTAAAATGATATTTAGTTTTCTTCCTTCCATAGAATAGATTTCAGCTTCTGAAACCTTCTCCCCTTTTATATACACTTTATCAGAGGTTGGGTTCGGATAAATAGTAAACTCTTTTTCACGATTGCTAGTATATTCATTGGTTGATAACGAACCTTGTGTAGAAGCATCAGAATATACTTTAGACGCATCAATTGATCGTACACTCCAGTATACATTCTGAACAGACGGATCAAGATCCAGAAACCATGAAGGAGTAGTTACAATATATTTGGCAATATTATGTGATCCTGGTGTAGATCCCACTTTAATTTCATAACGTAATGCATTAGGAGGGGTTTTATCATCTACTGCCCCATTCCATGTGAAATTAAATCGATTTCCGTTTTTAGTCAGATCCAAATGAGTGGGGGCCATTGGCTTTCCATTCTGCTCTGTAGAATTATTTTTAAAAACCTTTGTCAAAGATGGATTGTCCTGTCCAGCCCAATCAAATCCACTTAACAATACATCCAGATGATTATCATTGTTAAAATCAAATAGCTGCATCGTCCCAGGCCCTCCTAAACTGTGCAAGCCTGTGATAGTTCCTTCAGTAAACGTTTGACCGGATGGATTATATAAATAGGATTTTACCACTGCGTTATAATTAATATCTCCTGCAATCATAAAATCATAGTATCCATCATTGTTCAGATCTCCAACACTTATTGAAGCTTCAGAAATCTCTGATGTGATCTGATGGGTAACTAAATTACCGGTTCCGTCATTCATCAGAACAGCAAGATAAGGATCATCATTTGGATCTTTACCCGCTACTACAATATCCTGGAAACCATCCGCGTTAAAATCCGCTACTTCCAGTTTTCCTGAAATTAAAGAATCAAGAGCCTGTGTATCTACCAATGTTCCGTTCTGGTTGATATATACTTTAGATACCGGATCACCATTGATATCCGATCCGATAATTACAAGGTCTAAAAGCTGATCATTATTAAGATCTACCACTTTAAAACTTCCGTTTTGAGTTCCATCAACCCAGTTTTCAGTCAGATCAAAACCTGCTCCTGTGTTTTTATAAAAATCAACAGAATTTCTAAAACCTCCTCCATGAGCAAACTGTGTCCCATTATTGGCATAGTCTGGCTTTCCATCATGATTAAAATCAAAAACTTCGAGTGAGCCATATATCTTTCCCGGAAGCTCATTTTCTCTTACAAAACCAACCCCTGTATTTTTAAAACGATAATGCTTATAATTTACAATATCCATATAACTCAATCCGGTGGAAATAATATCCATCAGCCCATCATTGTTATAATCTATAAATTTTATATCCCCTAGATGCGTCACATCGCCACCCAGATCTGTATAAGGCTGTAAAGTAGTTCCCGTATTTTGATATACTTCATTATAAGTTGCATCAGGATTTCCATCTCCATCAGAATCTATGGCACCATTCATTGCAATATCCAATGTACCATTATTATCCACATCAGCAATATCTGCTGCTGAGAAATAAAAATTATTCATTCCGGTCTGTATCTCCGTAAAATTCTGAGCACATAAACCAACTGGCAGCATAGACAATAGAATATAAATTCTCTTCATAATTTTTATTTAGATTAATTAAAAACAAAGATAGAATATTAATTTTCTTGCCTGAAAAAAAGCCTGTATGAAATATATCAGCACTGATTTCATGCTATATCCCAGAAATTCGGATATTTTAAAAAATCAATATTTATAATCAGCCACTTATTTACAAATATTTTCCAAAAGATTTGTCTATATAAAAAATTCTTCGTTATTTTGCACTCTCAAATATTATACAAATAAGAACATCGAGATATGTCAAGAATTTGCCAAATAACAGGAAAGCGTGCAATGGTTGGTAACAACGTTTCTCACGCTAATAACAAAACGAAGCGTCGTTTTGAAATTAACTTATTAGAGAAGAAGTTTTACCTTCCAGAGCAAGATAAGCACGTTACACTGAAAGTATCAGCTCATGGATTGAGAGTGATTAACAAGATTGGAATCGAGGAAGCTATTGAAAGAGCTACTAGAAACGGATTGATTAAAAAGAATTAATAAATCATGGCAAAAAAGGAAATAGAGTTCAAGTAATCCTTGAATGTACAGAGCACAAAGAAAGCGGTATGCCAGGAATGTCTAGATACATTTCTACAAAGAATAAAAAGAACACTACAGAGAGATTGGAATTGAAAAAATACAATCCGGTTCTTAAGAGATCTACCCTTCACAAAGAAATCAAGTAATTTATAAATATAACTTACAATGGCAAAGAAAGTAGTAGCAACCCTACAAACCGGGTCTAAGAAAATGACTAAAGTGGTGAAAATGGTGAAGTCTTCTAAATCAGGAGCTTACGTTTTCGAAGAAAAAGTAATGAATGCTGATGAAGTAGATGGTTTTTTGAAAAAATAATCAATACTTTATTTACAATATAAAAAACTACTCATATTTTGGGTAGTTTTTTTGTTATCTTTGTTCACCAGATTATTAATCAGTGAAATATGATGAAGATTTTTGTTCTAATATGTACAGCTATTTTCCAATTTTCATTCAGTCAGAAAACAATGGATTCTATAGAATACAAAAATTCACCAAGAGTTTTCAGCATCCCGGGATTATCACAATCAGTAAGCATTGATTGCGGTACTTCCAAAATGATTTTACTGTCTGGTCAGGTTCCTTTAGATTCAAAAGGAAACCTGGTGGGAAACAATGTAGAAGAACAGACCCAGCAAGTTTTCAAAAACATTGAAAATATTCTGAAAGAATATGGAGGTACAGGAAAAGACATTGTCAAACTAAGTATTTTCATCACAGACATCTCAAAAACTCCGGATTTCAGAAAAGTCAGGGATCAATATGTCAATCTTCAGAATGCTCCTGTAAGCAGCCTTGTAGAAGTAAGCAAACTTTTCAGGAGTGATGTACTGATCGAAGTAGAAGCCACAGCAGTGATTAAAAACAAAAGATAAGAATAAACTAAAACTATGAGTTGGTTTAAAAATATTTTCAAAAAGAAGAAAAGGAAACACTGGATAAAGGATTGGAAAAATCCAGCCAGGGATTCTTTGAAAAAATGACGAAGGCCGTAGTCGGTAAAAGCAAAGTAGATGATGAAGTTCTGGATGATCTGGAAGAAGTACTGATTGCATCTGATGTAGGCGCTTCCACTACCATTAAAATCATAGAACGAATTGAGGAACGTGTTGCCCGTGATAAATATGTGGGGGTAAACGAACTGGATACTATTCTTCGTGAGGAAATTTCAGGATTACTGCTTGAAAACCCTCACGCTGGAACAGGAAACATTGATACTTCAAAAAAACCTTATGTCATCATGGTGGTAGGAGTAAACGGTGTTGGAAAAACAACAACGATCGGAAAATTGGCTCACCAGTTCAAATCAGAAGGTAAAAAAGTAGTTCTTGGAGCTGCGGATACCTTCAGAGCTGCGGCAGTAGACCAACTTGTTATCTGGAGTGAAAGAGTGGGTGTTCCTATTGTAAAACAAGAGATGGGTTCTGATCCTGCTTCTGTAGCTTTTGATACCGTACAAAGTGCTGTAGCTCAAAATGCAGATGTTGTGATCATTGACACTGCAGGAAGACTTCATAATAAAATCAACCTGATGAACGAACTTTCCAAGATTAAAAGAGTAATGCAGAAGGTAATTCCTGATGCTCCTCATGAAATCTTATTGGTACTTGATGGTTCTACAGGACAAAATGCATTTGAACAGGCCAAGCAATTTACCGCAGCAACTGAAGTAAACGCTTTGGCAGTCACAAAATTAGACGGAACAGCAAAAGGAGGTGTTGTCATTGGCATCTCAGATCAATTTCAAATTCCAGTAAAATATATAGGCGTAGGAGAAAAAATGCAGGACCTGCAGCTTTTCAATGGTACGGAATTTGTAGACTCATTCTTCAAGAAAAGATGATTTATATCATGTTTTCCCTTATATTAGTAAACAAATCAATTTTAAATATTAACCATTAAAAAAATTTGCAACTATGGGAATTATAACATGGATCTTATTCGGTCTTATTGCAGGTGCAATCGCTAAAATGATCATGCCGGGAACTCAGGGAGGAGGTTGGCTTATCACCATTATCCTTGGTATTGTAGGAGCATTTGTAGGAGGAGCTATAGGAGTTTACATTTTGCATTGGGGAGATGTTACCACATTCTGGAATCCAAGAAGCTGGATTCTCGCTATTGGAGGCGCTTTAATTGTCCTCTGGATTTACGGAATGGCTACGAAGAAAAGCTGATGTAATGCTGATAAAAAATAAAATCCCGGATCTGAAATTCAGATCCGGGATTTTTGTACAATATAATTTAGTTAGTTGTTGATTCTAATCTGGTAAGGCATTTCCATTTTCACTTCAGACTGCAGTTTCTTGTCTGTAATCTGTTGAAGAATTTCATAATTGGACTTCCCTATCTTATTTTTGATAATTCTTGCAGAAACATCGTCTTCATTAAGATCTTTGAAGATCTGCTCGAATGGAGTCATTTTCTTAGGATAAACTTCTACATAGTAAGACTTCACACCTGCTTTCTGTGCTGCAAATTTCACAGCATCATTAAGAGTTCCAAGCTCATCTACCAAACCGATTTCCTTAGCACGTACACCACTCCATACTCTACCGCCGCCTACATTATCAATCTGCTCAAATGTTTTCTTTCTATTCTGAGTAACGAAATGTACAAATCTTTTATAAGTACCCTCCACACTTTTTGTCATCATGTTTACTCCATAAGGCGTTACTCCGTTTAACCCTGAATAATACATGGAATTAGCATTAGTCGCCACAACATCTGCACGAATACCGTTTTTATTTGCGATATCTTTATAGTAAGGCAATACTCCAAATACTCCAATAGAACCGGTAAGCGTATTAGGCTCAGAATAAATCTTATCAGCAGCCATTGCTACATAATAACCACCAGAAGCTGCATAGTCACCAAAAGAAACAACCAGTGGTTTTTTCTTTTTCAGCTGCTGTAATTCAAATAAAATTTCATCTGAAGCATTTGCACTTCCTCCAGGAGAATTAATTCTGAATACTACTGCTTTCACTTTATCATCCTCCTGTAGTTTTTTAATGTATTTAACATACTTCTCAGAGTGAATGTCATTGTATTGATCTCCATTATTAATAGATCCCGATGCATATAATATCGCTACTTTTTCACCCGATTTATCATCATCAGCGAAAGAACTGATATAATTTATCAAAGAGACCTTATTCAGTTTCTCTTCATTCTTTACATTCAGCTTTGTTTTAAGCATATCCTCATATTCTGATTTCTGGATAAGCTTGTCTGCCAGTTTATATTTTAGTCCCTGCTCAGGAATCATCCCGTATAAGCTGTCCACAATTGTTCTGAACTGAGCAGTATCAATTTTTCTGGAAGCAGCCATTTTGTAGGATGTATTTTTCCAAAGATCATTTAACAGAGTACTCAGCTGTTCTTTATTTTCAGGAGAAATATCATTTCTTAAGAAAGGCTCTACTGCAGACTTAAATTTACCATGACGAATTACCTCTATTCCAACACCGTACTTATCTGCAAAATCTTTAAAGAAGGTTACCTCAGTAGAAAGGCCTTTCAATTCTATCCCTCCAGCAGGATGAAGATAGTATTTGTCTGCTACTGATCCAAGGTAATAAGCAGATTGAGAAACTCCGTTTCCATAAGCATATACGAATTTCCCGCTTTTCTTAAAATCTTCAATAGCATTTCTAAGATCATCAATTTGAGTAAGTCCTGCATTCAGGTCATCGGTCTCAATACTGATTCCTTTAATATTATCATCAGTTTTTGCTTTATTAATCGCCTCAAGTACATCATACAGAAGAACGTTTTTATTCTGACTGCCCAGCCCAAACAGGTCCATTTGTTCTTCAGTAGGGCTGTCTATTATATTGGTCTTTAAATTAATGGTAAGAACCGAATTCTTTTTCACCGCTACCGACTTGTCACTTCCCATAGAACTGAACACAAGCATCATAATAAAAAAGACGAAAAATACAGCACAAAGTATGATTATTGCTACTATATTTGCCAAAACATTTTTAAAGAAACTTCTCATAAATCAATCAATTTTCCAATATGTCGCAGCAAAGAGTAGTTTTGTTACTAGGAAGTAACCTTGGAGAGCAAAAAAAAATATTGAACAGGCTTTACAAAAAATAAAGGAAGCCGGGAATCAAATTTCACAGGTAAGCGAATTTTTAATGTCTGATCCTGTAGAATTTGTCAGTTCCAATATTTTTTGTAATATTGCAGCAATAATATTCACGCATCTTTCACCAATTCAGCTGCTTGATTGTATTAAAAACATTGAAGCTGAAATGGGAAGAATTAATGATTCAAAAGTATCTGGTGGTTATACAGACAGGATAATAGATATTGATATCATTACGTATAATGAATTAAATTTTATATCAGAAAGATTAGAAATCCCTCATAAAAAACATCTTTTTGAAAGGGATTTTTCCAGAATATTATTAAAAGATTTTATTTAAAACATAAAACATATTGTATGAAATTAGGTTTATTATTATTGGCTACAACCTTGCCAATTGCTGCTTTCGCACAAAGCAGCAGTACTACAGTAAACTCTTCTACTGAGTATCCTAATACATTCTCTTCAGGCTCCGCTAACGTACAACCCTTTGACAACAAAGCAAGACGCTTCAGAGATTGGTCTATTTCAGTAGGTGGAGGAGCCGCATTTATGGTTCATTCTGACCTTAAATCTCTACGTAAAGATAAAACCAATTGGGGGTATAATGCTTATGTAAGTATTGATAAGCAAATCTCACACACTTTTGGTTTAAGCTTAATGTATACTAAAGGAGAAACTAAACAGACAGGACAACTTACAGGTGCTGCGGGTGCCGCTGCAGGAGTTGCTACTGCAACAACCCAGTTTGACCAATTAGCTTTAATGGGAGACATCAACTTCTCAAACTTGTTAAGAAGAGTTGACAACCATTCTCCTTACAGATGGGCTTTCCATGGATACATGGGTATTGGACTTCAGGCATTCAGAACGTCATTACATGATAATAATGAGAACAGATGGAGTGATAATCCAAAAAGAATTCCTTCATTTGTAAGACAGCCTCTGGATATTGGTTCCGTATTCTATCAGGGAGGTTTAGGACTTAAATATAATGTTTCTAAACTTATTGATGTTGAAGCAAGAACTATGTACATCATCAGTGGTGATGACGAATTTGATGGTGGTGGCCCAGCTTATACAGCATACAACATGCTTAATGACAGAAAATCTGATAACGCATGGACTGTAAGTTTAGGGGTATCTTTCAAATTAGGAAAACACGATTCTCATTTGGCTTGGCATGACCCACTTCAGGAAGCATACTACAGAACCTACGTTTTAGAAAATAAAACTACAGATCTTGTAGTGTGTGAAAAAGGAGATGCTGATAATGACGGAGTATGTGATGATTGGGACAGACAACTTGATACTCCTGCTGGAGCAAGAGTAGATGGTGCTGGTGTAGCTCTTGATATGGATCTTGACGGTGTTATCGATCTTTATGATAAATGTGTAACAGTTCCCGGACCTGTTGAAAACAACGGATGTCCAACCAAATAATATAAAAGCAGAAAACCGCTTTAAAAAATCAAAATAAATAATACACGATGAAATTAAGTTTAGCAATTGTTGCTTTAGCATTGGCAATCCCTACAGCCAGCTATGCACAAGATTCATCAGCAGCTACAGATGGAAAGTATCCTAATACATTCTCTTCTGGTTCTGCTAATGTTTCCCCATTTACCAATCAGTCAAAAAGATTTAATGACTGGTCTATTTCAGTAGGAGCTGGAGTTCCGTTACTTCAATCAGCGGATTTAACTTCTATCAAAAATGGTAATGGTAAAAACCTTTTTGGATATTCAGCCTATGTAAGTATTGATAAAGCCATCACTCACGCTTTTGGAATCAACTTACAATATGACAGAGGTGAGACAAGACAAGGATGGTTCAATACCAAAGATGCAGCCCCTGATGCGGGTGCTGTAGCAGGCAGAACTCAGTATGATGCAATCTCCCTTTTAGGAGATATCAATTTCTCTAACCTTTTGAGAAGAGTTGACAACCATTCTCCTTACAGATGGGCACTTCATGGTTATGCAGGTATTGGTACTATTGCTTACAGAGCTTATCAGAAAACGAGTAAAGGACAAACATTAGCTACTGAAATTAAACCTTTCCAATTAGGTTCAATGTTTATGCAGGCTGGTGCAGGTCTTAAATTCAAAATAAACAGAAGAATCGATCTTGAAGGTAGATTAATGTATGTAGTAACCGGTGATGATGAATTTGATGGCGGGGGTATGGCATACAGCGATATCAACAGACGTTCAGAGCAGGTTTCTGATAATTTCTTCAACGCTACTTTAGGTCTTTCTTTCAAGCTAGGAAAACACGAGTCTCACTTAATGTGGCATGACCCGCTTCAGGAAATCTATTACAAGCTTGATGTGTTGGCTAATAAAAACCAGGATATTGAAGTATGTAAAAAAGGAGATGCTGATAACGACGGAGTATGTGACGATTGGGACAGACAGCTTGATACTCCTGCTGGAGCTAGAGTGGATGGTGCCGGTGTTGCTCTTGATACAGACCTTGATGGGGTTATTGACCTTTACGATAAGTGCGTAACAGTTCCTGGACCTGTTGAGAACAACGGATGTCCTGTGAAAAAAGACAATAATCAAACTGCTGTAGAGGTAGAGAGAACACTTAAAGATATTTACTTTAACTTTAACAAAGCTACCATTAGACCTGAATCTAACAGTAAATTAGACCTTGCCGCTTCAATTATCAAAGAAAACGGAGGAAATTACTTACTAACAGGACACACTGATATTAAAGGAAATGCAGCATACAACTTAAGGTTATCTAAAGAAAGAGCTGCTGCAGTAGTAAGTGCTCTTGAAAACAGAGGGATCAATGAAAGTGTCTTAAAATCAAGAGGAGTAGGCTCAGCAGAAGCTACTATTCCAGCTTCAGCTTCAGATGCTGAAAGATTAGCAGACAGAAAAGTTACGGTAAGATTTATAGAAAGCTCAGAATGGAATTCTATTAAAAAGAAAGACTATGAAGATGCTCCTGTGAAAAAACCAGTAAAAAAGGCTCCGGCTAAGAAAAAGAAAAAATAATTTCTTATTACAATACATAAACCGAAAAGAATTGTTCTTTTCGGTTTATTTTTTTCTACTACGACTTTTTTTACATACCTTTATATCATTTTCCGGGCAATAGGCACAAAATCATCAAGATATACCCATGATTGTTTTGGAAAAAATAATATAAAAATCACTTTTTAGCGTAAAAAAATCATTTAAAATAACTTAACTAAAAAAATAACACTATGAAATTAAGTTTAGCAATTGTTGCTTTAGCATTGGCAATTCCTACAGCCAGCTATGCACAAGACTCAACGGCAGTTTCAAAAGGAGAGTATCCCAATACGTTCTCGTCTGGGTCTGCCAATGTTTCCCCATTTACCAATCAATCAAAAAGATTTAATGACTGGTCTATTTCTGCGGGGGTTGGAGTTCCGTTACTTCAATCAGCGGATTTAACTTCTATCAAAAATGGTAATGGTAAAAACCTTTTGGATATTCAGCTTATGTAAGTATTGATAAAGCGATCACTCACGCTTTTGGGATCAATTTACAATATGACAGAGGTGAGACAAGACAAGGATGGTTCAATACCAAAGACCCAGCCCCTGATGCAGGTGCTGTAGCAGGAAGAACTCAATATGATGCAATCTCCCTTTTAGGAGACATCAATTTCTCTAATCTTTTGAGAAGAGTTGACAACCATTCTCCTTACAGATGGGCACTTCATGGTTATGCAGGTATTGGTACTATTGCATACAGAGCTTATCAGAAAACGAGCAAAGGACAAACATTAGCTACTGAAATTAAACCTTTCCAACTAGGTTCAATGTTTATGCAGGCTGGTGCAGGTCTTAAATTCAAAATAAACAGAAGAATTGATCTTGAAGGTAGATTAATGTATGTAGTAACCGGTGATGATGAATTTGATGGCGGAGGTATGGCATACAGCGATATCAACAGACGCTCTGAGCAGGTCTCTGATAATTTCTTCAACGCTACTTTAGGTCTTTCTGTAAAATTAGGAAAACACGAGTCTCACTTAATGTGGCATGACCCGCTTCAGGAAATCTATTACAAACTTGATGTGTTGGCTAATAAAAACCAGGATATTGAAGTATGTAAAAAAGGAGATGCTGATAACGACGGAGTATGTGACGATTGGGACAGACAGCTTGATACTCCTGCTGGAGCTAGAGTGGATGGTGCAGGTGTTGCTCTTGATACAGACCTTGATGGAGTTATTGACCTTTACGATAAGTGCGTAACGGTTCCTGGACCTGTTGAAAACAACGGTTGTCCTACAACCACTACAGGACCGGTAGTAGAAACAGAAACTAAATTAGAAGGAATTGAATTTGACTTAAATTCTGACAGAATTTTACCTTCAAATACTCCTATCCTAAATAATGCTGTCAACTACATCAATTCTTCAAACGGTTCTTACAATGTTGTAGGAGCTACTGATACAAGAGGTACTGATGCTTACAACCAAAAATTATCTCAAAGAAGAGCAAATAACGTTAAGAATTATCTAATTAAGAACGGAGTTCAATCTGGTAAGTTAAACGCTGTAGGTAAAGGAGAAAAAGATCTTAAATATCCTGAGTGTGAACCAGCAACGAAGTGCCCTGAATGGAAAAACAGAGCTAACAGAAGAGTATACTTCGAAGCAAAATAAATAAACTTATTAAGTTACTATATAAAAGTCACGCATCGCGTGGCTTTTTTTGTCTGATACTTTCCTTATTTTTACAACATGATTTCTCCACAGGATTTTCAAAAGCTAAAATATGATACTCTTAAGTATTTCTGGGGCTACACCGGCTTCAGAGATTCTCAGGAAGAAATTATCAATGCTGTCATCAATGAAAAAGATACACTGGTACTGCTCCCTACAGGTGCTGGAAAATCATTATGTTATCAGCTTCCCGCTTTACTAAAAGAAGGAACCTGCCTGGTAATTTCCCCTTTGCTGGCTTTAATGAAAGACCAGGTAAATCAGCTTAAACTGCGTGGTGTAGAAGCAGAATATCTGTCGTCCGAATTAGATGAATATGATGCTGAAACCATTTACAACCGTTGTAAAGAAGGACTCACCAAATTGCTGTACGTATCTCCGGAAAGATTAACCAACACCCAGTTTCTTCAGAATATCGAAGAAATTGAGCTGTCATTCATTGCCGTTGATGAAGCACACTGTATTTCCGAATGGGGACAGGATTTTCGTCCAAGCTATCAAAATATCAAAAGTTTTAGAAGTAATAATCCTGAAATTCCTTGTCTGGCATTAACAGCAACAGCAACTCCAAAAGTTCTTGAAGAAATTAAAAGTAAACTTGAACTGAGAAATCCTACAGTTTTCCAGAAAAGCTTTAAAAGGGATAATATCAAAATTTTCACAGAAGAAGTCTCTGATAAATTCCAGCGTGTTCTGGATATTCTAAAGTATAATACAGATTCCGGAATTGTTTATGTAAGAACCCGAAAAGAGGCTGAACTGCTTTCAGAATTTTTAAAGAAAAATCATCTGAAAAATGTAGATTATTTTCATGCCGGGTTAACAACAAAGGATAAAAATACAAGGCAAAACCTCTGGAACAATAGTGACAATCATGTTTTGATTTCAACCAATGCCTTTGGAATGGGTATTGACAAGGACAATGTACGCTTTGTACTTCACTATTCACCTGCTGCTTCGATTGAAAATTATTATCAGGAAATAGGAAGAGCCGGAAGGGATGGTAAAGAAAGTTTTGCATTTATGCTCTGGAATAAACAGGAGCTATTAAATTTTGATCAAATTCTCAAAAATCAAATCCCTAATAAAGCGGAATTTTTAAAGATCATCAGCTACCTCTATTCTATTTTTCAGGTAGCAGAATTTGAATTACCCGAGAAGACTTTCCAGTTAAATACAACCGGAATACAAAATTTCACCAGGCTATCAAAAGCTAAGATCAATAACGTTCTTAATTTTCTTCATAATCAGGAAATCATTTACCACAATGATAATAAGAGCCTATCCTCGTTGGAGCTTTTTATTAATCCTGATGAAATAGATCAGCTGCCTCAAAAAGATGCTTATTTCATAGAGCTTCTTCTCCGTACGATGTCCGGAATTACCACACACAAAGTAATGTTCAGCGAGCAGCAGATAAGCAATAAAATTCAGGTAAGTGTTCCTTTGATTAAAGAACGTTTAAAAGAGCTTCAACAGAAGAACTATCTTGAATATATAGACGGCGCTTTATCGAGTATAAAATTTCTGAAACCTCGTGATGAAAGAGTTGTAAACAATGCTTATTGGAAACTTTTTGAACATATTCAGCGAAACAAGATTCAGAAATGGGAAGAAATGAAGTTCTATGTGGAAGATAAGGATTACTGCAAAATGAAACTTATCCTGGCTTATTTCGGAGAAAAGAATTCAAAAAACTGTGGCCAATGCTCTGTATGTGAAAAAAATAAACAATCTATTTTCGGAAAAAATATTTCACAGCAGATCATCAATGTATTAACAAAAAAATCAGCAACTATAGAAGAACTTTCTATACAACTAAGTTATCATTCTAAGGAAAGCATTCTGGAAAACTTAATTTTTCTATTAGACTCCGGAAAGGTAAAAATGCTGAATTTCAGAACATATGCATTGAACCATGAGTAATAAGTAATGAGCAATGAATAATAAGAGGAAATAATAACAATCTTGAACTTTAAACATTGAACTCTAAATTGTCTGAATTTCCTCCGAATCAAGACTCACCAACTTCGCATATCATCTACAAAACCTTATCTTTGTAGTATGAAATCATTGAAAGTCGTTTTTTTAGGTACTCCTGAGTTTGCAAAAACTTCTTTGGAGGCTATTCATCAATCTCATCATCAGGTGGTAGGTGTGGTAACTGTAGCAGATAAAGCAAGCGGGCGTGGTCAGAAAATTAACCAGTCACCAGTAAAAGTATATGCTTCAGAAAATAATATTCCTGTTTTTCAACCTGAAAAATTGAGAAATCCTGAATTCTTAGAGGAACTTAGACAGCTTGATGCTGATGTTTTTGTGGTAGTAGCGTTCAGAATGATGCCTAAGGTTCTTTTTGAAATGCCTGCAATGGGAACTTTCAATCTTCATGCTTCACTTCTTCCGGATTACAGAGGAGCTGCACCTATTAACTATGCCGTCATCAATGGTGAGGAGAAAACAGGAGCAACCACTTTCTTCATTAATGAAAAAATTGATGAAGGAAATATTCTCCTTCAAGAGGAAATTAAAATTTTACCTGATGAAAATGCGGGACATCTTCACGACAGGCTGATGGAAATGGGGTCAAAATTAGTGGTAAAAACACTGGATGGATTAGCTGACAATGCTATTGAAGAAAAGCCACAACCAGAGGTAGAACATCCTAAAAATGCTTATAAAATATTTAAGGAAGATACCCGAATCAATTGGACGGCCGCATCAAAAACGGTACATCAGTTTATCCTTGGAATGTCTCCGTATCCTGCTGCCTTCACAACGTTGAAAATTGGTGAAGAAGAAAAAGGATTAAAAATATTTGGTGGGAAATTTGAAGTTTCCAACCATGGTAAGCCTGCCGGAACATTGGATATTTCAAAAAGTGAATTCAAAATTTACACTCAGGACGGAGCTTATTTTCCACAGGAACTTCAATTAGAAGGAAAGAAACGAATGACAGTAAAAGACTTTTTGAATGGTTTCAGAAACTTTGATGAAATCACATTATTGTAATTTATACAATTGAATTTTAACCATACAAAAGTCACAGCAGAAATACCTGCTGTGACTTTTATTTTTTAAATCATTAAGAATATTGAGGTTATTATGGATAATTAAGATAAAAATCAAATAATTTTTTATGCTTTTCCTACAATCTTTTTACGAAGCCTGCTCAGAGATTCAGGGGTTACCCCTAGATAAGCTGCAATCTGAATATTGGTAAGACGATGAACGGTTTGGGGATATTTCTTTAAAAACTCAATATAACGTTCTTCTGAAGATTTACTTAAATTATCAATAATTCTACGCTGTAAGGCAATAATTGAGCTCTGAAATTTGAGTCTCATTAGTCTTTCCACCTCCGGCATTTCCATATATAGCTTTTCTTTATCTTTTTTGAAATCAAGAGAATCTCACTGTCTTCGAGTGCCTGAATGGTAAGTTTGGATGGAATTCTATTGATAAAACTATCTATATCGGAGATCCACCAGTTTTCAATGGCAAAATATAATATTTGTTCCGCCGCATTTCGATCCGTATGAAAAACCTTAAAGCAGCCTTTCACTACAAATCCTTCAAAATCGCAGATACTGCCTTCCGTCAATAAAAATTCTTTTTTCTTTATTTTCCGATGGATAAAGGCACTGCAATACTTTTCCAGTTTTTCATCTGAAATATCAACATACTCCCGGATATGTTTTTCTAAAGACTCGGTCATGGTCTAAAAATAAAAAAAGGTTTAGAAAAATCCTAAACCTTTTATTTTATATGGTAAAAAATCATTTAAAGTGAAACAAATCCACTATTGATCTTCTTTTTTATAGCTGCACCAGTTCAGTAACTTCTACATCATATCCTCCAACCTGAGGTTTGATATTAGGGTTTTGAGTGATTACTTTAAACTTATTGATTCCTAAATTCTTTAAGATCTGCGTTCCAATACCATAATCTCTATAGTTGTACGCTAAAGTAGGGTGCTGCTCCTGCCCATCCTGATAGTTCAGGAACTGCTGAAGTTTTCTTAAGGTATTCTCAGAGTTGGAAACGTTATTGATGAAAATAATTGCTCCTTTTCCAGCTTCGTTCACCATATTGGTTACTTTTTCCAATAAAGGTTTTTCACCATTGTTTAATCTCGTTAATACATCAAAATAAGAATCTGAAGACTGTACCCTTACCAAAACCGGCTCATCTACTGTCCAGGCACCTTTTGTCAATGCAAAGTGGATCTGATCGTTGGAGGTCTCTCTGAATGCATAGAAGTCAAAATCACCGTAATGTGTTTTTACTTTTTTCTCTTCCAGTCTTTCTACAAGATTTCCTTTTTTAAGCTGATAGTGGATCAAATCTTCAATAGAAACAATCTTCATATCATGTTTCTGAGCAAATGCATGAAGTTCAGGTAAACGGGACATGGTTCCGTCTTCGTTCATAATTTCACAGATGACACCACCTTCTTTCAACCCTGCCAAATGGGTAAGATCAATAGCAGCTTCAGTATGTCCTGCTCTTTTCAATACCCCTCCTTTTCTTGCACGAAGCGGGAAAATGTGGCCGGGTCTCATGAAGTCTGTAGGCTTGGATTTTTCATCCATCAAAGCTAAAATCGTTTTTGCTCTGTCACCTGCAGAAATCCCTGTAGAAGTCCCGTTTCCAAGGAGGTCAACTGACACGGTAAAAGCGGTTTCTTTAGGATCGCTGCTTCTGCTTACCATTACTTCAAGGCCTAGCTCATCGCATCTTTTTTCAGGAAGCGGCATACAGATAAGCCCTCTTCCGTGAAGTGCCATAAAGTTGATAATTTCTGGTGTTGTGAGTTCTGCTGCGCAAAGAAAATCTCCTTCATTTTCTCTGTCTTCATCATCTACTACTATGATTATTTTCCCATTTCTAAGGTCTTCAATAGCCTCCGGAATAGTATTTAATTTAATATCAGACATTTTTACTTTTTATTTGTGTGCAAAGATACTCATAAAAATAAGCATCTGCCAATTTATATGAGGGGTTTATTACGCTTTGGATAAAGAGTTCACCGCTTCTCTGATAATCTCGTAAGATCTTAATCTTTTCTGATGATCGTAAATATGTGAATTAATCATCAATTCATCTACATTGAATCTTTCCTGGAAATCTTTAAGTTTTGCCTGAATTTCACTTTGATCTCCGATAAAAGTATATCTCAACTTCTGTAAAACCATAGATTTTTCCATCGGTGACCAGATCTCATCCATGTCATCTACAGGCGGAGCAAAAGGCTTTCTATCGTTTCTCACAATATTGATGAATGCCTGAAACAAAGTGGTTGACATTTTATGAGCTTCTTCCGAAGTTTCTGCGGCAACCCCGTTTACACAGGCAATAATATAGGGTTTATCGGAATATTCTGAAGGCTGAAAATGTTCTCTGTAAATTTTAAAAGCCATTTCCATTTGTTCGGGAGCAAAATGTCCTGCAAAGGCATACGGCAATCCAAGTTCTGCCGCCAGCCATGCGCTGTCTGTACTGGATCCTAAAATATATAGCGGAATATCTAATCCTTCTCCCGGAATAGCCCGAACCATTGCGTCTGCATTGTCCTTAGAAAAATACCTTTGAAGCTCTAAAATCTGTCTTGGAAACTGCTCATTGATAATGGCAGGATTTCTTCCTAAAGCCTGAGCAGTTAATCCGTCTGTTCCGGGAGCTCGTCCAAGTCCAAGATCAATTCTTCCTGGAAAAAGAGATTCCAGTGTTCCGAATTGCTCTGCAATAATCAGGGAACTATGATTAGGTAACATAATTCCTCCTGAGCCTACTCTGATTTTTTTTGTTCCATTGGCAATAAAACCAATTAAAACAGAGGTTGCAGAACTGGCAATGCTTTCCATATTGTGGTGTTCAGCCAGCCAGAATCTTTTATAATCTAAACCTTCTGCGTGATTGGCTAAGGACAAACTGTCCTGAAAAGTATCATGAATGCTTTTCCCTTGCTTTACCGGTGCAAGGTCTAAAACAGAAATTTCAAAATTTTTCATATTGAGATGTTATTTTTTAAAGGTGATATAGATCTCCTTTTTTTAAGTGGTATTAAAACCATACAAATGTAAAACATCTAAACTGCATTAGTTACTTTTTGTAATTAATAGGGTCTATTGATGAGTTCAGGGAAAAACTATTGAAAAACATTCAAACTCTGTTGAGAAAAGTATATTGCCGGTATAGCTTGAATAATCAAAATTTTATAATAGAAGAAGTTGCTAAGCTTTCACAGACAAAGCAAAACAGAATAGCTTCTTTTTAAAATCAATTTTCATAATTGAATTCTCGCTTTTCATTAATATATTTGAATATAAACTACCCCATGAAAAAAATGTTTACCGTTCTTCTTTCTATAGAATTTTTAATCTGCTGTAATCCTAAAAATATGAAGCAAGATGCATCTAAAAGGAGTGTTAATTCAAAATACTATACAAAATTAGACACAGTAATGATTACTACAAGTGTAGATGACACCATCAAGTATAATAAAAAGAACTTCAATGAATTGATAGATAAGCATCCTGAGTTTTTCCAGGATTTCCCTGAAAATCCAGACAAATTTTATTTCTGTTTTGGTAATAGTGCAGAATTTGGAAGTGAAGCGGGCCAGGATTATTATTATACATTATATACATATTTTTTAAAGCAGCGAAATGGATTTGAAAAATATACAGAACAGCGCAGTACATTAATCCATATTTTCTCTAATATCAATTCAATATTTGGCCATATTGCCTACGGAGGCACCTATTTTGGCCATCAACAAAAAAAGAATTCCGGCATATGCTGAATATTTAATTTTTTTGTTATCACTTGATCAGGAAAAGGCAAATAGTCTAGATCATTATAATATTTCAAAACAAAAAAAACTTTATATACAGTCTTTAAGGCAAGTAATTGAAGATGAAAACAAAATTAATATAGAGACTGTAGGACAAAACAAAATTGATCGATTAAAAAAAATGAATGCACTTGTTGATGAAATTGATCACCTGATAACAAATCCCTATTACCTTCATTATGCCCAATATTTTCATTATCAATATTATCAAAACTTTTAATTACAAATTATCCCAATAATATCAACACAATTAAAGTAAATTCATCACAACCACCATAATACTTATGAACATATCATTAATATAGATATTTTAATACATTTAATTTATAATAAAGAGAAATATTATTATATTCGTGTAACAATTTGAAAAAATCTTTATCATGAACAAAAAAACTAATGACTTGTTTTCTCAGAGAGTATTTACAAAAAAAATTTCATTATGAGCCTTTTTGGTGGCTGCAATTGCATCTTCGTGTAGTAAAAGTAATGACGAAATTACAAACGAAACCCAAACTACAGCAGTGAATACTGCCAACCTTAAAACAGGTCACTTGGACGGTCAGGAGATCACACATATAATGATGTACTGCCCAAATTCCTATTCTAAAAATGGACAACCAACGATTAAGAGAGCTAACAATACTACTTTCACCTACAATAGAACAGGATTTACCACCAGAGATATCAATACTATTAATGCGATGTATCCTTAATTGATACATCTGACTCCTATTAATATAATTCAAAAGCAAGAAAAGAATTCCCTAGGAATTCTTTTCTTTTTTATAGTTGTAATGATTGATTAAGATTCTGATTTCATTAAATTCAAAATGACTTGGCAGAGCATTTTTCCACTCTGTTAAAGTCTCATGCGGATTTTTATAAAACTCATCTTCAAAAGCTTTGATTTTATCTGAGGTAATGACTCTGGAAATATCCAATAACCCTTGTTCTGCAAATTTCGCCAGATGCCCTATCACGGTTTCTTTAACCAATCCTCTTTCCAACGCAATTTCTCCAATGGTTTTTCCTTGTTCAAAAAGCTGGAAAGTAAGAACCTGCGAAGGAACTTTAGCAATTTTCATACTGACTTCCTTATCATTCTTTTCATCCAAAAGCCTTACTTCAAGAAGGTGAATATCTTTTAGACTGTTCAGATATTCTTCAATATCCTCCAGCCAGCTCTTTACTTCTTCATTATATTGCTTCAATCCTTTTGCTCCTTTGATTTCAGCATAAAACTCTTTCAATGGATCGAAAATTTTATTTCTGGTTTCAGTAAAGAAGAAATTAACAGCCCCTTTTGATTTGCTTTCAATTTCGGACCATTGTTCTTTCTGCTCAATGAAATTATTTACTTTCTGGAAGATAATACGTTCCAGCTTTTCAAAGATTTTCCCAAGATTGGAAGCTTCGTGTTTCAACTGAAGGTAAAGCTGATTGGCTTTAACACGGTCTATATTCTTAGTAGCAGAAGAAAGTTTGTTCCACTCCTCCACTTCATTTAAAAACCACATGCAATCAACGGTACGAAGTACTTTTCTGATGCTGTAATCGTATTTTTCCTGGTTCAGAATGGCTTCTACATGATCGTTAGCCACTGTATTGCTATGGAAACTCAGGATTCTGTTGTCTTTAAAGATAACTTCAGGAGTAATTTTTGATTTCAAAACAATCCCTTCCAACGTTCTACAACGTGATAAAGCAACGTATACCTGACCAGCGGTGAAACTTTTTCCAGCATCAATAATAACTTTATCAAAAGTAAGTCCCTGACTTTTATGGATGGTAACAGCCCATGCTAATTTGATCGGAAACTGTTCAAAACTTCCCAATACTTCTTCTTTGATGGTTTTATCCGTATCCAGGAAGTATTTTTTCTGTTCCCAGGTTTCTTTTTTTACAGTAATTTCTTTTTCGCTTTCATCCAGAACAACACGGATTTCATCTTCATCCAACCCAATGATTTCACCAAGCTTTCCATTGAAATATTTCTTTTCTCCGGAAATATCATTTCTGATAAACATGATCTGAGCACCTATTTTCAGTTCCAGAAACTGATCATTAGGAAACTGATTTTCTTTAAAATCTCCGACCAGCTTTGCTTCATAGGTTTTGGCATCAACTTTTATTTCTTTAAGCTTTTCCTGATTGATCTCATCCGCCATCTTATTGTGGGAACACAGGTAAACGTAAGATTCTTTACCCATATCAAAATCCGGATCGTATCTCTTGTTCAAATGATCGAAATC
The DNA here is from genome assembly GCF_021278965.1 of Chryseobacterium capnotolerans. Taxonomy (NCBI): domain Bacteria; kingdom Pseudomonadati; phylum Bacteroidota; class Flavobacteriia; order Flavobacteriales; family Weeksellaceae; genus Chryseobacterium; species Chryseobacterium capnotolerans. The sequence continues at coordinate 517,701 of NZ_CP065589.1, read as the reverse complement.
GATATTAGCTACATCACCGTCACGGATTGCATTCAATATTTCAAGAAACTCCTGGTCAGACTGTCTGTAAACCTTGGTAAGTTCTATCGTAACAATCGGAATATCTTTAATGGCATGGCTGTCAAAAAAGAAAGGAGAATCATAATACATTTTAAGGATATGCTCATCTCTAACTACTGGCGGAAGCTGAAATAAGTCCCCAATGAACAGCATCTGTACTCCACCAAAGCGCTGATTATTTCTTCTGATAAATCTTAAGGAAAAATCCATCATGTCCAGCACATCCGCTCTCAACATAGAAACCTCATCAATAATGATGATCTCAACCTCTCTTAAAAGCTTAAGTTTATCTTTACGGTATTTAAAATGCGGCATCAGATCGGCAATATTATTAGCCAAACTGGTATCTATCCTTTCCGTTGTAGGCAGAAAAGTTCTCAGGGGTAATCCAAACATAGAATGGATGGTGACTCCACCTGCATTGATTGCAGCAATTCCCGTAGGAGCAATTACTACATGCTTTTTCTTTGTTCGTCTTACAAAATCGTTAAGAAAAGTTGTTTTTCCCGTTCCAGCTTTCCCTGTCAGGAAAACACTTCTGTTGGTGTACTCTATTAAGTCAAAAAAATGATTGTTCATCGTTGTCAAAAATACGGAAATGAATTTGATTTTCTTACCTTGGCATAAGTTTTGAAAATTCTTAAAAAGAAAAAGTTTATTGTGAAAAAATTTTTACTCTATATCCCTGCAATAGTATTAGGTACTACTTTAACGCTTGTTTCCTGTAATTCAACAAAAAATCTTGATACCAATCTTCCTATTGATATTGCCAACCGACCTGCTGATGATGAAAGCCAAAAGTATGATCAGGCACAGCTGGATAAATTAAAAGCTTCCATTGAAGCTGAAGCCAAAGGAGAAAATTGCACGGATGGCAGTGAATGGACATTTGCGCCTATGGGAGTAAAATCTTGTGGCGGCCCTCAGCAATACATTGCTTATTCTAAAAAAATTGAATCTTCAATTCTACCAAGAATCAATGAATATACGGACAAAGTAAGGATTTTTAACGAAAAATATAATATTACCTCTGACTGTACAGTCATTGCTCCTCCAGCTTATGTTAAATGCATCAAAGGAGAGGCAAGACTGATTACACCAGACTCAAAATAAAAAATAAAGCAAAGGTTCTATATCAAATCGATACTAAGACTTGATATACAAAGCTCCGTCGGAAGACAGAGCTTTTGTTGTTTTTATGTATTTAGATTCAGGCCCAAAACCCGGATCATTCATCTCTACAATTCGTAATCTTTCACATTCTCCTTATACCACGACGAATATTTCACATAATTATCTGCAATTCTGTTTACTTCCCCTTCCAATAACTGGGCATTGATATCTTTGATTTTTTTAGCTGGAACTCCACCCCAGACTTCTCCGGATTTAATATGGGTTCCCTGGGTCACTACAGAACCTGCTCCTACAATTGAGTTTTCTTCAACCAGGCAGTCATCCATTACAATTGCTCCCATTCCGATCAGTACATTATCTTTAATGGTACATCCATGAACAATAGCATTATGCCCAATAGAAACATTATTCCCAATATTCAACGGATGTTTCTGGTAGGTACAGTGCAGCATTGCGTTATCCTGAACATTTACCTTATCTCCCATCTTAATATAATGAACATCACCTCTGATGACGGCATTATACCAAACACTACAGTCTTTTCCCATCGTAACATCTCCGATAATGGTAGCGGTTTCAGCTAAAAACGTATTCTCTCCGATCTGTGGTATTTTTCCTAAAAGTTCTTTTATAAGTGCCATAAGTATTAATTTGAAAATTTAAAAATAGGCCAATTTGAAAATTAAAATATACTATCTCTTTATGTATATAAGTTCTAAATTACAGCGATAGCAAAAATCTAACTCTCAGTTTCCAGCTTCTAACTTCTAATGCGTATTTTTGTATCTCAAATTTAACGAAAAAATGCGTACCGTACTTATAGAACCAACTGAAAACCCAAAAGTGATGAAATTTGTTGCAGATTACAACTTGATTCCGGGGTCTTTGGAGTTGGACAGAACTTCAGATGTTTCAGAAATTCCTTTAGCACAGGAACTTTTCAATTATCCTTTTGTAGAAAGAATTTTCATTACAGCTAATTTTGTAGCTGTTGCAAAACAGGACACTATTGAATGGGAACATGTAGCTGAAAGTCTGAAAAATGTGATTGAAGACGAATTATTGGCCAACCCAAGAATTTACCTTCAGAAGAAAAAAAGAGATGTATCAGATCTATTCTGAGATGACTCCTAACCCGAATGTAATGAAGTTTGTTTCCAGCAAACTGCTTATGGAAGGGTTTGTAGAAGTAAAATCAAGAGAAGCAGCAGAAGAAGTTCCTTTAGCAGCAGCTATCTTCAATGAATTTGATTTTGCAAAAGAGGTTTTCATTTCTGATAATTTTGTGGCTGTTACCAGAGATAATTCTGTAGAATGGCATGAGGTAATGATCACAGTTCGTGCTCTTATCGCGGATTATCTGCAGAATGGTGGTGAAATTTCCAACATTGAACCTCAGAAACACGAAAATCCTGTAGAAAAGATCATCAACAGAGATTATACGGATGATGAGCAGAAGATTTCTGACATCTTAAATGAATATGTGGCTCCAGCGGTAGAAAATGATGGTGGAAAAATTTCTCTTATGGAATACGATGAATCTACTAAAACAGCTAAGATGCTTCTACAGGGAGCTTGCTCCGGATGCCCAAGTTCTACAGCGACGTTAAAGAATGGAATTGAAAATATTTTAAAACAATTCGTTCCGGATCTTGTAGAAAGGGTGGAAGCTGTAAACGGATAATCAATATTTCATGACCCTCCCAAAAAAGATCCTCATTATTATTGGAAGTGCTACAAAGAATTCCAATAATCAGAAGCTGATGGAACAGGTAATGGAAAAAAATCCCAATATCATATTCCAGATGTATGATGATCTTTCTGTTCTTCCTCATTTTGATACAGCATTAACTGACGTTGACACTCCTGAGGAAATTATGAAGATCAGAGACCACATTCAAGATTCAGCAGGAGTTATTATTTCTACTCCGGAATATATTTTCAGTATTCCTAGCAGATTAAAAAACCTATTGGAATGGTGTGTTTCCACAAATGTTTTCCTGGATAAACCTGTTGCTTTTGTTATGGGTTCTGCCAATGGAGAGAAAGGTCATGAAGAATTATTATTAATTTTAAAAACCCTTGGTGCTGTCATTAATGATAAACATCAGCTTTTAATCAAAGCGATAAAGGGTAAATTTGAGCCTGATGGCTCAGTTGAAAACAATACCTTTGTTAAAGTATTAGAATTGGTAACGGATTTTGAAAAGTCTGTTTCATCATTAAAATAAAAAAATTGAATAAAAAAGGAATTTTACTAGTCAACCTAGGATCACCAAGATCTACGGCTGTAAATGATGTAAAGGAATATCTTGATGAATTTTTAATGGATGAAAGGGTAATTGATTACCGTTGGATCTTTCGTGCACTTCTTGTTCAGGGGGTTATCCTGAAAACAAGACCTGCCAAATCTGCTGAAGCCTATAAAACGGTATGGACTGAAGAAGGTTCACCATTGATCGTCATTACTGAAAAGATTCAGAAAAAGCTTCAAAAATTGGTTGATGTTCCTGTAGAAATCGGGATGAGATATGCAGAACCAAGCATTGAAACCGGAATCCAAAAATTGGTAGATCAGGGAATTTCTGAAATCGTTCTTTTTCCGTTGTACCCTCAATATGCAATGAGTACTACTGAAACTGTTATTGAAAAAGCAGAAGAAGTAAGAAAGAAGAAGTTTCCAACAGTAAAGATCAATTATATTCAACCTTTCTATAACAGAGATATTTATATCAACTGTCTTGCGGAAAGTATCAAGGAAAAACTTCCTGAGAATTTTGATGCCCTCCAGTTTTCTTATCATGGAGTTCCTGAAAGGCATCTTTACAAAACAGATCCTTCGAAGACCTGTAAAATTGATGACGCCAATTGTATTAATAGCCAGGTAGATACTCACAATGCCTACTGCTACAGACATCAATGTTATAAAACTACTGAAGCTGTCATTGCTAAAATGGGACTTCCAAAGGAAAAAACAATCGTTTCTTTCCAGTCCAGGTTAGGAAAAGACAAATGGGTAGAACCTTACACGGATGAAACCCTGGAAACCATTCCTAAAAAAGGAGTTAAAAACCTTGCTGTGGTTTGTCCTGCATTTGTATCAGACTGTCTTGAAACCCTTGAAGAGATTTCTGAAGAAGGAAAAGAACAGTTCATGCATGGCGGCGGTGAAAACTTTCATTACATCCCCTGCCTGAATGATGAAGATCGTTGGATAGAAGTGGTAAAGACACTTTGTGAAGAAAAACTGAATGATTTTTATCTTGTATAGATGATTGAGACAATATATAAAAAGGCCGCAGAAAATTTCTGCGGCCTTTCTCTTGAAATATATTAAAACTTATTTTTTAATAAGGTTTCCGGCTTTCTGTCCGTTCACGGTTACAACATATACTCCTGGAAGCATATTGGATGGAAGTTTTATTTCCAATCTATTTGCCCCATCAGTAAGATTAACTTTTTCAGAAAGTTCTTTTCTTCCTGTTAAATTTACCACCTCTACAGTTCCTTTACCAGCTTTTCCATTAAACCCTACCGTAAATCTGTCTGTTGCCGGATTTGGGCTGATCGTATAGATTGACTCATTAGCCGCCGATGCAATAAGGCCCGCAGGAGAAGTCCCCCCACCAACACCTACCGCATTCCAGGCATTGGTAACCTGTGTCACCTCATTACTTCCAGCCCCATACAAATCTGCTGCAGCCTGTAAAGAGTATGTTCTTGTATTCGCATAATTGGAAGTAGAAGTAAGATAATTGGTGAGTGTTCTATAAGCAATCGCAGCTGCTTTATCAAATCCTATACCTGAAACATTATAAGCAAACCCTTTATCATTGGTTCCTGTACCTCCGGTTACCAATAAGTAATACCAAAAGTTAAGAACTCCCGAGTTGGTATGAACTCCACAATAATCGTTGGCCTGGCTAGGAGTCGCACAACCTGAGGTAGTAGTAGTCTTCCAGTACGTTCCCATATAAGTATCCGGCTGGCTGTAAGCATTAGGGTTGGCCATATTTCTGATCACATAGCTGAAATCTTCACCTAGTGTCCAGCTTGCCTGGCTTGGTCTGGCCCATTTTTCTATTGTGTTTCCAAAAATATCCGAGAAACCTTCGTTCAGAGCTCCCGGTTCTCTCTGATACACCAGATTGGCAGTTTTAGAGGTCATTCCATGCGTGATTTCGTGTCCACAAACATCGATGGCTGTTAAAGGTTTTCCTCCATTTGTTGAAGAACTTCCATCTCCATAAGTCATTCTTGAGCCATCCCAAAATGCATTGAAATAATTGGTGGAATAATGAACATATGATTTTATAGCAAAATGATTGTTATCGATACTTTTTCTACCAAATTTTGTATACAAATAATCTACAGTCATTTCTGCTCCCCAATGGGCATCTGTTGCATACTGGTCTTTATTCGTATTTACATTATTCCAAACATTATCAGTGTCTGTAAAGTCTACTGCAGTGGAATAACTCGTCCCTTTTTTTAAATTATAAGTTTCAACAGCCGTTCCGCCATTTCTTCCGGTTTCTCTTAATCTGTAACTTCCATTATAAGAGTCTGCAACAATATTTCTATTTCCGCTATAGCCTGTTGTAGCAGTTCCAGGGGTATTGATATCGTGAATCAATGCATCAATGCCTAATACTTTTCCATTTTTTGCATCTACAAAAACATATTGTCTGCTTAATGGTTTTTCAGCATAAATATCAAATTTGTAAGCTAGCCTAAGATCATTCAGCTTTTCATCGGTAGGCTCTGAATAGTACACCAACTCTCCTTTGGGTGCAAAGCTGGCATTTTTATCATTCGTTTCTTTTTTAATGAAATCTTCTTCGTCTTTGTTTTGCCATTTATAAGATTCTGCCCCTACAAATGACAAGGCATTTTGCAGAGCGATACTTTCAGAAATATTGGCTTGTTTCTCAGCTCTCTGAGGAATATCAAGAATCCATTTCCCTGTTTGTCCTACAATTTTACCGTTTTTAGTTTGTACAGCCATCATTCCGTATTCTACAGGAATATTATTCACTGTTTGCTGGAATCTGTGAGTCTCAAACCCTAGCTGATCTGTTTCAATACCTAATTTACGAGCTTGTCCGGGTGAAAGCTTTTCAGATCTTTCATCAAATAAAACAGGACTACCCTGAAAAGCAGGTCCATTTTTATCAAATCTTAGAAATTCTGCATGTAATCCATTTTTACCGGAAATTACTTTTGATGGAGTGTTTTGTCCAAAAACGAAAGAGCAGGCCGCAACGCTTACTGCTAAAATAAATTTTGTTTTCATAAATAATATTTGTTTGATGTGAAAACGAAGGTATAAATTTTTCACAATAAAACGATGTATAGATTATTTAAAATTCAATTGAAAATATAAATCATTAAACAAACCATAATAATGATTTTAAAACAAAGTGAAATAATTAAACATAATTTTATTATTATAAATATTTTTCATGAATTAATTTCATAAAAATCAACATTTTGTGAATTATTATTTTCGTTATGCAACTCGTTTTATTGCATAAAATTATATCAATTTGACATTTTAGATAAAAAAATAAGGTTATCTCTTGATGAAATAACCTTTATTTTCGTTTTATATTGATTTTACAATCTTATTTCCTTACAGGAGTTCTGAATTCACCATACCCCATCAGTCCATCATAATTACGGCCGAAAGGCGCAAAGTAAAGAAATGCCTGATAAAGATTTTCTGTCTGCCAGAAGTTACCGTTCACTTCACCAAAATCTAAAGGTCCATCTCCTTGTTTTGTAGCAAGAATATAGTTATAAAAACCTTGTTTCAGAAATAACTTAGCCACATATTGTTTCGTTGCAGCATCATATTGCATCTGATTTTCTTTGCCTGGTTTAAAATTATTAAACCCACCCAGAATATAAATATCTTTATCTACCGGATCAGATTCCAGGTAAAAATATACCCAGGAATAATCTGCTTCTCTCTCAGCATCTCTTTCTCTTCCAAGATCATTTCTTCTATAATACCAGGCACCATTTACATCGGGTTGGTACTGATAATTTAAAGGAAATGCCCACACCGGATGTAAATACGTGTGATTAACGTCATCTTTAACTTCTACTGCACGAACCATATCTGCAGGAGTCGTCATATTTTTATTGTCGAAATAATAGAATTCATTGTCTCCCGGAAAAGCAAGATTCATTTGCTGGAATAGCAGTTGGTTCCCCAAAACAGAACTTGGTTTCAAGTTGGAAACCGTCATATTCGGGTTGTTATTCTGCATCACGTTTAAACTCATAGAATTTACATTGGAAGAAAGATCACCCCCTTTCGGCAAAGCCTGTACTTCTACTCTCTGATTGATATCAGGCCTTTTGGCATCAGCTATCCTTGAAACATTTACTCCTAAAGTAGCCATATCTTCCACCAGATAAAATCTTCTTTTAAAAAGCGGTTTATCAGCAGAGTCTTTATAAACGATCAGTTCATAATTCCCTGATATTTTCGGTTGAATTTTATCATTAGGAAAAGTCAGCTTGTAATGGGTATATGACTGCAATGTATTGAATGAATATTGAAACTTATCTAAAAGTGCATTCATCGTGCCGGTGGCAAATTCTGTGAAAAACAAATTATCATCGTTCCAGTTTCTGTCATAGTGCTTGATCGTGTACCTATAAATCTCACTGCCATTGGTAAGATCATCAAAACTCAACACCAATTGTTCACCAAATTTAATGACCGGCGTTTCATCATTCGTTTGTGGGTTAAATAACTGGATGCTTTGGATATTCTGTCCATACATCAGCCCGCCCAGGGAAAGTAAGAGTATTCGCAAAGTTTTCATTATGACGAAGATAACGAAAAATAGCCATTTTCTTAATAATATCGTATTTTTGAATAAAAATATTCAGATTATGCTTCAGATTCAAGGTTTCGTATGCAACTTCGCGAGTGAGAATACCTATATTCTTTATAATGAAAATAAAAATGCCTGGTTAATAGATCCGGGAAATATGAATGAGCAGGAAACTAAGGCTATTGACAGCTTTATCAAAGAAAAGGAGCTAAGCATTCAGAAAATTCTTTTAACTCATGCACATATTGATCATGTTTTAGGGCTTCAATGGGCGTTTGATACTTTTAAAGTTCCGGTAAATATGCATAAAGAAGATCAGGAAGTTCTTGATATGCTTCAGGCAAGCGGAATGAGATTCGGCTTCCCTGTGGATCCTGTAAAAGTAGATATCGAATACATTAATGAAGGAGAAGAGCTTGAACTGGACGGAGAGAAGTTCAAAATTTATCACGTTCCGGGACATTCACCGGGAAGTGTTGTGTATCACAACGACAATCAAAAATTTATGATCTCAGGAGATGTACTTTTTGAAGGCAGTATTGGAAGAACAGATCTTTACAAAGGAAATTACGAACAGTTAATTGATGGGATTAAAACCAAACTTTTTGTATTGGATCCCGAAACACAGGTTTTCTCCGGTCATGGAAATCCTACATCAATTGGTTTTGAAAAGCAATATAATCCTTTTTTTAAATAAACAGAGTTAGGTTTGAGAGCTGGAGAGTTTGAGAGTTTTAGTGGGTTAACATTCTATATGTCTTTGACGTTCTGAAAGGATCTAAACAGAGTTATAATTTAATCTCATGCAGATTACGCAGATGATTACGTTAAAATCTCTTCACAAAAAATATGTGTGATATCTTATCTACGATAACAATAAAAAACCGTCAGGACTAGGTCCTGGCGGTTTCGCGTTATAAAGAAATAGAGTTTAGAAATCTAAAGTGATAGAAGCTCTTGCAGCGGCCCCCATAATAGGTCTTGCCATTCTGATATTTCCGGCGGGAGTTTGAGATCTTGGATCTCCTTCTGTAATTCCGATGGTATTGAAGATATTGGTTCCATCAACCGCAAAACGGATTTTTCCCAGCTGATAAGACATTCCTGCTCCAAACTCTGTGAAAGAAGGTAAAATATTATCATCTGTATTTCCTTCATTCTGGAAGCGTTTTCCGTAATAATTCATACTTACATAAGCTCTCCATTCTTTGGTGATATTCACCGCAGGAGAAATATTGAAATAGAACTTAGGAATTCTTCTTACTACATTTCCACTATAATCGAAGGTTGTACCATCAGCATTTCTCCCTGTAAAATCTTTGTATTTCGGATTCTGAATGGTTCCGTTGAAAGTAACTTCAAATATATTATTGAATAATCTCGCATATCCTTCAATTTCTACCCCAAAATTAGTGGTATTGGCAAATTTATTTTCTGAAGTTCCATCTGAATAAACATCCGTAAACGAAAGATTTTTAAGCGCCGAATAGAAAGGAATCACTGCAATATCGAAAGTACGGGAGTAATACTTATATCCCACTTCCAATTGATTGGTCAATACAGGCTTTACAGCATCCAGCTTTCCTATATTATTATAGTAAGCTTCTTCATTCGGAGATCTGAAACCGTGAGAGAAACGGGCATATACCGCATTTTCACGATTGATCTTATAATTGGAAGCCAATGTATAAGAAACCTTGTTGATATCATAATACCAGTACGTAAACTGATTGCCTAAAACATTCATGTTATCATCTGCTGTTGTAGTATCAAAACCATGAGTTCCATCAACTGTTAAACCGGAATTATTAAGATTCGCTGTAGTGGTATTTACTTTATACCCTCTGTAATAATCACGACTGTAACGGATTCCTCCGTTAAAACTTAATGCATCTGTTACATTATAGTCAACATTTAAATAAAGATCATTAAGACTTCCCTGAATCTGTGAATCCCTAAGCAAAGTTGACATATCCGTCACTCCGTTATAAGTTTTAGAATATCCAACACTGCTTGGACTAAGAGATGGATTTACAAGGTTCAACAGCTCAGGTCTGTCTGTAGCAGTAGTCAGGATATTACTCCAGTTCCAGTATTGATGGGATTTCCAGTTTGATTTATAAAATCCGGCCGTTACATTTCCTTTGTCAAATTTATAGTTGAACTGTAAATCATTCACAAAATTATTCATCTGCTTATCAATTGCCCAGAAACCTAATTTTTGAACATACTCAGGATTAACCACTGCTCCATTGCTTACCAATGAATACTGATAGTTAGTCATAGCCAACCCGCCTTGATCTATTGGTTTTGTAGCAAAATCAGCTGCATTTTTGGGTGCTCCGGCAGGAAAAATCCCTGTATAGTTCATATTGATATTGGTATATCTTGTTTTATTGATAACACTGAAATTTCCTCCCAGGTCATATTTAAACTCAGCACCCAATACATCTACTTTCGGATGAATTCCATCTTCCAGATTTCTGCTGAAGAAGCCACCACCGGCTTGTGGAATATTTAACTGGCTGATTGCTCTATAACTGTAAGTACCATAATTTGGATCAAAACCATTGAATCCTTTCAATTTATCACCATCTTGCATTAGCGGAATAGGAAGGAAGAATGTATTTCTGTCATCCAGTTTTTTATAGTATACTTTCATGTAACCTTTATCAAAGACATACTTCAGGTTCATTCTTATTTGTCCACCATTATTAGCTTTGAATCCTGTTTTTCTGATCCCGTCATCTGATCTGTAGAAACCTCCAATATTGAAGAATAGCTTATCTTTTACCAAAGCTCCTCCTACGTTAAGATCTGTACGGATCAATCCATAAGTACTGGTTTCCAGCTTAGCGATACCTTTAAAATCATTGGTTCCTTCTTTCGTAATAAAGTTGATTAATCCTCCCGGAGAGTTATTGGCATAAATAGATCCTGAACCTCCTCTTAAGGCTTCTAACCTGCTTACTGAATTATCAACACGGAAAAAATTATCAGCATTAGCGAACTGAAGTGCCCCATCTTCAAAAACAGGAAGACCATCTTCCTGAACCTGTACAAACTCATAAGCTCCTGCAGAAGGAATACCTCTTGCAAAAAGGTTATTTCCCACTTCACCTCCTGACGTTTCTACAGCAAATCCCGGAACTCTCTGTAGCAGCGCTGCTGCACTTATAGGGTTCTGTTTTTGAATTTCCTTGGCATTAAATGTTGAAATAGCGGTACTGGATTCTATTTTTTTCTTGGGGTTAGAGTTCCCTGTAATCACAACCTGATCGATAGAGGAAACCTTCACAGAATCCTGCGGAGTTTCCTGTGCATATGCTTTATTGAAATACAATACAGCAGTTGCGGCGATTAAAAAGATTGATTTTTTTTTCATAGCCTTATTTTTATTGTTAGTTTCAGTTTTGTTGTAGTTTTAAATACACTCCGTTCGTCCAACCGAATCCATCCTGATTGGGATATTCCCCACCTCCTGCTATTGTTTCCGTATCTAATGCATTATATTTTTCCATCAATTTCCCGGTGTTCTTATACACTCTTTCTACATTCGAACACCAGTTATTTTTTATTTGCTCTGCTGTTTCATTAAACCCATAATCTTTCATCGCCTTAAAGCCTAGCCACTGATAAGGAGCCCAGGCATTGGGCAAGTCCCACTGCTGGCCTGTTTTTTTAGTTGTAGTCACCAATCCCCCCGGATATAAAAACTTTTCAGAAATGGTTTCAGCCAATGCTTTTGCCTGCTTCTGATCTGCAATTCCCAGAAATAAAGGGTAAAGAGCAGCAATATGTTCAGACGGTGTTTTTGTGTTTTTTTTAATATGATAGTCTCTGTAAATCTTCGTGCTTTCATCCCAGAAGTATTTATTGATCATATGTCTTCGCTTTGCTGCTCTTTCAGTAAAATAATTTTCTTTGTTTTTCAGATGCTGAAACCTTGATGATTTTGCCAATGTCATTTCCAGGTGCCATAAAAGACAATTTAAATCTACCTGAGCAAGATTCAACGTTTCTATAGTCTGAATATGTTCGCCATCTGCCAGCCATCTGCTGGAAAAATCCCAGCCCGACTCACAGGCACTTCTTATATTTCTGTAAAATTCTTCACCTGAAGCCTTCTGCTCATCTTCAATATCAATCAGATAGCTTTCAGGACGAGGCTCGTTTTCAGCATCATAATATCTGTTCAGGATATCACCATCCTGAGTTTTCACTACTCTTTTGATTCCTCTCCCACTCTCTACCTCCTCTTCCCCACTCATCCAGAAAGCGTACTCCTTCTCTAAAGTATCATGATATCTTGAATAAACAGTTTCGTCATTCGTGGTCCCAACCAAAAGGTCCAGCATCAATGAAAAATAAGGAGGCTGTGAACGGCTTAAAAAATGAGTTCTGCTTGCATTAGGAACAAAGCCAACATTTTGAATCAGGTAAGAACAGTTTTCCACAATATTATCCATCATTTCCACTCTGCCTGAAACCTGCAGTCCAAGCATAATAAAATAGCTATCCCAATAAAAAAACTCGTTAAAACGTCCCCCTGGAACGATATACGGTTTCGGTAATTTTAAAAGCGTTCCTTTTTCTTCATAAGCTGTCCGGGTCAATTCATCCCAAAGCTTTTCTATATGCTGTCCGATTGGAAGATGATCTTCTCTTCGGATAGAAACTTTAGCCCCCAGAAAATCAAAATTGTTCATCACAAAGCTTTTCAGGTCAAAATCTTCCGAATCTTTCTCCTGTTTATATTTTGTATTGATCTCTGCAATTGGAAATAAAGGAACGGCATCGGTCATCATTTTCTGATCTTCAAAAATTTCCGACTTCTGTACGGCATCAAAAAGCACCTGTATTTCTTTGATATAAAGCTGATTACTCATGGTTATTTTTTAGGGTTGATTTTTAATTTATTCATAAAAATTGCTGAGATGATCAACAATGAAAGCGGAATCAGGGATAAATAAAATGCCTGTTGCCCACTGAATTCCTGAAATACAAAACCTGTAATGATAGAACCTATTGTTCCTCCAATAGCTGAAAAAACAACGATCAATCCAGACATTGCGCTGTGTAAGTATTTAGGAATGGAAGCCAGAATCACTGAATTGATACTCGGATAAATTGGAGCCAGTAACCCTCCCATTAATGGAAATAAATACACTACAAGCGGTGCATTCAGCCAATTTGTTCCGGCATCAATATGAATATTATGAGTTAAGGGAAGCACTAAAATTAAACTTACGGCAAAACCAATCACACAAAATGATACTACATAGATCCAGCTGATTTTTCTGGAAAAGAAACCGGATAAAAATCTTCCCAGTGCAAAAGCCCCTGCCAAAACAGCTCCCGCCTGGATACTCATAGAGGTTGGAACTTTTAAAATTTCTTTATAAAATGTGGGAGTCCATGTCTGAAAACTCTGCTCTACCAATACAAAAAGGAATGCACAGAGTAAAAAGAACAATACTTTTTTATAGCTGAATAAACTTACGCTGTTCTTTAGATCATCTAATAAATCGGTTTTCTCACTTCTCGCCTCTTTTTCATTAAGTTTTGAAAAGAATAAAAATAAAAATGAAAGGGATGAAAGTATTCCTAACACCCAATACACATTCAGCCAATGGGTAGATTTCGGATTATGATCATCAATATATAAACTGAATAAAACATTTCCAGCCAATACGCCAATCATAAAAAATCCTTCCAGAAATCCCATAAAACTTGAATGCTCTTTATCTGTTTCTGTTACCAAACCTATGGAAGTAAAAACAGAAATTTTAATCAGTGCAAAAGAAACTCCTACAATGGCAAATAATACTTTGAAGACCCAAAAATCATTCGTAAACGGCATCACAAAACACATTCCGCTTACCAGAAATAAGGCAGTCAACATGGAGTTCTTAATTCCGATTTTTGGAAGAAAAGAAGCAAGAATGAATGAACAGATGGCAATCGGAAGATCTTTAAAGCCTTCCAATACGCTCGCAGAAGATTTTGAAATACCAAAGTTCTGCTGTACCTGCAAAATCACTGTTCCCACAGAATTCAGAAGAATTGCGAAAACAAAATAGTTCAAAAAATAAAACCGCCTTGATGTTGAAGTTTTTCATTCAGGTTATTTCTTTCCGGCTAAGATAGAAGCATTTCTGTTCACAATAATTTAACACAATAAATCAATATTTGAACAATATTAATATAATTAGTATTTTTAGTGATTAAATATGATTAATTGAATGAAAGTTACGTTTGAAAGAGTAATTCCCAATGAAAAAAGCTCGTTCCGCACGATTCATAATAACTCCCCTATTTCAGAATTCAAATGGGAATATCATTATCATCCCGAAATTGAGCTGGTCTGTGTTATTTCCGGGAGTGGAACCCGTCACGTTGGCTATCATAAAAGCAATTATACTCACGGAGATCTGGTACTTATTGGTTCCAATATTCCCCATTCAGGATTTGGATTAAATTCTATTGACCCTCATGAAGAAATTGTACTTCAGTTCAAGGAAGAAATTCTTCAGTTCCCTCAACAGGAAATAGAGGCCCGGTCCATCAAAAACTTACTGGAGCTTTCAAAATATGGCATCCATTTTCATCATAAGGTAAAGAAAGCGATGCTTCCAAAACTCAGACTTATGCTTGAGTCCGAAGGCTATAAAAGATATTTACTTTTGCTGGAAATCCTTTTTGAACTATCAAAGTGTAAAGATTATGACCTTTTGAATAAAGAAATCATGCCTTATACCATTATTTCAAAGAACAAAACCCGTCTTGAAAACATTTTCACCTATGTAGAGCATCATTACGACAAGGAAATTAGTATTGAAGAGGTTGCAAAGTTGGCTAATCTTACCTTACCTGCCTTTTGTAATTTCTTTAAAAAAGCTACCCAGATCACTTTTACAGAATTTGTCAACCGATATAGAATCAATAAGGCTTGTCTTCTGATGGCTCAGGATAAATCTATTTCAGAATGCAGCTATCATTGTGGTTTCAATAATGTAACGTATTTCAACAGGATGTTTAAAAAATATACAGGGAAAACACCTTCGGAATTTATTAAGGATTATGCTCATAATAAAGTGAATGTCTAGTAAATCTCTCGCAGATCAAGCAAATTTCGCAGATATGCCGGATAAGAAAATCAGAGATTTTCTAAACTTATGTGTGCTTCTTATACAGTATACTTTTAACTTAAAAAATTACTTAAATGTTTAAAATCTTTTGTCACTTTTGTGGTTACAATAGCCTCTGCAGATTGTAAAATGTTATTTTCCCACAGATTACACAGATTTACACAGATGTTTTTTTTAATATTTCTCATCTGGTTTTCCAAATTGGTATCCTTGTCAAGGTTTATAACCTTGACAAGGATATTTTAAAAGTCAGCCACTACATAAAATTCAGCTGATGTTTAACTTAAGATTTCTAATTCACATTCCGACATTGTGGATAACTTTTTCACAAAATAAATTATACTTGTTTTTGAAAAAGCCCTTAACAAAAGGCTTTATAATCTATTGATTTTATATTAGATACATAAATATATTTTCTATAATCTCATATTGTGGATAACTTTTTTTCGACAGATTCATACTGATGTTTACATATAAATACCTTAATAAAAAATCTGCGTAATCACCTAAATCAGCGAGAAAAATCCTCTATAGAGACTTGAAAATTTATAGAAACAAAAAAAGCTGCTCAAAAAAAAGAACAGCCATATATTATCATAAATAAGAATTAGTAACCGGGACTATTTCCATTTAATATTACATCCCATACTAGGTCTCTGGATTTCTTCCTGTGGTTCTCCAGCTAGAAGATTTTCAAAAGCAATAATCAGATCTTCTCCGGTAACATCCTTATTATTTCCAGGTCTTGAATCATCCATCTGACCTCTGTATACAAGGTCCAATTTATCATCAAAGAAATAGAAATCAGGAGTACATGCAGCTTCGTAAGCTTTTGCAATAGCCTGACTCTCATCAAACAGATAAGGGAAGTCAAAATTTCTTTCAATCTGGAACTCAATCATTTTTTCAGGAGAATCATCCGGATATTTTTCAATATCGTTAGCGTTGATCGCGATGAATTCAATTCCTTTTTCATTATAGTCTTCATACAGTTCATTGATCTTATCAATGACATGAAGAACAAATGGACAGTGGTTACACATGAAGATAACCAATGTTCCTTTTTCTCCTTTCAGTTCTTCTAAAGACTGAAGTTCATTCGTTTTTGACGGGTTTGGAAGCTCAAAAAACGGAGCTTTTGTACCTAATGCCAACATATTGGAGGGAGTATTCATATCCTTTTTCTTTAGTTTCACAAAGATAGAAATTTCTTTGGTTATATGGTAAGGAAGAAAGGTGCTGGAAGATGGAAGTTATTCTTCCTAATATATTTATCGAGTGAAACTATATACTTTATTAATTTTTACAATAATTTCAAAACTATTTGCTTAAACAACTTCCAGCACCCATTCTTCCAACTTCCAGCATGTCTTGAATTCTTCCTTTTTTCATGAAAATTAAAATAACGTTTGGAAGATATCTTCAAAAGTTTGTAGTTTTGCTAACACCGTTAGAAAAGAATATCAATGGGCCTACATGAACGTCGTCAAAGAGAAAAAGAATCCATCCGTGCAAGTATCTTGCAGGCGGCATTCACTTTGGCTAAATCTGAAGGCTGGGCATCACTTTCCATGCGCAAAATAGCAGACGCTATTGAATACAGTGCACCGGTGGTGTATGATTATTTCGAAAATAAGGATGCTATTCTATTTGAAATTTCATTAGATGGCTTCCATAAATTACATATAGAATTATTAAAGGCTCAACAACAATATGATACTCCTGAAGAGCAGCTTGTTGCCGTTGTAGATGCGTATTGGAGCTTTGCGTTTAATAACAAGGAATATTACCAACTGATGTTTGGTTTGGGAATGCAATGTTGTGGAAAGGGACAGATGAAGAAAGAATTTTCCTCATTTCAGGAGCTGATTTACGAGTGTACATACAACATTATTGAGAAAAACGGATCCAATACGGATAATGCATGTCATATGTCTCACGCTTTATTTTCAGCGGTTCATGGAATGATTTCTATTATGATGATGCGTACAGGAGATATTCCATCTACAATGAATAAATCGACTCTGGATGAAACTGTTTCATCTTTTATTAAGTCTTTATAATATTTTTTTGAACTAAAATTAACACTGTTAGGAAACTTAACACTGAATTAATACAACAAATTCAGCGAAACCTGATAAAAAACAAAAACATCTATGCAAAACTCTACACTATTCAGTTCTTAAAGGTAGTTATTTTTTCTTTTAAATTAACACCGTTAGAAAAATTAACACATATTACACCTCACATCTTCATATACTTAAATACATTAAAACAATTTTCAATTATGGGAACAATCAACCTAATCGGACATTAAAAATTCTGTAAATTTTTTTGAACAAACTATTAACACTGTTAGGAAAAAAAACAGCATTTATTAAAAAGAAACATTACTTCAATCTAACACTTCATTAAAAAAATTAAATTAACAATGAACATACCTGGAAAAACAAGGTTTATTGTACTTATTTCAAGTATAATTCTTTTACAGAGCTGCACAAAGGCTGCGGAAGGATCCAATACTGCACCTCCAGCTCCTGAACTTCCGGTTTATACCGTTATATCCTCTCCTGCTACCACTTATCAGGAATTCCCAACTGCTTTGGAAGGGAAAAATAATGTGGAAATAAGATCTCAGGTTGATGGATATCTTGACAGAATTTATGTAGAGGAAGGCGCTTATGTAAGAGCGGGACAGCCTTTATTTAAAATAGATTCTAGAAGCTATGGTGAGCAAATGAATATGGCTCAGGCCAATCTTCAGGTGGCTAATGCCAATATACAGAAGGCTAAAGTAGAAGTTGACAGACTTCAGCCTTTAGTGGCAGCAAAAGTAGTTTCTGATGTACAGCTTAAAACGGCAAAAGCCAACTATGAGGCGGCTGTAGCAGCATCTGCACAAGCCAGAGCATCTGTGGGAAGCGCCAAAATCAATGTAGGATTTACCACCATTACAGCACCGGTAAGTGGATATATTGGAAGAATTCCTTTCAAAAAAGGAAGTTTAATCTCCAGAACAGATCCTAATCCATTGACTTTATTATCAGACATCAGTGAAATTTATGCTTATTTCTCTTTAAGCGAGCTTGATTTTATTGCATTTCAGAATAAATATCCGGGGGCGACTTTAGATGAAAAGCTAAAAAATATGCCAATGGTAGATTTGATTATTGCTGACAACAGTACTTACCCAGGAAAAGGAAGATTAAGTATTGTAGACGGACAGTTTGACAAAACAACAGGAGCCATCAGTGTACGTGCAGTTTTCCCTAATGCGAACGGATCGTTGAGAACCGGAAATACAGGTAGAGTACGTATGCCACAACTGATTTCAAATGCAGTGGTAATTCCACAAGAATCTACTTTCGAAATTCAGGATAAGACCTATGTCTATGTAGTCGGGAAAGATCAAAAGGTAACAGGAAAGCCTATTAAAATCTCAGGAAAGACGGATAGTTATTACTTTATTTCTGAAGGACTTGCGCCGGGAGAAAAGATTGTCTACACTGGAATCGGAAGCCTGAAAGACGGAGTATCCATAAAACCTAAGGCTATTTCTTCAGACAGTTTATTGAGAGCAAAACCTTTGTAAATATTCTGAAAACAGAAGACTTAAAAAAATAAACTTCTTATGTTAAAACAATTTATAGAAAGACCGGTACTTTCAACGGTCATCTCCATAATACTCTTATTATTGGGAGCCTTGTCTCTCTTTAATTTGCCTATCGCCCTCTTCCCTGATATTGCACCACCAAGTGTTCAGGTAACGGCTTTTTATCCGGGAGCAAATGCTGAAGTTGTAGCACGTTCTGTAGCAACCCCTATTGAGGAAGCTGTAAACGGAGTTGAAAACATGACCTACATGACTTCCAACTCCAGTAATGACGGAACTATGACCCTAAGCGTTTTCTTTAAGCAGGGATCTGATCCTGATAATGCTGCAGTAAACGTTCAGAACAGGGTATCAAAAGCCATGAGCCAGCTTCCTCAGGAAGTAGTACAAGCCGGAATTTCTACTCAGAAAGTTCAGAACAGTATGATCATGTTTATGGGATTATCCAGTGATGATCCAAAACAATACGATGAACTATTTTTACAAAACTATCTTAAAATAAACGTAATTCCACAGATTCAACGTATCCCTGGAGTTGCCCAGGCTCAGGTTTTCGGAACAAGAGACTATTCCATGAGAATCTGGCTAAAACCGGATCGATTAGCTGCTAACAATCTTTCTCCACAGGAAGTTTTGAATGCCATCAAAGATCATAACCTTGAAGCAGCACCAGGACGTCTAGGACAGGGAAGTAAGGAAACTTATGAATATATCCTTAAATATAAAGGAAAGCTAAACAAGGGCGAAGATTACGAAAGCATTGCCATTAAAGCGAATAGTGATGGTTCATTCTTAAGATTAAAAGATGTAGCAAGAGTAGAATTTGGTTCTTATACCTATACAGCAACAAACAGAGTAGACGGAAAACCAGTTGCTGGATTTGCCATTCTTCAAACAGCAGGGTCTAATGCTAATGAAATCCTTACTGAGATTGAAAAACAGGTAGATCAGTTCAGCACTACTCTACCTAAGGGAGTGAAACCCATTATCATGTATAATTCCAAGGATTTCCTTGATGCATCTATCCATCAGGTAGTGGAAACATTAGTGATTGCATTCATCCTGGT
This sequence comes from Chryseobacterium capnotolerans, assembly GCF_021278965.1. Lineage (NCBI taxonomy): Bacteria > Pseudomonadati > Bacteroidota > Flavobacteriia > Flavobacteriales > Weeksellaceae > Chryseobacterium > Chryseobacterium capnotolerans. The sequence continues at coordinate 497,822 of NZ_CP065589.1, read as the reverse complement.
ATTTATTGTAGTCTTTATTTTCCTTCAGGATTTCAGATCTACTTTAATTCCAGCGATTGCAGTGCCTGTAGCCATCATTGGTACCTTCTTCTTCCTTCAGTTATTTGGGTTCAGTATCAATATGCTTACTTTATTTGCTTTGGTACTCGCCATTGGTATTGTAGTAGATGATGCTATTGTGGTAGTAGAAGCAGTCCATTCAAAAATGGAACAGACAGGAATGCCTGTAGAGCATGCAACGATGAACTCTATGAGTGAGATCTCCGGTGCCATTATTTCTATTACATTGGTAATGTGTGCGGTATTTATTCCTGTTGGATTTATGCAGGGACCTGCCGGTGTTTTCTACAGACAATTTGCCTTTACATTGGCTATTGCCATTATGATCTCTGCGGTTAATGCTTTGACATTAAGTCCTGCATTATGTGCAATGTTCCTGAATGATCCTCAGGGAGAGCATGGTGAACATGGTCATAAAAAAGGTTTTGGAGCAAGATTTTTCAATGCCTTTAACGCGAGTTTCAACAGCATGACCAAAAAATATATTTACAGCCTGAAGTTTTTAATCAAAAACAAATGGGTAGCTATCGGAGGTCTGGTTGTGATTACAGCAGCAAGTATTTTCATGATTAAAAAAGCGCCTTCAGGATTTATTCCAACGGAAGATCAGGGATTTGTACTGTATGCGGTAAATACACCTCCGGGAAGTTCATTAGAAAGAACACACAGAGCCACTGAGCAGATTGATAAAATAATTAATGGAGAAAAAGCAACCAATCACCTTTGGGTGGCCGATGGAATGAACTTCATCAGTAACGCCAACGCTTCTCCATATTCTGCAGGTTTCATCAAACTTAAAGATTATGACAAACGTGGAGAAATGAAAGATCCGGATCAGATTGCTGCTGCACTGACGGGTAAAGTAAGTCAAGTAAAAGATGCTAACGCTTTCTTCTTTAATTTCCCTACCATTCAGGGATTTGGTAACGTGTCTGGATTTGAATTTATGCTGCAGGATAAAACCAACAGTTCTTTTGAACAATTAGGAACAACCACTCAACAATTCATTGGCGAATTGATGAAAAGGCCGGAAATTGCATTTGCCTTTACAACCTATGCAGCCGGAAATCCACAGTACACCATTGATGTAGATACAGATAAAGCCAATCAGCTGGGTGTTTCGGTAACAGAACTAATGCAGACCATGCAGATTTACTATGGAAGTAGCTTCGTTTCAGATTTCAACCGATTCGGAAAATACTACAGGGTAATGGCTCAGGCAGATATTCCTTATCGTACGGATATTAATTCTTTGGAAGGAATCTACGTGAAAAACAAATCAGGAGAAATGGTTCCTGCGAAAACATTGGTCACTTTAAAAAGAACCTTTGGACCTGAAACGGTAACAAGAAATAACCTATTCAATGCGGTAACCATCAATGGTACTCCAAAACCAGGATACAGTACCGGAGATGCTATTAAAGCTGTAGAAGAAGTTGCACAGAAATCGCTTCCGAGAGGCTATGGATATGAATGGACAGGAATTACCCGTGAAGAGATTAAGACAGGAGGGCAAACCACTTTCATTTTCTTATTAAGTATCTTATTTGTGTACTTCTTGCTGGCTGCTCAATACGAAAGTTATATTCTTCCGTTCGCCATTATCTTAACTATTCCAACAGGAATATTCGGGGTATTTGCCTTCACAGGGTTGGCAGGAATTGATAACAATATCTATGTACAGGTTGGATTAATCATGTTAGTCGGATTATTGGCAAAAAATGCCATCCTGATTGTAGAATTTGCTGTCCAGAGAAGAAAAGCAGGAAGATCTCTTATTGAATCTGCCCTTCAGGCTTCAAGATTGCGTTTGAGACCAATCCTTATGACTTCTTTTGCCTTCATCGTAGGGATGCTTCCATTGGTTTGGACTCAGGGAGCTTCAGCAAAAGGAAATCACTCCATTGGATACAGTACTGTAGGTGGAATGCTTACAGGAGTAGTATTTGGAATTTTTATTATTCCTGTGATGTATGTAGTTTTCCAATATCTGCATGAAAAAATGCCAAGCAGAAAAAAGAAAAGACTGCTGAAAAAACAAATGGAAGAAGAACTTTTAGCTTCCACTATTAATTAAGTGATATAAAAAATGGAATTTACAAAACCACAAAAGTCACAAAAGATCTAAGTTAAAGGCTACGGACATAAGAAGTACACATAAAAATTTTTGAAAATCTCTGATTTTCTTATCCATAAACATCTGTGTAGATCTGTGCAATCTGTGGGAAAATAAAACCCTCAAAGTTTTATACTTCATTAAAGTTGATCAAACAAAAACTATGAAAAGACTAAAAAATATTATATTAACATTCGCCATAGCTTTAGGATCTGTTTCGTGTGTGTCAAAACTGGCATATACGGAGCCGGACCTTCCGCTGCCGGAAAAATTCCAGTACACAGCTACTGCTGATACGGCCAGTATCGCCAACCTGGAATGGAAACAATTTTTCAGCGATCCTATTTTACAAGGATTAATTGAAAAAGGAATTAAAAACAACTATGATCTTCAAATTGCATTAAAGCAAGTAGCTTCTTCACAGGAGAAACTAAAACAGGCAAAATATATGCAATATCCGGATGTTGGATTTGGGGTATCTGCGCAAATTTCAAAACCATCTAAAAACAGCATGAACGGACAGAGTCTAAATTTGTTTTTAGGATCAAGTCATGTTGAAGATTACAATGCAGCTTTCAATTTATCATGGGAAGCTGATATCTGGGGAAAGATCAAAAATCAACAGGAAGTTTCCAGAATGCAGTATTTGCAGACATATGAAGGTTCGAAAGCGATTCAGACTCAGGTTGTAGCAGCTATTGCACAAGGATATTACAATCTGTTGATGCTGGATAAACAATTAACCATTGCAAAGTCTAATCTGGAATTAACCAGCAATACTTTATTAATCACACAAAAGATGTGGGAAAGTGGTGATACAACTTCATTGGGGGTTCAACAAGCCACTGCCCAAAAGCAGGCAACAGAGCTTCTGATCTCACAATTGGAACAGAATATTGCTATTCAGGAAAATGCTTTAAGCATTCTGGTAGGAGAAACTCCCAATAAAGTAAACAGAACTCTTGAGATGTCTGACACTTCTTTACCACAGAACATTACAGCAGGTCTTCCGGCAGCTATGGTAAGCCGCAGACCGGATGTGCGTCAACAAGAACTGGTTTTACTGGAATCTAATGCTATGGTAGGAATTGCCCAGGCCAATATGTATCCAGCTTTAAAAATTACAGCCAACGGAGGAGTCAATTCATTCAAATTTGATAACTGGTTTCAGATTCCGGCCTCATTATTTGGATCTGTACTAGGAGGACTTACCCAGCCGATTTTCCAGAAAAGACAATTGAAAACAGATTTTGAGGTGGCTAAAATTCAGAGAGAGAAAAATGTATTGGCATTCAGACAATCTGTGTTGAACGCAGTAGGTGAAATTTCTGATGCGTTGGTTTCCAATGAAAACCTAAAAGTTCAGGAGCAAAAAGCAGCAGAGCAATCCAATACATTAAAAGATGGGATTAAAAGTGCACAACTTCTTTACAGAGGAGGCTCAACGAATTATCTAGAAGTGATTACCGCACAGGGAAATTCACTTCAGGCCGAGTTGAACCTTGCTTCCATTAAAAGACAGAGATTAAGCAGCATTGTAGATTTGTACAGAGCGCTGGGCGGCGGTTGGAAGTAGTAAATTAAATTATATTGTTTGAGATGCGGTTCTTTACAGGACCGCATTTTTATTTGGCTATGATCTTTTATCAAGGTGTGATCTGCCCATATTTTTTTTGAACGGCAAACTCAGATCCCGCCATAGCAGAGTTTTTTGTAATAAATATATTATCAAACTGTGTCTCGCTAATCGTAACATTCAATGTATTATTACTCAATACCTTTACCATATCGGAAATGGTATTAGAATGACCAACAATAACTACCACTTTTCCCTGATTTTGAGCAAGAATGGTATTAATAAATAATTGAGTAGCAGCAATCGTAGCAGCAGGTATATATTCTTTAACCGTAATTCCTTTGCTCTCCGCCAGTGGGCCGGCTGTTTGCCTTGTACGGTTGTATGGGGTTGTATAAATATTATCTATATGAACGTTTACCAATAAACGTTTTAATTCTTCTGCCCTCAGCTTACCGGCACTGGCAAGGTTAGGATCAGTTCCAAAATTTTCTTTTTCCGCATGCCTCAACAGAATGCAAACCGTTTCTGTGCTGCTGATTTCTGACGGAAGAGGAATCCCCAATGGATTTTCAGTACGGTGGACTGTATTCTCAACGCGGTTTTTAGTGACTGCAAGTTGGCTTTCCTGGCTGAAAACTTTTTCACAACTTGTGAAAAAGACAATAACAGATGTCAAACCTGAAATAATTAGTTTACTCATAATTTTTTATATTGTGTTTAAAAATTTCTTAAATAATGAAATTTAATATAAAAAACTCATATAAACTAACTACAAAAAAAATAACTAATATTTGAATGATGTATTAAATATTTCTGTACGATCAACATTATTTATTTTGAACAGAAATAAATTCAATTAAATTATTGAAATCATTTTGGGTATAGCCTAATAATAAATAGTAAATGTCATCTGCCTTTCTGTACCATGTCAATTGACGCTTGGCATATCTACGGCTGTTCTTTTTAATTTCTGATACGGCAAATTCCAGGTCCCATTCTCCATCAAAATATTTGAATAATTCAGCATAGCCAACTGTATTCAAAGCAGTCAATCCTTTGAATTTCTCCAACCCTTTCACCTCATCCAAAAGCCCTTTTTCCATCATAATATCAACCCTGCGGTTGATCCTGTCATACAATTCCTCTCTTGGCGCTTCAATTCCTATCCTGATCACATTAAAATCTCTGGAATCCTGAGAAACAGCAATCTGTTCAGAATATTTTTTATTAGTTTGCCAGATGACATCAATGGCACGCAAAAGTCTTCGGTGGTTATGAATATCCACCACTTCAAAATATTCGGGATCTAAATTTTTTAAAATTTCCTGAAGCTTTTCAATTCCCTCCTGCTCCATAATAGTCTGAAGCTTTTCCTGATTTTCAATATCAGCCTCAGGTAAATCATTCAAGCCTTCAATCACAGCTTTTTCATACATCATACTTCCACCGACTAAAATTACAGTGTCATGGTTTTGAAAGAGTTCATTGAGCTTCTTTAGAGCATCTTCTTCATATTGGCCGATAGAATAGTATTTCTCTACAGAAAGATTTCCGATAAAATGGTGAACAGCCTCAGCCAATTCTTCATCAGAAGGGGCTGCAGTTCCAATTTTCATCTCTTTAAAAAACTGCCGGGAATCACAGGACACAATCTCAGTATTGAAATGTTTTGCCAGATCAATAGCCAGTTTTGTTTTCCCAATTCCGGTGGGTCCTACTACAGAAATCAGATTTTTCATCAGTTCACATTCATTATTTTATCAGTAAAATAGAATCTTTTACAGATTTTACTGTGCTAATTTAAATGTTTATCTTTGTAGAACAATAAAAAACTATGATTTTATCAATGACTGGCTTCGGTAGAGCCGAAGATGTTTTTGAAGGAAAAAAATAACAATAGATATTAAATCACTGAACAGCAAGAGCTTTGATTTAAATATTAAAATTCCTTTACGTTACAAAGAAAAAGAATTTGAAATCAGAAAAATTCTTAACGATAGAATTATCCGTGGAAAGGTTGACTGCTACGTCAATATTGAAAACCTTGAAGAATCTAATGATGTAAAAATCAATAAAGGTTTAATTGATTCTTATATCAATGAACTTAAAAATATTGCATCTGACGGTCCTGATTTCGAATATCTGAAAATGGCAGTAAGACTTCCGGATGCCATCACCTCAAGACCTGATGAACTTACAGAAGGCGAATGGGAAGCATTGGCAAAAATTGTGAATGCTGCTGTAGACCGATTTGAAGAATTCAGAAAGACTGAAGGCAGCAATTTACATGAAGAACTCAACAGAAATATTCAAAACATTGATAAATATCTGAGTGAGGTGATTCCTTTTGAAGAAGAAAGAATCGTAAGTGTAAAAGAACGTTACCAAAAGACTTTGAAAGAATTCGAAAATGTGGATGAAACCCGTTTCTACCAGGAAATGGCTTATTTCACAGAAAAACTGGATATTTCAGAAGAAAAGGTAAGATTAACCCAACACCTGAAATATTATAAAGAGGTAATGGACAACGAATCTTTCAATGGTAAAAAACTGGGCTTTATTTCTCAGGAAATCGGAAGAGAGATCAATACATTAGGTTCTAAAGCCAATCATGCCGAAATTCAGAAGCTTGTTGTGAAGATGAAGGATGATTTGGAAAAAATTAAAGAGCAAACGTTAAACGTGTTGTAGTGAAGAGGTGCGAGAAGCGAGGCCACAATTATTATTAATATGATAAGCGGTCTCAAAACTCGAATCACGGAGCTCGAAACTCAAAAATATGGATAAAGTAATTATATTTTCAGCACCATCTGGAAGTGGAAAAACTACATTGGTAAAACATTCTCTGGAAACTTTCCCTGAATTAGAATTTTCAATCTCTTGCACCACAAGACAGCCAAGAGGAAGTGAAATGCATGCTGTGGACTATCATTTTTTAACCCCTGATGAATTCAGGCAGAAAATTTCGGAAGATGCTTTTGTAGAATATGAAGAAGTGTACACTGATAAATATTACGGTACTTTAAAATCTGAAGTGGAAAAGATCTGGAATCAAGGAAAAGTTGTTATTTTTGATGTAGATGTAAAAGGAGGAATCTCCCTGAAAAAATACTTCGGAGAAAAAGCATTGTCTATTTTTATAGAACCACCTTCCATTGAAGAATTGGAACGAAGATTGATTTCAAGAAACACAGATGATGCTGAAACTATTAAAACCCGTGTAGCAAAGGCTGAAGAAGAATTATCCTATGCCAGCGAGTTTGACAAGATCGTGATCAATTCCGATCTTGATGAAGCTAAAAGAGAAATAGAAAGTTTAATAAAAAGTTTTATCAATAATTAATGGCTGGAAGATGGAGGTCAGAAGATGACAGTACTACACTTTCATCAAAATCTAACTTCTAATTTCTACCCTCTAACTTCTGATAATAAAAAAACATTGAGGTTGATATGAGTACCGAAACATTAGAAAAAGCTAAATCTGCGATTCCTGTAAAGGGATTTTTGGATATAAAAGATATAGCGATTCCTCAGGGAGAAGAATTGGTAAAAGCCATTCTGAAACTTAAAGAAGAAAAAAATGCTGTAATCCTTGCCCACTATTACCAGCCTGGAGAAATTCAGGATATTGCTGATTTTCTTGGAGATTCTTTGCAATTGGCAAGACAGGCAAAAGAAACGAACGCTGATATGATTGTATTCTGCGGAGTACATTTCATGGCCGAGGCTGCTAAAATTCTGAACCCAACTAAAAAGTAGTTCTTCCTGATACTATGGCCGGATGCTCTCTTGCAGACGGATGTTCAGGAGAAGGTTTGAGAAAGATGCGTGAACAACATCCTGATGCTTTAATCGCAACATACATTAACTGTAATGCTGAAACAAAAGCAGAAAGTGATATCATCGTAACAAGTTCAAATGCTGAAACCGTTATTGAAGCACTTCCAAAAGACAGGCCTATCATTTTCGCACCAGACAAAAACCTGGGAAGATACTTATCTAAAAAGACAGGTCGTGATATGATCCTTTGGGATGGAAGCTGTATCGTACATGAAGCATTTTCTATGGAAAGAATTGCAAAACAGCTTGCAGACAATCCGGATGCAAAAATGATTGCACATCCAGAAAGTGAAGAAGCTGTTTTAAAATTAGCACACTTCATTGGTTCTACTTCTGCTCTACTGAACTTTGTAGAAAAAGATGATTGCCAGAAGTTCATTATTGCAACAGAAGAAGGTATTCTTCACGAAATGAGAAAACGTGCACCACACAAAGAATTGATTCCTGCATTGGTTTTTGATGAAAGCTGTAACTGTTCAGAATGTTTCTACATGAAACGTAACACGATGGAAAAATTGTATTTATGTATGAAATACGAGCTTCCTGAAATTCTTATCGACGAAGAATTAAGATTAAAAGCATTGAAGCCAATTGAGGCGATGCTTGATCTTTCTAAAAGTATAAAGTAAACAAAAGAGGCTGTCTCAAAAGGACAGTCTCTTTTTTATTTTACTCTTTAGAGGTTCTTAAGACACTCCACCATCCATACATTCCATACTTACAATTACACACGCTTTGCAATAAGTAGGAAGAGCCTGATAAGCACTGCACGGAGCATCATTAGGTCCAGTTCCGTAAGTTGTATGCTGTGGACATCTGCTACAGTTTGATCCTATGGCACCATTTACTCCTCCAAGTTCTTTTCTGTTTAATTTCTTTAAATTTTTCATAGTTGTTTTAATTTTTTGATGGTATTAAAAAGTATTTTTTAGTTCCCGAAGTAATCAGAATAATCTGGTCCATAGCAATCTGCACTTACATCCACACAGTTTCTGCAAGTAGGAGATAATCCCCAAAAGGCCATGCAGCTATTAGTATATTCGGGACCATCTCCATAGTTTCCTGAAGTGGGACAGAAGCCACATCCTCCACCTTTGCCGTTAATATCCTTCAGTTTTGTTCTTGATAGTTTTCTCATGTTTAGATTTGTTATTAATTAATGTTTTTACTTACTATTATAATTCTTTCTGTTAACTATTTCCAAAACAGGATCTACTGACTCTAACACAATTTTTGTCTCTGCAGTAATCCGGTAATGCAAAATAATTTTCACAGGTCCCAGTATATTCTACTCCTGGCCCATATGTAATATGAGCTGGACATCCGTTACAAATAGAAGCATTCTCACCTTTAATATTTTTAAGATGGTGCCGGGATAACTTTTTCATACTGTAAAGATTTTGAATGATTTTAATTGATTCAATTACAGCATTGGAGGATAGCATTTTCCGCCAGGCTTCAGCCAGCATCCCCATCTACCTCCTCCCATAAAACAAACAAGTTGTTCACTACCGCATGCTTCAATTTGAATTTGCGTAGCACCACCATTGATACTTTTCTTTTGGTCTCTTGATAATTTTTTAATTGTTTTCATACTATTTTAATTTTAAGATGATCAATCAAAAAAAGCATCGTAAAAACAATGCTCTTATATTATTGAAACAGATTAATAACGGTCAAAACAGTCCATACTTACCAATACTCTTTTTTTACAGCACTCAGGCAGCCCATAAAAGTCCCCACATGATCTTGGTTCATTTGGCCCATAAGGCCCAACAGGACAATTTTCATAACAATCCCCAATTCCGCCTCCATTGATTGATTTTAAATGTTCTCTTTTGATTTTTTTTGAATTTTTCATTGGATTTTCATATAGTTAATTAGATAAATGTAAGATTTTTAATTAATTACACCAAATATTTCTCTTAAAAAGGATTTAATAATTTATTATGTTAAAAGTTTGCTATTTCAAAATAACTTGCACATTTTTTCCGTTACAATGAACTTTTCAAGAAATATATCTGATATTTTTACCTTGAAATCAGCTGGCATGTTCTACCGCTGACAAGTAAGGATTCTTGTGGTAATGAACTTCCAGTACATCCACCTGTTTCTCCATTTGCCTGGTAATTTTCTGAACCGATTCTTCAGTCTCCCTGATTATGATGACAAATTTTTTCACTTTTTCTATTTCACTAGGACCCACATGAAAAGTCACCATAGAAATCCTTCTTCTTGAAAAAATGGCATTCATCCGGCCTATTAATCCTAAATAATCTTCAGTATAAGCCGTAATGGTATATTCTTTATGTTCTGTTCTCATTTTTCTTTTTAAAAATTATTATTCAATACAATTTCTGAAACACTTTTCCCTTGTGGGATCATTGGAAATACATTGTGTACCTTTCCGGTCATTACCTCAAGAAGGAAAGCGCCTTTATGATCGAGCATTTCGTAGAGGGCTGTTTTCAGTTTTTCTCTTTGGGAAACCCTGGTCCCAGCAATACCATATCCTTTTGCTACCTGTACAAAATCAGGACTCTGAATATCTACTGACGAATATCTTTCTTCATGAAATAATTCCTGCCATTGCCTTACCATTCCCAGGTAACAATTATTAAGAATTAAAATTTTAACATTAGAATGGTATTGCATAATAGTGCCCAATTCCTGTATATTCATCTGCGCTCCTCCATCTCCCATAACAGCAATGACAGGCCGGTTCTTTTCCACATAAGAGGCTCCTATAGCAGCCGGAAGACAAAATCCCATTGTTCCCAATCCTCCGCTGGTGATATTGGTTCGTGAGTATTTAAACCGGTAATACCTACAGGTTATCATCTGATGCTGCCCAACATCCGTTACAATGATAGCCTCGCCCGCTGTTATTTCGTTAAGGCTACGAATAACTTCACCCATGGTAATTTCTCCCTCTTCAGGATATAATTCATGATGGATCAGATTCATATTTTCAATTTTATAGCAGCTATTAAATCTTTCATACCATTGTGGATACTCTTTCTTCTGAATCAATGTTGTAAGAAGCGGCAAGGTTTGTTTACAATTACCCAGAACCGGAACATCTGCTTTCACATTCTTATTGATTTCGGCCTGATCAATATCCATATGAATGATTTTGGCTTGCTTTGCATATTGATCCAATTTTCCGGTTACCCGGTCATCAAAACGCATTCCTATAGCAATCAGGACGTCACATTCATTGGTAAGAATATTAGGTCCATAATTTCCATGCATGCCTACCATTCCTACAGCCTGAGGATGATCCCTAGGAATGGCACCTATCCCTAGAACGGTCCAGGCGACGGGGATTCCAGATTTTTCTGCAAACTGTAAAAATTCATGTTCCGCTTTTCCCAGCAAAACACCCTGACCTACAATAATAAAAGGTTTCTCCGCGTTGTTGATAAGTATTGCTGCCTTTTCTATGTTTTCTATATGGGGAACAGGTTCAGGTTTGTAGCTTCTTAAATTATGGCAAGGAGAGTACCCTTTATAAATGGCATGTTGCAATTGTGCATTTTTGGTCACATCTATCAAAACCGGTCCCGGGCGTCCTGATCTTGCAATATAAAATGCTTTGGCCAAAACTTCGGGAAGCTCATTAGCATCTGCAACCTGATAATTCCATTTGGTGACAGAGCTTGTGATATTCATTACATCAATTTCCTGGAAGGCATCGGTTCCCAATAGATGTTCAAAAACCTGCCCCGTAATACACACCAGCGGAGTATTATCCAATAAAGCATCTGCCAACCCTGTCACAAGATTGGTTGCTCCTGGTCCACTGGTTGCCAGTACGACTCCTACTTCGCCTGAGGCTCTGGCCATACCCTGTGCGGCATGTACAGCTGCCTGCTCATGACGCACAAGAACGTGCTCGAGCTTTCCTTGATAATCATAAAGAGCATCATAAATAGGGATAATTGCTCCTCCCGGATAACCAAAAACTGTTTTCACGCCTTCCTGAAGAAACGCGTCCAGTATCATTCGGCTTCCACTAATTTCTGTTTCTGTGGATAGATTTAAATTCTTCATAGTGTTTTATACTAAGATGATCCGTTATATAATTTTTGATAACAGATAATATTAACATACAAATAAATATAGCTATATTACAGCCGTAACGGCCATGTTTGCCAACCATTAATCCTTGGATCTATTTCATAGAATGAACCAATAATAGTAAAGAATTAATAACTGCTCTTTCTTCCTGAAAGGAGAATACCTTATCTGAAAGAATTTGGGATCTTTACAAGAATATATACGATCTAAATCAGTATAAGCAGAAGAATATATTATTCAATGTCTATAATATATTCTAAAAAGAATTTGAGAGATGAGGGAATTTATCATAATTTGTTTATTTGGTGTTGTAAAGCTATAAAAAACAATTTAATTCACCAAAATATGATGTTATTTTTATAAAAACCAAAAACCTAATCAATAAACAATACAATAAGTAATAAAAATAAACATTTATTGTTAACTATTTATTATTTTCAAACAAATTATATTAAGAAAAGAAACAGTGAAAATTTTGCGTTTTTTTCTGAACATATATATTTATTATTTTAACACAATACCGGTCTGTAGAGCATGCAACATCCGCCAAAACCATTGCTTTACAACATACTGGTAAAAGATAGTAATCTTCGCATGATCTTAGCTGACCGAAACCATAAGGCCCAACTGGACAATACTCATAACCTAAAAAAAGAAATACATTTATTTTCTAATAAAATTTGTCATCCCGGAATAATTTGTACATTTGTGAGATAATAATGAATTTTTTAAGAAACATATCTGATATTTCTATCCTGAAGTCACCTATTTCAGGAGTATCTTCTGTTTCTACATTCACAACTACAACAACGACCCCATAAAGGGGTAAATTTTCACATATTATTTCCGGTACCCTTTACTCTTTTTTCAAAGAGTAAACCTTTTACTTTTTCTAATCTCAAATAAATAATAGATGAAAATCTTAAAATTCGGCGGAACATCAGTCGCCAATGCCCAGAATATATTGCTTGTAGAAAACATTATAAAACAAGAATCTTCAAAAGACAATATTGTAGTAATTGTATCAGCACTTCACGGTGTAACTGATCTTCTTATTAATGCCGCAGAATATGCTTCTGTTAAAAATGAAGATTACCTCCTGCTGCTTAAAAATGCAGAAGAAAAACATCTTAATCTCGTCAAAGAACTTATTCCTGTTTTAGAGCAAAGTGCTTTGCTAAGTTTTGTAAAAAAACATTTCAATGATCTGGAGGATCTCTACAACGGAGTTTTTGTTCTTGGTGAGCTTACTCCTAGAATCAAAGATAAAATTGCCTCTTATGGTGAGTTTCTGTCTTCCAACATTATTGCAGCAAGACTTCAGCATGAAGAATTAGATTGTTTATGGATGAATGTTTCGGAACTCATCAAAACTGACAGCAATTTCACCCATGCAAAAGTGAATTTCAATAGTACTGAAAACAATATTAAAAATTATTTCAACAATCATCAAAACCGTATTCTGATAGGCCCTGGCTTCATAGCTAGTGACGAAAAAGATCATACTACAACATTAGGACGTGGCGGCTCAGATTACACTGCTGCTATTATTGCTGCTGCCATTCACGCTGAAGAACTTCAGATATGGACCGATGTAAGCGGAATGATGACTGCAGATCCCCGCCTGGCCTCACACGCTAAACCTATTGCTGAAATTTCCTATCATGAAGCGATGGAACTTTCTCATTTTGGGGCAAAAGTTATTTATCCACCATCAATTCAACCCGTGATGGTCAAAAATATTAACCTTAAAATTAAAAATACTTTTGATCCAAAGGCAAAAGGAACATTGGTTTCCCATAATCTGAATACTTCCGAAAACGAAAAACACCAGATTGCAGTAGGAGTTTCAAATATGGATAATATTGCTCTGCTTACTCTGGAAGGCAGCGGAATGGTAGGAATTCCCGGTATTTCTGCAAAACTTTTCCAATGCCTGAGTCAGGAAAAAATAAATGTTATTCTTATTACCCAGGGTTCTTCCGAGCATTCCATCACCATAGCAATTCATGAAAAAGATATGTCAGCAGCTGAAAATGCAATCAATGTATCCTTTGCAGATGATATTAATTTAAAAAGAGTAGCTCCGGTCAATATTGAAACAGGGCTATCCATTGTAGCATTGGTAGGAGAAAACATGAAAAGCAGAAGTGGTGTGAGCGCCAAAATGTTTGGATGTCTGGGGAATAACGGAATCAATATCAGAACCATTGCACAAGGCTCCTCAGAGAGAAACATCAGTGTTGTAATTGCTGAAAAAGATGCTAAAAAAGCAGTCAATGTTCTGCATGAAGAGTTCTTTGAGTCTGAAATAAAGCAGATTCACCTTTACCTCTGCGGAACAGGAAATGTAGGGACCAAACTTATCCAGCAAATCTTTAATCAGAATCAATATCTGAAGGAAAACCATTTCATCAATTTAAGAATTGCAGGTCTTTCCAACAGCCGCAAAATAATCTTTGCTGAGAAAGGAATTTCCGAAGAAGAATATATCAACTGGAATGAGTCAGGAATTGAAGCCTCAGCACAAAGATTTGCCGAAGAAATCATATCCCGTAATCTAAGAAATTCAGTTTTTGTAGATATTACAGCAAGCTCAGAAGTTCCTGAAGTCTATGAAAGTCTGTTGAAAAGAAGCATCAATATTGTTGCCTGTAATAAAATTGCTGCTTCTTCAGATTTTGAAAAATATACAATATTGAAAAATACTGCAAGAAATCACAACTGCTGCTTTCACTTTGAAACCAATGTAGGAGCCGGACTTCCGGTAATAGGGACTATTAATGACCTCATCAAAAGTGGTGATCAAATAACATCCATTGAAGCAGTGCTCAGCGGAACATTAAACTTTGTATTCAATACTTATAACGGAAGCAAAACCTTTTCCGAAGTGGTAGCCCAGGCACAGAAAGAAGGATATACAGAGCCCGATCCAAGACTTGACCTTTCCGGGACAGATGTAGCCAGAAAAATATTAATCCTCGCCAGAGAAGCCGGGTATCCGCTTCAGTTTGAAGAGATTGAAAACATAGGTTTCTTACCGGAAGCCTGTATGGAAGGTAGTGTAGACCATTTCTATGAAAAGCTTACAGAATATGAAGATCACTTTAAATCTTTATTTGACAATGCTCAAAAAGAAGGAAAAATCCTGAAATATACTGCTGAATTTAAAGATGGAAAAGCTAAAGTAGGCTTACAGCATGTGGCTCCGGGAAGTGATTTATTTCACTTATATGGAAAAGATAATATTGTCATTTTTAAAACCTTAAGATATTCTGAGCAGCCATTGGTCATCAAAGGAGCTGGTGCAGGAGCAGAAGTAACAGCCAGTGGGATTTTCGCAGACATCATCCGTTCAGTTTAAAAACAAAAAAAATGAAAAAAGTAAAATTAAAAATTCCGGCTACTGTAGCCAATCTCGTATGTGGATTTGATATTCTGGGGATGGCAGTATACGAACCTTATGATGAAATGGAAATCCGCTTATTGGAGACATCAGAAATCATTATTAAACATCAAGATTCTTTTGGACTTCCCGAAGAACCTTCTAAAAATGTTGCAGGTGTTGTCCTTTTAAACATTCAGGAACATTATAACTTAAAAAATGGCTTTGAAGTTATTATTCATAAACATATAAAACCTGGAAGCGGGCTCGGCTCCAGCGCGGCTAGCGCCGCTGGAGCTGCCTTAGGAGCCAATATCGTATTAGGAAATATCATGTCAAAAGATGAAATGGTACATTTTGCCATGTTTGGAGAAGAACTCGCCTCAGGAGTTCGCCATGCCGATAATATTGCTCCATGCATCTATGGTGGAATTACTTTGGTGAAATCTACAGCTCCCATTGATATTATTCCATTGAATGCTCCTGATTTATTTGTGGCTGCCGTACATCCTCAGGTTGAGGTCAAAACTTCAGATTCGAGGCAGATCCTAAAGAAAAACATCACCTTAAAAAGTGCTGTAGAACAATGGGGAAACATTGCCGGGCTGGTAGCTGGTATTCAGAAAAATGATTTCCCGCTGATTGGCAGAAGCCTGAATGACATAATCATAGAACCTGTACGAAGTATTTTAATCCCTAGATTTGATGAAATTAAATCAAAAAGTCTGCAGCTTGGAGCTTTGGGAGGGGGAATTTCAGGATCAGGACCATCTATTTTCATGCTGGCAGAAAAAAAGGAAACCGCAGAAAAAATTGCTGACATGATGAAAGCTGTATACGATGAAATCAATATAGATAACTTCGTATATGTCTCCAAAATAAATCCGGTAGGAATTGAAATTATTAAATAACAAAACTAGATTAAGAACAAATGAAATATTATAATTTAAAAGACTATCAGGAAAGTGTTGATTTCAGAGCTGCTACTATAAAAGGACAAGGTAAAGAAAAAGGGTTGTTTTTCCCTGAAACTATTCCATCATTTGATCAAGAGTTTATTCAAAATCTTTCTCAATATTCGGATGAAGAAATTGCTTATCAATGTATGAAAGACTTTATCGGAGATGAAATTCCTCCAGAAGTACTTCAGAAGATTGTTACAGAAACCATCAGTTTTGAAATTCCTTTGAAAAAAATAAATGACAACATTTCAGTATTGGAACTTTTTCATGGCCCGACTCTGGCATTCAAAGACGTTGGTGCGGGATTTATGAGCAGGTGTCTGTCTTATTTTTTAGAAAATCAGCAAAAAAAGTTACTGTTTTAGTGGCAACATCAGGAGATACTGGTGGCGCTGTTGCCCATGGATTTTACGACTTACCGGGTATTGATGTTGTGATCCTATATCCCAAAGGCAGAGTAAGTCCGGTTCAGGAAAAACAACTTACGGCATTAGGAAAAAATATTTATGCATTAGAAGTTAATGGCAGTTTTGATGATTGTCAAAATCTCGTCAAACAAGCCTTTTCCAATGATGAAATCAGTAAGCAACTATTTCTGACATCTGCCAATTCTATCAATGTTGCCAGATGGCTTCCACAACAGATCTATTATCTGCTTGCTTTAAAACAATGGCAGCAGACAGAAAACAAAGCTCCGGTAATCTGTGTTCCAAGTGGAAATTTCGGGAATATATGTGCAGGTATTTTAGCACACCTTCGAGGCCTTCCAGCAGAACATTTTATTGCTGCCTGCAATGCTAATGATGTAGTCCCTGAATATTTAAAAACTAAAAAATTTAATCCAAAAAAGGCAGTAGCCACTTTATCTAATGCTATGGATGTAGGAGATCCCAGCAATTTTGTTAGAATTCTAGAGCTTTTCAGTAATGAATTTGATCTTTTAAAAAATAAAATTTCCGGATATTCTGTAGATGACAAAAAGACTATACAAACGATTACAGAAGTTTATAACAGAGACCATTATATTTTGGAACCTCACAGTGCTGTAGCATTTGCTGTTCTGGAAGAATATCTTAAAGAAAATCCTGGTAAAAAAGGATTCATTCTGGGAACAGCACATCCTGTGAAATTTCCTGATGCAGTAGAAAGTGCTATTCAGGCAAAAATTGAAATTCCTCAATCATTAAATGACCTGATGAAAAAGAAGAAAAAAACTGTTGAAATAAATTCTGATTTTGAAGAATTAAGACGATTTTTGCTTAATAAAAAATAAAGCAATGAGTAAGATATATCTTGAAGATGTAAAAATATATGCCTACCACGGAGTTTTACCCGAAGAAAATACTATTGGTACTTATTATATTTTAAATGCAGAACTTCATACCGATTTGTGGAAGGCCGCTGAATCCGATGACCTGAATGATACTATTAGCTATGCAGATATTAACGATATTATTCATCAGGAAATGAAGATCAAATCTAAGCTTCTGGAGCATGTTGCAGGGAGAATTATTTTGAAAATACATGACAATTTTCCGCAAATCGACTATATCAAGCTTAAACTCACCAAAACAGCACCACCTATGCAGGGGGAAATGAAAGGAGCAAGCATCGAACTGGAAAAAAGCTTTAAACCAGAAAATTAAAATTCTTATTTTTATTTCATTAAAAAAAATACAAAATTGAAATTCGTTAAAATATTATTTTTAGGAATATGTATCAATGTTTTCGGTCAGACAGGCGTTGATAATCAATTGGCCAGTTACAACTTTCCAAAGATTAAATCCAGCATTACCATGCCGGTAACCATCCCGCTTTCAGAGCTTAGTAATATGGTGAATGCCTCTGTAAAAGATCTCATCTACCAGGATGATTCTTATACTGATAACAATAATGACCAGTTTAAAGTAAAAGTCTGGAAAACCAGACCTATCCGTTTGGTAGGAGGAACCAGCCAAAA
The DNA here is from genome assembly GCF_021278965.1 of Chryseobacterium capnotolerans. Lineage (NCBI taxonomy): Bacteria > Pseudomonadati > Bacteroidota > Flavobacteriia > Flavobacteriales > Weeksellaceae > Chryseobacterium > Chryseobacterium capnotolerans. The sequence goes on along the minus strand of NZ_CP065589.1, from coordinate 479,837 downwards.
CCTTTTGATTGAAGTTCCATTGAAGATCTGGGCAGAGAAAGGAATTGGAACCCTTGGAGTTTATTCTTACCAGAATACTACTTTTGAAACGGTAATGTCTTTTAATACAACCGTTACTTTTAAAAACAACTGGACTATTACGACAAGCACTCAGCCGAATGGATTCCGATGGGTAACCAAACCAGTACTGGATTATGGAAGAATACAAATCCCGATCACTCCTATCGTTGAGAAAAGCTTAAGAGAACAGCAGGAAAAATTCTGTAAAACTATCGATCAGCAAATGGCTACCCAGCTGAATTTCCAGCAATATGCTGTTATGGCCTGGAATACTTTTGCACAGCCATTCAATATTTCAGAAGAATACAATACCTGGTTGAAGGTAAGCCCGGTAGGTGTTAATATCACTCCTTTAAAATTCTATGGAAATCAAATCAATGCTACCCTTGGAATTGATATTTTCTCAGAAACATTTACAGGAAATAAACCTTCTGCATCTCCAACAGTAACCTCTGCAAGTAATTTCAACTTCTCCCCTACTGTTGCAGATAAATTTGTACTACAGACGACCGCTAATATTCCTTTTACGGAAGCCAGCAATATGGCCAGAAAAACTTTTTTGAATAAAGAATTTGATATCAGAGATTCCAAAGTAAAGGTAACAGACATCAGAGTATATGGGGTGGACAATAGAATTGTCATCGAAGCACTGACAGATGGCTATATTAAAGGAACTGCTGTTATTTCGGGAATTCCTGTGTATGATGAAATCAAAAGAAAGATTGTACTATCTGATACAAAGTTCAAGCTTAAGACCATGAATATTCTTCAAAAAACAGCATCTCTCCTATTTCAGGGGAAAATTGTGAAGATGATTGAAGAGGAATATGGAATTCCAACCCAGGAATTGGAGGAAACATCCAGAAAGAGTATTGAAGAGGCATTCAATAAAGAATATTATAAAGGATTAAAGATGAGTGGAAAGGTATTTAACCTGAAACCAAGCAAAATCTTGCTTAACAGCACAGGAATTACAGCTGTTATTGATACGAATGCCACCTTAAAGCTACTTGTGAACGGATTCTAAAACTAAAAAAATCTTACCGCCCAATATCTTTTTAATATCCTATTTTCTCCAAACGTAATGTATTCACAACAATAAGAAGAAAAATAGAATAATAAACACTAAAAATTATAAGTCTGAAATACAGACTAAAAGCAAAATTGACAGCCTGAAAAGCAAAGAAATTTCATAAAAACTTTGGTTTATATAGAAATTTAGCTATATTTGCACACCTCAAAAATGGTAAGACATGGTACTTTGGCCGAGCGGCTAGGCAGTGGTCTGCAACACCATCTACAGCGGTTCGAATCCGCTAGGTACCTCTTTAAAACCTCTAAATTTTATTTAGAGGTTTTTTTATGCATTTATAGCAATTATCTATAAGCTTAGAAAAGACAGTTCATAAACGATATAATTATCCTGTTGCTTAGAAGTCAAGAAAATGACTTATATTGGATCAGGTACAAAAGTTGGGGGGCTAAGCAAAAAGTTTGGTTAATCTGAAAAGAAAGAAAGTTTTGTCTTTCACACCCCTAAGCTGTAATCTAAAGTTTTTGATCTTCGCATTAAAAGATTCAGCAGAAGCATTAGTGCTTCTTTTATCAAAGAAGTTTAAAATATCTCTGTAATGATTCATTACTGTTTTTCTTAAGATAGAAAACGATTTAAATCCAGCTTCTTCAACGTTTTTGAACCAATGCGCCAGCTTAGTCATCGCAATAGATTTTGAAATATTCTGATTATAAATTTTTCTAAGTTTATCCGTTAACTGATAAGCTTGTTCCAGATCAGGATATTCAGCAAAAAGGATACAAGCTCTCTGCCTTTGGGATAAAGTCCATTTTTCCCGGCTTTTATAAAGCAGGTATTTGCTTCTTGCCAGAAGTTGTTTCCGGGTATCTCCGTTTTCAAAGACTTGCCTTTCAGGATATTGCTCTTCAAAAGAATTTTCCATTTCAATAGCTTCCCAACGATATTTGATCCTGATTTCCTGCAGAGCTTCTATCGCTAGCTTTTGAACATGAAAACGGTCTACCACCAGGCAGGCATTGGGAAAGCATCTTTTCGCAATACGCTTCATTGAACCGGCCATATCCAAAGTAATCTCTTTTACCATCATCCGAAGCCTTCTGTTGATTTTCAAAAGATGCTCTATGATAAAATCACTCTGAGTACCTTTTATAATAGCCACAATACTACCTTTTTGTCCTTTTGCTTTCTTAGAGGTAAGGACTGTATAAAGTTCTCCATCAGATAAAGCCACTTCATCTAAAGATAAAGAATCTGAAAGATTGTCAGGATAAACAACCCACTGATCTGCATGATCTCTGTATTTCCAGTCTTTGTATTGGCTGAGTGTATTTTTATATTGTCTTTGAAAAGTCTTTGCCTTAACTCCAAAGAACTCTGCGATGACCTTCAGGGGAAGAGCTTTAGTATCGGCTAATTTTTTTTAAGAAACCCGCAAAGTCTTTAGTCATGCGGGTGCCTTTCGATACAAGCTGCCAATCTCTTTGAAGGATTTCTCCTGATGACCTATCGGTCCATCTTCTTCTTTTCACATGGAGTTTTACGATTTTACCCCTTAATGGATAATCATCAACAATAATCTCAGCGAGAAAACCCTTTGATTCCAACTGCCTTTCTTTAAATTCTTGTGGAATACTGTTTTTTTCTTCAAAATAGATATGAAGTTCACCATTATGTTCTTCTGCTTTGAGGATATCAAAGTTTTCAACTAAAAATTCTGGAAGTAGTAATTTAAGAAGTTCCTGATCGCTTAACATAATTCAAAGATACACCAACTTAACATTCCCCCCAACTTTTGAGACTGATCCCTTATATTCATTCCACCTTAAGACTGTATTGCGTTTCCATTAAAAATTACCCGATTCAAACAATTTATTGTTTCCAAAAATTTTGAAGGGGTCAAACAACTCAATCTATACATTCAATTCAAATAAAGAAAGGATATCATCCCTGCCCTTTCTGCCTATTTCAGCTCTTTACGGAAATCCATAAGCCACAGAACACACTTTTCCTCAAATTTGTACAAAGCCTATCCCATGAAAAAAGCAAAACTACGAGCCATAAGAAAGCAAAAAGGCTATTCTCAACAACAGATTGCAGATATCATTCCTACTGAAGTTTCCAATTACAGCAGAAAAGAAAACGGCTATATAAAAATCACAAAAAATGAATGGGAAAAGATCGCCCTATTCTTTAATGTTCCGGTAGAAGAAATTTATGAAGCAGATTATCCTACTTATACATCTCATGAAATCTCTGGGGAAAATATCCATGCTTATATCTCCCAATTAGAAAAAGAAAATATAGCACTGCTGGAAAAAATTGAAATATTGAAAAACATTATTAATCATTAAAATTTTTCCTAACGAATCTCAATGTTAAAAAGAATGTGTTTTTTAATGAAACAAGCTCTTCCATTCAGGAGGAGTCTGCTAAATAATGCAAAAGTGATGATGGATAGAAATTTATCTTACCAAATATAAATGAACCTGAATACTCCAATTCTGAGTACTGTCATATAAGAACAAAAAAAATCCTCGGAAATTCCGAGGATAAAAACTAATAACCATGAAAACTCAAATTAAACATGAGTTGCATTGGTATATTGAAAAATCGTGCCAAGAATTACTTTTTTTGAAAAAAAATTAAAATTTTACTCATAAACAGAGAAAATTAAATTAAAAAATTATCACCCAAAACAGATTGAACTTTAAATATATACAAATAATAACTCTACTAAACACTATAACACAATTATCAAACCTCCCAATGATTAACAAATCAATAATTCAAAAAAACTTTAAAATAAGCGGGGGAAAAATTTCTTCAAAATACAACAGACATCAATGAAGACATGGAAAATTACAAATTGGCACAATTTATTTTATTATTTAACATAATCTTAAAATTCAACATCAGGTCACAAAGACAATTTAATAAAACAGATTTTGCTCAAAATGATCAAAGACAATATCATATTGAATTTAAAATGAGTGAAATAGCAGAAGGAACAAACCTTATTGTAGAGAAACGGGATGAAAAAGGCGAATATGAAATGGTACAGGCTCACGTCAGAAAATTAAATAACCGCATACTTGTTGTTTGGGATCATCCTTTTAATGACAGAATTATTTTCGATGAATAGGAATAAATAAACTATGAATTTTTACAATCAAAAAGCCTCCGGGTGGAGGCCTAAAAAAACACAAATGATGAAAAAAATTTTATATCAGAAATAAAAATTAATCTTTTAGTTCTTAATCAAAAATAAGTCTTACTTTTTATCTGTTTTATGAGCCCAGTCATAAAAATTCTTACACATTACTTTCCCCTTCTCTGATACATTTTTTTCTTCCTCTATGCTTACCATAAAATAAAAGTTCCTCTAAAAAACGAGGAACTTTTCATCATAAAGATATATGGAATAGAAAATGTTTATTTAAAGATACCTCCTCTACCCAAAAAAATATATGAGTATAGCTATAAACCCTGTAAAAAATAAAAGGCCTCCATGCGGAGGCCTAAAAAACACAAATGATGAAAAAAATCTATTCAGAAAAATCCAAACAGAATATCATGTAAACTGTTGTTATACCATTCCAGCATATTCAACAGCGATTAATTACTGTATATCGATTAAAAAATCCTCATTCGAGGATTGGTAAATGTAGATAAATATTTTGTCTTTCACAAAGTTATTCTTCCCATGTGATCGGAACATATATTGTAATGTATCCGTCATCATCTATATTTTCATCTGATACAGTAGCAATTACTGTTCCATAACCTACCCAGCCTCCTTGGCCCTGGATTCCTGAAAATTCATAAGTCCCTGCCGGAAGATCTTCCTCAGAATACTGTGGAAGCGCACGGTAATTATATTGCCCAGTAAAATACTCGTTTCCTGTGGCAGTATTTTTGGCAACAAAACCTCCCAGATCAAATCCTGAACCTGAAAGCATTTTCGTTCCATTCATAGAGATCAATCCGTAACGTACCGGATAAGTCTTTGTCTTTGTATCCTTCACAGATACTTCTGTACGAGCTTTAGACGGAGATTCCACAACATCAGTGGAAGAAAACGAAGTAGTAACAGCCAGTAATCCTACTACAGCTGATACTGTAAAAATTGATTTTTTCATATTGAAAGTAATTTAGTTCCTCAAAAATAGGCATCTAAAATTAATTCAACAAAAGTTATGGATTAACTATATTTTACGAATTCTTTCTCATAAAAATCTCCTGTCAGCAATAGAGAGCTATGATTAAGTTCATCACAAACCTTATGCCTAAATTTTCCAGATCCTCTCTAATATCCTGATATGAATCAAAATTTAGAATTATTTTAATTCTTTCGTTATCAACTTTAACACTCTTTAACTAAAACTTGGCTTCATAATTGAAAATAAAAATAAATCTGGAGCCGTTTTGGCTTAAGCTTATTAAAATTTGAATTATGAGAAAGATAGTATTAGCAGGTTTTTTATCCGTTTTCTTATTAACGGCCTGCAAGAAGGATGACAGAGTTGCTGAGAAATCACTGGAAGAGCAAAAACTTGAATTCCAGGCTAAACAACTTGAAATAGAAAAACAAAAGCTGGCTATTGAAAAAGAAAAGCTGGTATATGAAGCTCAGAAAAAAGCTGACAGTATTTCTGAAACTAAAAAAGCAAAAGCTACCGCTGAAAATAATTCAAAACCAAGAGTTATAAAGGAAACAAGAACAGTATACCGTGATAGAAGCTCTAATTCTAATTCAGGAGGCGGAAGCAACGGTGGATATGCAGACAACGGAAGCAGTGCATCACAAGGGACCACTCAGAAAAAAGGGATGAGTAAAGCAGCCAAAGGAACCATTATAGGAACTGTAGGAGGAGCTGCCGCAGGAGCAATCATTGCTAAGAAAAACAGAGGTCTTGGAGCTGTAATCGGAGGTGTTGTAGGAGGAGCTACAGGCTATACCATCGGTAGATCACAGGATAGAAAAGACGGAAGGGTACAACCAAGGAGATAATTTTTTTCACCATAAAATATAAAGATTGCTTATTTTTAGGCAATCTTTTTTTATGATATTGATTCTCTGTTCCACTATTTTTCTTCTACCAGTCTTATCAGGGCTTGGGAAAATCATGGAACAACTTTGTGGAATCGTATTCCAGGGACTCTCCGGAAAAATGCTTTCGGGAATCATGGGAATAAGTCTTGTATGGACTTTCCTTTCTTTTCTTATCCCTTTGAATATTTATGTTGAAATCCCAACTCTTTTACTGGGTTTGCTTTACTTTTTTAAAGACAAACTATATCTGGAATTTTATAATTTTTCAAAAAAAGATTTCTTTTTAACCGCATTTATTTCCAGTATTATACTATTTACCGGAGCTTTTTATCCTTATATATTAGATCATTTCGGATATTATGTTCCCACTATTAAATGGCTTACAGAGTATGGACTCATTAAAGGAATTTCCAATCTGGATCTTACTTTAGGCCAAATGTCTATCTGGCATATTTTTCAGGCAGGATTTTCTAATTTTTCGGACCCTTTTCTAAGAATCAATTCTATCCTTCTGGTTATTTATACCATTTATAGTATTGAAAAGAAAAACTGGATGCATCTCTGCTTCATCCCTATTTTATTACTTTTTTCACAATCACCAAGCCCGGATCTTCCGGTGATTATTCTTTCTTTAATTATTTTAAATGAAATGATATCCGGAAATAAAAACATCAGTTTGCTCTTTGCCTTTTCTGCTTTTGTTTTTGCCATAAAACCAACCATGATCTGGCTTCCTCTTTTTGTTTTTCTTTGTCATATTTTCATTTTTAAATCAAACTTTAAAGGTCTTCTTTTAGGAGTGTGCATCTTATTTCTGTTCTGTATTAAAAATATCTGGACATTCGGATATCCGATATTTCCAGTATCTATTGGAGACTTTGGCTTCAGTTGGAAACCCAATCCCGAAATACTGAAAACTTCTTCACAATATGCGATATTGAAAACCTATGACATGCAGTACTCATACGAAGAAATCCAAAATTTCTCCACATGGGATCATATAAAGAACTGGTTTTTATTGAAAGGCATCAAATCAAAAATTAATATTCTTTTCATATTTAGCTTAGTCATCTTTTCAGTATTTGCTTTGATTAAAAAAAATAAATTTATTACTCTGATCTGTATCTCTTTGTTGATAAAAAGTATATTGGTACTGAGTTTTTCTGCTCAATACAGATTTTTCCTTGATGCATTTTTTGTTATCATCTTCGTTCTTTTCTATGAATACTGGAATAAAAGAAAATCTATTGCTGTTTTTTCTGTACTCAGCTTATTTTTTATTTCGCTATTATCTTTTCCCGGTCTTATTCAACAGTATATTCCAAGCTTTCAACTAGGAAATTTCATGGCCGGATTTGAAAAGGAACAGCTTTATCAACCATGCGTTTATCAATATCAGCAATTCAACACTTTTCAGATTGGAAATTTAAAATTTAATGTTTCCAGAAAATACCCTTACAACTTTGAAACACCTCTTCCTGCGATCTCAGAAAGTTTTATCTTTGATGATATAAAAGCCGGAATTTTCCCTCAGCTCATTGACAAAAACGACATTTCTAAAGGATTCATCTGGAAAACAATCACTTCCGAAGAAAAAAAAGAAGCAAAAGCAGCTATCAACACCATCGAAAATATTTATAAATAGAACCAATACTGAAACTTTATTATCTGAAGAAAAAAAGGTAATTTTGTATCATGTTCAACACATTAGGTAATCTTCTTAGTCTTACAACATTTGGAGAAAGTCACGGAGTGGCTTACGGCGGTATCATCAATAATTTTCCGGCAGGTTTAACGGTAGATCTCGATAAAGTTCAATATGAGCTGAACCGAAGAAAACCCGGCCAGTCTGCTATTGTTACACAAAGAAAAGAAAGTGACACAGTAAAGTTTCTTTCCGGGATCTTTGACGGAAAAACAACAGGTACGCCTATCGGTTTTATCATTGAAAACGAAAATCAGAAATCAAAGGATTATGACCATATTGCTGGAGCATATCGTCCAAGTCATGCTGATTTTACATACGATCAGAAATTTGGTTTCAGAGACCACCGTGGAGGAGGAAAATCTTCTGCAAGAGAAACCATGAACTGGGTAGTTGCCGGAGCATTAGCTAAACAACTTTTACCGGAGATTGAAATTAATGCTTATGTTTCTTCTGTAGGGGGATATTTTCTGCGAAAAACCATACCAGGCTCTTGACTTTTCTCAAACGGAAAGTAATGATGTACGTTGTCCGGATGCCGAGACAGCAGAAAAAATGATTGCCAGAATCAAAGAAATTAAAAAAGAAGGAAATACCATTGGAGGAACCATTACCTGCGTGATCAAAAACGTTCCTGTAGGAATTGGTGAACCTATATTTTCAAAGCTTCAGGCTGAACTGGCAAAAGCAATGCTGAATATCAATGCCTGTAAAGGTTTTGAATATGGAAGCGGTTTCTGTGGTGCAAAAATGACAGGAAAAGAGCATAACGATCAATTCAACACAGATTTTACAACAAAATCTAATCTGTCTGGAGGAATCCAGGGAGGAATTTCCAACGGAATGGATATCTATTTCCGTGTAGCTTTCAAACCGGTTGCCACCATTTTAAGACCTCAGGATAGTATTGATAAAGAAGGAAATCCTGTGATTGTAGAAGGAAAAGGACGTCACGATCCATGTGTAGTTCCAAGAGCTGTTCCTGTGGTGGAAAGCCTTGCTGCATTTGTATTAGCAGACTTATTCTTGATTAATAAAACGCGAAACATCAATAATTTTTAATATAAATACTTTTGGTAATGAAAAATTACTGGGATCAGGGAATTTCTTTTGAAGAATACCTTCAAATTGCAAAACAAAGATTAGATAATCCTGCTAACCAACAGGAGATTGAATATAAACAATATTATGAGCTTGGGCTTCAGAGAATGGACAGAACTGTTAAAAAGTATGTTCCGGATGAAGACCAGAGAAAAGAATTAGCAGCCAAAAATTTTGACGGAAAAATTTTAATTATTTCTGAAGCTTGGTGCGGAGACGCCAGTGCAACTGTTCCTGCTTTGTTTAAATTCTTTGAAGGTCATAATGAAATCAGAGTTTTTTTAAGAGACAGTGATAAAAGTCTGATCAATCAATTTTTAACCAACGGTACAGAATCTATTCCTAAAGTATTGATTCTGGATAAGGATTTTAATGTAAAAAATTCATGGGGCCCTCGTCCAAAGTATGGTTATGAATTATTAATGAAGTATAAAGCTGATCCGGAGGGCTATCCAAAAGACACTTTCTATAACGACCTGCAAATCTATTATGCTAAAAACAGAGGTAAAGATGCCGTTCAGGAAATCTTGGATCTGTTATAAAAAAAACAGAATATGAAAAAAGGAATTATTTACATTGCAATCATTGTCATCGTTGGTATTATTGTATTTGTACCGGGAGTGAAGGATTATATGAAAAACCAGTTTTTTCCTATCGCTACAATCGAAAATGCAGTACACATCAATGAGGAAGATTATGACATTGAACTTAAAGGAATCAATGCGCCCAGCACCAATCTTAAGAACTTTAAGAACAAAGCTGTTTTCCTTAACTTCTGGGGAACATGGTGCCCACCGTGCAGAAAAGAATGGCCATCTATTCAAAAACTGTATGATACCAGAAAAGAGCATGTAGATTTTGTACTTATTGCGATGAATGATAAAGAAGAAGATGTAAGAAAATTTTTAAAGGAAAATAATTATACAGTACCGGTATACATTGCACAAAGTCCGATATCTGAAAAGATTCTTCCTAAAGTTTTTCCTACAACATTTCTTTTAGATAAGACCGGCAGAATCCTGATTAAGGAAGATGCCACAAAAGACTGGGACTCAGAAACTGTGCACCAGTTTATTGATAATATCATCAAATAATTTTTTAACTAAATTTTATAATTTGTTGGTACAGGATTTGTGAAATTTATAATGTTGAAAAATTTGTTTAAATCCAAACACAAAATGAAATATTCAAAATTAAATCTTGCAAAAGAAGCTATCAGTCACAAGGGCTTTGTAAAAAAGATCCCTGATATTTTCAGAATGGTAAAAATGTGGAGAAAAGGAATTTATCCTATGAAATCCATTGACATTATTCTTCCTTTACTTGGAATTTTATATGTCATCTCTCCTATTGACCTTCTCCCTGAATTTGCCATCCCGGTACTTGGAGTAATGGATGATCTGGCGGTATTGTCACTTACCATTCCTAAACTCATCAAAGAGGTGGACAAATTTTTACTTTGGGAAGCTGAACGAAAATATAACGGTGCCCAAGTGATTGACGCAGAAATCATAAAATAATAGTTTATTTATATTTTCAAAACCATTCTGGAGTTTACAGAATGGTTTTTTATTTATCTAATAGGCGATAAATTTTTAAGCCTTATTTCAAATCCTTAAATTTGCAATATCTAATAAAAAATAATGGAAAGTAAAAAAGAATTCTTTTTGGAGTGCTACAAGCTAGGCATCATTAAATTTGGAAGGTTTACCTTAAAAAGTGGTATCGAAAGCCCTTTTTATGTAGACTTAAGACCTTTAGCTTCGGATCCTAAAATCTTAAAAAATCTTGCTAATTATTTACTGGAAATGCTTCCATTGGATAATTTTGATTTAATCTGTGGAGTTCCTTATGCTGCTCTTCCTATGGCGACAGCAATGTCACTGGAAAGTTATATTCCATTAATTATTAAAAGAAAAGAAGCAAAAAGTTACGGTACTAAAAAACTGATTGAAGGAATTTATCAGAAAGGACAAAACTGTCTTTTGGTAGAAGATGTTATCACCTCAGGAAAATCTTTGCTAGAGACTATTCCGGAAATAGAACAGGAAGATCTGAAGGTTTCTGACATTGTAGTAGTACTAGACAGAGAACAAGGCGGAAAACAGTTATTAGAAAGCAAAGGATATAGAGTACATACTCTTTTTAATATCTCGGAAGTATGTGGAGTTCTTCAGGAGACTGGTGAGTTATCTGATGAAGAAGTAGCGAGAATTCAGGATTTCTTACAGGGTAACCACATTCAGTTTAAAGAAGAAACCAGAGCTTCTTACGAACAAAAGCTAAGCAACACTCAGCATTCTGTTTCAAAAAAGCTATTGGAAACAGCTATAGCCAAAAAATCTAACCTGATTGCTTCTGCAGATGTTACAACCACTCAGGAATTATTAGACTTTGCAGAAAAAGTAGGTCCACATATTATTGCTTTAAAGACACACATCGATATCATTTCTGATTTTGAATACGAAAAAACAATTACTCCTTTAAAAGAAATTGCTGGAAGACACCAATTCTTATTAATGGAAGACCGAAAATTTGCAGATATCGGAAATACTCAGGAATTACAATTTACAAGCGGAGTTTTCAAAATTACAGATTGGGCTGATTTTGTAACCTCCCAGGTAATCGGAGGTTTTGAATCCCTAGACTGTTTCAAAAATGTAGGTGTTGTAGCTATTGTCGGAATGTCTTCAAAAGGAGCTTTAACAACTACCAGCTATCGTGAAGAAGCTCTAAAAGTAGCTTTGTCACATCCTAATGTAATCGGAGGAGTTTCTCAAAATAAAATTCCTGAAGATCTTCTGTTATTTACACCTGGTGTCAACCTTGCTGATTCTGGAGATGGAAAAGGACAGCAGTATAATACTCCGGAACATGTTTTCAAAACTTTACATACAGATTTCATCATTGTAGGAAGAGGAATTTATAAATCTGAAGATCCGGAAACAGCTGCTGTTACCTATAAAAATGAAGGTTGGAATGCGTATATTAATTCTTTGGAAAAAAAAGCAATTCAGAACTAAAATTCCTATAAAGTATATACAAAATAAGCTATATTTGAGCTTTATCACGGATATTTGAAAAAGATCAGCATTTGCCTTATTTTGTTTTGTGGAATCGTACAGGTTTCTGCACAGAAAGATAGTATATACATAGGAGCAAAACTCTCTCCTGATAATAAAACCCTTGAGGTAAACCAGGAGATTGTTTATTACAATCATTCTGACAAAGACCTACAGACGATAAAACTTCTGAACTGGATTTCTGCTTATAACAAACGCGGAACATCTTTAGTGTACAGAAAATTGGAAGACAGAAACAGTGACCTGCATTTTGCTAATAGCCATGATTTAGGGAAACTTCTGGAACTCAACATTAAAGATTCAGGAAACCAGGAAATCCCGGTTACTACACTTTCAGATGAAAATCTTTTTCTACCCCTGAAAGAAGCATTAAAACCCGGTGAAAGTATTACCCTTCAGCTACACTACCGTATGCAGCTTCCCGATAAAAAGTTTACGGGATATGGAACATCCGGCCAGAATACAGCTTTAAAATATTTCTTTATTGTTCCGGATCATTTTGATCCGGACAATAATTTTGAAAGAAAATACCATGATATTGAAGAACCGGTAAGTTTCAATACGTTCTGGACTGTAAATTTTGATATCCCAGTGAATAGCTTCATCGAAGGTAATCTTCCACAGATTCAGATGAATTCTTTTCAGGGTTATTTAGACTCAGATCCTGAATTTTCGGTTTCACCCAATGTATATCCTGTTATAAAAATCAATATTGACGGTACAGACACTGAAATTAAGTTTGGCTATAACCTCAAACCTGAGGAGAAACAGAATCTGGAGTTTTATTTACCTCTTCATCTAAAATTTCTCAAAGAAAAAATAGGCTATCTTCCGAAAAGTATATTTATTTCAGATAAGTTCCGAGCTAAGGAAGATTTCTTTGGAAATAATGATATTACTTTCTGGAAATTCAGATTTCCTCTATTTACAGAAGCTGAAAAAACAGACCTGGATTATTTTGGAGTTATTACCAAAAAAGTTCTGGATGAAAGAATAATTGCGGATAAACAAAAAGATCATTGGTTTAAAAATGGTTTAAAATCCTATCTTGAAATCCAATATCTGAAAAAGTTCTATAAAGACACCAAACTTTTAGGGATGCTGCCTGAAACCAAATTATTTGGACTTAAACCTTTAAAATTGTTTCATGCCTCCAAGGTAAAATTGCTCGACCGCTATGGGCTGGCTTATCAATATATTATGCTTCAGAATCTGGATCAGAAAATTGATGGAGATTTTACAAGTTTGAGCAATTTCAACGATATGGCCATCAGTAGTTTTGAGACAGGAAGTCTGTTCAATTATTCTGCGAATAAAATGGGGGAGCAGTCTTTTAATAATATTGTAAAAGAGTATGTCTCAAAAAGTTCAGGAAACAGGATTAATCCAAATGATTTCTTGAAACAGTTATCAGAAAAAGAAAAATCTGCCTATTATCTTGAAAATTTTTTCAAACAGAAAAACAGGATTAATTTTAAGCTGAAACATATTAGTAAAGAAAACGATTCTTTACAGATTAAAATTGCAAAAAATACGGATACTTCTATTCCAGTCAAGCTTGAAACAGAAACCAGAAATGGCGAAAGAAAATCTTATTGGATAGAAACATTAGAAAATGAAAGAATAAAAGAGATTTCTTTTCCTGCCTCAGATAATATTTATAAAATAACTTTAAATAATGATTATATTTTCCCGGAAGCCAGCTATAGGGATAATTTTTTGTATGCAAAAGGGATATTTTCAAATACTAAAAAAATCAAATTTAAACTCATAAAGGATATTCCAAATCCTGAATACAATGAAATTTATGTAAGTCCCAGGGTACGATTCAACAATACTTATGATAAATTTTTGTTAGGAGCTAATTTTAAAAATCAGTCATTCTTTGATCAGAAATTTCTGTATTCCTTTACCCCTACATACAGTACCGGAACAGGAAAACTAACCGGTTCAGGAGCTGTATCTTACTCTTTCCTGCCTGCTGAAAGCATGTTCAGAAGTATTACATTTGGAGTTTCAGGATCTTATTTCCACTATGATTATAACTTAGCTTACAGAAAAGGTTCTGTATTTTCCACTCTAAACTTTAGAAAAAACCCAAGAAGTACAGTAAGCAGAAGTTTAGGGGTTTCATACAACTACTTTGAGCGGGATCTAAGCCCTGCTATGATCGCCAATGATGATTACAAAAAATACAATCTTTGGGGATTGGGATATAGCTATAGTGACAGTCAGATGATTCATGAGAAAAGCTTAAGCCTGAGTGCACAGGGTATGGAAGATTTTAACAAAATTACTGCTGAAGGATTTTACAGATGGGAATTTGCCCCAAGACAAAAGCTAAGTGTTCGTTTATTTGCAGGATATTTTCTCAGAAATGATACCCGAAATGATTTATTCAACTATGGAATTTCAAGGGTATCCAACTATACATTTTCTTATAGCCTTTTAGGAGAGAGTGCCAGCAGTGGTCTTCTTTCGCAGCAGTTTATTTTAGCAGACGGCGGATTTAAATCATTCCTTCCCGGCACAGTTAATCAATGGATTACTTCTGTGAATGTAGATTCCAGTATATGGAAGATATTTCATGTGTATGCTGATGCAGGAATCTATAAAAATAAAGATCATGCTGCAAAATTTATATGGGATAGCGGGGTTAAAGTGAGAATCATTCCGGATTTTCTGGAAGTTTATTTTCCGATACAATCTTCTTTAGGATTTGAGCCAGGATTTAAAGATTATGCAAAGCGTATCCGATATACTTTGATCCTTAATCTTGGATCTGTCATCAATGCAGCAAGAAGAGGCTGGTATTAAAACAAAGAAACAGCTCATCTCTAAGCTGCTTCTTATCAAAAAATATTTGAAAAACTAATCTTTTATAATCTTTTGTGAAACCGGAGCGTTATTAACCGTTCCTGTTACAAAATAGGTTCCTTTGGGTAATTCTGTGATATCTATATTCTGAGCGAACTTTGTGGGAGATTTTTTCACAACCTGTCTGTAGGTATCATACACTTTTACATCTTTGATCTCCATTGCGAAAAGCACCTTACCATCTTTAATAAAAGGATTCTGAACAAAGCCCCCTTTTGCACTGCCTTCAGCGGAAAAATCGGCCATATTATCGCTGTTATTCTCTAAAGTTCTTCTGATTGCTGTAGATGCTGTAGGAGAAGGAGCCGGGCCATCTCCTTTAAACTGATCTGCATTCGCTCCATAGCCTACAAAATCCAACACATTAGAAGAAGCTGGGCTTGTTACCTGTACAATATTTCCTGCCAGTACTACTTTTCCGGATGTACCAGAAATTCTTATCCCAACAGATTTATTGGGAGTACCATCAAAATTCGTGACCGTTGTTGCTATGAAATCAGGTGTTGGCAGCGCTTCTACTCCTCCATCCACTGCAGCTTCCTGGATCAGATAAGTTTCTTCCGGTCCTAAAGTAAAATCAGGAAGAGTATGGTATTCTGTAAAAGCTCCGATTGCAGGTGCATACTGTATACTTGCTCCTGTTAAAGAAACCAGAGTAGTTCCTATATTTTTCAGAACAATATAGTTATTTTTGAAAACAGCTCCTGAATTTCCATTCCCACCATAGATCTCATTGATCACAATCTGGGCATTGGTAAAAGCAGTCATCAAAATTAAACCAGCAATAGTAAAGATTTTTTTCATGTAAATAATTTTGAAGCAGGGTTATAATAAAAATATCAAAAACGATACCTTTTCATTGGAAATTTACAAAAAATCCTTTATACCTATATTATATTCTAACTAATAAAAATTATATAAATAAGCATAAAAAAATCCGGCCATTTCTTCGAAATGGCCGGATTCGTATTTTAATCTAAAACTTAAATTAGTCTTTTAAGATTTTTCTAGATACAGCCTCGTTATTTACTGTACCTGTTACGATATAATTTCCTCTTGTTAATTCAGCAACATTTACAGTTCCGTTTGCTTTTACAGAAGCTTCTTTAACAAGTTGTCCAAACATATTGAAAACTTTTACATCTTTAACATCAGCTCCGAAAGTAATTTCGTTGTTTTTAACGAAAGTATTCTTCACGAAGTTAGCTATAGATTTCCCTTTGATTTCTGTAACAGCTAGACTTCCTGAACCTGAATTTTCTGGAGTTGGAGTACCTGCAATAAAATCTAAATTATTATTATTGGTATCAATTCCATTAGTTCTAGAGATAGAAGTTGTATTACTAGTTGCTGGAGCAGCTCCGGCACCTTCAAATAAACTTACAGTACCACTTCCCCAACCAACAAAATCAATAACATTTGAACCGTTTGCTGCAGTAGGAGAAGTACTATCGCTAGTTAAAGCAATTTTACCACCAGTTCCAGATAAAGCTAAAGGTTGATCAGGAAAACTATTTCCACTAGGAGCAAAGTCAGGATTTAATAAGTTTTGGGATCCTCCTGTTCCAGCAGCCATCTGAATCAAATATTTCTGTCCTGGATTTAATGTAATTGAAGGTAACGCCAATTTATTATTAAGTGGATTTGTAATACTTCCACTTGCACCAAAAGCTCCATTTGTAGAAGCATATTGTATATAAGCTCCATTAAGAGTTACTGGAGAGGAGCCTCTATTAATTAATTCAACAAAATCATTTTTTAATGTTGCTCCAGAGTTTCCGCCACCTCCGTACACTTCGTTAATTACAATCTGAGCATTCATAGATGCTGCTACGGAAACGATTCCTAAAATAGTAAAGATCTTTTTCATAAAATAATTTTTTTTAAAATTTATGCGATAAAAATACAAAAAAACCGCTACTCATTTGAAGCAGCGGTAGATATTTAACAATTTATTAAAATTACTTTTTAATAATCTTCTCAGAAACGGCTTTACCATTAACATTTCCTGCTACAAAATAAATCCCACTTTGTAGATTTTCTACATTCACAACTCCATTTTCAGAAACAGATGCTGTTTTTACTAATTGTCCGTTTACATTAAAGATCTTAATATCAGATTTTGTTCCAAAATAGATTTCCTTGTCTACAGAAGTATTTTTAATAAATGGGTTTTTAGTTTTTACACTCTCCGAAGTCGCTAATGATCCGGAGATCCCCGTTACCTTTACATCATCAATTCTGTAGTTTCCTAGATTACTTGTTACAGAAGACCATCTAAGGCTTAAGTTTGCTGCATTCTCTGCTCCAACCGGCAGTTGAATAGGTACTTCACCATTTACAAGTCCCCAAGTAGTAGCTTTTTTATTATAAGTATAAATTACATCATTCCAGGTAGTTCCATTTGTACTCCATTGAAAAATAATATCTTGGTTAAAAGCAGCTGCTCCTAGCCCACCCCATATAATAGAAATATTTGTATACCCAACTGTTGATAAATTAGAATATGTCAATGTATGGGTAATTCCATTTGAACCCTGCCCTACAAATACCACATTCATCCCTCCTGAAGCTCCGGGGTATTTATTTGTAGATGCATTAGATCCATTTGATTTCCAACCATTAGTTGTATTAGTACTTGTCCAACCTGTAGGTAATGTAGCTGTAGCTCCAAAAGATTCCGACAAAAGAGTTGTCTGTCCAAATGAAATTGTGGCAAGCATTGCTGTCGCCAATAACGAATAAAGTTTTTTCATGATTATAATTTTATATTATTTATAATTTCGATGGCTAAATTACTCTTAATTTTAAGGACTCCACAATATTTGGATTAATTTTCTGTTAATAATAGTTAATCCGATGCTATTAACATTTTTTAATTATTTTTACCAATTATTTTTCAGGAGTTGCGGAATACTTTTATCCTATTCGTTGTATTTTTCTTTGGCATATTTTCAGGAAATGCGCAGGTATTTTCATGGAAAAATCCCAACATTCCTGAAGACAGTATAAAAAAGATAGTATTCTTGCTGCAAGGCTTGAACAGGACATTTTTGCAAAAGACACCTTAGATTTTATCCGAACCCACAACAGAATTGTTGTTGATGAAGCTGTATTGGCTAAAAATGATAAAAAAAGATTTTTAGGTGAACTTAACTCTAAAGGTTCCATTATCCGTGGAATTACATTCGGGAATAATCAAGGACAATCTGTACAAAGTTCTATGGATCTTCAGATTTCCGGACGGCTTTCCAAAGATGTTACCATTTTAGCCAGTATCTCCGATCATAATTTACCCATTCAGGCAGATGGATATACTCAAACTCTAGAAGAGTTTGATAAAATCTACATGCAGCTTAACATTAAAGAGAAGTCTATTCTGAGAGCAGGTCATCTTGACCTTTTAGAAAATAAAAATTATTTCGCCAAATACCAGAGACGAAGCATGGGAATCCAGTTTCAGACTGAGTTCGGAAAAGAAAATAAAACATTTGTAGATATTTCCGCTGGTGTAGCAAGAAGTGAATTTCACAGAATTCGTTTTCAAGGAGTTGAAGGGAACCAGGGGCCTTACCGTTTGACAGGAAAAAATGGTGAACAGTTCATTACCCTGATCTCAGGTTCTGAGCAGGTATTTATTGATGGTATCCTTATGAAACGTGGAGAAAATCAGGATTACGTAATCAATTATAATACAGGAGAGGTTACTTTTACCAGTTTCCGTCCTATTTTCCAGCAGAATTTCATCACCATTTCCTATAACTACGCCAACAGGAA
The DNA here is from genome assembly GCF_021278965.1 of Chryseobacterium capnotolerans. Classification (NCBI taxonomy): domain Bacteria; kingdom Pseudomonadati; phylum Bacteroidota; class Flavobacteriia; order Flavobacteriales; family Weeksellaceae; genus Chryseobacterium; species Chryseobacterium capnotolerans. The sequence continues at coordinate 461,145 of NZ_CP065589.1, read as the reverse complement.
TTATTCAAGATATTTATTTACCGGAAAGCTTGAGCATCAAAGAGAAAAATTCAAGGTTGGACTGAACTGGTTCATGGAGAATGATAACAAAAACGCTCCTCTTGCGTTAAGTTTATCTAAAGAAGATGAACAAATCCTTGCTAATGCAGGAAATGACCCTAACCTGATGTATGCTCCATCCGGCGTGGTTACTGAATATGATGTTAATAAAATTTTATACCGTTTAAATCCTGCCGGAAATTTCTACGAACTTTCTACAGATCCTAACGAAACTCTTTATCAGGTATCTTTCACCTATTTTGGAGCTAATCAGGGTGATTATAAAATAGCTCAAACGACAAATAACGGACGTGTTTTTGAATATATAGGCCCTAATGCTGGAGATTACAAAGCGGTAAGAAAACTTCCGTCTCCACAGAAATCTCAGGTATTTTCCCTGAATTCTGAATATTTGCTGAACGAAGGAAAAATAGGGGCAGATATTTCCCTGAGTAATTATGATGTCAATCTATTTTCATCCAAAGATTCAGACCAGAACATAGGATATGCATACCGTGTATTTGGAAATAAAACTTTTACAAAAAATATGTGGAAGGGTACTCCAAGTTTTGAGTATCAATATATAGACAAACAATTCCATATTCTGGATCGTATCAATGATGTGGAATTCTCCAGAGATTTCAACTTAACACAAGAATTTAACAATAAGACACAGAATCGTTTTATTTTCAGCTTCTTAAACAAATGGAATAATAAGTCTACGTTAAACTACCGTATCAATTATTTAAATGAGCAGGATTCGTATAAGGGTATTAAAAACGATCTGGATTTCGGATGGATCACCGGACGTTTCTTTACGAAAGGGAATCTATCTTATCTGAATACTAATGCTACTCTTCAGGATACCAAGTTTATCCGTGGTGGACTATCAACAGAATTCACCGGAAAGAAAGGAAGTTGGGCCATAGGAGGAAGTATGGAGCATAATGAGAAGAAATACAATGATACCCAGCTAATGGATGTCACAAGTTTCAGCTGGAAAGAAATATTTGCCCAAAAGAAAATCGGTGACAGTACCCGAACAAAGTTATTGACAAAAGTATATATGCGAGCTAATGACTCGGTACGTGACAACAGACTTCAGAATATGAACAAGATCCTTGGTTTCATGGCAGAAAGTCAGATCATAAAAACAGAAAGAACCACTCTGAACGCTTTAATCCATTACAGAAAATTCTTTTATTCCGGGGCAGAAGGTGATATAACCAGAAACAATGACTTTGTGGTTGGAAATATTCTTTACAATCAACAGCTTTTCAGAAACGGAATGCGTTTACAGGCATTCTATGAACTTGGAAACGGACAGGAAGCACAAAGAGAGTTTCAATATATTAAGGTAACTGATGGGCAGGGAGTTTATAAATGGACCGACTATAATGGTGACGGTATTCAGCAGCTTGATGAATTTGAAATTGCAGAATACTCCGATTTGGCTCAATATATCAGAGTTTATACCAATTCCGTAAGATATATTCCATCCAATAAAAACAAATTACAGTTGGCTTTATTTGTAAATCCGGCGATTGTCTTTAATTCGGAAAATGCTTTCTTAAAGCGTTGGAACTTTAATATTTCATTAAACTCTCAGAATTCATTCTATAAAAAAGATAAAGTTCTGGTGTTGAATCCATTTGAAAAGAACAGTGATCAGATCCTTAAAAATCAAAATATTTTAACTTCTGTACAATTCAATCCGACAGATAAATCCGGATGGAACGGAAACTATCGATTTATTACGAATGACAACCTTATCAATGCAAATTTCAGTAATGAAGAACGCGAACAGACTTCCCATTTCCTGAATCTTGGATATTGGTTTAATAAAGAATTTAGGGTAGACTGGGAAAATTCTGTTCACGATATTAAAAACTCTTCACAGTTATTTGCAACAAGAGATTACCGTCTCAATAATTTTGAGACTAAACCCAAGGCTACTTATAAGTTTACAGATGCCATCCAGACAGAGCTTTCTGCTGCTTTCCGCCAGAAAAAAGGATTGATGGGGAAGAATTATTAAAAGCTTTTGATATCACAGGAACTGTCCAATGGGAATTCAGAAAGACTTCCATTCGCGGAAATTTCTCTTTCATTAATAACAATTTCAATGGAAATAATTTCAGTATCGTAGGAAACCAAATGCTTGATGGTCTGAAACCAGGAAAGAATCAGGTGTGGAGTGTATTCATCCAGCAGGCCATTAATTCCTTTATCCAGTTAAACCTAAATTATGAAGGAAGAAACTCCGGTGAGAGAACCATTCATATTGGAAGCATGCAGGTAAAAGCGAGCTTCTAGAGTTTAAAGGTTTTAGGTTTTAGGTTTTAGGTTTTAGGTTCCAAGTTAGTTATTTCTTACTATTTTAAGTTTTCGACGCAATACTCTAATACTCTAATACTCTAATACTCTAATACTCTAACACTCTAACACTCTCCAACCCCTTTCAAAAGCATCACTCAAAGTAATAGATAATATCATATTTTCTACTAATCAGAATTTTGTAAATTTGCACCATGATAAAAATAGGCAATATAGAACTGCCGGAATTTCCACTTTTGCTGGCTCCGATGGAAGATGTAAGTGATCCTCCATACAGACGTTTATGTAAAATGCACGGTGCAGACTTAATGTATTCGGAATTTATTTCTTCCGAAGGGTTAATTCGTGACGCTATCAAGAGCCGTAAAAAACTGGATATTTTCGATTATGAAAGACCAGTCGGAATACAGATTTTCGGTGGTGATGAAGAAGCAATGGCCATGTCTGCAAGAATTGTAGAAACAGTGAATCCAGACTTGGTAGACATTAATTTTGGTTGTCCTGTAAAAAAGTGGTTTGCAAAGGGGCTGGAGCTGGGGTTTTGAAAGATATTGACCTCATGGTTCGTCTTACAAAAGCCGTAGTAAGTTCTACCCACCTGCCTGTAACCGTAAAAACCCGTCTGGGATGGGACAGCACATGCATCAATATTGATGAAGTGGCAGAACGTTTACAGGAAACCGGAATCAAAGCTCTTACCATCCATGCAAGAACTCGTGCACAAATGTACAAAGGGGAGGCAGATTGGGAACATATTTCAAGAATCAAACAAAATCCTAATATTGAAATTCCAATTTTCGGGAACGGTGATATCGATTCTCCGGAAAAAGCACTTGAATACAAACAAAAGTATGCTTGTGACGGAATTATGATAGGACGTGCAGCGATTGGTTATCCTTGGATATTCAATGAAATTAAGCATTTCTTTAAAACAGGGGAACACTTACCTGCTCCTACTATTTCAGACCGTTTATTAGCAGTTCGTCAACATGCAGAATGGAGTGCAGAATGGAAAGGAGAAAGGTTAGGATTGGTAGAAATGAGACAACATTACGGCAACTATTTCCGTGGAGTTCCTCACTTTAAGGATTTTAGAAAAAAATTCCTGGAAGTTTTCACATTAGAAGAAATGGATGCTTTAATTAAAGAGACCCAACAATTCTACGAAGAATATCAGGCTCAGGTATAACAATAAAAAACCATCAAATTAAATTGATGGTTTTTTATTGTTCTTGAATATCAAATTTAATATCCTTCTGATGAAGATTCATTTTTAATGAGTGCCAATGCCGAGGAAGTTCCGATTCTCTTCACTCCCATATTGATCATTTTCTCAGCGTCTTCAGGAGTTCTTACCCCTCCTGCCGCTTTTACAGGAAGTTTTCCAGCGTTATCTAACATGATCTTTATCCCTTCAAATGTTGCTCCATTTGGCTTTCCATCTTTAGTTTCATAAAAACCTGTTGACGATTTAACGAAAATATGAGGTAAATCGTTCACTGAGAAGTTCTCTTCTGCCCAGTTCGAAATATTTTTGGTAAGATCTGCAATCTGGTCATCAGTCAAAGCTGCAATTTCAATAATCCATTTTGCAATTTTATGGTGTTCTAAAGCCAGCTTTGTACATTGTACAAATTCATCTTTTACCAACTCTATATTTCCCTGAAGATAGGCATTGTAATTCATTACAAAATCAAGTTCATCTGCTCCGTCTTCAATAGCTTTTGATGCTTCTGCAAGCTTCTCTCCTATAGAATACGTTCCTTCATGGAATCCTATTACAGTTCCCACTGCAACATTTGAATTTCTTTCCTGAATATATTTTTTAATTTCTGCTACATAATCCGGGCGGATCATTACGGCAAAAATACCATTATCAATAGCTACCTGAGCAAGTTCTTTATCAATCTGAAGGGTTCCTTCATGTGAAATACCTGATTGTTCTGGTGTCTTCAAGTAAGTTGAATCCAAATATTGGGCTATGTTCATATCGTTATACTTTCAATTGTCTATAAATACCTTGTTCCAAAGATATGAAAGTTTCTGTTCTTGTTACTCCTTTCAATTTTTGGAGTTTGCTAAGGATTTGCATCAAATGGTCGTTATCTTTACAAAGAACCTTAAGGAATATTGTATAATTTCCTGTTGTATAGTGGGCTTCTACGACTTCATTGATATCATGTAAAGATTTTACCACTTCAGGGTAATGACTTGGCTGATCCAAAAACACGCCGATATAAGAAATCACCTTATACCCGATTTTTTTAGGATTAAGGAATGAAATTGAGTTTTCAATAACTCCTGCATGTTCCAGCTTTTTAATTCTTTGATGTACTGCTGTTGTAGAGATCCCAACGTTCTTTGAGATGTGTGCTAAAGAAGTTTTAGCATTATCCATCAGCATGTAGATAATTTCCTTGTCAATGGAATCTAAATGGTAACTTGTGTTGCTCGAATTTTTCATTTTCTACTTTTTTATTATTTATGTTTTTTATGATAAGCTTTTAAACTTTACAAAAACCGGGAAATGATCGCTGTATCCGCCTAAATACCGGGTACCGGCATAAGTTCGGAAAGGTCGTCCTTCAAAATTTCTCGTCCTGCTGCTGATTTTCTCAGAATTGAACACACGGGCTTCCTGAAAAGCCAGCGTTGTGTTGTCAAGAAGGGATCTCGACATTATAATCTGATCGTACAGCAATCCAGACTTATAATGAAAAGTAGAATAATTTCTTGTAGTAAACAACTCCTGAAAAGGGTTAATCAACACCTTCTCATGATCGTTGTCATAGAGAATTTGCACTAAATTTTCATCATCCGGGTTTTCATTAAAATCACCACACAATATGACATGCTCTTTATCAGCATCAACAATTTTCATGATTCGTTGCCGAACTTCATTCAATATAAAGGCTCTTTTGGGTTTATTGATATCCTTTTCGCGCTTAGAGGGAAGATGGGCGATAAAGACATTAATAACTTCTCCCTTATATTTAATTTTTGAAAAAAGTACGTCTCTGGTTGTGTCGTAATTTCCTGTGTTTTTATAAGTTATTTCAAAAAAGAAAGTAATGGTTTCAGAATCTATAACCTCTACTTTGCTTTTATCATATAACATGGCTACATCTACCTTTCTTTCATCCATAGAATTGTAATGTACAATCCCATATTCAGAATTAAAGGGTTCCATTTCTACAAGATCTTCTAAAACTTTCCTTCCGGAAACTTCGGATAATCCGAGAATAAATGGCAATACTCCATTTTCCTCCTTCATCAATTGAAATACATGAGAGATCTTAAAAAGTTTATTTTTATATCTTCTCTCATCCCAATTTCTTAAACCTGACTTTGTAGGATCTAATTTATGAACAGGTTTAGGATCGGGTAAAAATAAATTTTCAACATTATAAAAAGAGAACAGTTCCATCAACACAAATTTCTATACTTTTAAATTAATATGTTCTTTTTTTCTAATTGTAAATTTATTATTTTTTTCAAATCATATTGATTTGCCCACAATATTAACAAATCAATTTATAATAAGAAATGTTTCAAATGTAACAAAAAAAATCAATAAAACTACTTACAGTGAATTAAATTTTCAATTAATTTGTATTTTCATTCAATATATCAAAATTAAAATAATGAATAAAATTTGAAATAACGAAAATAAAAATTCAATTAAAAGACCAAATCTACTAATATTTTCCTTTTTACTTACAATAATAACAAATATTATTCCATTTAATTTGTAGACAAATAGAATACATAAAAAATCAGGGTTTAAATGATCTGTACTGCTATTTTAAAGGAGATCAGGGCGTTTTTCTTTGGTAATTCTTACCGCTTCATCATGACGCCATTCTTCAATTTTCCCAAAATTTCCGCTTAATAAAACTTTAGGTACATCCAATCCTTTATAACTTTCCGGTCTTGTATAAATGGGAGGTGATAAAAGATCATCCTGAAAACTATCCGTCAAGGCACTTTGCTCATCATTTAAAACTCCCGGAAGCAGTCTTATAATAGAATCAGCCAGTACACAGGCAGCAAGTTCACCTCCTGTAAGTACATAATCACCAATCGATATTTCTTTCGTAATATGAAGGTCTCTCACTCTCTGGTCTATTCCTTTATAATGACCGCAAAGAAAAATCAGATTATCTTTGATGGAAAGAGAATTAGCTATTTTCTGGTTCAGTGTTACACCGTCCGGTGTCAGATAGATCACTTCATCATAGCTTCTCTGAGACTTCAGTTCTGAGATACATTTATCCAACGGCTCTACCATCATCACCATTCCAGCTCCTCCTCCGTAAGGTTCGTCATCAATTTGCTTGTGCTTATTGATTGCCCAGTCTCTCAGGTGATGAAAATGTACTTCTGCCAGTCCTTTGTCCATTGCTCTTTTTAAAATAGAGGTTTTGAATGGACTTTCCATCAATTCTGGAAGTACGCTTATGATATCAATTCTCATTGTAATGTTCCGTTTTTCTTAGTAGGTATAATAATTAATCTTAAGGAAGAATCCTTGTTGATATAGCTCCACATCCAATTAAAAAATATGGCAAGCTTATTTCGAACGCTCAAAATTAGCATTAAATGGAGAAACATCCAGAAATACCATGCTAAAAATCCCTGGAATTTTATAAATGGCAGATCTACAACGGCTCTGTGCTTTCCTATGGTTGCTAAAGAACCTTTGTCATCGTATTCATATTCTTTCCATTCCCCTAAGGTTTTTTTCAACAGATTTTTCCCTAAATTTTTGGCCTGATTAATGGCTACATTGGCCACCTGTGGATGTCCCTGTGGATATTTAGGGGTTTCCATATAGGCAATATCACCAATTGCGTATACATTATCATACCCTTTTATTTTGTTGTATCGGTCTACGATATATCTGTTTCTTACCAACTTTTCTTCAGGGAAGCCATCAATTACATTTCCTGTAACTCCTGCGGCCCAGATTACATTATTGGATGGTATTTCTTTTCCACTCTTCAAATGCACTTTATCGCCATCATATTCTGTAACCACCTCTCCACTCATGAAGGTTACTCCAAGGTCCTTAAGGTATTTTTCAGATTTTTCCTGAGCCTCACTGCTCATAACGGCAAGAGGTTTTTCTGTAGAACTCACGAGAATAATCTTCAGATGATCAAAATTCATATAAGGATAATCTCTTGGAAGAATATCTTTTTCATTTCAGCAAAGGCGCCTGCCAGCTCTACACCGGTTGGCCCGCTTCCAACGATAACGATATTCCAGTTTCCGTCATCACTTCGGCTTTTCTCAATAATAAGCTTTTCAAAGGTCATCAAAACGTGATTTCTGATGCTGATTGCTTCCTGAGTATTTTTCATTCCGAAAGCTTTTCCTTCAAGTTCTTTATTACCGAAAAAATTAGTTTTACAACCTGTTGCAATGATAAGTTTATCGTAAGTAAATTCTGCCTCATCAGTAATGACCTTATTATTGGCAGCATCAATTTCCTTGACGTCCGTCATTCGGAACTGAGTGTTTCTGGATTGCTGAAAAATCTTTCTGAAAGGGAAAGAAATGTTGGAAGGTTCAATCCTTCCTGAGGCTACCTGATAAAAAAGCGGCTGAAACATATGGTGATTCATCCGATCCAGAACAATAACCTTTTTGTTCTTATTGTTCAATGTTTTTGCAAGCTGCAGCCCCGCAAATCCTCCTCCTATAATGATGATTTTTTCGCGTGTTTCCATAATACACAAATTTACTGATTTTATTTAGCATTTAGTAGTGAAAAAAGTTAGTTTTGCAAAACTTTATGACACCAAAGAAGTACACCAAAAAAACTGCCAAACAGATCCATAAGAACAGACGGAACAGCTATTTTTTCCGTCGCAGGGTGATATTAGCCATTTTAATTGTAGCTTTAATCGGAACCGGATTTTATCTCAAACAATCTGTAAGCTATTACTATGCTTTGTACTTTAATAAGTTTACCCATAAAAAACTTCACAATAGTGAAAAAGAAAGTTCAAGAATCCAAAGAATATTAGCTAATAATCTTGACAAAACCTATGGATTTGATGTTTCTCATTACCAAAATAAGGAAGATATTAAATGGGACAGTCTCAGTATTGGCAATAAAACCATTCCGCTGGAGTTTGTTGTGATGCGTGCAACCATGGGCAATAAAAGTGCCGATAAACATTTTGATGAATTCTGGGAAATGGCTAAAAAACATAACCTGATCCGTGGTGCTTATCATTTCTACCGGGCTGATGAAGATCCGGTAATCCAGGCTAATAATTTTTTAGCGAATGTCAAATTGGAAAGTGGCGACCTCCCTCCTATTCTGGATATTGAAAAAATCCCAAAGCGGAAAACCAATAAAAAATTAGTGGAAGACCTGAAGATATGGTGTAAAATTATAGAAGAAACATATGGTGAAAAACCTATTCTTTATACTTACTACCATTATTATAAGGATTTTCTGAAGGGTGAATTTGAAGGTTATCCTTTATGGCTGGCCAATTACAATGATGTCCCTACTCCATCTCCTGATGACCAATGGGATTTCTGGCAATTTACCGAAAATGGGATTGTTCATGGGATCAATACTAAAGTAGACCTTGATATTTACAACGGTAATTCATGGTCTTTGAAAAGACTGACATTAGATTAATGAGTAAGGAAGATGGATGCTGGGAGATGGAAGTTTCTCGAGCTTTAAGTATCAATTTTAAGTTTATTTTCTAATGACTCAAAAAGGTCCTTTTCATTTCAATATTGAAATAAAAAGGACCTTTTTAGATTTCCTGCCGCTATCTTCCTGCTTACTTCTTTCCAAGAAAGCTTACAATATCTTCATTCAGCTGATCTGGTTTTTCAAAAGGAACCATATGGGTAGTATCATTATAAATTTTCTTTTCAGCGTTTGGAATTTGCTTGGAAATAAATTCGGTATGATCTGGTTTGATTACATCTCTGTCTCCGGCAATCACCAGAACCGGGCTTTTTATTTTATTTAAATCATCTTTACTGATATTAGGCTGTGTAAGCATGATTTTTAAAAGCCTTTTTTCTCCAAATGTTTCTTCAGGAGCCAGATCATTCAGTTGTTTCATCTGATTGGTAAACCGTTCGATAAGTTTATCTTCTACTCCTTCAGGAAAGGCATTAGCTCCGATAGTTACCAGTTTCTTAAGGCTTTCTGGATATTTCAGGGCAAATTCAAGTCCTGTATTTCCACCATCACTCCAACCCACAATATTTATTTTATCAAGCTTTAGTTCATCAGTCAGTGCTTTTACATCATCAGCAAACAATTTATAAGTAAAATCTTTTTTGGAGGTATCTTTACTTTTTCCCTGCCCTCTTGTATCTACTGCAATTACTTTATATTGTTTAGACAGAACAGGAATTTGCTGATAGAAATCTTTGATACTTCCTGAATTTCCATGAAGCAATACCACAGGTTCACCTTCTCCATAAACTTCATAATAAAGATCTGTATCTTTTAATTTCAGGTATTTTCCTGCAGAATCATTTTTACCATATATGGATTTATCCGCTTCCTCTATATTTTTTGAAGTATCAGTCATCCACCCCTGGGAGACATCATCATCTGCATAGCCACCATCATCATCCTTGGTATCTTTCCCGTTTTTATCCATTTTCACATCAATATTTATGGCTGGTGCTGCAATAGTCATTTTTTTCCAGTCTTCATAGAACTCTCTTATGAATCCTGTTTTGAATAAAGCAGCGCTGATTTTAATGTATCCGTTAAATTCTTTTAAAAAATTGATCCCTACAAAGAACTTTCCTTGCACCCAGATATTATGGTCATTTACATCAAGGGTAAAAGTTCCGTCTTTAATCAGATCTTCGGTAAGTTCTACTGTAATTTCTTCATCTAAAAGATTTTTATCGGGGAAGCCATCTTTTTCACCATAGATACTATAACGCATCAGAACTGGTTCTGTGGAAGAATATTTAGCAATATTCAAATTAATATTTTTGATTTTAGATCTTTTCTTTGCATTAAACTCTAAAGCAGTTTCACCCAAGAAACCAGCTTTCTTACTTGCTGGATTAACAAAATATAAAATACTTTTGGTTTTCGTTTTTACCCCCCAGTTTTTATCTACAAGTTTTTTAGGCTTAATGGCTATCTCCTTAATTGTTTTCGTTTTTTCATTTAAAAATATTTTCTGGAGATCATGTGTTTTAAAATTCTGTACCGTTTCTTCATACAGTTCAAACCCAGGCACTTCTATTTTCACCTTTTGCTGTGAATCCAAGCCTGTAAGGTCTATTGAAAAATTTCCTTTCCCGTCAGAAATTGTTCCGGTAGTTTTCTTTTCTACTCCAATTTTTACGTAAGGAACTGGCTGATTTTCATTTTTAGAAATAACGGTTCCGGAAATCACCTGTGCATTAAAGGCTGAAACCATAAGAATAAAGGATAAAACGCTAAGTTTTTTCATGGTAAAAGTTTGATGCAAACATATCTATTTTATAGTCTTCAACATTCATAAGATATTATTAAATTTAAACTCCTTTTAGTTAAATTTATTCTAAAAACATTACGCTTTAGCCTATAAATTCTAAAAAAACTTTAAACATTACCATTCTTCTACAAAATCTGCATAATTTCCTCCCATGAATTCACTCTTTTGTAGGTCTCGTTTTCTATCAGTTCATTATGGGGCTGTGTAAAGATCAGTCTCTGTCCTGAAAAATGATCCAGATTCTTTGGATAGTCATCAATCATCACATCTCCCGACACGACTTTTTTACTCCCACAAAGGACGATCTGTTCCCAGGTAATGAATGGAAAATGCTCTGCCAGCCAATCATATTTTTCTCTTAAACTGTTGGGAAATTCCATTCCTGCGGAAACAATATATAATTCATATTTATTATTCAGATACTCTATTGCTTCCTGACTTCCTTTCATGACAGGCAATGTTCTGAAAAATCCTATCTCATTTACATGCTGTTTTCCATTGGGAAAAATTTCCAACTCTGGTTTTCCTGCTATCGCATCAAGCTCAACTTCTCTTCCGGTATCTCTTTTTTCAAATTGAATCAGCTGATGGTATACATCTGCCATCACTCCATCCATATCAACAATCACTTTTTTCATCTAATATTCATTATTTTTATAATTGGTTTACATTTAAACTGTATCAACAGTTATCAAATTTACCCATTCATTTTCTTAAACAATGAACACAGTTTATTAAAAAATTATAAATATTCATTTTTATAGAAGCCGTTCCGGAAAGTTTTATGCTGACATTTTCGTATTTTTTGCGGCTCAGTTCAAAATTAAAATCAAACTATTAATTTCCAATGAATTACGTTTCTGCAGAAAATCTTACCAAATCTTACGGCATCAAAGTTTTGTTCGAAAATATTTCCTTTCACATTAATGAGGGAGACAAAATTGCCATTGTTGCCAAAAATGGAAGTGGAAAATCTACCCTTCTGAAAATTTTAATGGGTAAAGAAATTGCAGACAGCGGTACTGCGATCATTAATAAAGATATCCAGGTTGTTTTGTTCGATCAGGAAATTGATTTTGATTCCAATTTAAGCATTGAAGAATTCATGATGACATTGGATTCTGAACCTATTCTTGCATTGAAGAACTATCACAAGTCTCTTCATTCTACAGATCACGACTTTATAGAAAAAGCATTGGCTGATATGGAAGCCCACAAAGCTTGGGATCTTGAAAATGAAATGAAACAAATCCTTTCCCAGCTTAAGATTACAGATCTTGATGCTAGGATGGGGACTCTTTCCGGAGGACAAATCAAACGTGTTGCTTTGGCTAAACTATTGACAGAAACCAGAGCTGAACATAAACATACACTTCTGATCATGGACGAGCCTACCAACCACCTGGATGTGGATATGGTAGAATGGCTTGAAAATTATCTGAATAAAGCAAAAATCACTTTATTACTTGTTACCCACGACAGATATTTCCTTGATAGTGTCTGTGATATTATCTGGGAAATGGAGGATAGAAACCTTTATGTTCATAATGGTTCGTACGCAACATATCTGGAAAATAAAATGATTCGTGAGGATAATCTTAATGCGACCATTGATAAGGCTAACAATCTTTACAGAAAGGAATTGGAGTGGATGCGAAGACAACCTAAGGCCAGAACTACAAAATCTAAAAGCAGAATTGATTCTTTCTACGAAACGGAAAAAGTTGCTAAGACTGACACCAGAAAACAAGGATTGGAACTAGACTTTGAAATGAAGCGTTTAGGAAATAAAATTCTTGAACTTAAACATATTGATAAGAGCTTTGGAAGTAAACTTTTATTAAAAGATTTCAGCTACTCATTTCAACGTGGTGAAAAGGTAGGAATCATCGGAAAAAACGGAGCCGGAAAGTCTACTTTATTAAATATTATTCAAGGATTTGAAAAAGCGGACAAGGGTGAAATTGAAACGGGAGAGACTATTTCTTTCGGGTATTTTGCTCAGAAAGGTCTTACTTATAAAGAGGATGAACGTGTGATTGACTTCATCAAGGAAATTGCAGAACATTATCCTTTAGCCAATGGAAAAAGTCTTTCTGCATCACAGTTTCTTAGATTGTTCTTATTTGACGATCAAACGCAATACTCCCCTATTTCAAAATTATCAGGAGGTGAAAAGAGAAGATTACACCTGATGTATATTTTATATCAGAATCCTAACTTCTTAATCTTTGATGAGCCTACTAATGATCTTGACCTTCCTACTCTAACGGTTCTTGAAAATTTCCTGCAGCAGTTTCAGGGATCTTTAATCATCGTTTCTCACGACAGATATTTCATGGACAGAATTGTAGATCACGTTCTTGCTTTTGAAGGAGATGGAAAAATCAGAGATTTTGTAGGAAACTTCTCAGAATATCGTGAAGCAAGAAGCCGTGAGGAAGCTTTAGAAAAAAACGCGGCTGTAAAATCTGAACCTGTAAAAGAAACAGTTGCCGTTACTGAAGACACTTTATCTTCCAATCCTCAGAAAAGAAAGTTAACTTTCAAAGAGCAAAGGGAATTGGAAACTATTGAAAAAGAAATGCCAGAACTGGAAGGACAGCGTGCAAAAATCTTAGAACAACTTAACAACGAAGCTGATTATGAAAAAATCGCTAAACTTTCCTCTGAACTGGAGACAATATCTGAAAAACTAGAAAACCATGAGATGAGATGGCTTGAACTTCAGGAAATCATGTAAAAATATAAGTTATGAATGAGTTCAAAAAAGTTTGAGAGTAAGAGGGTCTTAGGGTGAAAGAGCAGGAAAATTCTACTTCAGATGACCAGTAACCTTGAACCTTAAACTTTGAACTCATTCATAACTCTTTTATCAATTATAAGAAGATTACCTTTCCTTCTTTTGCACTCTCCAATGAAGCGTCTATAATCTTCATATTCTGAATCACTTCTTTTCCTGGTGATGGCAGAGGATATCCGAAAACGATATGTTCATAGATTTGCTGATAATAATCCATATAATTTCCAGCTTCACTTGAAGTAAGTATTCTTTCTGTTTCTGAATTTTCGTTCAGGTAATTTAAAATTCCGTCTGCTTCTTTCAAAGGCTTCATCCACTCTTTTCCGTAAACAGGGATAGCTCCGGCAACTAGTTCGGTTTCCTGGTTATCTGTTCTCTCCTGGAGGAAGGATCCTTTATCTCCATGAATCTTATAAGCATGATGATCTTCTTTGGTAAAGACCGAAGATTTTAATCTTACTCTTAGGTTATCCTTATAGAATAACAGGATCTCAAAATAATCATTGGCAAATTCTGGTCCCTTCATAGAAAACACATCAGCAAAAAGCTTTTCAGGGTATCCGAAATATTGTACTGCCTGATCCACAAGATGTGCTCCAAGATCATGCAGTGACCCTGAGCCTATCTGATCTGGATTTTCTTTGTGCTGCTTTCCGCTTGGTGTGGTACGGAATCTATCAAAACGAATTTCTGCTTCTTTGATATTTCCTAGTTTACCCTCATTTACAATATTTTTCACCTGCTGAAAATCACGGTCAAATCTTCTGTTCTGATATACACTTAAAAATAATCCTTTTTCTTCCGCAAGCTTTACCAATTCTTCTGCTTCTTCTACGTTTACTGTAAAAGGTTTCTCAACAATGATATTCTTTCCTGCTTCCAATGCTTTTCTGGCATATTCATAATGTGTCTGAACCGGTGTATTGATAATGATCAATTCCACATCTGCATTCTGAAGCATTTCTTCTACGGAACGATAAATGACAGCTTCAGGATATTTTTCTTTAGATTCTTCTTTACTTCTTTCCACTACTGCAGAAATAAAGAACCCAGGATGTTCTTTCAAAAAAGGAGCATGAAATACTTTCCCACTCATTCCAAAGGCACAAAGCCCAGCTTTTACCAGTTGCATATTTAAATTTTTTCAACAAATATATTCATAAAAAACGCTGGATTATCTATCTACAATAAGGATAGAAACAATCCATATATTTCACCTTTAAAAGACATGATAAAAATCACATATTTATTTTTATTCATTCTAAACAAATACTTACATTTGCGCCTTATTTAAAACTGTTCTACATAAAAATAAAATGAAAAGACAACTACTTACTTTAGGTCTTCTATTTATCGCTGTTTCAGCAAGTTCACAGCTGAAAAATGCTGAAGCAGATACTATTAGAACCCAAACTATTGAGGATATTAATCTTCACAAAACAGGAAATCCAAACCAGGCAAGGCCACTTTCTACAAAGTCGAACCTGACGATAATGGAGACCCCTCAGCCAATTGCTATCGTGACTCACGAAATCATTGAACAGCAACAGGCAAAACAATTGAATGATGTTCTTCAGAATATAAACGGGATGTATATCACTTCATCCAGAGGAAACTCTCAGGATAGCTTTGGCGGACGTGGTTTTATTTTAGGAAATGATAATATTTTCAAAAATGGGTCAAGAATAAATAGCGGCGTTTTTCCTGAAGTAAGCGGTCTGGAAAGAGTAGAAGTTTTAAAAGGGGCCAACGCAATGCTTTATGGAAATACGGCTGCCGGAGGTATTATCAACATGATTACAAAAAAACCAAAATTCAATTTTGGAGGAAGCGTAGGAATGAATGCAGGAAGCTGGAATTCTTACAAACCAACAGTTGATGTTTACGGGCCATTATCTAAAAATATTGCTTTCAGAGTAAACGGAACTTATGAATATGCTGAAAGTTTCAGAGATGTTGTACAATCTGAAAAATATTACTTCAATCCTTCATTTTTATTTAATTTAAGTGAAAAGTCTCAATTAATTGTTGAGGCAGATTATCTTAAAAATAATTTCACTCCGGATTTCGGACTTGGATCTATTACTGAAAAAGATCAAAGCTATAGATTAAATGATGGTATTTCCAGAAACATTTTCTTCGGAACTGACTGGCAGTATCAAAATGTACAGCAAGCTTCTGCGAATGTAACTTTTAATCATCAATTTAACGAAAGATGGTCTTTAAATGCTACCGCTTCTTACCAAAACTACACGAAAGATTATTTTTCTTCTGAAAGAGTACAATGGGGTTATAGCTCACCTACCGCAACAAGACTTTCATGGAACAGACCTTTTGGTAAAACATACAACGAACAAAACTATACTTCTGCACAAGTAAACATTAATGGTGAATTCAATACCGGGAAAATCAACCATAAGGTATTAATTGGTTCAGATGCAGATTATAGCCAGGCGGATGCGTATGCTTATAATGTTACAGATCCAAAAAACACCCTATATTTAGATGATCCATCAACATGGGGAAATATTGCCATGCCAAATTCTACTCTTAATACAAGAAACAGAATCAATACAAGAAGAGTTGGGATCTATGCTCAGGATTTTATCAGCTTAACAAAACAACTAAAAGTAATTGCCGGATTAAGATGGTCTTATGTAGAGAATATGCCTACGCTGACTACTCGTTTTATATTAAATGAAAAATTCGAAGTAGCCAATTCCTCAACGTCTGACAATGCATTTTCTCCTAAAGTAGGATTGGTTTATGCTCCCAATGAAAACCTTTCGGTATTTGCAACTTATACGAATTCGTTTGCTTCCAATGCCGGATATACTTCGGATCAATTTGGAACAGTAAACACCAATCAGTCTATTCCGCAAATTCAAAATCAATTAGCGACTTTATCAAGACAAAGCATAAAACCATCAACCGTTGATCAATATGAAATTGGTGTTAAAAAGAATTTCTGGAATAATGCTTTAGCGGTTAACCTAACCGCTTACCAGATCATGTACAACAATTATTATCAAACATACTGGTTCATTCCTACAACTACTCCCAATGCAGTACCAGTAAATTCAACAGATACCAATCTTAAAGAATTTGCAGGAAATATGAGAAGTCGTGGTGTGGAATTAGATATTACCGGAAATCCTACTGAAAACTTATCTATTATCGGTGGTTTTTCTTATAACAATTCCGTTTACCTAGACACCCCTGAAAAAGGATATGTTGAAAAACAAAGATTGGTAAGAACCCCAGCTACGACAGCGAATGCTTCCGTTTTCTATAAATTCACAAACTATGTAAAAGGTTTAAAAGTTGGCGCTGGAATCTACTATATTGGAGACAGAATCGCTGGGTGGAATGATTCAAAATCTACAAATACAAGTAGAAACAACGTAAGTAGAATGTTTGATCTAAAGGACTACACGACGGTTTCTGTATCAGTGGGCTATGAATGGCAAAAATTCTCAATCCAAGGAAGAGTGGGTAACCTGTTTGATGTTGTAAACTACAATGTTCATGAGAACTATTCAGTAAACCCTATTACTCCAAGAAATTATTATTTTACGCTAACATATAAGCTGTAGAGTTAAACATATAATTACTTCTTTATTAAAAGTGGAAATTGCATTTTTGCAGCTTCCACTTTTGAAATTTAAAAAACAAAACAAAAAAACGATATGGATAAGATTAAAGACACTAGAAGTTTCATGAGAATTACGCACCGATATCTGGGGTATTTCCTTGCCGGTATTATGGCCGTGTATGCTGTTAGTGGAATTATTTTGGTCTACAGAGACACCGATTTTCTAAAGAGTGAAAAAAAGTATGAAAAGACTTTATCTGCCAACCTATCTGAAAAAGAACTGAAAAAAGAACTGAAGATGAAAGGCCTTGAAGTAGAAAAAACAGAAGGTACCGTTCTTCATTTTAAGAAAGGAACTTATGATTCTGCAACAGGAGTAGCCAAATATTCAAAGATGGAATTACCTTTTGTACTTGATAAAATGGTTTCGCTTCACAAATCACAGTCTAAAGATGCTATTGCTCCTCTAAGTGTATTTTTCGGAGTAGCGCTTTTTTTCTTTGTGGTTTCGAGTTTCTGGATGTTTAATCCTAAAACCAAGGCTTTTAAACGCGGGATCAAGTTTACCATTGCGGGACTTGTTATCTCTATTCTTCTTTTACTTATTTAACTAAGATAGTAGCATTTCAGGGCTTTTCTAATGATTATAACAGCGTTATTTTTATCAGAAAATAAAAATAATTCTTCTTTCCGATTTTAGGAACTTGGCTTTTCAAGATTTTTTTTCTTTAATATGATTGTGAAATATTCAATGATAAAGTTAAAAATGCATATTCTATCTTGTTGATATTATTAACATTAATTTAGAGAAATTGTCTAAAATTAAGAGTCTGGCACATTTATTGTTTTTTCTATAATTCGTGAATAATAAACATTTAATTATTAAAATAATAAATTATGAAAAAACTTATTTTAACAGGAGTATTAGCCGTAGCAGGATTAACAGCAACTGCAAACGCTCAGATTCAAAAAGGTAATTGGATGGTAGGGGGTAACCTTGCAGGAGCCAACTTCGGATTAAACAAAGGAGGTGGTTATGACTTTAATATTCAACCGAAAGGAGCTTATTTCATTGAAGATAATATTGCATTAGGGGGATATGTGGATTTAGGTTTCAAAGGAGCTAAAGATGCACCAACTACTTTTACATATAATGTTGGAGCATTAGGACGTTATTATCTTAACCCGGGAGAGCAGGGAGTAAACAATTTACTACACCATGGAAGATGGTTCTTGGAAGGTAATTTAGGTGTAGGAGGAACATCTATCTCTAAAGGAGGTTCTTCTTCTAATGGTCTTAACTTTGGATTTGGTCCTGGTTATTCATACTTCATTACACCAAACATTGGTTTAGAAGGTTTAGTTAAATATGATGCGAATGCTGGATTCGGAAGCGGTGGATACACAAACAAAATTACTTTTGGTTTAGGATTCCAGATTTACCTTCCAACTTCAAAAGGTAAGCAAATCATCAACGACGTTAAGTAATTACTGAAATACTTATAAAAAATGAAAGCGGCCCGAAATTAATTTCGGGCCGCTTTTCGTACAAATTAAAACTAAACTATAAAAAATCAAATAAATCATGTATTGGGTTGAGGTGTATATCTTAAATACGGCTTTATCTCAGTAACTCCTTTAGGGAATTTCCTGATGGCATCTTTTGTAGATACTGTAGGTGGAACGATCACGTCTTCTCCATATTTCCAGTTTACAGGTGTGGCCACCTGATAATTATCTACAAGCTGTAAAGAATCCAATACCCTCAGTATTTCATTAAAATTCCTTCCTGTAGAGGCAGGATACGTAATAATAAGTCTTACCTTTTTAGCAGGATCAATAATCAATAAAGAGCGTACGGTTGCCGTAGCGGAGGCATTGGGATGAATAAAATCATAGAGTTCGGAAATTCTTCTATCCTTATCTGCTATAATTGGAAACAGTACTTCTGTATTTTGGGTTTCGTTAATATCTTTTACCCAATTCTGATGATCCTCTACCCCATCCACACTTAAAGCAATCACTTTGGTATTTCTTTGAGCAAATTCAGTGTGCAATTTAGAAGTATACCCCAGCTCTGTAGTGCATACCGGAGTATAATCCGCCGGATGTGAGAATAAAATTCCCCAGGAATCTCCCAGATAATTATAAAAATGAATATCACCTACAGATGATTCTGCCTGAAAGTTGGGTGCTGTATCTCCTAATTTGATTGACATAATATTTTGCATTTGTTAGTCTACAAATTTAGTAGACTTTTTGATACTGGCAAAATTTTTGTTTAAAATTTATATATTTAATGTAAAATTTTATTCATGGAGAAAACCGGACTCACCTACATAGACATGGTGTATAGGGTATTGCAAAATTGGTATGTAACGTTCGCAGAACTTACTCCTAAACTGATTGTCGGCATTTTAGTATTTACATTCTTCCTTATTACAAGTAAATACCTGAGCCAGATTGCCGTAAAATTATTTCATAAGTTCTTTCCCAAAAGCCAGAAAGAAAGTTCACTGGTTACTTTAATCAGTGTATTCAGATTTCTGATTATGCTGATGGGTACCTTTATTTCTCTGGAAATTATGGGCTTTAGTGGTTTTCTGTGGAAGTTTATCGGAAGTTTGGGAGTAGCCGGGGTGATTGCCGGGGTGGCTTTGAAAGATCTTGTTTCAAGTATCTTTTCAGGAATGCTTATTGGTATTGATAAAGCTTTTAAAGTTGGCGATTATATCACTATCGGAGCCCATTCAGGCACTGTACAGGAGATTGGATTTTTAACGACCAAAATCCTTACAGACGATGGAAAGAAGGCCTATATTCCCAATCAGGTTGTTTTTAATGCTCCGTTTTATAATATTACAGCTTCCCCTCAACGAAGAATTATTTTAAATTTTGAAATTCCTGCTGATGAAGATATCAGTAAGGCTCAAAAAAGCATTCTTGAAGTCGTTAAAAATCTTGATAATGTAGATAAATTAGATACTGCGGAAGTTATTTTTACCGACCTGAAGCAGGGCTCATTCAATCTTCAGGTTAAGTTTTGGATCAAAATAGGTGCAAACCTGGCACAAGTGAGAAGCAAGGCTTATTTAAATATTAAGGAACGATTTGATATTGATCAAATTCAGTTGGTGACTCCTACAAGTATAAGTATTACCAGTGGAGAAAACAATTTACCGGAAAGCCAGGATAAATAATTCCTTTACATCACACAGGTTTCGCCAATTCTGCAGATAATTGTGCATAAATTAGAATCATAAAAAGTCGTTTCAATTTTTGGAGCGACTTTTTGTTGGTAAACGCAATGGCATAAAGATCAGGATATCATGAATATGAAAAGGCGCAAGATTATCTCCGATAAAATTGTAAACTGCTGAATGTTTGTCACGGATACACGAATAATTTTTATGGGACATAAAGCCGATGTGGCTATGTTGTTTTAAAAATTTCGAACCACATAGGTTTCACATAGAATGTATCTTAAAAAAGACTTTGTGTTCTTCTAATATCCGGTAAGCTATTTTTCATTATGCTTTTTAGAAACGATAGCACTGTCCTTTTGAGGAACTTTAGCAACAGAATCATTGTCAACAATAATAGCTTCTCCTATAGTAATACCATCATTACTCAGACTGTCTTCATTTAGCTCCACAGCCACCTCACCTGTTCTGAGAGGTCTATCTTTTGAGCATCCGGTCAGAAAGAGGATTAAAGAAAGTACAGCAAGTGTAACTCTACTGTTTTGAAAAATATTAGGGATCAATCTGAAGAATTGATTTTTTACTTTTTGTGATTTTTCTTCTTCAATATTTAACTGATGATTATAAAATGTTCCACAAACTTTTTCATTTTCTATTTCAGTGAGAATTTGCAGAATTTCTTCAGGCTGCTTTTGGGTAAAATCAATTACGCATTTGTTGCAGACAGCACAAAATCTGCCTTTTCCCTGTGGAGACATAGCTTCCCAGTTTTCGGAACAAGGTTTTGGAACGTATAAGTTTTTCATGAATACTTGTTTCTTATACGCATTAAAAAACCGTTCCAAAAATGGAACGGTTTCTTATTTATATGAAAATTTTAGATTATGCTAAAACTTCTTTTACTTTGTTTGCAGCTTCTTCTAAAGTAATTGCAGAGTGAACCGGAAGACCAGACTCATCAATTAATTTTTTAGCTTCTACAGCGTTAGTTCCTTGTAATCTTACGATCAATGGAACCGGAAGGCTTCCCATAGCTTTGTAAGCATCTACAACTCCTTGAGCTACTCTGTCACATCTTACGATACCTCCGAAGATGTTGATTAAGATTGCTTTTACGTTTGGATCTCTTAAGATGATTCCGAAAGCAGTCTGTACTCTCTGAGCATCAGCAGTACCTCCTACGTCAAGGAAGTTAGCCGGGTTACCACCTGATAATTTGATGATATCCATAGTTGCCATTGCAAGACCAGCACCGTTTACCATACAAGCAACGTTACCATCCAATTTTACGAAGTTAAGACCAGCTTCACCAGCTTCTACATCCATTGGATCTTCTTCTCTTGTATCTCTAAGTTCAGCTAAGTCCTTATGACGGAACAATGAGTTATCATCTAAAGTTACTTTAGCATCTACAGCGATAATTTTGTTATCAGAAGTTTTCAACACTGGGTTGATTTCGAAAAGAGAAGCATCAATACCTGTATAAGCATTGTAAAGAGAAGAAATAAATTTCACAAATTCTTTGAATGCATTTCCTTCAAGACCTAGGTTGAAAGCAATTTTTCTAGCCTGGAATCCTTGAAGACCGATAGCTGGATCAATAAGTTCGTTGTGGATTAAGTGAGGAGTTACTTCTGCAACATGCTCAATATCCATACCACCTTCAGTAGAATATACGATTGTATTTTTCCCTTCAGCTCTATCTAAAAGAATAGAAACATAAAATTCTTTAGTTTCAGATTCTCCAGGATAATAAACATCTTCTGCAACCAAAACAGAGTGTACTTTTTTACCTTCAGCAGAAGTTTGTGGAGTTACCAACTGCATTCCGATGATATTCTGAGCGTTTTCTTTAAGCTTATCCATGTTTGGAGAAAACTTAACACCCCCACCTTTACCACGACCACCTGCGTGAATCTGTGCTTTTACAACCCAAGCCTGAGCTCCGGTTTCAGCAGTCAATTTTTCAGCAGCTGCTACAGCTTCATCTACGTTGTTTGCAACGAAACCACGTTGGATAGCTACTCCATACTTTGATAAAATCTCTTTTGATTGATACTCGTGAAGATTCATATTATTTTTATTATTTTATTTTAATATTTAAAGGTTGACAAATTTACTAAAAAGACATGGAAGTTCAAGATTCTTCATTCAAAAATTAAAGATTAGTTCCTTGATTTTTGACATGTTTATACATTTTTCCTTATTCTTCCGCTAATTTTTCAGACTGTGATCCAATAAATGGAATCTTTGGAGCAAGAAAATATCCGGTAAGACTCGCAAATAATATTGGCACAAAATAAGTAAACCCCGTTAGTGTTCCCAAAATAATCGTGGTACTCATCGGTGTTCTCGTTACACAGGCATTAATCGCTGCCATACAGCTTACAATAGCTAAGGTTGTATCTACAGCAGGAAATAAATTATGAATAATCAGTCCTAAAGTAGTTCCTACAAAGAAGAGCGGAATGATAAAACCACCTCTCCAACCCGAAGTTACCGTAATCGCAATGGCTAGTATTTTAAAGACCAAAACCAGAATCAGGAAATTCAATCCGAAGCTTCCTCCGATTAACTGATTGATCTCGTTGTGACCGAAATATCTTGTAATTGGAAAATTGTAAGCGATAACTCCTAAAATAATTCCACCTACTAATGTTTTGATATAGATCGGAAATTTTCTGTATTCAAAAATCTTTTTAAAAAACTTCACTACGAAGATGAAAATCCAACCGAAAAGAGTTCCTACAATTCCAAATAAGGTAGCATATAGAAAATCATAGACTCCGGTGTAATGATAAGCTTTCAGATCCCATGTTGCCCCAATTCCCAAATGGATAATTAATGCAAACATCAAGTAGCTGAAACAGCTTGCTACCAAGGCCGGAATAATGGCTTTATAATACTCAACCGCATGTTTGTGGTGTAAAATTTCCAGGGAAAAAGACTTCCTCCAAGTGGTGCTCCGAAAAGAGCTGTAAAACCTGAGGCCATTCCGGCAATACTTAATGAACGCAGTTCTTCGCCTTTCAATCTGAAAATTTTTCCAAGCCAGGTTCCTGTAGATCCCGTTACCTGTACTAAAGGAGCTTCCGGTCCCAAACTTCCTCCTGATGCCACACAAAAAAGTGAAGAAAGAATCATGGACGGATTGTTTTTAGGCTCCAGTTTTCCTTTATTGAACCTGATGTTATTTACAATCAAATGGATTTCTCCGGGATCTCCTATAAAATGAATCACCAGCCCAGCCAGCAATCCACAAATAGCCATGGTTGGAATCACCTGCCAGCCTTGAAAGTGAGCTAAAAACTCAGTAAAATGTTCCAGTACAATCCAATATCCGCCGGCAATAATACCACCAACTAAGCCTGTAAAGGCCCACATGAAAAAAGTACGGCTGAATACGAACGGATTGAACCTCATCGGTTGATCCAAAAGGTTAAACGTTCTTATAATCCGTCTTCTTCTGTTGATTTTCATCCTTAAATTTTATTTTTAGCAAAATAAAGAATCAGCATTCCCCAGCTTAAGATCATCATCAGCCCTCCAAGCGGAGTAATAGGCCCTAAGAATTTAAGATTCATTCCCAGATAATCCTGCATGCTCAGGAAGTAAATACTTACTGAGAATAAAAGTGTACCTGCAATCATTAAAATGGACGTCCATCTTTCAGCAGAAGTTTCAAATTTTAAAATATATCCGATGATCAGCAGGAAAAAAGCTGCATACATCTGGTACCTTACTCCTGTTTCAAAACTTTCAAGCCTTTCCACCGATAATATTTTCTTTAAAGCATGGGCTCCGAATGCACCAAGGATTACAGATACCATTCCGTAAACCGCTCCAAAAACTAAAGTAATTGTTTTCATTTTATAACTCTTCTAATTCTAGGGTTAAATATTTTTTTGTTTTATTGTCCTGCCAGGTTCCGATGATTTTATTTCCTTTTAAATCGGCTTCCACTAAGGCTCTTGGGATCCATTGTTTCAATTCTTCACTATGGTAACCGTCTTCTGTGATAGAAAAATGGTCATGAACAAATTCTCCTCTCCAATTGATAGGACTTTTATTCTTATCATACCAATAGGTAGCCGAAAAGGAATCATCCTCATTAATATCGTTGAACAAAACCGTCACCGGATATTTTCCATCAATTTTTCCTTTGTATAACTTATTTCCAGGACCTGTTCTATCGATTTTTTCAGAACCGGAAATCAGATTTTGGGCATAAGGACTCCAATATTTCTCCAGTTCTTTATAGGTAAATTCGAGCTTATGACTTCCCAAATCATCCAATGCCCGCATTGCATGGTTAGAGCATCTGCCTGCTACAAAAGTCAACTTATCCTTGCCAAAGAAATATCTGATGCCATTCAATGTATAATCTGTAAAACATCCTTCATATAAACCAATTTGCTCCTGAACATCTTCTGAAGCATTTTTCTCAGATTTCAGCTTCACGAGAAAGGTATTGATTCTTTTTTTAATTTTCTTCTGAATCAAACCATTGACTGTATTAATAGCACCTGTCTGAAATAAGTCTTCAGCATTGATGTAATTTCCGGTCCTGATATCAAAATTTTTCCAGTCTGAAAATTCTTCTGGGTAAGCTCCCGAAGCTTCACCATCAATACTGATACTTAGAATATTTTTTGGAGTTTCCAGCTTTTTCCAATCATAGAAATACACATAGTTTGCGTATGAAGCAGCTCCTGCATTCACCTTTTTAGAGGGATTTCCTTCTGATCCGGGAATGTATTCCAATTCACTTACCTGGAGAAAAAGATTGATCTTGTTTTCTACTCTGGAATGATCGGAATAGGAAACCACAGGAAAAACAAAATCTTTTGTTTTTGGCTGCAAGTCACTTATTTTTAAATTTTTCTGCGAAAAACTTAATCCGGAAATAAACAGAAAAAACAAGACACTTTTCTTCACTATTTTGAATTTAAATACATTAAAATAAACTTGGCTACCAACGTTGAAATCCCTAGTATGATAAACATATTAGCAAATTTCTTGGAGCCTCTGAAACCAGGTGATTTTGTTTTCTTTAAAAAGAATCCAAAGGCCAGAAACAGGATGGGGAGAATGATCTGTACCATTAGTTTCCTCTCATACGGTTAAACTCATTAATTACCTCATGATGACTCACCGTCTTATCTTTGAAGTACGCTACAAAATGTTGTTTTTCTTCTTCTGTAGCTCCCAGTTGGTTCAGAATGTTCAGTAAGTGCATTTTCATATGGCCTTTTTGAATACCTGTGGTTACCAAAGAACGCAATGCTCCAAAGTTTTGAGCTAGTCCTGAAACAGCCAAAATACTCATCAATTCCTGAGCAGATGGTTTTCCAAGTAATGCTAAAGAGAATTTTACCAGAGGATGAAGGTTCGTTAAACCTCCTACTACTCCTACGGAAATCGGAAGATCTATCCAGAATCTGAAAACTCCATTATCTGTTGTACAGTGGGTCAAAGATCTGTATTGTCCATCCCTTGCAGCGTAGGCATGAGCACAAGCCTCTGTTGCTCTGAAGTCATTTCCTGTGGCAATTACTACAGCATCTACTCCATTCATTACTCCTTTATTATGAGTTGTAGCGCGGTAAGGTTCAATTTCAGCAATAGTAACGGCCTGTTTAAATTTAGCAGCAAATTCTTCAGGAGAAATTCCGCTGTCATCTTTTAAATCTTCCATTTTACATGAAACCTCAGCTCTTACAACACAATCAGGCGTAAAATTGGAAAGAATATTCATCACGATCTGTAATGAATTCTTTTCTTCCTGGGTGAAATCTTCACTGGTTGCTACTTCCTGTCTCAATGTTCTTCCAAACTGCTCAAGACATGAATTAATAAAATTGGCTCCCATTGAATCTACTGTATCAAAGCTCGCCTTTAACTGGTAATAATTTGGCATTTCTGCAGTTTTATCCACTAGACTGATGTTCAGAATACCACCTCCACGTCTTCTCATGTTGGCAGTGATCTCTTCTGTAGATTCAAGTAATTTTTTCTTTAAACTGAAATTAAAGAAGTGTAATAATTTATGGGGTTCTACATTAAATATAAAGTGAGTATGTCCCAATTTCTCTGTATTGATGATGGTTGTTTTAAAACCTCCTTTATCAATCCAGAATTTTGCTGCCTTGGAAGCTGCTGCTACTACTGAACTTTCTTCAACAGCCATTGGTAATGCCAATAGTTTTCCGTCAATTAAAAAGTTCGGAGCAATTCCGTACGGCATATAGAAATTTGAAATTGTATTTTCAGAAAATTCTTCGTGAAGTTTCTGAAGATCCGGATCTTCATTCCAGTATTGTTTTAATATATTTTGATATTCCTGGTTACCTTCAAGATATTCGTTTACAAGCCAGTCGATTTTCCCTTGCTTTGGAAGCTTGGAAAACCCTTCGATCGGTTTATGATTCATAATATAAACTTTAATGAGGCGTAAATATAATGATTTTGAGACTCTTTTTTGTGGATAACTTCTATGAAAAAAGGTTGACATTTATCAATTTTGGAATTAAATTTGAACACACTTTACAACAATAATTGATACAAACAATATCAAACCATTTAGCGTATGAATTTTGACCGTCTTAAAGAAAAACTTGAAATCCTTGCTGATGCTGCAAAGTATGATGTTTCATGCTCATCCAGCGGAGGAACAAGAAAGAATAAAAAAGGGGCTTTGGGGGACAGTTCTGTAAGCGGAATTTGTCATACCTATACGGAAGATGGCAGATGTGTCTCTTTACTCAAAATTTTATTGACCAATCATTGTATTTATGATTGTGCTTATTGTGTTTCCAGAAGTTCCAATGATATAAAAAGGGCTGCCTTTACAGTAGAGGAAGTTGTAGACGTAACAATTAATTTTTACCGTAGGAATTATATTGAAGGATTATTTCTAAGCTCCGGAATTTTCAAAAATGCAGATACAACCATGGAAAGACTTGTTCGGGTTGCCAAAAAACTGCGTCTGGAAGAGAATTTCAACGGATATATTCATTTAAAATCTATCCCAGGAGCTAGTGATGAACTCATGCAGGAAGCCGCATTATATGCAGACAGACTTTCCATAAATCTGGAAATCCCAACTGAAAGCGGCTTAAAACTATTAGCCCCAGAAAAGAATCGTGAGGATATGATTAATCCTATGAGATATATTCAAAAAGGGATTATCCAATATCAGGACGAGAAAAAGATTTTAAAGAAAGTTCCCAAGTTTGCCCCTGCAGGGCAATCCACTCAAATGATTGTAGGAGCCACTAACGAAAATGACCTGCAAATTATCAAAGTTGCAGATCATTTTTATAAAAATTTCAACCTGAAAAGGGTGTATTATTCAGGCTATGTTCCGGTTTTAGAAGACAACAGACTTCCTTCTCTTACGACTGAAGTTCCGATGCTTCGTGAAAACAGATTGTATCAGTCGGATTGGCTGATGCGATTTTATGGCTTTAAAGCTGAAGAGATTTTAGATCCCAATATTCCTTTCCTTGATTTAGAAATGGATCCAAAACTAAGCTGGGCATTAAGGCATCTGGATCAGTTTCCTGTAAATATTCAGACTGCCGATTACCGGATGATTTTAAGAATTCCCGGAATTGGAGTCAAATCTGCTCAAAAGATCATCAGCGCAAGACGTTTTCAGATGTTAACACTGGATCATTTGAAGCAATTGGGAGCAGCTGTGAACAGAGCTAAATATTTTATTGACTTCAATGCCGGTAATGCCTATCTGAAATATTTAACGGATAAAAACTTCAGACAACTATTGATTGGTGGAAGTTCTTCTAAATTTCATCATCAATTTTCACAGCAGCTGAGTTTATTTTAATTTTCCAAATAGTCTACCGCAAACTGAACCCAGTCTTTAACACTTTCATCAAGATAAATATCTGGCTGAACTCCGATGTTATCAATAGGATAATCCGGTAATCTGAAAGATCGGTAAGTAGGCATCAGTAATTTGTAATTATTGCATCCATAGTCGAAAAACATAGCATTAGCATAGTCCAGTACTCCTGAAGAAGGCCTTCCCATAATTTTAACTTTTTTGCTTTGTTTCGCACTTAAAAGAAAATTTTCAGCAGCACTTCCGGTATGGTTATCTGCTAAAATCACAATTTGAGCAGGACTTTTAACGGCTAAGGAGATTGAATCAACAGCCACTTTACTCTGGTTATAATTCACATACTCTCCCGGACTATTTTTTAACTGGGCAATTCTTGTCTTTAAATTGATTATTTCTTCTTTATTTTTAATAGAATCTTTAGTTATTCCTTTTAAATAATTTTCCGAAGTCTGGATTAATGTAGGTGAAGCTAAATATTCAACGCCAAGTTTTCTTATAGAATTGGTCATAATATAAGGTAAAATAGCTCTGTAAGCATTATCTGTTCCACCTCCATTCCCTCTTACATCAATAATCCAAAACTCTGCTTCCTCCAAAATTTTCTTATTGTCTTTCAGTAGTTTTTCTATACTATCCACAAATGAATAACTAAAATATTGAAGCCTGATCATCACTGTTTTTGAGCTTACTTTTTTGATATAAGTTCCATTGATTTCGCTTACTTTATTTTCAATTTCTGTAGCACTCAATGCTGGATGAGGGAGTTGTTTTACAAAAATGGTTTTGATCTCATTAAATGATAAAAGTGTGTTATCATACATCGTATATTTCCCTTTTTGTATAGAATGATCCTGGCTATAATATTCATAACTTCCATCTGAGAATAATCTGAATTTAATTTCGTTAGGCTTCCAGTATTTTGGGTCTGCTTTTATAATAAATCCTACATATTCTTTATCATTTATTTTTTTGACGCCAATTTCATAACCCTCATTTTTCCAAATTCCTTCAAATTTATCTTTTTGTTTTTGAATATCTTTTTTGAATTTTTTAAGATTTATATCTAATAGCTTAGTATTAATCTCCAGTTTTGGGACGTGCTGGCTGACCTGATTGGGTAAAACCCAGATATGTCTGTCTTTGAAAAAATCTGTATAGCTTTTCAACACATCCAAACAAGCTTCATCATTCTTCACATTATCAGAAGAAGTGAGTGTATTTTTCTTCAAAGTTTCATACAGAAACTTATCTTTTGTTTTGGTATCAAATCCGGGATATTCGCTTTCAATCTTCAAAATTATCTTCTGTAACGCCTCATTACAATTACATGAGGTCTGCGCATTCCAAAGATTACAAGAAAACACAACAGCAATCCACACAAAAAGTTTAATTTTCATTAACAATATTTTCAGACAAAAAACAACAATTAAAGATTATAAAAATTGTAAAAATCATTCATTTTTTATTTTTTGATAAATCCATGTTAAATCTTTTTGGGTCACTGATATTTTTCCTGCTATTTTATTGGGCGCAAATCCTGTAAGGTTCTTAAAATCTTTAATAAAATGAGACTGATCATAATATTGATTTTGATATGCAATTCCTGTAAGAGAATTTTTTGGTTTCAGAATATCATTTAATACGTTCCTGAACCGAAGTGTTTTTAGGTAAGATTTAGGATTCTGCCCTACATTATTTTTAAATAAACGAAATAATGTAGGTTCACTCATTTTTAGATTTTTAGAAAGTTCATCAATACTTAGAAATTCATTATTATTAACAATGAGTAATGCTTCTTTTATTTTGCAGGGGATATTATCTTTTAAATTTTCACAAAGCAAAATTTCCAGCGCATCAGCTCTTTTTGCAAAATCAGCCATATCAAAGATTTTATCAAGGAAATTTCTTTCAAAAGAGAATATATCATCAAAAACAGTATCGGAAAGCATGAGGTTTTCATAAGACTCATCAGTAAAAGCCCTTAGAGCCGAAGGTTGAAAAACAATGCATATCTGATCCAGGGCACAATGGATATTAACATTAAAAGGAGCTTTATGAAATCCATATAACCGGCTTATAAAAGTATTACCATCGGTAATTTCACAAAGGTTAGTTTCGCCTTCATTCGTATAGGAAACCTGATTGTGTTTATAAATTGCAAGACAGAGATTAGTATTGGGAAAAGTAGTATAATTTAAAAGTTCCTGATCCGTTTTTTTAAAGAACAGGAAATACTGAATATATTTTTTCAGAATCTCATTTTTAGGTTTTATGATCATTGAGTTCATCTTAGTAGTTTATTTTTAGAGTATCTTCGGTACTGAATTTAAAGACGGATTCCGAAAAATAAATTTAATAAACTTTCTTGGGTTAGAAAGCTTTTAAAGATGATTAAATAATCTAACCGTTTTCAAAAAATTATTTATAGAATTTAGATTTATTACATCAGATGAACACAATACTTTACGA
The DNA here is from genome assembly GCF_021278965.1 of Chryseobacterium capnotolerans. Lineage (NCBI taxonomy): Bacteria > Pseudomonadati > Bacteroidota > Flavobacteriia > Flavobacteriales > Weeksellaceae > Chryseobacterium > Chryseobacterium capnotolerans. The sequence continues at coordinate 430,337 of NZ_CP065589.1, read as the reverse complement.
CGGCAGTTTTGATGGTCTTTTCACAGCGATATTTGAAGTATTTGAATACCGTTTTAAAGATGTTGAAATTGTTAACAGAGAAAGATTTCATCAGGAAAATATTTTTGCTGAGATCCATGAGGTTATTACCCAAACGGATAAATCTGAGCGGGTTTTCAAAAAATTAGAACAAAATCTTGGTAAGCAGGGTATTCATAAACTTTTAAAAGTTTTCTTATCTGAAGATCCCGAATTGGAGAAGGTAATATTATCAGCAGTAAGGCAATCTATAAAGAATCCTGAAAAAAATATTCTGGAAAACTACGCAGATACTGACGTTATGAAAATCTCCAAAATCTGTAAATCGGTTGACAGAGAAAGCCATCGCATGACAGCATTTGTACGTTTCGAGAAGATGCAGGATGGGATTTTCTTTTCAAAAATAGATCCTGATTTCAATGTTCTTCCTTTAATCAGGAAACATTTTAGTGACCGCTATCAGGATCAGAAATGGATGATCTATGACTTGAGAAGAAATTATGGAATTGTTTATGACCTGGAAACCGCTGATTTCTTTTATCCTGATGAAAAACTGGATATCAAGAATTATCAGGAGAAGTTTCATGATGAAGAAAAGAACTATCAAACACTTTGGCAACGGTATTTTACTAAGACTAATATTGTTGAAAGGAAAAACCTGAAACTCCATGTACAACATGTTCCTAAAAGGTATTGGAAGTATCTGACCGAAAAATGGTGATTTTAAATAGTGTAATTCAAATTCAAATTTCCATATTGTGGATAACTTTTCTATACTATAAATTAGACTTATGCTCGAAAAACCTTTTCCACAGGCTTATTTTATAACCAATTAAATTTGTGACAGATATGATACTATTTATTATATAATCTTATATTGTGGATAACTTTTTCAACCACGGATTACACCAATTTACACAGGTGATTCTTTTTTTAATGATATTTTGAACTGAAGAAATTTGAGATGATTTTTAATCCATATTCTGATATTGTGGATAACTTTTTCATCTTACTGATTAGAGTTATTCCTGAAAAACCTTTTCACCAAGCATATTTCATAAACTACTATACTTGTGATAGATATAGTATATATCAATCGACAATCTCATATTGTGGATAACTTTTTTAACCACGGATTACACCAATTTACACAGATGATTCTTTTTTTAATGATATTTTGAGCTGAAGAAATATTGATAGGATTTTTAATTCATATTCTGATATTGTGGATAACTTTTCTATACTATAAATTAGACTTATTTTCGAAAAACCTTTTCCACAGGCTTATTTTATAACCAGCTACATTTGTGACAGATATAATACTATTTATTATACAATCTCATATTGTGGATAACTTTTTTAACCACGAATTGTACAGATTTACCTAGATGATTCTTTTTTAATGATATGTTGAGTTGAAGAAATTTAAAATGATTTTTTAATTCATATTTTGATATTGTGGATAACTTTTCCATACTATAAATTAGACTTATTTTCGAAAAACCTTTTCCACAGGCTTATTTTATAACCAACTACATTTGTGACAGATATGATACTATTTATTATACAATCTCATATTGTGGATAACTTTTTCAACCACGGATTACACAAATTTTCATAGATGATTACTTTTTGAGCTGACGTTTTCTCCTAAAAAGATCTGAGAAGATTGTTTATTCAAGTTTTTGCATTGTGGATAACTTTTATAAATCGATTGTTTTCATTTGTATTCAAGAATTATTTTCGAGAACAAAACAAACACAACTATCTAATTAAAAGACACATACATTTAAAAGCCAATTTACACTAGCTTATTATGGATAACTTTTATTTACGGATAGTACGCAAGGCTTTTTTGACAATATATTGAGTTTCTTTGGTATTACTCTCCCTAAGCCATTCATCACAAATTTCTACTACAAATTCTGGTTGGGATTTACTGGCATCATTCAGCCAATTGCCTACACTATCCTGTACATATCTTGATGGATCTGATTTTAATGGTTCTAAAATTTCTAGTCCCAATCCTGGATTTTGTTTTAATGCATCAATATGCTCACACCACACCCCTCTTGGCCTTGTGGATTCGCTGGCAAAGCGTCTGATATTTTCATTTTCATGTTTTGTCCATACTGATAAAATAGATAATGATTGTTTAAGGTTTTTGGAAATATCCGGACGTACTGTCATCCAGCATATTTCTCGTACCCCAAAATGCGTGTCTGCAGCAAAATCCTGAATCTTTTTTAATTTTTCTTCTGTTCTAAAAGCATTATTCCGCCCAATGGTATAAGCAGCCCAGCAACGAACCAGATCTGCGGGATGTGTGGATAACTTTGAAAGAAAATCTTCATCCTTATTTTTAAGCGTAAGATCAAGAATACCCAGACCAATTACTTCATTGACCGTATTGACAGTTTGTTTTTTCAATTGGTCTACTCTATTCAGAATGGGTTGCAAATATTCTAACCGATTGTTCTGTTTTAACAGGTTTTCCAGCAACAACCTTTGATTAACAGCCAGCCATTCCGTAAGATTTACTGTTTCAATTTCTCCATTATTCAATTGGATTAAAATATCCGCAGGAATATCTTTTATAGAACGGGCCCCTTTTCTTTTTTCTGTCATAATGCTTGTATTAATTCTTCCATATCAACTCGATTCATGTAATTTACATCTAAAAATTTATACGTCACCATTCTATTTTCATCCACAATAAAAACAGCCGGAACCGGTAAAACATTATCATTGTTTTTATTGAAATCAAAAAGATTAATTCCAAGACTTTTATAGTAAGGAATTACGAAGTCCTGTAACTGAAAAGTGATCCCTAATTTTTTAGCCAAATTATTATCAGCATCTGTCAACACTTCAAACTCAATATTATTTTTTTCTGCCATGCTCAGGGAATGATCCGGACTTTGTGGAGAAACAGCAACTAAAGCGGCTCCTTTATTTTTTATTCTGGAAAGATGGTCTTGCAAAAATTTTAACTCCAGATTACAGTAAGGACACCAGCTTCCTCTGTAAAAGGCTAAAATCATTTTCCCATCTTTTAGAATGTCTTCAGAATTGATAATTTTTCCCAAAGCATTGGGTAATGAAAACTCCGGCATTTGATTTCCTATCTGAATGCTATTTTCTTCAAGTTTTCTGGTCTTCAAGTCCTCAATAGACTTTCCAAAAGTTTCTAATATTTCCTGTGGAAGCTGAGAAGATAATTCCTGATTCAAATGTTCAATCTGTTTAGCCAGTGTATTCATTTTTAAAATTTTATTATTTTTACAAAGGTCGAAAAGGCTTTACACATAAGCAATAACGCATATTTTTCACCCATAGGGATAAAAAAGTCAATTTTATGGAAATAAAGGGAAGAGCTGAAGAAAATAAAATTTGTCCATTAGAAGTTGCCGTCAATACGATCAGTGGAAAATGGAAAATTCCTATCGTTTGGCAAATCAATGAAGGAAAGAAACGTCCCAGTGAATTTTTACGGGGAATTGCAAAAGTAGACCGCAGGGTTCTTAATCAGCAGCTCACGGAAATGGTAGAGGATGGTATTCTGACGAAGCAATCTTTTAATGAGCTTCCTCCCAGGGTTGAATATACATTAACTGAGCTTGGGGAAAAGTTGGTTGCTATTTTATGGCAGTTGAATGATTGGGGAAAGCTCTTGATTCCTGAAATGGAGAATACGGAAGTTTAAAATTGATTGTTAGTCTCGCAGATTTAGCTGATTAGGCAGATCTTGTTATACTGTTTCGTATCAATTTGAATTATTGAAAAACGCAAAGACGCAAATTATTATCATGCATCATGTTTTAAGGCGCAAGATTCTGTGTTAATCTGCAAATAATATTTATATTTTTTTGTAAATTTGTTTTTTAAGTCGGCCTAGAGCTAGACTCTGTAGCGTGCTATACTATCTCAGTTTTCACGCTATTTTTTGATTTATATTTACCGTCATAAACGGTTTCATTTTTTAAAAAGAATATAGATCAATTCTAATATTTTTCTTTGGATTGCTACTAAAGCCTTCATTTTTATTCCATGTTTTGAAGTGAGTCTTATATAAACTTCTTTGAAGTTATCATCCCACTTCACAATTGTTAAAGCCGGCAAAAACAAACATTTCCTTAACATTCTATTTCCTTTTTTTGATATCCGTGATTTACCTTTTACCGACGTTCCAGATTGTTTTTCTCTAACATCTAACCCTGCATAACTTGATAATTGAGACTTGTTTCTAATCAGTTCAAAGCCATTGGTCTCTCCCAAAACAGTAACCGCAGTTAAAACACCAACTCCCGGTATTGTTGTAAGTCGTTCTATCAATTGTTTTATCACAGGATTAGTATTGATAATAGTATCGATATCTTTCTTTATTGCTTTTTCTTGAGCATTGAGCAAATTCATACGAGCTTGCATTCTTTCTATACTTTTTAAATGAGGAGAAGCTTGAATAGTTTCTGCATGAAGCTGATTTTTTATCACATTCCGCTCCTGAACAATTTGATCGCGCTCTCTGGTAAGCTGTTGCAGCTCATTATAAGTCTGATCAGGTTTTTTCCAATGATTTAATTTTCTTTCAAGACCGAACTGAGTAATAGCCTGAGAACAACTTTTATCAGTTATCGTTTTTATATCAAGAGTTCTTAGGTAGCTACTTATTTTATTGGGCAAAACGATATAGACCTTTTTATTATTCTCAGCAAGATAATAAGCGAACTTCTGATGATAAACCCCTGTGGCTTCCATAACATAGTGAATTTCCTGATCTTCAACACTTTGTTTTTCAATCCAATTAATCAATAATGGGATTCCAACATCTGTGTTTTTAAATACCTTATAAGCTAGAAATTTTATAGTTTGATCTTCATATAGACAACCTAAAGTAACTACTAATTCTTTTTGAGACACATCTATACCGGCTACTTGTTTTAATACTTTCATCTTTTATTACTTTTTAAGTGAGATATCTTCCTTCGTCTTTTCTCCTGATTGGATATTCTGGATATTAAATGAGGTTTTTAATTCCTTACATTCTGCTCTGACTCTAAAAGATAAAAAAGAATGAGGTCGTTTCTTGCGCCGAATATGTTTCTTTGAACTATTGGATTTTTATTCAACTCTCATTCTTATTCACTTTATGGCTAAGATAATATTTGAGATAAAGCAAATTATAACTTATACAAACATAGGAGATTTTATCTGCGATAAAATTGGATACTGCTAAATCATAGCCACTAATGCACTAATAATTTTATTTTATGAATATTATATATATCAAATTGAATACGTAAGGCTTAAAAGCAGAAATCTATTTTATTCTAGCAGCAGTAAAAAAGAAATTCATCCATTCATGTCAAAAAAAACGGTGGAGAATAATAGCTTAGATTCTATATTTCAACATATCACAAAAAATCCCATATTTGTAACCGAATCAAATGAATATGAAAAAAATTATTTCAGGACTGGTAATGACCATTATTTTATTGGGATGTACTCAAGATAAGACTTCATCAAACCGAAATTCTGATGAACCTGAAATTCTAGCTTCTGAAACTTCAGTGCAAATCAATAAGGATAAAAATACAGCCAGAGAAAGATTTTCTCCGCCCAAAGATTATCAATGGCAGGAAGAAAAACCTGATTCTTTTGGCTATTTCATAGAAAACTTTAAACTGAAACCTTATGGAAGCAAGATTGTAAGATATGATGGATCTCCTATTTCCACCCAGCATCTTCATGAAGCTGTTTTTGATATTGATACCGGAAATAAGGATCTTCAGCAATGTGCCGATGCAGTGATCCGACTGAGAGCTGAATATTTATACAAAATAAAAAAGACAGATGATATTAAGTTTCATTTTACCAGTGGGCATCTTCTCACTTGGAATGATTATAAAAACGGAACAAGAGCTTTTGTGAATGGTAATTCGGTAAGTTTTAGAAAAGCAGCTGATTTTGATGATTCCTATCAGGGTTTCAGAAATTATCTGGACCTCATCTTTAATTATGCAGGAACGATTTCGCTTAATAAGGAAACTCGACCAGTGACAAAAAGCTCAGATTTAAAAACAGGAGACATTCTGATCACCCCGGGAAGCCCGGGACATGTGGTTTTTATTGCTGGAATCTGTAAAAATAAGGAAGGAAAAAAATTATTTTTGTTAGGTGAAGGATTCACTCCTGCTCAATCTATACACCTATTATCCAACCCTTTTCAAAAAAATCTTTCGCCATGGTATGACCTTGATATTAATGCTCCTGAGACCAAAACCGCACGGTATATTTTTAAACCTACAAACTTCAGAAGCTTTTAATTCTATATATTCAAAACTATTGAAAAGTTACTACGATTATCTGAACTTGTTTTTGTAAATTTGTGTTCGAAATTTTTTACTAGATGAAAGAGAGTGCTGTAAAAAAGATTGCAGTTCTTACTTCAGGAGGAGACTCTCCAGGTATGAATGCAGCATTAAGAGCGGTAGTAAGAACCGCCAATTACTATAATATTGAATGCTACGGAGTAAGGGAAGGCTACAACGGCCTTATCAGCAATGATTTCCTGAAAATGGGAGCCCGTTCCGTAAAAAATATAATCAACCAAGGTGGAACGATTCTAAAGTCTGCCAGATCTACTGAATTCAGAACCAAAGAAGGCCGTCAAAAGGCTTATGATAACTGTGTAAAGCTGGGTATCGACGGATTGGTATGTATTGGTGGAGATGGAACTTTTACCGGTGCCAAGATCTTCAGTGAAGAATTTGGAATCAGAGTAATCGGTATTCCTGGAACTATCGATAATGATATTTTTGGGACGGATAATACAATCGGTTATGATACGGCCTTGAATACTGCCATGGAAGCAATTGATAAGATCCGAGATACAGCAACTTCCCACAACAGGGTTTTCTTTGTGGAAGTAATGGGTCGTGATGCTGGATTTATTGCTTTAAACAGCGGTTTAGCAACAGGTGCTTTGGATATCCTGATTCCTGAGAAAAAAGACAGCACGGATGATCTTTTTGAAAAATTCAGAAAAGCCGAAAAAACAGGAAAAGCATCAAGCATTGTTGTAGTGGCAGAAGGAGAAAAACTAGCCAATGTTTATGACCTTGCAGAAAAAACAAAACAAATATTCCCTGATTATGATATCCGTGTAGCGGTATTGGGACATATGCAAAGAGGAGGCTCTCCTAGCTGTGCAGACAGAGTGCTTGCCAGCAGATTGGGATATGGTGCAGTAGTAGGATTAATGGATGGACAAACCAATGTAATGGCAGGAATGCGTTCTAACGATGTGGTGTATACACCTATTGAAGAAGCCATTAAAAAACATAACGAAATCAATAAAGATTTAATGTTGATTTCAGAAATTTTAGCAATCTAATTATTTTTATAAATCTAATAAAAACAAACTATTATGTCAACAATCAAAGTAGGTATCAACGGTTTTGGTAGAATTGGACGTCTTGTTTTCAGAGCAATGACTGAAAGAGACAACATTGAAGTTGTAGGAATCAATGACCTAATCAATGCAGAATACATGGCTTACATGTTAAAATATGACTCTGTACACGGTATTTTCCCAGGTGAAGTTTCTGTAGAAGGAAATGATCTTGTAGTAAACGGGAAAAAAATCAGAGTAACTGCTGAAAAAGATCCAAGCAACCTAAAGTGGGATGAAATTGGTGCAGATTACGTAGTAGAATCTACTGGTCTATTCCTAGATAAAGAAAGCGCTGCAAAACACATTACTGCTGGTGCTAAGAAAGTAATCCTTTCTGCTCCTTCTAAAGATGATACTCCAATGTTCGTAATGGGTGTAAACCACAAGGAACTTACTGATGATATCAAGATTTTATCAAATGCTTCTTGTACTACAAACTGTTTAGCTCCTTTAGCTAAAGTAATCCACGATAACTTTGGAATCGTAGAAGGTTTAATGACAACTGTACACGCTACAACAGCTACTCAGAAAACTGTTGACGGTCCTTCAATGAAAGACTGGAGAGGTGGTAGAGCTGCTCTAAACAACATTATCCCTTCTTCTACAGGTGCTGCTAAAGCAGTAGGAAAAGTAATTCCTTCATTAAACGGAAAATTAACAGGTATGTCTTTCAGAGTACCAACTGTTGACGTTTCTGTAGTAGATTTAACAGTAAGAATTGAAAAAGCTGCTTCTTATGAAGAAATCTGTGCAGTAATCAAAGCTGCTTCTGAAGGTGAATTGAAAGGTATCCTAGGATATACTGAAGAGGCTGTAGTATCTCAGGACTTCGTAGGAGATAAGAGAACTTCTATCTTCGACAAAGATGCGGGTATCATGCTTTCTCCTAACTTCGTAAAACTTGTTTCTTGGTATGACAACGAAATGGGTTACTCTAACAAGTTAGTTGATATGCTTGTACACGCTGCTTCTTTATCATAAGTAATGAGTGATAAGCAATGAGTAATATAGAGCCTTCCCGATGGGAAGGCTTTTTGTTTTATTAGGGTGTTAAATACATTTTATTAACATTCAACAAGTATTGTTTGGGTAAATATGCTATCTCAAAATCACTTTTCATATCCTCAAGATCTTTTTTAATTGAAGTAATATTGTTTTTAAGTATTTCATCGTTCTTATAACTATCTAAGATTTTAATATATCCATCCATTTCTTCTTTTATTTTTAAAAGCAGCGAAGCAAAATCTGTGTTGAAAGATTGTGTTACATATAGATGTTTATTAATATGTGATTTCCAATTTTTTGAATCTTTTTTCTTCAAATCTTCAATAAATGATTTGGTCTTTTGTTCTATACTTTTAAGATACTGGACTTCCCCCCTGGATCACCACTTCTATTGGCAAGAAAATCATCTTTATTTTCACCAATTAATGTTAACTGAGATAATAAAATTTCGTTATATAATGTTTTTAACTCCATAAATCTATTATCAGATAAAAGTTCATTATTATTTATATTTCCATAGCTAAATTTCTCCAATTTTAATATAAAAGCTAACATCTTTTGTCCTTTTTGAATATCATTTGTGTTTTCATCTGCTAAAGTATTAATATATGAAGCAACTCCTTCGGTCAGAGAATTTAGAAAAGGTACGCTACTTCCTATCAATCCTCCAATAGAATTTTCCTTAAATATTAGATCTAATAGGTATAGATTGGCTTCTTTTTTCTTTTTTTTCTCAATATATTTTTTGAAGTCTATCAACCAAGTATTAAATTCTGGATACCTCATTGGATTTTCCACGTCTTTTAACTTACTATAAAATTTTTTAGTTGAATTAACTAGCTTTAGCTTATCAATGTCCTGATTAATTTTATGCAAAGAGAACAAAGATGCAAAAAAATTGCTTTGATATATTTCAATTTCTCTTTCTTGCATTTTCATCTGAGATTGCTCAATCAAGTCTAATTTTTCCTTTATACCAGATATTTTTTGATTAATATTAACAGTAGCATTTTCTAATAATTTATTTAAGGTTTTTATTTTTTCATTAATTGAATCTATTTCCTTTCCTTTTTTAATAATATTAGCTTCCGCTTCTTTTAATATTTCATCTTTCTGAATTTGAGCAAATGATACTCCCGTCCAGAAAAGAAACAGTAATAAAATTTTTGTTTTCATGATTATTTGTTTTTCAGGTTAAAGTTTTTTTGATTGGAAATAAAAAAGAATAGAAAGCACAAAATAGTTTAGAAATCGAGCTTCCATGGTCATTAATTTTATATAAAGTTATAATACTTTCCTACTACATAAAATACCACAAAAGGGTGATTTTATTTAACATAATTTTATTAATTTTAATAAAACCTTAACCAATGAAGAAAAAACATTTGACTCACGCAAAAAAACCGCATCCCCTCATTAAAGTCTGGAATGATTACCCTGAAATTCTCCAGAATAATAACAGAATATTACCTATTCCCTCTATTGAACACCTTATTGGAGAAGTCTTTGCTCCGGGTAAATTCTATTATTATGTCATTAATTTTGCAGACAGTACCATTTGTAATCATCATGAAGATATTTTGAAAATACATGGGCTTAATAAATATCCTGCCCACCTGAAAGAAATCATAGACCTCATCCATCCTGATGACTTAGAATTTGTCATGGAAGCCGAAAGAATGTCCATAGAAAAAATGAAAGAGATTGACGGTTTTGATTACCAGCAGGAACTAAAAACCAGTTATTGTTTCAGAATGAGAACTTCAAAAGGCAACTATGAACTTTTTCACCATCAGGCTTTACATACCTACAAAGATGAAAATGGCAGACTTCTTCAGGCTGTAAATATCCATACCAATATTGAGCATATTACCCATCAGAATTCTTACATGGTCTTAGTCACAGGAATTAACGGACGTGAAGATTTCTATCAGATGCAATGGCAAAAATATCACCCGATCCCTGAACCTCTGTCTGTTATCTTTACCAAAAGAGAAGTTGAGATCATCACCTATATTGCAAAGGGATATTCTGCTTTAAAAATTTCCAATACGCTCAATATTTCAGAAGAAACAGTTCGCACCCATCGAAAAAACATTATCAGAAAATCTGATTGCAGAAACAGTTCGGAACTCGTCAAAAAAGCTATTGAATGGGGATATCTATAACATCTAAATAGAAATCCTGACAAATCTCACTACAAAACTTCAGCATAAAACTTGTACTTTTATCTATCTAAGGAATGAACAATGATACAGCCCCGATTTAAAGATGCTCCGCATTTCAGAAACTTTTGGGAAAACGGTAACGGAAAACAATTAATTGAGTTTTCTGGTGCTGAAGTGAGCTTTAAAGATTTTGAACAATACGCTCCTTTCTTTTATCATGTGGATGAAACCGGAGATAATGTTGTAAAAGATGTTTATTTTACTAAGAAATTCCATGAAGCATCAAGAGAAATTGAAGGGTATATCAGAAACGGAGTGTCTGAACATGAGAATGTTCCAGAAAGTGTAAAAAAGCTTTTCGCCCAAACACAAAAAATTCCGGAGTGGCTGGATTATAATTTGTTGAAAAGTGGAGCTGAGCTTTGCATGCGAAGCAACCTAGATTCTTTAATTTCCTTAAGAGATTATTGCCTGATTGGAGGTTATGATTATGCTTACCTCAACAAACCCCTCATTGCTACAGAAGCTTTAAAAAAAGGAGCTGTGAAGCGCCTTTCGGAAACATTGGATTTTTGGGTAAACGCTACCCGATATGATGCATTGGAGATTCATGCTAAAGGTTATGAATTTGCCATAAAAACCCGTCTGATCCATTCATATGCAAGACTTTCCATTAAAAAACATTATCAAGAATGGGATACTGAAAACTGGGGTGAACCTATCAATTCCTGGGATATGATGGCCACCTATATTGGTTTCAGTTTAGTTTTTCTCCATAGCCTTCAGAAATTAGGAAATACTTTTTCCATTGAAGAAGAACAGGGCATTTTTCACCTGTGGAAATATGTAGGATATCTGCTGGGAATTCCTGAACAGCTTCTTCCCAATGACAAAAAGCAAGCTACGGAGTATTTTTACTTATGGACTTCCATTCAGCCGCCATCAGATAAAGATTCTGTTCTACTGGCTCATTCATTATTGGATGAATCATTAGAAAATCCTATTTTAAAATTTGAATTTCAAAGGAAAAATCTAAGATATCTTCACATCTGCTGTACCTGGTTTCTGCTGGATGATGAAGTTTGCAAAAGACTACAGATTCCTGAAGTTTCTAATAAGCTGTTATTTCCAAAATCAAAAATACTTTTCAATAGAATTTATGATCGTCTTGTAAGCCGGGATTCAAGGATAAAGAGAGGAAATAAAGACCAGATGAAAGTATTGAAAGACTATCTGAATATCACTAAAAATTCAAATTTTCATTAAAACTCCATTTTTCAAGGAAATACGAAACTGACAGTTATTTTTATCTGAAAACTGACACGCTCAATATAGTTGAAAAAAGATGTAATGTTCTCTTTATGCATTTTCTTTGACACTATCTGAAGAAAGATTTTTTCTAGTGAAATTCCAGATCAGATACAGTAAAAATAAAATAAACCAGACACCAATGACAGCACTGAAAAAAATTTCCCTGATGGAAGGATGAAGATAATTCGGTTTATAGAACAAGCGGTCAAGGGTTGCAAATTTATCCTTTAAGTCCTTTCTTTCATAAGTATTTTGTATTGCATTCAGAGGCTCCTGGTGATGATCCCGGTAATAAAATACATCTTTAGTCAGGTCTTTCGGAACGATCTGCGTTTCTATATCATATTTTTTAAAAAGGACATCCAGTTTCTGAAATGAGGTTAGCAGTGAATCCTGGCTGTATTGGTAAAGCAGATTATATCTTTTAACTGCGTTTTGATACTGCTGCTTGTGTTCAGGGATTTTACGCAATGGATAGAACAAAAATTTGTTTTCAAGAAAAATACACATCTTCTCGTCGTATTGAGGATTTACTTGTACTCCTTTAAATATAACTTCGGTACTATCCCCTATCTTTTTCTTAGAAATGATTCTTTTTTCCAGTTCCTTATCATCAAACCCAAGAATATCAAGCATCCCCTCAGCTTTGCTGCTTAATTTTTTATGATCAGTACTCAGCATTTTTAGAGTATCAATACTATAATAAGTAGATTCTGTTGAGTAATACTCCTTATTATCCGGATCGTAGTACACTGTATCTCTCTGTTCAATCACAGGGTAAGGTTTGGGATATAAAATATTTTCGGGGTTAAACAGCGACTCCGAGCTATAGGAAGTATAGTTGTATAAAAAAGGCTGTAAGACATTCAGCAGTGTTTTATCTTTATTAAGATCCTTTTCAGGCAAATCCGTTCTAAGCTTTGCATTGAATCCAAAACTATAGCTGATGAAAAAGGTCAAAGAAAAAAAAAGACACTAATAGAAGTATAGCACCCATTCTCAATTTTTGGGAAAATCCTGTTCTTTTTTTAGTATGATTTCTAAGGAGAAAAATAACAAAGAAAAACAAAAAAAGACCGGTTACGAAAACGTGAGAAATGGAGACATCATCATAAAATTTGAATCTGTAAAACTCTGTATAAATATTAATATCCCCAAGGCCTTTAAACTTCACATACCCGTAAATAAAGTAGGCCAAATGTATGAAGGCTAATACGGCAAAAGATTTAATCAGGAATAGTTTTAATTTTCTGTCCATAGAATGCTCTTTAAAAGAATGTTTTAAGATAAGCTTTTTTTATATGGGATGAATTGTAAAGACGAAGCTCCTAGAAATCATCGGTTCAAAATAACTTCCATCTTTCCGTTTAAGGCCTCTAACAGTAACTTTCTTATGTTGAATTTATTTTTTCAGCACCCTTTATTCTTACCTCTCCCATCTATCTCGTTATGAAGAACATCAGCCATTCAATTTTATCATTTTTTAACTTTAAAAACCAGTTTCAAAGAGAAATAATATTAGTTTTTGATTGAGAAATTATGTATTTTTGAGAAATTATTTTAATAGAGATGAGTAACATTGATGATAAGAAAAAAGCACTCGCATTGGTGCTTGACAAGCTAGATAAAACATACGGAAAGGGAACAGTAATGACTTTAGGTGATGAATCTATAGACAATACAGTAGAGGTTATTCCTTCCGGATCTTTAGGATTAGATATCGCATTAGGTATAGGAGGATATCCAAAAGGAAGAATCATTGAAATATATGGTCCTGAATCTTCAGGTAAAACAACATTAACCCTTCATGCTATTGCTGAAGCTCAAAAAGCAGGTGGTATTGCGGCATTTATTGATGCTGAGCATGCTTTCGACAGAACTTATGCTGCAAAATTAGGAATCGATTTGGAAAATCTTATCATTTCTCAGCCGGACAATGGTGAGCAGGCATTAGAAATTGCTGATAACCTGATCCGTTCAGGAGCTATTGACATTGTTGTTATTGACTCTGTTGCAGCACTTACTCCAAAAGCGGAGATTGAAGGTGAAATGGGAGATTCTAAAATGGGTCTTCACGCAAGATTAATGTCTCAGGCATTAAGAAAATTAACCGCTACGATTTCAAGAACGAAGTGTACTGTAATCTTCATCAACCAATTAAGAGAAAAAATTGGTGTAATGTTCGGAAACCCTGAAACAACTACCGGTGGTAATGCTCTTAAATTTTACGCTTCTGTAAGAATTGATATCAGAAAAGCAAGTGCGCCAATTAAACAAGGTGACGAAGCGATCGGAAGCCGAGTGAAAGTGAAGATTGTGAAAAATAAAGTAGCTCCACCTTTCAAACAAGCAGAATTCGACATTATGTACGGTGAAGGAGTTTCTAAAGTTGGAGAAATCCTTGATACAGCAGTTGACATGGGAATTGTGAAAAAAAGCGGTTCTTGGTTCAGCTACGAAGAGTCTAAATTAGGCCAGGGACGTGATGCTGTAAAAGATGTTTTAAAAGACAATCCTGAACTTGCCGAGGAATTGGAAAACAAGATCAAAGAAGAGTTGAAAAACAAATAATAAATAAAAAACGGTCTGAATATAATCAGACCGTTTTTTTATTGTATCCCGATATTTATTATCCTATAATTTTTCCCTGCACCTGCATTGCACCTGCAACCTGCATTCCTACTGTAAGATTTTCAAATCTGATATTTTCTTTGTTCACAAAAGCATCAACGGTGAAGAAGTCTTCTGCTTCCGCATTGGTGATCAGTCTTAATTTCAGGATAAATCCTTTCACACTGCCATCCTCCAATACTTCAGTCTCCTGAATGTCAAGTACCTTACCAATAAAGTCGATGCATCCATAATCAGGAAGATCCTGGCTTGGCTTATAAGCTGTAAATTCCTCATCTGTTTTGGTTCCATCCGGTAAATCAAAGCTCTGATGAAGATCTAGTACGAAAATGATTCCGCTAACATTAATATTCAGTTTATTCTGCGTCAGATATTGGTTTTTGTTTTCTACATAATCTGTAGGAAAGAACCAAAGTCCAAAAGTATCTCTGGCCACCCCGCCTACAATAGCTTCATTGTTATCCACATTTTCCCATTCACGAATTTCTTTGGTCTCAAAATCAAGAGAGAAATCAGTTTTTACTTCAGGATAAATGGTATTAAAATCATCAGAAATAATGGTTCTGAATGTTACATCCTTAAATTCAGTATGCTTAGCCTTTTCCTCTGCGGGTATTTCATCTACTCTGCATAAAGCCATCGTTTCCATCAAATATTGTGAAAACTTTTGCTGAGTCTGGAAATTTTGAAAGCCAAAAATTCCGCCCCACATATTGGCAAGAGAATGAACATTTGATTTCTTCATAATGATTCCAGCCTCATTGGTAGCTTCAGGGCTTTTGATCTCCTCTCTGTTTGGAAAATAATCCTTCCCATCTACCAGCTGATTATTCATGATCTCATTATTTTCTTCATGAGAGAACTCAGCAAAACCTTTGAAAGTAACATTCTCATTCTCGAAAGTGTAAGGCAATGCAATATTTCCTTCTTCTCCATCATTAAAATGATAGGAAAGAGTAATGGCTTTTAGATCTTCCGGATTAACGGCTAATGCATGATTCCCATCATCATTAAACTGAGAATGATAAAGAATAGCATATGACTTGATTTTTCCTTCTTTCAACTCACTTTCAAACTTTTCTTTCATATTACTCAATACTACCTGAGGTGAAAGCCCATAAGTAGGATCTGTAATCATATAAGCGAATCCTTCTACTTCCCCACTCTCTTTTTCAAATGCTGAGATAGGAGCAAAGTCTCCTCTTAATTGAAGTGCAATAGAATACACGATATAATCACCATAAATCTTGATTTTTTCATATAATTCATTCACCTTTTTCTCTTCCGCAGGTTGTGGCTGTACAGGCATTTCCAATACTGTTTCCGGTATTGTTTCTACCACTTCTTCTTCCACGATCTGCTCTACTACTTTCTCCTCTGGCATCTCTTGCTGCTGAACCGGAGTACTGACATTTTCCTGTCTGTTGTCTTTCTTCTTAAAAAAATCAAAGATTCCCATATTGTTGTTAAAATTGGCGGTAAATATAATAAAAGCTCGCAATAGGCCCATCATAAAAAAAATGCCATTGTGTCAGTTTAAGATTTGCTAAGTTTTTCTGGGATACATTTAAAATAAAAAACTCGGCGGAGCCTTTGGCTCCGCCGAGTTTTTTATTAGTTAGGCTTATCATCCGTTAACTCAAATCCCCAATCTTTCCCTTTTTGGGTGGCCGGAATTCCTTTGGTCATCCAGACCGGAGCCTTAGCCCCTTTGAGATAATAATCAAAAAACTGCTGTTCGCGAATTTGAATATCTTTCCTGTTCTGGCGTTTTATCAGATTGTGATCATCACCATTATAATTCAGAAGCCATGCAGGTTTTCCGAGACGGCGCAATGCGGTAAACATTTCAATTCCCTGATACCATGGCACTGCACCATCCTGATCGTTACTCATAATGGCTACCGGAGTTTTTACTTTATCAATGGCAAAAAGCGGTGAATTTCTAATATATAGATCCGGCGCTTCCCATAAATTCTTTCCTAATCTACTTTGCGATTTTTCATACTGGAATTGTCTGTTCATACCAGATCCCCAACGAATTCCACCATAAGCGGAAGTCATATTCACAACAGGAGCACCAGTCCAGGCTGCTGCATACATATCCGTATGGGCAATCAGATACGCTACCTGATAACCGCCCCAACTTTGTCCCTGAATTCCAATTTTAGTACCATCTACCCAAGAGTTCTGCTTTAGTTTTTCAACTCCGGAATTAATATATTCCATCGCAGATTCTCCAGGGAAGCCGTCTTTATAAGAAATATCAGGAGTGAAAACCAAATATCCGTTGCTTACAAAATAAGAAATATTTAATCTTGAAGGGGTTGGAGATGGAGCTACATAACGGTTCAGATTATCTGAAAGTTTTTCATAGAAATAGACAATCATAGGGTACTTTTTATTCGGGTCAAAATTTTCTGGCTTGAATAAAACTCCTGTAGAAGTATTTCCTTTTGGTGTTGTCCAGTTGACCAATTCATCTGTCCCCCAATTATAAAGCTCTTGCTGTGGATTGGTATTGCTTAATTTTTCTTGTTTTGAGAAATCTGAGGTCGTAAAAATATTGGGTGAAGTTGTATACGACTCCTTTACAACAATATATTCTTCTGCATTTTTTGCTTTCTGAAGACTTCTATATCCCCAAACATCTTCCATTTGGATTTTTACGGGATCCGCATTCGACTGAATAGAGGTTTTAAAAATTCCGTTGGCTTTGGAAGTATTATCGAATGCTGATAAATAAATGGCTGACTTCCGGTTTAAGCTTTTAATATCTTTATCTAAATCATAAGTATCAAAGGTTATTTTATTTTTTCGTCCATATCCATTCGTAATATTTCTTGGTTTTTTCGAGCCATTCAGGAAAAATTCCCATAGATCATAACGATCTCTGATAATTACAGATTCATCCTTATCTGTCCAGGATGCAATCCCATAAGAGTACGGAAAATCCGGCATATCAAACTCTTCATCTACAAAAGAAACAGGCAATGTACTACTAAGAGGAAGTGTTTGTTTCGTTTTAACATTATAGCTCAGCCAGTGTCCTTTTTCTCTGTCAAAAATCACAACAAAGTTTCCAAGCGGAGATACGGCAACCGAACCATCCAGATTTTTAATAATTTCAGTTCTGTTTCCTGTCTTGTTATCAATCAGAAAATATGTTTTCTTTATGGAACCTTCCCATTGTGAAGGAATACGGTTATTCAAACTGGTAACTCCCAATGCAAAATCAGCATTTCCTTCGTTTACCACTCGTAAAGTATCTAAATCCTCACCATCAATATTTCTAAAGAAATCTGGTTTCTCTGTTTGCATGACTGCAGCATAAGATTTTTTCAGGTCATTTTTCAATTCTTTTAGCTGTACGGTTTGTAAATAGTCATCTCTGTAATTCCAGATATCTACCACAGCATGATCGTTTGCTATCATCGCAGTGTCTTTGGCAATAGGTTTTGGAGCTACCCCAAAATACAGTTGCTTTCCGTTTTTACTAAACAGGGGCAAACGGTTTTCAGAAACTACCCAATTCTTTTTCATTTGGGGATTTTCATTGGTTATGATTTCGTTTTTATTTCCTTTAAAATTAAAGTAATACAAATTGTACAGCTTTACCAGATCATTCTGAGCAGAAGAGGTTCCCACATAGGCCAATTGATTTCCATCTTCGTCAAAAGATAACTGTGAAAAGTCGCCTTCCATTTCAGAAATTTTAGTAACAGTTCCTTTCTGTAAATCTACTACCTGTACAGTTTCAAGCGCATATTTCTTTGGTTTAGATTTGTCTGTATCTTTTTTATCTGCAGCTTTATCTTCCGTTGAATCTTTTCCTTCTTTTTTATCCTTTTTTTCGTCCGGCTTCTTGGTTACAAAAGCAAGCTGTTTCCCATTTTTACTAAACTCATAACGGATTACATTATCATACGTTGTACTTTTTCCATCCAGAAGATTTCGTACTACCAACTGCAATGGTTTTACATTTTTATCTTCCTCCTTATTTTCGTCATTGTCATCCTTATCTGCAGATTTATCTTTGGTATCTTCCAGAAGATAAGCAACGTAAGAACCAGCTTTTTCGGGAATTTTAAACGTTTTGACATTAGGAATTTTTTCTGTTTGCCCATTTAAAACATCTACAATAGCAAGACTGTCTTTTGTAAGCTTATTTTTTTTTAGCTTTTTATCTTTTACCGCTTTTATATCTTTATACAATGGGCGGATCTGAAAAACAGCAAACCTGGAATCATTCGTAAAATCTACTTTTGTCCCCCTGGTAAACGTCTTCGATGTTTTATTTTTAACAGAATATAAAAAAAGGTTAGGGTTTCCTTCCTGAACATCTACAGAATAGGCAATCCATTTTCCATCATTTGAGATTTTTCTCGAACCTATATTTTGCCAATTGTCATAGACAGAATGGTCCAAAGGTTTCTTCTGCCCATAGAGACTGCAAGCCATGATGAACAGAATAAAAATTGTACATTTCAACTTCATTTTAAAAAATTTTTAAGGATTAAAAATAGGATATTTCTTTGACAAATCCTCATAACTTCCCGTTTATAACTATCGAAAAAATGTCATTCTGTCACTTTCTGCCCGATGGTATTTTTTTTGAGAAAGATTTGAAAATTAAAAAATCTAAAATATTATGACGAAAGGAAATATTAATGTATCGGTGGAAAATATTTTCCCACTTATTAAAAAGTTTCTTTATAGTGACCACGAAATATTCTTAAGAGAGCTGATTTCTAACGCTACGGATGCTACTTTAAAGCTAAAACATTTAACAAGTATTGGTGAAGCAAAAGTAGAATATGGAAATCCTAAGCTTGAAGTTAAAATTGATAAAGAACAAAAAACATTACACATCATCGATCAAGGGATTGGTATGACCGGTGAAGAGGTTGAAAAATATATCAACCAGGTGGCATTCTCAGGAGCTGAAGAGTTTTTAGAGAAATATAAAGATACGGCAAAGGATTCTGGAATTATCGGACACTTCGGTCTTGGATTCTACTCTGCTTTCATGGTAGCTGAAAAAGTAGAAATTCTTACAAAATCTTACAAAGATGAACCAGCTGTAAGATGGATCTGTGACGGAAGCCCTGAGTTTACTCTTGAAGAAACAACTGACAAGACAGATAGAGGAACTGAAATCATTCTTCACATTGCTGAAGATTCTGTAGAGTTTTTAGAAGAAACAAAAATTCGTGAACTGTTATTAAAGTATAACAAATTCATGCCTGTTCCTATTAAATTCGGAACAAAAACACATACGCTTCCTTTACCGGAAGATGCTCCGGAAGATGCTGTTGCTGAAACTGAAGAAGTAGACAACATTATCAACAATCCTACTCCGGCATGGACCATCGCTCCAAGTGATCTTACTAATGAAGATTATATGAAGTTCTACCACGAACTGTATCCAATGCAGTTTGAAGAACCTTTATTTCACATTCACCTGAACGTAGACTATCCTTTCAATCTTACGGGGGTTTTATTCTTCCCTAAACTAAGCAACAACTTAAATATTGATAAAGATAAGATCCAGTTATACCAAAATCAGGTATTTGTAACCGATGAGGTAAAAGGTATCGTTCCGGATTTCCTAATGCTTTTAAGAGGGGTAATTGATTCTCCGGATATCCCGTTGAATGTATCCCGTTCTTATCTTCAGGCTGATGGCGCTGTAAAGAAAATCTCTTCTTACATCACGAAAAAAGTAGCAGATAAAATGGCTTCTTTAATCAATGAAAACCGTGAAGATTACGAACAAAAATGGAATGACATTAAAGTAGTCATCGAATACGGAGTTGTTACAGAAGAGAAATTTGCTGAAAAAGCCGACAAATTCACTTTATACCCAACAACTGACGGAAAATTCTTCCTTTGGAATGAATTGGTTGATAAAATCACCGCTACACAAACGGATAAAGACAACAAGCTTGTAATTCTTTATGCAACCAATGCCGATGAGCAGCACAGCTATATTCAATCTGCAAAAGATAAAGGATATGAAGTTCTGTTATTAGATTCTCCAATCATTTCTCACGTTATCCAGAAGCTTGAAACTACAAAGGAAAATATTTCATTTGCAAGAGTAGACGCTGATCACATCAACAACCTTATCAAGAAAGATGAGCCAGTTATTTCAAAACTAAATGAAACTGAAAAAGAGTCTTTAAAAAAGAACGTAGAAGAAGCCATCCAGGATTCTAAATTCACCGTTCAGCTTGAAGACCTTGACAGCAGTGATGCTCCATTTACCATTACTCAGCCTGAGTTTATGAGGAGAATGAAAGAAATGCAGGCAACCGGCGGTGGCGGTATGTTTGGAATGGGTGGTTTCCCTGAAATGTACAACTTAGTGGTAAATTCCAACAGTGAACTGTCTAATCAGATCTTGAAAACTGAGAATACTGAGGAAAAGAAAAGCTTAATTAAACATGCTTTAGATCTTGCCAAGCTATCTCAAAATCTATTGAAAGGAAAAGACCTTACTGATTTTATACAAAGGAGCTATAAGCAACTTGAAAAATAATATACTGAAGACTGTTTCGAATGAGACAGTCTTTTTTTGTATTATAATGTTGGAAACGCTAAGGCGCAAATTCTTTTACATACATGATGTTCTTAAGGCGCAAGATTTTTATCTACGATAAAATTGTAGACCGCTGAATATTGCTACGAATGCACGAATTTTTTATTATACCTATAACCTACGTGGCGAAAGATTTAATAAAAAATTCGTGTATTCTTGGCTAAAAAGTATCAGCATAATTCTTGCTGAAGATCTTTGATCTTCTTGCGTCTTAAAATATACATAATCTTAGTAATGCCTTTGCGCCTTAGCGTCCATCCAACATTAAAATCATTATAAAAACATCCTATCATCTATTTTTTGACATAAAAGTCACAAAAGATTTTAAACACTTTAGTTTATTTTAGTGATAAGCTAGATGTTGAGAAGAGCACTTAAGTTTTAAATATCTTTGATTTTCTACTGATGTGAACTTTTAAACAATATTATTTTAAACTTTCCTGAATGAGCCAAACTGTGTAACCATAAAGCTTTTGTGCCTTTTGTGGTTCATATTCTCTGAATAGTGAAAATTCATCTGCTGTTTTTTCAGTTTTCTATTGTATACATTGTGCTTTTTTGCCATTTTTGTATAAAATGTCGGTCATGCAAAAAGAAAAATTACGTCTTATCAGAAAGCAAAAAGGATATACTCAGCAACAGGTAGCTGATTACATCGCTACGGATGTATCTAACTATAGCAGAAAAGAAAGTGGGGATGTAAGAATCATTCAGGATGAATGGGATAAACTTGCCCGTTTCTTAGAAGTACCGGTTGAAGATATTTATGAAGAAGAGACAGCTCCAGTAGTTGTGAATAATGATCATCCTGTATTTAATGATAGATCTACTTCTGCAGGACTAATTAATAACCAGAATAATTATGATAATATTCCAGGGGCTGTTATTGAAAACTTACAGGGATATATTGCATTATTAAAAGAAGAAAACGCAAGGCTTAAAGAAGAATTAAAAGGCCCTCAACCTCCTTCAACAAGAGCAAAGAAATAATAATACAGTTTTAGGCTGCAAAATATTTGTATCACTCATATCAATGGTATGGGTGATATTTTTTATTTAGAAATCTGTGAGATCTGCGTAATCTGTGGGAATTATTTTAACGCAAAGTTTTCAAAAACACTTACTTTTTTGCTACGAATGCGCGAATTTATATTTATTGAAAAAATTTCACGAATAGCTATAATTCATTCATAGGATCCCAGAACAGTTTTTTAAACCCTTTTATTCTTAAGTTTTCCACAGTAATCCCTTCAGCTTCCAATTTCTTCTGGAACTCCGGAACAGATAATGTTCCTGAACTTGAAATAACACGATGTGCAGGAACATCTTCAGGACAGCCACCCATCGCTTTTCCGACATGGCGGGAGTGATTAGGATACCCTACGGCTTTCGCTATAGCACCATATGTAGAAACTCTTCCCTTGGGGATAAGCCTCGCTACTTCATATACCTGTTGTTTGAAAATTTCATCCATATTTTCAGATCTTGAGGGGGAATATTTAATTTTTGCATCATTTTTGAACTCTTATAGTATCAATGATGTTTCATTAAAAGATAAAGATATGAAAAAATCATTTTTCCATTTACTGAATGTAATTAATAAAAAGGTTCTTCCAAAGCTCAGTAATAAGGACCCAAACAAGCTGACAAAAGTTGAAAAAGGAATTCTGGCGTATCGCTATTTTGTGCTGGTTAATTCTTTGGATTGATTTTATTTCAATCAATTTTCACAGATCTCGATTAGAATAAATCTATTGACTCGCAGATTTAGCGGATAATGCTGAGTTTATTTTATATTAATCTCAGTTTGTTGGAAATCGCTAAGACGCAAGTTTCTTTTACCTGCATAATGCTTTAAGGCGCAAGATTTTTATCTTCGATAAAATTGTATAATGTTGAATATTGCCACGAATAATGATACTTATTACCTATGTGGTTCAATTTTTTTAAACCACATAGGCACATAGAATATTACACTTCATATATTCGTGCATCCGTGGCAAAAATATCTACGTGGTCGTTGCTGACCTTAATTCTTACGCTACTGATAAAATATTTGTGTCTTACAGTTTATAACCCCATTAAAGAGAATCTGTGTCATCTGCAAAATCTGCGAGAGCTAAAAAGAGCATCAGAGGTTTAAATAAAAAAAGCGCTCCAAAAAATTGAAGCGCTCCTATGTAATCTCGTAAAAGAGTTTATTTCTTAAGCATTCTCTAAAATATAAGAGAACATTAATGGTGCACAGATTGTTGCATCACTTTCAACGATAAACTTCGGTGTAGTGATATCTAATTTACCCCAAGTGATTTTCTCATTTGGAACAGCTCCTGAATAAGAACCGTAAGAAGTAGTAGAATCAGAAATCTGGCAGAAGTAAGACCAGAATGGAATGTCATGCATTTCCATATCCTGATACAGCATTGGCACTACACAGATAGGGAAATCTCCTGCAATACCTCCACCAATCTGGAAGAATCCAACTCCTTTCCCTGCTGAGTTTTTAGTATACCAATCTGCAAGGTAAGTCATGTATTCGATACCTGATTTCATTGTAGTAGCCTTAAGCTCTCCTTTGATACAGTAAGAAGCGAAGATGTTACCCATTGTAGAATCTTCCCATCCCGGAACTACGATTGGTAAATTTGCTTCTGCAGCAGCAATCATCCAAGAGTTTTCTCTAGGAATTTCATAGTACTGCTCCAATACTCCTGAAAGGATCATTTTATACATGAATTCGTGTGGGAAATATCTTTCACCTTTAGCTTCAGCATCTTTCCAGATTTCCACGATGTGCTTCTGTAATCTTCTGAAAGCTTCTTCTTCAGGGATACAAGTATCGGTAACTCTGTTCAGACCTCTTTCCAAAAGATCCCACTCATCCTGAGCAGTTAAATCTCTGTAATGAGGAACTCTTTCATAGTGAGAGTGTGCTACAAGATTCATTAAATCTTCTTCAAGGTTTGCTCCTGTACAAGAGATAAAGTCTACTTTACCCTGACGGATCATTTCAGCAAGAATCTTCCCTAATTCAGCAGTAGACATTGCTCCTGCTAAAGTAATCATCATTTTTCCGCCATCTTTAAGATGTGCAACATATCCTTTAGAAGCATCCACCAATGCAGCTGCGTTGAAGTGCAGGTAATACTTTTCTATGAATTCAGTTATCGGTTTGCTCATTTTTTTAATTTTTGCAAAGATAAAACTTAAAAACGGAATGCAGCCCAAGCACTTGAAGAAAGTCTCATATCAAGATGTTTTTTTATCATTTGTTAAATAATCAGGCTAAAACTTATACTAGGGTATATTTTGTTGGATAAACGCGAAGGCGCAAAGGCCTTATCAGGATTATGTATATTTTAAGGCGCAAGAAGATCAAAAGATCTTCAGCAAGAATAATACTTATTTTTAGCCACGAATGCACGAATTTCTTTTATAAATGCTTTTTATATTAAATCCAACAACTCCTTATCTTCTCTAAAATCTATGTGCCTATGTGGTTTAAAATCTTTTATCAAATAGGCACATAAATGACAATGTAATTAAAATTATTCGTGTACTCGTGGAATTTTTCAATGGTATACAATTTTATCGCAGGTAAAAAACTTGCGCCTTAGCGTTTTCCAACATTTTTATCTCAAGAAACAGAAAACGCAGCCCAAAATGGACCACGTCTTCTTCGTAAATTCAACCCTATATGACAAGTGTTATCCTTCCCAGGCTTCCACTTTTACAATTTCAATTTTTCTTTCCCCTTCTCTGAAAGGCCAGTCGATGATATCACCAACTTTATACCCCACTACAGCCAAAGCTATATTTGAAAGAATGGAATGTTTATTCTTCTTAAGCTTTTCTCTGGTAGAAGGCACAAAAATATATTCATGCTCAAAATCCAGGGTGTGATCTTTTAAAGTCACTTTTCTGTTAACTGTTACAATATCTTCTGGCAGATCTCTTCTTAGCACCTGCTTGGCTTTTCTCAGTTCATCAGCCAATCTTTTCTCTTCTTCGATGCTTACTTTTTTTCTTCTGAGTGTATCTTTTATAGCATCATAAATTCCAGTGGTTACCGTAATATGATCGGACATGTTTTCAATTTTTAAGATTAGAAATGCAGTATTCCAGAACGATCCAATGTAGAATTCAGACATAAACCTGTCTCCTTCCATAGAAAACCGCAAAAAAATAATAAATAAAAATCCGGAATAATTTCCCTGTCTTGGATCCTGACAGGGCTTAATTGATAAAGTCCTTGGAACTTTTCAGAAAAGAATCAGTATGTAAATACAGTAATGACAGCAACAATCCTGTTCCTCTGCGTTGTGCCGATAAAAAGATGGTTGCTGTCATTATAATGTTGTTGTTAATTCTAACAAAGATAGAACTTAAAAATGAAATGTAGCAACTCCACTTAAAGAAACTCTGGTTAACCCTTCTTTTGCATCTCCTAACTCAACTGTTGTTTCGTTAATTTTCATTTTGGTTAATGTTCCTGCTGTCACACTTAATTTAGGTCCAATAAAAATATTTTTAGACAAAGCGTATTGATATCCAAAACCGGCATCTAATCCCAGACTAGATCCTGTTCCTTTTACATTACCCGTTTTTGTGGTATAGGAAATAATCCCTAGTGAGCCATCAACAAACAATTTATGTTTTGTTGGATCATTATAATTGGAATACATGATGGAAGTCCCAATAAAAGTAATATTATCTGTTGTACTTACAGGTACAAAGATAGTCCCCCTTTGAGAATTATTCACAGCTATCATTCCATTGCTTGATGCGTTGTAATTTGAAAACTTTAACCCAATTCCCACCTTATTGATGTGATAATAGGCCGAAAGATCAAAATGAAGTCCGCTTTTTAATCCTTTGATGTAATCTTTTTCCTGTTTTGAAAATCCTGAAGGGGTTTCAGCAACTCTCCACGCATATCCAACGGAAGGGACAAATGAAATTTTTTGGGCAAAAGAAAATAAAGAAGTCGAAATAGCTCCCAATAGCATTAGTTTTTTGATCATTTTTGAAAAATTTCCGCCAAAAATAAGGCTTTCCAGGGAGCAGACAACTAAAATTTAAATCTCCTGTTTTCTTTTTTATCAGAAAGCTTCTTTTTGCTATCCAATCTCTTTTGTTTTTGGGCTCTTGAAGGTTTCGTAGCAGTTCTTTTTTAGGAACAATCAAAGATTTATTTACGATTTCCGTTATTTTTTCGATCGCTTTATTTTTATTCATCAGCTGGGTCCTGCTTTCTGAAACTGTTAGAAATAAAAATCCATCTGCATTGATTCTGTTTTTAAGCTTTTCCTGAATCAATGTTTTTTCATCATCATTGAAAAATTCAGAAGCCATAACTTTCCAAAGTACAGTTACCGAAGTCTCGACTTTATTGACATTCTGCCCTCCCGCTCCACTGCTGCGAGAAGTTTTGAAACTGAGTTCTTTTGAAAATTCTTTCATTGTTTTTAAATTTTGAGAATTGGCACTATGCAATCCTACTTCTTATTTTTTTCACTGACAAGTTTATATAGCTCCATTCTGCTCACTTTCCCATTAGGGGTTCTTGGTATTTCATCGATAAAAATAATTTCTTTTGGTTTGTGGAAGTTCTTATCAAAATCAACTTCTGAAATTTTTTGAATAACCTCATCTGATGGACTTCCTTCAATGACCAAAATCAATTTCTGGCCCAAACTTTCATCGGGTAAACCTACAAAGATAGCCTCATTAGGAATTTCTTTTTTAACCAATTTCTCTAATGCTTCCGGAAAAATTTTTGCCCCACCGGAATTAATTACGTTATCTATTCGTCCCAGAAATTTAAATTGTTTATCATTTTTAATCTCAACTAAATCATTAGTTACCAGCAGTTCAGCATTCACATTAGGAGCAAAGATACTCAGGCAACCCCTTTCATCCAGGGAAATGGAGACATTTTCAAAAACGGTGAAATAGTCTTCCGGTTCAGGCATGAGTTGCTTCAAACCGATATGAGAAAGTGTTTCAGACATTCCATAGGTTTCAAAGATTCGGTTTGAACGGTTCAGATTCATCTGAAGAATCTTACTTTTCAAACTTTCAGAAACAGCGGCACCCCCAATAATCAAATTTCTGATTAAATGCAATTTGTCCAATGAATTCTCTACTTGAAGTGGAGTCATTGCACAAAAATCGACTTCCTGCTCCAGATTTTCAACAGGTCGTAACGACGGTTCGCTCACTATTAACCTGAGTTTTCTTTGCATAGAGCGTACCACCATCATTTTACCGGAAATATATTCTACCGGCAGGCATAATAATGCAGTATCTCCTTCTTTCAGCCCTAAAAAATTGCAGGTCATTACCGCAGAATTAATCATTTTCTGTTTTTCGATCCCAAAGATTTTAGGTACTCCTGTAGAACCGGAAGTCTGTACTTTTACAGTTTCTCCTTCAGAAGTCCATTCTTCTATAAAATTTTCAACTTTTTTTTCAAATTCCGATTTAAAGGATAATTGATTAATATTGAGATTATTGAAATCTATCAGCATGTTTTCAGTAAATAAAATCTACAGTAAATTTAAAAAAAAATTCAAAAAGTTCTTGCATCTAAAGAAAAAAGCTGTAAATTTGCACCACTAAAACAAACAGACTCATGGTGTAGCGGTAACACTACTGATTTTGGTTCAGTCATCTGGGGTTCGAATCCCTGTGAGTCTACAAACCACTCTTTTTAAGGGTGGTTTTTGTTTTTATAATGATTCATAAAAAAACAGATACTAAAATACCTGTTTTTTATCTTTCAATTTTCTTAGTTACACCCTCTACAATAACTTTTATCAACATATTCTTTATTTCCACCCGAAGATAGATAATAGCATCCGCCTTTCTCACCCGTATAAAGTGTATGACCGTTATATTTACAATATTCCGATTCCCCATCACTTCCTCCACAAGAATAAATGACAAATATTGACAGCAATACAAGCAACGCAATTAATTTTTTCATGTTTTCAGATTTTAATTTTCACAAAGCTATATCGAGATTCAAGAAAAAAAATACGGAAAACCATAAGAAATATACCCGGCTTGTTTCCTAATAGGATTTTATTATTTATTCATAAAAAATAATGATGATGATTAATATTTTTTATTTAATACAATCTATAATATTTTAAAAAGGGGTTGCCAAAGAGATCACAATTAATAAAACAGCAATAACCCATCCTCTATAATAAAGCATTTTATCATACATAGAATCATCATCTCTTTTCACGTTAAAGACATTTTCTTTAGAGCTTAGTTTAAAATAGATAAGTACTAAACCTATTAATAATGTTATAAACACCATATTATTTAAATATTACTCTGCTTCTCACTAATTATATTTTTTTTACCTAAAAATCTTAAAATTGAAGCTAGTTTATACAAGTCATAATCAATCATCTCACGTCCTCCATCTCGAACTTTTTGTAAGAATTCCCAGTCTTCTGTAATGCTTCCTATTGTGAGATTTGCAGGTTCATGGCAAGGGTTATAAAGTTCTTCATCAAGAATATTCCAATACAAATCATTTTCTAATACTGCAACATTCTTATGTTCTAATTTTTCTAATTCATCAGACAAAATATTGATAAGCTTCCTGATATGCAAAATACTTATATCCTTATTTTTCATAACCTATTTATGTTAAAGATTTATGTCATCCCATCCTTTTAAGTGCATTCAATACTTTAATAGCCTGTGTGGTATCTTTTTCATCAACAAAAATATGATCATGAAAATAGGCAGCCACTACATTGCAACTAATCCCTGCATCGCTCAAAGCCTGTGAAAATTTTGCCGTTAACCCAACTGCAGATAAAGAGGAATGAATCTCTAAAGTAATCCATGAAGCCACATAGCTAAAACTTAAATTCAGTTCTTCTGCATCTTCTTTTTTACTACAACTGTTATACTTTCGGTTTCCTTAAACAGAAACAGGACTTTAGAAAAAAGAATATCATCAATGTGATCCACCGTACAATAAACGTACTTTCCTTCATTCAATACAGGATTTAAATTTTTCAAAATATTATTTAAATTCACCTCACCTTCCATAATTAATTATTTTTTTGCCGAAAAACTTACTTGTTTTATTTTAATTGTTGATTAAACCATAACACTATTATTTTCCAAATCAGAATATGGTCTATTTACTACTTTTATAACGAAACGGAATTCTCACAATATCTACTACTTTCTCTCCTTTGTTATTCTTTCCTATTACCCATTTTATTTTCTCTGTAGATTTTGTAGCTGCCGTTTTAACTTCATTATTAAATATCTCATTTTTCCCATAAGTGGAAATATTGATTATATTACCTTCATCATCTACTTTTACAATCAATTCTGTGGTAAGAGTTCCTGACAAGGAGGCTAAAGCAGCCTTATTTAGATTTTGCTCAATCTTTTTGACAAATGCTTTATTTCCATCAGGAAACTGAGCAGGAAAAGGATTAACAGGCGGTGGAGGAACGGAGAAATCCTGTGATTGCTTTGACTCATATTTGTTGACCAGTTTGGTTTCTCCTTTATTTGAGTTTTTTTGAGAAAATACTATAGTGGATATAGTTATACAGGTTATTAGTGTTATTTTTTTCATATTTCTATGGGCATTTAGAAGTAGTTCATTCTTACTCTTATCAGAACATCAACTACGTTAGTCCAGGGCTAATTTAAACAAAAACAATTGAAAGAAAAGCCCGAGAATAAGAATTAAAAATACTTGAAAATTGTTTTGAGAATATATTTTAAGGAGAATGAAAATCTATTGGGATGAGTTTGGCAGCCTTGTCAAGGATTTGAACCTTAAAAGCTGTTTAATTCAAAATCGCATTTTGTTTAATTAAAATAAAAAAAAGACCTCCAATGGAGATCTTTATCATTATTTACTAATCAATTATTTTTTGAGATCATCTATTTCTTCCTGTATAGATCTGATTTTATCTCTAAGCTCTTGGCTTACTTTTCCGGGAATCTTTTTAACTTTTCTAAGATCTAAAGCCAACATAATAGAAGCTATTCCCATAAAAATAAAAGAAACTCCAGTTAATGTCACCAATGAAATCCCTGTAAATACGGGATTAAATATTAATAGCAGAGAAAAAATAATACCTCCTACACTTGCTAACGCTACATTTCCCCAGCTCATTATTTTCATGCTTTTCAGATCAAAAGCAAAACCTAGCAGCTGAAAAGAACGAAACAATAGGGTGAATCCTACCACAAAAGGAAGAATAGACATTGAAATTTGTGGATAAGCAATCAGATAAATTCCAATTGCCGTGGTAAGCAGCCCACTTACAAGGAACCAGCCCCAGCCCTGAAGAGATTTACTGTTTTGTATGGAAAAAAAGATTTCCGTAATCCCCGAGAATAGGAATGAAACACTAAAAAAGATAGACAATGTTACATATGTTGCTAACGGTACACTAAATACATAGAAACCGCAGATCAGAAAGAGAATTCCAAAGATCAATGGAATATACCAATGTTTAACTGTATTGGTGAGTGTTTGAAATAGATTAGCCATAGGAGTGTTTTTTTAAGTGTGCCTACTTTGTGATGCGGTGTTCGGCTTGTCCGCCGGAATTTAAAATCAGATAACAATTTTCACCTGAAATTGAATAATACCCTATTACTAATTTACGGAAAAATAATAGACTAAGCTACTTAACGTTCTGCAAATCATTGGGCAGCCTATATTATATATCAATGATAAAATCTAGTCAATAGTATTTAGTTGAAAAGTTTGAAAAAAACATGTTGAAAATTACGATATGATTAGGAAGACATAGACTCTATTCTATGAGACTATTCATACAAGTATTATAGATGTTTGATATTTTACTTTATTTCAGTTTTATATCCTGATTTATCTAAAAATTGCTCTGTTTCAGTTGTATTACTGAAATCCAGGTTTATGATAGTATTGATCGCCAATTTTTTATTTCCAGATCTTTCATAAAATCTTTTGGTGATGATATATCCCATAAAATATCCCAGATCCGCAGGTCTATCTTTGATGACAGCGGTATTGGATAACCAGTTTTGAAAATTATCACCTTTCATCTCTTTTTGGAAATCATTCCACAGAAAGTCCTGATGCTTCATTCCGTAATCTATATAAGGAGCTTCAACTTTTTTCCCGGTTAATAGCTCTGCTATAAAATCTGCAGATCCCTCTTTCAAGCAAAGGCCTAATAAATTAGTTTTTGTCCCTCTTAAATTTTGTTGAGTATGAACCAGTTCATGGGCAGTAAGAAAAATAATCCCTGAATTGATCTTCATCCTGTCCTGATAGTTTTTGGACAACTCAGAGTAGTCCACTGTTTTATCTGAAGCAGCCAGCTCAGAACCTATGATAAGATTTCCATTGATTACAGTGCCACCACCTTTAAGATTTCCCATCGTAAAATAAATCTTAGGCGGTGAAAAATCGGTATATAACTGACTAAAATTTTGATAAAGGGTTTCTATATTTTTAAAATCTTTTTGAATTTCCTCTGTTTTATTTCTGATAGATTTCCAGAATTTCGGCTTTGATTCAAAAGATTCAATCCATTGTTCAGAGGTAAAGTTCCTTGATTGAACAAAATCTTTTAACCCAGGAGTTGCTTTATACACATATAGCTTTTGAAATGTGGATATCTTTTGTTCTGTGTTACTGATCTTCTGAACCTCATCATAGGCTGTCCAAAAATTTCCGATATCGGAAGTTTCAATATAAACAGTAAAGTTCGGCTTCTGAGCAATAGCCGAAGCTGAAAACAAACATATGAGCAGAAAACAAAATAGATGTTTCATCAAGAGATACTTTTTAAAAATAAAATATGGCTTTTGTACCGCTAAAAAGTTTCCAAAAACCATATTCTTTATTGTATTTACAACCGATTAATTCGGTTTATATAATTTATACATGACAAATAAAAACCCTATCCAGACCGGTATCAGAATTACCTGAATTTCCATTCCTGTAATGCTCATCAATCCTAAAATCAGCACTAAAAATACAATACAGATGTAATTGGAAATCGGATAAAATATAGATGGAAATTTCGATTGAATTCCTTCTTTAGTAATGGATTTTTTAAATTTCAAATGGGTGTAGCAGATCATCAGCCAGTTAATAATCAATGTAGATACTACCAGAGCCATCAGATACTGAAATGCTTTTTCCGGTACCAGTTTATTAATGATAATACAGATTCCTGCAAAACATGAAGAGACAAGGATAGCATTGATAGGAACTGAATTTTTGTTCAATTTCTTCAAAAACTTAGGTGCATTCCCTTGTTGAGCCAATCCAAAAAGCATACGGCTGTTACTATAAACACTACTATTATATACTGACAGAGCAGCTGTTAAAACAATAAGATTCAGAACATTCGCAATCAAGGTATTGAATTGAATAACCTTACCGAAAAGGCTGAATTCTAATCCATTTAGGTTCTGGAATACCATTACAAACGGACTTGAACCTTCTGTAATTTCTCTCCATGGACTTAATGAGAACAAGATCACTAAAGCTCCTACATAGAAAATTAAAATTCTGTAGATCACCTGATTGGTTGCCTGTGGAATGGTTTTCTCAGGGTTTTTAGCTTCAGCAGCAGTAATTCCAATTAATTCCAACCCTCCAAAAGAGAACATAATCATGGCCATTGCAGCAAATAATCCGGAGAATCCGGTTTCACTTTTATTGAATAGCCCCTTTGGGAAGAATCCCCCGTCATTCCATAAGTTCGCAACTGTAGCTTTTTCGCCTCCAGTTCCGCTGATCAACAGATAAACACCGAAAACAATCATTGCAATAATCGCAATCACTTTGATAATAGAAAACCAAAATTCTGTTTCCCCATATACCTTTACAGAAGCAAGGTTAAGCGCAGTGATGACTACGAAAAAGAATAAGCTGGATACCCAAAGCGGTATTTCCGGCCACCAAAAATGGATATAATGGCCAATTGCCGTAAGTTCAGCCATACTTACGAGAATATAAAGAATCCAATAGTTCCACCCTGAAGCAAAACCTGGAAAATTTCCCCAATATTTATACGCGAAGTGGCTAAAACTTCCCGACACCGGCTCCTGAACGACCATTTCACCAAGCTGACGCATGATAAAGAAGGCAATAATTCCGGCTAAGGCATACCCTAAAATTACTGAGGGTCCCGCCAATACTGCTGCCGGCCCGATTCCCAGAAATAATCCTGTTCCTATGGCACCTCCAAGGGCAATTAATTGTATATGTCGATTTGTTAATCCTCTAACTAAAGTCTCGTTTTGTCCTGTATTTTTTTCGTTGCTCATTGAATGAATTATTCGGTCGCTAAATATATAAAAACTTTTCAGAGGAATTCACATTCCATGGGGTAAATTGAGAAATCAGGTAAGCTAAAATAAGAAATACAAGTATATCATCCTTTCTGTTTCAAGGAGCTCTGAGAATAATTATAAAAAAATCAGTCTCTACCATTGTGTAAAAACTGATTAATTGGTAATTATTTAAAATCCTATTGTCAGGATATTTTAATTATTTTCTATTATCGAGATATTCATCAGGAATCGGAATATTATTCTTTTTCATATACTCCAGAAGACTCTCGTATTTATCTTCATACCCATCGTCAGTTCCGCATTTATGAGAAATACTGCAAATATCAGAAGGCTTGATTTCTAAAATATCTGAGATTTTAGTCAGGATTTCCAGGTTGATCTTCACTTTAGAATTTTCAATATCTGAATATGCTTTTTGGGAAATCCCCATTTCGAAAGCCATATATTCCTGTGTAAGATCTTTACTCCTACGGATTTTCCTGATATTTTGTCCACATATTTTCATCATTTCTGTTTTAGTAGTTTTCGGTATATTTTAGAAGTTTAACTATTAGCCTCCAACAAAGTTAATAAATACCTTTGGCAAAACATTATACACGTTACATGATATTTACTTTTAACATAGAAAACGGAAAAAAATAACACCTTTTTCAGAGTAAATATCACTTCGGTAAACACTATTGGAATTTATGGAGACGCAAAAATTTAATTATGACAATAATATTGTCAGGGCATTCCTCTATGCAACAGTTGCATTTGGACTCGTCGGATTTCTGCTTGGGCTTACTGCCGCATTGATGCTTTTTTATCCTGAGTTACCTGAATTTTTATTCGGTACGGATGATACAACGATTAAAAGTTTAGCTTCGGGCAATATTCAGGGATTAATTAATACTCAGGGAGCCATGGGCTTCGGAAGAATCAGAATGCTTCACACGAGTGCCGTTATTTTTGCTTTCGTTTGTAATTCCTTCTTCTGTGGTGCTTACTATAGTATGCAGCGATTGCTGAAAACAAGAATGTATAGTGATACCCTTTCATGGATTCACTTCTGGTCATGGCAGTTTATGATTGTTACCGTAGTGATTACCTTCTTAATGGGAATCAACACTTCTAAAGAATATGCTGAACATGAATGGCCTATTGATATATTAATTGCCTTCTCATGGATCGTATTCGGTATCAATATGTTCGGAACGATCGCAAAAAGAAGAGTGAGACATTTGTATGTAGCCATCTGGTTCTATCTGGCCACATGGATTGCCGTAGCAATGCTTCACATCTTCAATAACCTTGAAGTTCCGTTATCTTTCACAAGCTGGAAATCTTATTCAGTATATGCAGGTGTAAAAGATGCATTAGTACAATGGTGGTACGGTCACAATGCGGTAGCATTCGTATTAACGACCCCTGTACTAGGTCTTATGTATTATTTTATGCCAAAAGCAGCTCAGCGACCGGTATTCTCATACAAATTATCCATTATTCACTTCTGGTCGCTGATCTTTGTATACCTTTGGGCTGGGCCTCACCACCTTCAGTATACAGCATTACCAGCATGGGCACAGGCTGTAGGAACCGGTTTCTCTATCATGCTTATTGCACCATCTTGGGGAGGAATGCTGAATGGTCTTCTTACCTTAAGAGGAGCCTGGGATAAAGTAAGAGAAAACCCAATCCTTAAATTCTTCGTGGTAGCAGTTACCTGTTATGGGATGGCCACTTTCGAAGGACCTTTATTGGCAACCAAATCTTTAAATAAAATTGGACACTATACTGACTGGGTTATCGGTCACGTACACCTGGGAGCTCTTGGATGGAATGGTTTTATGGCATTCGGTGTGGTATATTACCTGATTCCAATCATGTGGAGAACTAAACTTTGGTCTGTAAAATTAGCTAACTGGCATTTCTGGTTAGGAACATTAGGAATCATTTTCTATGCAGTACCCATGTATATTTCAGGGTTCACACAGGGATTAATGTGGAAGCAGTTCAACCCGGACGGAACTTTATTGTGGAAAAACTGGTTAGATACAGTTACTGCGATCATTCCTTACTTTAAAATGAGATTCTTAGGAGGTATCTTATATCTATCAGGAGCGATTTTAATGGTAGTGAATGTGATCAAAACCATCAAAGCCGGTTCATTCCAGAAAAATGTTCCTGCGGAAGCCCCTGCATTAGCCAATATCGGAGGAACAAGAAAAGAGGGTGAAGGCGTACACCTTTGGTTAGAAAGAACACCTACCCTGCTTTCTATCCTGGCTTTCATTACCATCGCGATAGGTGGACTTGTAGAAATTGTTCCGACGCTATCACTGAAGCAAAGTGTTCCTACGATCACCGCAGTGAAACCTTACACCCCGTTGGAGCTGGAAGGAAGAGATTTGTATATCCGTGAAGGATGTAACTCCTGCCACTCTCAGATGATCCGTCCTTTCCGTGATGAAGTAGTAAGATTTGAAGGAAAGAACGGCCAGTACTCAAAAGCTGGGGAATTCATTTATGACAGACCCTTTCTTTGGGGCTCTAAGAGAACAGGACCGGATCTTCACAGAGAAGGAGGCAGAAACCCTGATTCATGGCACTTCAAGCACATGTATAACCCAAGAATTACCTCTGCCGGTTCTATCATGCCACGTTTCCCTTGGTTAATTACCAATAAACTGGACCGTACTCAAATGGTGGATAAAATGAGGTTAATGAAAAATTCATTCGATGTTCCTTATACAAAAGCTCAGATCGATTCTGCCAACCAATGGGCAGACAACCAATCAAAGGCTATTGTACAGAGAATTTACTCTGAAGCTACTGACGTAAAAGATCAGATGGTAAAAGAAAAAACAGCAAAAGGAGCTTCTTATATACCGCTTGAACAAAGAGAAATCGTAGCAATGATCGCCTATCTGCAAAGATTAGGAACCGACATTAAGACCACACAGATCCAAACCGCAAGTGTAGAGTAATCATTAAAAATTGATGTAATGAAAACGAGAACCCCAATTTCAATATATATCGCAACAACGATAGGCTTAACGATCATGGCCTTTGAAATGTTCGCCAGTGATTCAGGATATTTTTCTTCTCCATTTTTCTGGGCATTGATATTGATTGCGATTATTCTTCTTATGATTATGAACTCCATTGGAGACATGATTGAAAACGAAAGTTTCAGCAGACTTTCTGAGGAAGAAAAAAGCAGTATCTGGAAGAAAAAAATGTTCCTTATTATCAGAAACTTTGGAACTCTGCCTTCAAGAAGCAGTCTGCTACTGAAGAAAAAGATATCCTGATTGACCACGGTTTCGATGGAATTACAGAACTTGACAATTCTCTTCCCAAATGGTGGATAGGCTTGTTTTGGTTCGGATGTATTTTCTGCGCTGTTTATCTGGTAGCCTTCTCTTTCACAGATTATGCCCACCCGGAAGCAGAATACACAAAAGAATCTAAACTAATGCTGGCATCTATTGAAGAGTATGAAAAAAGTGCTCCACAGATTAATCTGGAATCCGCAAAATACAGTGCAGATAATATTGCAGAAGGTCAGGAATTATTTAAAACCAACTGTGTAACCTGCCACGGAGACGGAGGAAAAGGCGGTATTGGTCCTAATCTTACTGATACACACTGGATCAACATTAAAGAAAAAAGTTTATTTAAAAATGTTTTCTGGATGCTTGAAAACGGTTCTCCAAATAATCCTACCATGAGACCTTTCATTAAAGAAGGAACCATTACCGGAAGAGACGCAGAAAAAATTGCAGCCTATATCTATCACATTAACCAGGAAACTGCTCCTATTACACAAGCTCAAGGTGGTGCCGCTCCACAGGGAGAGGAAGTGAAATGGGAAAACGGAAATAACTAGAAGATTTATTATCTGATTAATACAAACCATGCCAAGCCCCCTTTGCAACTACACTAACATTTGAATTTTCATTTTTGCTAACTAACCTTTTCAACATTTCAAAAAATGATTTAAAGGGGGCTTTTTAAAAAACAAAATCCGCACCTTGGCTCGTCTTACTCAACTATTCACTTGACAACTACACAACTAAAAATTCCATAATAAGGCAGCCAAGGCAGGATTTTTGCATTGATAAGGGATACCACAACAAAGACCGAATAAAATAGTATTATTATCTTTGTTAGAAACCTTCTCACTTTTGAAACTGAAAATCAACATTACCAAACTCTTAAGGCGTATTGCAATAATCTTTATTTCAATATTGGTTTTGCTTACCCTGCTGATCTTAAGCTTAAGACTTCCAGCCGTTCAAAACTTCATCAAAGACAGATTGATTGTTTACCTGGAGAAAAAAATCAACACCAAAGTAAGCCTGGAAAGAGTCTATATCGGTTTCCCCAACAGCCTTGTGATGGAAAACCTCTACCTCAAAGGACAGGATGTAGACACCCTTTTAGCTGTAAAAAAACTGGATGTTGGCTTACACATGCTAAAACTTATCAACTCTACAGCTGACATCACCTCTGTAGATATGGAAGGTGCCCGAGCCAATGTGGTAAGAAAGCCTGATGGTAAATTCAATTTTGATTATATTATTGACGCTTTTGCAACCACTGACAAGGAAGAAAGTCCTTCCAAACCCTTCATTATTTCTCTTGATAAAATTAATTTAAAAGATATCGGTGTTACCTTTAATGATCAACAGTCAAAAAATGACATTAATCTTTATTTTAAATCTTTTGACACCAGGGTAAAAAAATTCGATCTTAGTAAAAATACTTACGCGGTTAATGATATTAATCTTGATGGATTAAAATTAAAACTGAAACAAGGCATTGTAGAAGAAGTTACCAAGAAGGTTGAAAAAAAAGTAGATTCACTCAATGATAAAAAGCCGATGAATATTGGCTTAAGAGGCATCAAACTTACCAACTTTAACATTGACTATGGTGACGAAAACACCAGGACCTATGCTAAAGTTTTATTTAAAGAATTAAGTACAAAGGTCAATAAATTGGATCTTGAAAAGAATGCCTTTAATGTTTCCAATGTATTCCTTTCCGGAGCTGACATCAATGCCAACCTCTACCTTCCAGCTCAAAATGCCAATCCAAAAAATAAAAAAGAACCAGAAGTTTCAAAAGTTTCCGAACAGGATAAAGCGATGAATCTTTTGTTAGGAAAGCTGGTTTTAAATGATGTAAAAGTAGCCTATAATAATACAGCAATTGCCCCTACGAAGCAAGGAATAGACTTTAATCACCTGAATTTCTCTAAAATGAATGTTGAGGTGAGAAGTTTTAAAATGGAGAACAATACTTTCGCAGGAACAGTGAACGCTGCGGAAATTCAAGAAGCAAGAGGGCTGGATATTCAAAAATTCAATACGGATTTTGTGTACGCAGAAAAAGAAGCATACCTGAAAGATCTGTACCTGCAAACGCCAAAGACATTATTACGTGATGAGGTTATTTTAAATTATAATTCCATCGATCAGCTGACTTCAAATTTAGGAGCAGTAAAAATTTCTGCCAATATCAAAGATTCAAAAATCGGATTTGCGGATATTTTAAATCTTGTCCCTACTTTAAAAAATACTGTCCCATTCAATAAATATCCAAACGCCATCCTGAATGTTAATGCCAATGTAAAAGGAAGTGTAAATGATCTTTTAATCCAAGATCTAAAAGTTACAGGGCTGGATCAATTGAGAGTGAATGCATCCGGAAGAGTTAAAAATGCAATGAATCCCGATCAGTTGTATTACGATCTAAGGGTTGGAGAATTTTCTTCCAACGCTAAAACAATTTTCAATTTAGTTCCAAAGAATACCATTCCTTCAAATATCTCCCTTCCTTCTAACTTCAGTATTAAAGGAAATGCAAAAGGAACTACAAAAATGGTCGACACAGACCTTAACCTCTACTCTACCCTTGGAAATGCTGCCATTGTTGCCAATGTGGATATGCGTAGAAAAAACCACGAACTCTATGATGTAAAAGCCAACCTTCAGGGAATACAGGTTGGAAAAATCATCCAAAATAAAGATATAGGTCCTATCACCACACAGATTTCTGCAAAAGGAGAAAGTTTTGATTTCAAAAATGCCAAGGCCAACTTAAAAGGACATATTGCATCTGCCGTGTATAAAGGCTATCGATATCAGAATATGGACTTAACCGGTAAGATCAACAAAGGAGCTTATGATGTTATTTTAAATTCAAAAGATCCGAACGCCAGTTTACTGTTAACCGCTTCAGGGATGTATGATGAAAAAAATCCAACGGTGAAAGTCAATGGTGAAGTGATCAAACTGGCTGTCAACAAGCTTGGTTTCTATGAAAAACCGATGATTCTGGCCGGAAAGATAGATGGCGATTTTACCAGCCTCGATCCGAATAACCTGAACGGATATTTAAACCTTAAAGACTTTGCTTTTTCAGATACCAAAGAAGTGTATCCGGTACAGGAAGTCAACCTGAAAGCATCTTCCACAACAGATTCTACACAAATTATTTTCAATTCTCAAATTGCTGATGCTGAACTGAAAGGAAAATATAAACTGACGCAGATTTTTGGTGCTTTAACACAAACTATCAATCAGTATTATCAGTTCCAGAAACCGGATAAAACGCAAAAAATTGATCCGGGGCAGCATTTTGCCTTTAATGCTAAGATTAAAAATGATGATCTGATCAGAAAATTTGTTCCGGATCTGAAAAGTTTCGAAACCATTAATCTGGCAGGAAACTATGATGCCGATTCTCAAAAAATAGAAATTGACGGCCAGATTCCTCAATTGCTGTATGGTGAAAATACGATTGAAAAAGGGACTTTAAAAGTGACCAATGAAAATCAGGCGCTACAATACAATCTGAATGTTGCGGCTTTAAAAAGTTCAAGCTTTTCATTGAAAAAAATCAATATCGATGGTGATGTTGCTGATAATACAATCAACTACAATATTACCACCAAAGATGATAAAGATGTTACCCAATTCCTGATTGCCGGAAATGCAAAATCATTGAATGACATTACAGAAGTTTCCCTGAATCCAAATGGTTTAAAACTAAATTATGCGGATTGGAATGTGGCTGAAAACAATAAAATTCAGATCAGTAAAAAAGGAATTTTAGCAGATAATTTCAGATTAAGTAATGGCGGAAGCGAAATTTCCCTTCAATCGGAAAACGAAATCCCAAGTAGCCCTTTGAACATCGTTCTGAAAGATTTTAAAATTGAAACCATTACGGAACTCATCAAAAAAGATACAGTTCTGGCCAGAGGAACCATCAACGGAACAGCCCAGCTTCGGGATGTGATGAAAGATATGACTTTCACCTCTGATTTAAATGTTTCTAATCTTATTGTCTATGGAAATCCTGTAGGAAATCTTGCCGTAAAAGTAAATAATTCTTCACCGAAAATTTTAAATGCTGACATTGCCCTTTCAGGTAACAATAATGATGTAAAAATTCTGGGAGATTATAATACGGCTTCCAGTTCATTTGATCTGAATATGGCGATCAATCAGCTTCAGATGAAGAGTATTCAAGGATTCTCTATGAATGCAATTACCAATACAGAAGGATATCTTTCAGGAAATTTGAAAATCACTGGAACCACAAGTCAGCCTAATATTATTGGAAAAGTTAAATTCAATGATGCTGGATTAGAAATTGCAAAAACAGGAAGTGATTTCAGAAAACTGAATGATGAGATTAATTTTACCAGCCGTGGTATTGAATTCGATAAATTTAAAATCAAAGATAAAGATGGAAATGCTCTGGTTGTGGACGGACAGGTTCTTACCCAAACCTATAGAGATTTCGCCTTCAATCTGAACGTAAATGCCAAAGATTTCAAGGTAGTCAACTCACAAAAATCAAATGATGCAATGATGTATGGAGTTCTGGCTATTGATGCCGGTCTTCATATCCGCGGCAATCTGGATCTTCCAAAAGTAGACGGGAGATTAAGTGTTGCAGACAATACCGATTTCACTTTTGTTCTTCCTCAATCTAATCCTTCTTTACAGGAAAGAGACGGAATTGTAGAATTTGTCGATCAGGATCAGGTGGTTTTAAACAAAACCATCAAGACAGACTCTCTTAACGCCCAGAGCCGTATCAAAGGAATGGACGTAAGCGTCAATATTGAAGTAAGTAAAGAGGCGAAATTATCTATCGTTATTGATAAAGCAAACGGAGATTTCGTGCAGTTACAGGGAGAAGCAGAATTAACGGGAGGAATAGATCCTTCAGGAAAAACCACATTGGTTGGAGTGTATGAAGTGAATAAAGGAAGCTATGATCTTTCCGTAAGTTTCCTGAAGCGTAAGTTTGATATCCAGAAAGGAAGTACCATTACCTGGACCGGAGAACCAACTACAGCTATAATGGATATTACGGCAGTATATAAAACTGAAGCGGCTCCAATTGATCTTGTAGAACAGCAGATTAGTAATGAAACTGCATCTACTATGAATCAGTATAAACAAAGAATCCCTTTCAATACGCTGTTAAAAATGAAAGGTGAATTACTAAAGCCACAACTGACTTTCGATATTACTACAGAAGAGAAAAACAATGCGGTATCCTCCAATGTTAAAGATGTCATTGATCAGAAACTGGCTCAGCTTAGAACTCAAGAGTCTGAATTGAATAAGCAGGTATTTGCACTGCTTCTTCTGAATCGTTTCATTGGAGAAAACCCTTTTGAAAGCGGTGCCGGAATGTCTGCGGAAACGATGGCAAGACAAAGTGTGAGTAAAATTCTTTCTCAACAGTTAAATAACCTGGCTTCCGGACTGATCAAGGGGGTAGATCTTAATTTCGGTCTTGATTCTTCAGAAGATTATTCCACAGGACAAAAAAATACCAGAACCGATCTGAATGTAGACATCAGTAAAAAATTATTGAATGACAGGCTGAAAGTAACGGTAGGAAGTAATTTTGGGTTAGAAGGACAAGCTCGTCAGAATGAAAACATGACCAATATTGCAGGAAATGTTTCTGTGGATTACAGTCTTTCCAAAGATGGAAGATATATGCTGCGAGCTTATCGTAAAGATGAATATCAGGTAGCTCTTCAGGGGCAGATTATAGAAACAGGAGTTGGATTTATCATCACGTTAGATTACGACAAATTCCGTGAGATTTTCCAGAAATCCAAAGAGAAAAAGCCTAAAAAGAATCAAAACAATCAAGTGGTAGAATTTAAATAATGAGTAATACATTTCCAACATACTGTAAATATCTGTTGATTTCCGGATTAGCTTCGGCAGTAGTTTCCTGCAGCAATACCAGGTTTTTGAAAGAAGGCCAGATGCTGTATACCGGTGCTGAAGTAAAAATTGAGAGTGACACTATTTCTAAAAAAGATAAAAAGGATCTTCAGGCTGCTCTGGAAGCGAACCTTACCCCTAAGCCCAATTCTACATTTTTAGGAATGAGACCTAAGCTTTATTTCTACAATATCGCAAAGGAGCCTAAAAAAGATAAAGGCTTCAATTACTGGCTTAAATATAAAATGGGGGAAAAACCTGTATTATTAGGAGATGTAGACCGTGAGTTTAACAAAGATATCATTGAGAATTATTCTGAAAATAAAGGATACTTCAATGCCAGAGCTACGTATGACACTGTTTCAAAAAATAAAAAGGCAAAGGTAATTTATACTTTAAAGCCTGGAGCGAGGTATTTGATTGATGGAGTGAAATTTCAAAAAGACTCAACTCTCATTAATCAGGAAATTCAGAATACAGCTGCAAGGACACTTCTTAAAAACGGAAGACCCTTTGATCTGGATGTCATCAAAGCAGAAAGAGAAAGAATTGATAACAGGCTAAAAGAAAGAGGATTTTATTATTTTCATCCGGATAATATTATTGTACAGGCAGACAGTACAGTTCACAAAAACCATAAAGTTGAGCTGAATGTAAAGCTTAAAGATAACACTCCTGACCTGTCAACTCAACAGTTCAGCA
Organism: Chryseobacterium capnotolerans; assembly: GCF_021278965.1. NCBI lineage: Bacteria > Pseudomonadati > Bacteroidota > Flavobacteriia > Flavobacteriales > Weeksellaceae > Chryseobacterium > Chryseobacterium capnotolerans. The sequence goes on along the minus strand of NZ_CP065589.1, from coordinate 386,819 downwards.
TTGATAAAGTTATTGTATTCCCGAATTACAATATTCAGGATGTAAAAGCAGGAAAATACAGTGTTCCGATGAACAGTGATTCTCTGAGCAAATATGCATTTGATGATATTTACGTCATTGATCCGCAGCATAAATTCAAACCGAAAATCTTCGACAGAGCCTTATACTTTAAAAAAGGAGACCTATACAACCGTTCTAACCACAATCTTACCCTAAACCGATTAATCAGTTTAGGAGTATTCAAGTTTGTGAAAAATGAATTTGTGACTTCGGATTCTTTGAATCATAAATTTGACACCTATTATTTATTAACTCCAAGACAAATTCAGTCATTAAGACTTGAAGCATTAGGAAGAACCAACTCTGCCAACTATGCAGGTAGCGAGCTTAACCTGAACTGGACGCATAGAAATTTCTTCAGAGGGGCAGAACAATTTAAAGCGGCCATTTTTGGAGCTTTTGATTTCCAGATGGGTGGCTCTCAGAATGCAAATAATATTTTCCGTGCCGGGGCAAATGTTCAACTTTCTATACCAAGAATTGTGGCACCGTTCCGTTTTCATTCTTCCAGTGAATTTGTTCCGAGAACAAATATTACATTAGGATATGAATTCCAGAACAGAACCCAATATTATACCCTTAACAATTTCACCGGTTCATTTGGATATGTGTGGAAGGAAAATGCCAGAAAGGAACATGACCTGAAAGTAATTGATATCACCCTTGTTTCTCCACAAAAAGTTACGGCTGAATATGAAGCGAACTCCGCCAATAATCCAGCAATGAAGCGAATTGTTGAAAAACAGCTTATTTTCGGCCCTACCTATTCATATACCTATACCAACAGTATGCTTCCGAAGAAGAATACCTTTTATTATAAAGGAACTCTTGATCTGGCAGGAAATATCACTGGCTTAGTGACAGGGGCTAATGTAAAAGAAGATAAGCAAAAAAGATTTTTGGTATTCCTTTCAGTCAATACGCCAAAATTGAAAATGATTTCAGGTTTTATCATAAACTAACCGAAAAATCATCACTGGCTACAAGGCTTATTGCAGGAATTGCTTATCCATATGGAAATTCAGAATTTGTTCCTTTTTCCAAGCAGTTTTTCTCGGGAGGAAGTAACAGCATCAGGGCTTTCCGTGCGAGAACATTAGGTCCGGGAAGTTTTGATCCAAGGACAATCCCAGAGGGAGCTTATTTTGACCAGTCCGGGGATATTAAACTGGAATTAAATGCAGAATACCGAGCTAATCTATATAAGTTTTTAAATGCAGCAGTCTTTGTAGATGCCGGAAATATCTGGTTGCTAAATACTGATCCAGACAGGCCGGGAGCTAAGTTTTCCAAAGATTTTCTGGATGAAGTTGCTGTAGGAGCCGGTGTTGGTCTAAGACTTGATTTCTCTATTCTGATCTTAAGATTAGATCTTGCTATGCCATTGAGAGTACCTTACTATGAAAAGGGGAACAGATGGGCCTTCGACAAAATCAATTTCGGAGATCCAAGCTGGAGGAAAGACAACCTTGTATTAAATATTGCCATCGGATATCCTTTTTAATATGATTAATCATGCTAAATTTTTCTGGGAAGTTTTAAAAGAAACCTTTACTGAATGGAACAGCTCTTCTGCATCCAAAGATTCAGCGAGCCTGGCTTATTATGCCATCTTTTCTATCCCTGGATTATTAATTATTATTATCTGGGTGTTAGGGAATTTCTTTGGTGAAGAGGCTATCCGTGGACAGATCAGCACTCAAATCAGTGGAATTATGGGGCCTGATGTCGCGAAAAGCATAGAAGGAATGCTTGCAGGTGCCTTAATTGACAAAAAGAATATTTTTATGAAGGCTGTAGGAGTAGGAGCTTTGGTTTTTGGTTCTACTACTCTATTTTTCCAACTTCAGCATACATTGAATTCCCTTTGGGATGTGGAATCTGCACCGAAGAAAGCGCTGCTTAAATTTTTGCTGGATAGAGCCAACTCCTTAGGAATGATCCTGATCCTTGGATTCCTTCTCATGATTACCATGATTTTATCTTCTTTGATCAGTCTTTTTAATACAATCATCACCCAATATTTTGGATTTGAAACTTACCTGCTTGTTGAGGTCGTCAATTTTTCCATCGGATTTGGGCTTGTTATGCTCTTATTTGCTCTCATGTTTAAAGTGCTTCCGGATGTACAAATTACCTGGAAATCTGTTTGGCGAGGTGCTTTTTTAACAACAACCTTATTTACGCTGGGGAAATTTTTATTGAGTCTTTATTTCAATCAGGTTAAGCCTACTTCAGCATTTGGAGCTGCCGGAACAGTAATTTTAATTATGATGTGGATCAACTATTCTTGTATGCTCATATTTTTTGGTGCCAAGTTCACTAAAGTATACACCTATAAAAAAGGTTACAAAGTCATTCTCTCTAAGCATGCAAGATGGACTCCTGCAAAACTCTATGCAGATAGTTTGAAGCAGATGCATGGTGAGAAAAGTGAATGATTATTACGCAGCTATCATTAGCATATAAATACAAAAAAGCCTCCTGAAATCAGGAGGCTTTTTTACATTCTGTTTACTGTTCCAATTCCCAGTAATTCTAACGATTTTTTGATCGTCTTTGCTGTAAGGTCTGATAAATTCAGACGGAATTGTTTCATATTTTCATCATCCTGATTCAAAATAGGATTATTCTGATAGAATGAGTTATACGATTTCACAAGGTCATACACATAGTTAGCCACTAATGCAGGGCTCAATGTTTCTGCAGACTTAGCCACTACTGTTTTAAAGTTAGCCAATTGCATAATCAATTCTTTTTCAAACTGATTCAAAGTTACATCAGCAGTTTCAGCATATGCAAACGCTGCTTTTGCCAACAATGACTGAATACGAGCATATGTATATTGAATGAAAGGCCCCGTATTTCCATTAAAGTCAATACTTTCAGCAGGGTTGAAAAGCATTTTTTTCTTAGGATCTACTTTCAGCATGAAGTATTTTAATGCTCCTAATCCTACGGTTTCATAAGAGACTTCTTTATCTTCTTCAGAAAGGCTTTCAAGCTTTCCTAGTTCCTGAGCTTTAGACTTTGCAGTTTCATACATTTCCTGCATTAGATCATCCGCATCTACTACAGTTCCTTCACGAGATTTCATTTTTCCTTCTGGTAATTCAACCATCCCGTAAGAAAGATGGAATAACTGATCGGCCCATTCATATCCTAATTTTTTAAGGATTTTGAATAAAACCTGGAAGTGATAATCTTGTTCATTTCCTACCGTATAGATAAGCTTTTGAATATTGTTTTGCTTAAAACGCTCTACTGCTGTTCCCAGATCCTGAGTCATATACACAGAAGTACCATCAGAACGTAATAATAGTTTTTGATCAAGTCCTTCATCTGTAAGATCACACCACACAGAACCATCTTCTTTTTGATACAATACTCCTTTATCCAAACCTGCCTGGATAAGATCCTTTCCTAAAATATACGTATTGCTTTCATACTGAACCTGGTCAAAATCAACGCCTAATCTTTTATACGTCTCGTTGAATCCTTTGTATACCCAGGAATTCATTTCTGCCCAAAGATTTCTTACCGTTTCATCTCCATTTTCCCAATCCAGAAGCATCTTCTGAGCTTCCTTCATTACCGGAGCATCTTTTTTAGCCTGCTCTTCTGTTGCTCCCTGAGCGACAAGTTCAGCAATTTCTTTTTTATAATTTTTGTCAAATTCTACATAGTAGTTTCCAACAAATTTATCTCCTTTTGTATTAGTTGTTTCAGGAGTCTCACCATTTCCGAATTTCTCCCAAGCCAACATCGATTTACAGATATGAATCCCTCTGTCATTGATGATCTGGGTTTTGATCACATCATAGCCAGCCTCTTTTAAAATCTGAGCCACAGAAAAACCTAACAGGTTGTTTCTGATATGCCCCAAGTGCAAAGGCTTGTTGGTGTTTGGTGAAGAATATTCCACCATTACGGTAGCATTTTTCTTCTCTATTGTTGAAAAACCAGTGTGTACAGATCTGAAATTATCTACAAACAGCTGATTTTTTACTTTAACATTAAGGAATCCCTTAACCACATTAAAGCTTTCAAAAATATCTGTCTGCTCTGTTAAAGCTTCACCCAATTCTACTCCAATACTCTCAGGATTTTTCTTCAATTGTTTTACCAATGGGAAAGTAACAATGGTAAAGTCACCTTCAAATTCCGTTTTATTTTCCTGAACTTCCAGCTTAATGTCTTTTAACTGAAATACATTTAAAATGACCTCTGAAAGTTTTTGTTCTATAATATCTTTAATATTCATGTTTCTAAGTTCTTTTCTTAATCGCTTGAAATAAAAATTTTAACAAACGTTTTACCTCAACTATTTTGAGGTACAAATATACGGAAAGAGTTCGGTAACAGTTACCGAACTCTTTTTAAAATTTATGGATGTATTTATTCTTTATCTTTAAATATCCTCCTTCAATTAGATGAATTTATCTAATAGCACTTATCTGGATTATAATCTCTACATGGACCATTCTCTCTGTATTGACATGTCCCTTCAGGGCATCTCCCACCTGGCGGCGGAACCCAGCCTCCAGAAATAATTTTTAAATCAGATTTTAATAACTTTCTTAATTTTTTCATAATTGACATTTTTAATTGATGTTAAATTCACAACTAATATATCAAATAAACCCTAAATAGCAAACTTAATTTTGTGGAAATAATATTTAAATCAATTCTTTAACAATTTAGCACCAGAGAAATAACAATAGTAAAGTCATCCTTGAATTCCGTTTATTTTCCTGAACTTCCAGCTTGATGGCTTTACCAATACATATTTAAAATAATAGACGAAGGCTTCTACACTAGAATATCTTTATAATTTATCTCAAAATTTAAAGTATGTACTTTAGTGAAATAAAAAAGATCAATCATATATATTCAATTGACAGGTTTTTAAATATTTATTCTGAAAATCAAAAAAATTCATCTTGCAAAAAAACATTCTTACCATAATAATAAAGTCTAAACATTGTCATAGGTAAAAACAAAAACCGCCAGAAGGCAGTTTTAATAAATCTTCTATTCTTTTCTAAAAAACTCACCATTCCCAGGTACTTTTTTATTGCTCAAGTATTCTGAGTGCAATGCAAGAATAAGATTTTTTTTAAAATTGTGTTAAGGGCATTCTCCCGCTGGATAACATCTTTTTTAATAGGATCCCAACATCCTCCTGGACCTACACACCATTCTGGTGCAGAACCACCTTGAATATTCTTCAATTCTTGCTTTGAAATTTTTTTCAAATTTTTCATATCATTTATTTTATTTGTGAATTTAAATATAATAATATTTTTGATCCATTAATTAACTAATCTATCTTTTAACATTCTTGAATATAAATCCATATAAACAAAAGAGGCTGTCTCAAAAGGTAAACTAACGCTCCGAGAATCTCCTAAACAACAAAAGTTGTCAGACAGGAGTTCGAGAGAGGGGGTACTTTTGAGACAGCCTCTTATATTTGTTATAGAGAAAATATTATTAAAACTTATCCCAGAAGACTTTAGCTCCCTGAGTGTCTCCATTTACAGATCCCCATTGCTTTATACATGCATTTGCTCTATTTGCACCATTCACACTTCCTTCATTAATTGGATAATAAAGTCTTGTAGGTACATCTCTGGTTTCTGGTTTTACAAACACCCTAAAGTCTAGCCTTCTTGAGAACTCCCATGCTTCGAATCCTCTGTTATGAGCTGCAATCCAAGCTTCATTTCCTATTTTTTGTTTCCATGTTCCTGGTAATGTTGTATAATTATGAGCTGCAACGTAAGCATCACGATTTGCTGGGCTAACTCCCCAGAAGTCCATTGAAGCTTTAATACCATTAGTAAAATAAGTTGCCGCTGTACCTCCAACATTAAATCCTCTTTCTGCAGCTTCAGCTAGCATAAAATTAACTTCAGCAGCATCGAAAAGATAAGCATAACTATCAGCCTTTAAAAGCTCAGGATTCACATGCGAAAAACTTCCATACACGTTCTCAGAACCATACACACCTCCCACATATTGTCCTGAAGGAGCAGTTGTAAAGTAGCTTGGACGTCTTGGATCTGATTCAGCATTCATTGCATCCAAATATACATCAGATGGTATAAAATCATTTCTACCACTAGATACCATTTCTATAAACATAGGATTAACAAATTGACCTGATGACGCAAATTTTAATCCAATATTATCAGCGTTTGTAAGAACTACACCACTAGTTACAGCACTTTCAACAGTTGATTTTGCCAAAGCATTATCTACATCAGCTAAATTTAAACCTAATCTAAGTTTTGTACTATTAATGAATGCTTTGATTTTATCTCTATCTCCTCCAAAGATTGCATCACTTGAGCCAAAACCTGAAGAAGTTGAAGTTGCTAATAAAGCAATAGCAGCATCAGCTCTTTTGATTAAATCTGCATAGATAGTCTTTCCATCATCGTAAGCAGGGTTTGGATATTGATCAACTTTAATAGACTGAGAATATGGAATATCTCCATAAGTATCTACCAATACGCTATAAATATATATTTCCAAAGCTTCGATGGTTGCAATTTTACTTGCTTTAAGAGAAGCATCTCCTATCGCATTAGTTGCAGTTCTAACTTGTTCTAATTTCAATAGTTGAGCATATAAAATATTCCAATTATTATCCGGCACACTTCTCTTTGGAAGATTGTACACTGATTCATCAGTATATTGAGTTTCAGCCCATTGTTGAGTAAAGAATCTAAAGATATTTAAATTTACACTTGGGCTGGTCATTTGAGTTAATAGTCCGACTTCCGCTGATGCGAACATAAATTCAGGGTTTACGTTTGCCGGGTTCTTAGTATCCTCATTTAGCGTGGTAATGTCCCTTTCGCATGATATTAAAGCCATGCTAGTTATAAAAAGGCTTAATATTATTTTTTTCATTTTGACTTCAATTAAAAATTAACGGTAAAATTAGCTCCGAAAGTTCTGGTTGTCGGCATGGCTCCAATAGAATATCCTCTAGATAAATTAGCACCTTGTACTCCAGTAGCCGAACCTCCTGTATACCCTGCTTCAGGATCTGCATAAGGCAAATTCTTATGAATAATCCACAAGTTTCTTCCAAATACTCCAAACTTCATACTCTTGATAAAAGTATTGGCATATAAGCTTTTTGGCACATCAAAATAGATTGCAGCCTCTCTTAATTTAATGAAGGTTGCATCATAAACGAATTCTTTTGCCGCATATTGTCCTGTACGTAATAGTGATCCAGATACGGTTTTAATCGGAACATTATTTTGAACATACTGTCCATTTTGCATTACTACCCCTGGTAATATAGCTCCAGGTTCTCTGATAGCCAATGTTTCAGGATACAATCCAGTATCAGTTCCATACAACATATCTCCCGAGAATACACTACCTCCCTGTTGCCCATCAATAAGGAAAGTGAAAGTAAATGCCTTATAACTAATATTATTCCTTACACTCCATGTGTATTGTGGCATAATGTTACCAATCACATTGGTTTTAGAAGTTGTGATCATATACTTTCCAGTATTAGGATCAATTACTCTTTGTCCATCTGGTGAGTATATATAATCTGTACCCCAAATTTGTCCGTAAGCTTCACCTACAGGCGCATTAAATGTTACATCATTTACCGCTCTTCCCAGTTGTAAGTTTTTCATTCCTTCATTAAGACTTACTACTTTATTCTGGTTGATTGCCCAGTTCCAGTTCATATCCCATCTAAAGTTTTCACTTTTTAATGGAACTAGATTTAACTGAACTTCAATTCCTTTATTTTCCAATTCACCAGCATTAAACAATTTTCTTGTATAACCAGATGCTCCAGATATTGGAACTACCAGAATTTGATCTTTTGAATTTGTTTTATACAAACTCACATCAAACCCAATCCTGTTGTTAAGAAATCTAGCTTCCATACCTACCTCTACTTCGGTAGATCTTTCAGGCTTTAAGTTAAAATTATTTTTAGTACTATTGGGGTCTACAATTGGAATTCCATTATATAGGCCTCTGATATTATAGGTATCTATTAATCTAAAGTTATCTGTAGTTTTACCGACCTGAGCCCAGTTTCCTCTCACTTTTAAGAAAGAAAGCCAATCTTGATTGATAAGATTAGATAACACTACAGATCCTGAAATTGATGGATAAAAATACACATTATTACCACTTGGTAAATTGGAAGATTTATCAACACTTCCAGTACCTTCCAAGAAATAAGTATCTTTATACCCCAAGGAAATCTGACCGTAAGCTCTAGGTAGCGTAGCAGTTGCAGTATATTCCTGAGTAGGAACCACCTGCCCCGCAGAGTTTCTAATAGCGTATAAACCAGGTACAATTAACCCTGCTCCAGACAGATCCGGTTGAGTAGAAGCGTCAGTTGTTTCAATAGAGTTTCTTCTTAAGGAAGTACCTAATAAAGCTCCTAAGCTAATATCATTGTCAAATTTTTTATTGTAATTAGCAAATAAATCAAAGTTGATTTCATTAGTATATAAATTGCCTAAGTAATAACCTGATGAAGCATTTGGTTGTGGATTTAACGTTGTTGGAACACCGGAAACAATTCCAAAAGATTCTGGGTGGCTACCTACAGCTTTTCTTACCTCTGTTTTTTGGTTTGAAAAGTCAGATGATAGTCTTCCCGTTATACTCACAGCATTGGAGATTTTATAATTCAACATCGCATATCCGAAGAAACGAGTTCTATAATCACTCTGGTAGTTTTGATAACGATCAAAATAAGGATTATTCCAGTATGCAGGTGCCTGGAAATTATCTGGATCATCATACCCGTAAGGGTTCCATGTTATGTTTTGCCCACCCGTGCCAAAATAAGCATCTCTTAACTGATAAATATCTACATTGGTTTGCCACCACTGTCTAAATCCTGTCAGAATATTATCATTATATCCTGTTGTATTTCTACCCACCGTATTCTGCATGGTTAAAGAAGAATAAACAGTTGCAGTAAGTTTATCTGTTATTTTATAATCAAATTTTGCAGAAAGCGTATTTTTCTTTTGTTCAGAATTTGGAAGAACCCCTGTAGTTAAAAAGTTATTATAGTTTAATAAAATGCTTCCATTCTCACCTCCTTTTTCAATAGTAACTGAATTGGAAGTGGTTTGTGCACTTTCAAAGAAATCTATAGGTGTATGTTTCGCTGCTACCCAAGGAGTCGCTTTATGATACCCTGCAAGTTGTGGGTATAAAGAATACCACTGATAAACCATCAGATTCGGATCAAAAGCTGCCCCTACAGAAGCATCATTACTTGTTCCTACTACCAGATCAAGAACACCATCTCCATCTACGTCTCTTTTCAAGAATGTTGAAGCAGGGCCATATCCAGCCCCATATTTATTTTGGTATTTTGCAAAGGTTGATTTATCAATTTCTCCATACTGATATTCTGTAGAAAGAGTTACCCCCCATTCATCATTCTTTCTGGATTTTCCTTTTTTAGTAGTAATTACCACAACCCCTGCGGAAGCTCTTTTCCCCATATAGAGCAGAAGCTGCAGCCCCTTTTAGGACGTTAACACTTTCAATATCATTGGGGTTTAAGTCAGAGATAGAGTTACCACCATCAAAAATTGTATAAGAAGAAGAAATAGTATTGTTGTTATTACTAATCGGAACCCCATCTACTACGAAAAGCGCCTGGTTATTCCCCCCAATAGATTTCATCCCACGTATTACAACACTTGAGGCCCCACCAAAGTTTGAACTTGTTACAACCTGAACCCCAGCCGCCTTACCAGCCATCTGGCTGGAAATGTTTCCAGTATTAGCTCCTTCTCTTAAAACATCACCCTTAATTTCCTGGGATGCATACCCAAGTGCTTTTTTCTCTCTTTTAATACCAAGAGCGGTTACTACTACGCCCTCGATTTCTTTTGTCTTAATAGTATCCTTCTTTTGTTGAGCATTTGCTACTGCAATAGAAGAAGTCAATACTAAGACAAGAAGACCTGTTGTTAGTTTCTTCATATCAAATTAATTTTGTACCCTACAAATTTGTAAAACTTTCCTAACAACACAAAGAATTTTTTTAAAAAAATATCAATTATTCAAAAATCACAAATAAAAACAACAAATAAACTATTAAATTAAGTTAAAAATACGTTTTTTAACAAAAACAAAAAAAATTAATCGATATTTTTTTTGAATACATCAATGGCATCAATTATTGATATTTTCTATATATACATTCACCGTATACCACATTAACACTTTGGTTTACAACACTGTAAATCACTTTTATTAGAATAAATTTCACATTCCTCACCCACATACAATGCGGTGCATATATTTTTTTCACTCCAAAAAAAGACCAAAAACGTCGAGCTAACAACGAAAAACAGTCTACAATTTTATAGAAAAATATGAATAAATTAATGTAACAAATACATCAATGAAATCTTTTCAAAAAAAGAGATTTATATTTTGCAATATCAGTGTTTTCTCTTACAATTACAATAAAAATTAAGGTTTCATAATTCTCCTCTGCTCACAAGATTCTTATTATTGAATGCTTTCACAAAAACGACTGAATTGTAAAGCTAATACATTCATTTTTTTTTAATTTTACAGCTCGTATATCATATATCAACATGGAATTATTACATAAATGGACAGACCATTACATCGAAGCGGGATGTGATGAAGTAGGAAGAGGGTGTTTAAGCGGTCCGGTAGTGGCAGCAGCTGTTATTTTAGATGATGACTTCAAACAAAACCTGGTTAATGATTCAAAGAAACTGACCTTTAAAACCAGAATGGACCTGGATAGCTACATTAAGGATAATGTAAAAAATTATGCTATTGCTGAACTTCCGCCTGTATTTATTGATGAGCATAATATTCTTAATGCCAGTATTCACGCTATGCACCGTGCATTAGATCAACTTACCATAATCCCAGAACTGATTTTAGTAGACGGTAATAAATTCCATCCTTATAATTATATTCCTCATCAGTGTATCATTAAAGGCGACTCAAAAGTTTTATCTATTGCAGCAGCATCTATTCTTGCTAAAAACTACCGAGACAGGCTAATGATAGAGCTTCACGAAGAATTCCCTGAATATGGCTGGAATACCAATTTCGGATATGCTACCAAAAAGCACCAGGAAGCACTCATCAAACATGGCCCTACCATACATCACAGACAATCATTTAGGTTAAAATACGATTAACTCATTAAAAATAAAAAAAGAGAATTTTATATAAATAAAAAAGAGAAGCAAATTGCTTCTCTTTTTTGATCTATTGATTAATCAATTATTTCTTTTTATTTTTTTCTTGAGTTTGCTGCTGCTGTTGAGCCTGCTCCATCATTTCTCGCATTCTCTTCTGGAATTTACCTTCTGTTTTAGGTTTTTCCTTATTAGCCTGAATCTGTGCATGGATTTTCTTCTCATCAAGAATTACATATTTAATCACAAGAATGATCAGGATGTTGATCGCATTCGATACAAAGTAATACCATGAAAGACCGGATGCTGAAGTATTCAGGAAGAATAAGAATGTAATCGGGAAGATATACATTAATACTTTCATATTTGGCATTCCTTCTTGCTGTGGTTGCTGCATGTTTCCTGAAGTCATTACTGTATAGATTAAAATAACAACTGTACAAGCCAATGCGAAGATACTCAAGTGATCTCCAAGGAATGGAACTTTGAATGGTAACTTAATCAAATCATCATAAGCTGTTAAGTCTTTTGCAAACCAGAACCCTTGTCCTCTCAAATCAATAAAGTTCGGGAAGAAACGGAATAAGGCATAGAAAATCGGAATCTGCACCAGTGCTGGTAAACATCCTGCCATCTGATTTACTCCGGCTTTTCTATAGACTTCCATTGTTGCCTGTTGTTTCTTCATAGGATCTGCATCTTTGAATTTGGCATTTACCTCATCAATTTCAGGACGAATAACCTTCATCATTGCACTCAGCTTATGTTGCTTGTACATAATTGGTGAAAGAATCAATTTTACAATGATCGTCATTACAAAGATTACCCAGCCTGCAGATAATCCCCAACCAGCGATAATGGCATATAACCACATGAAGAAATAACGGTTCATAGCTCCAATGAATGACCAACCTAACGGAAGAATCTCATCAAAGTTTTTATCATAAGATTTCAGTAATGGTAAATCCAATGGCATAAAATACCATGTAAAATCCTGATTCAATTCACTTCCGGTCATCTGAACAAAACCTTCATAGTTTAATTTCTTCAGGTATTCTCCTTCTTCTACGTTTTCCTGATTCCCTTTACTCTGTGTGAACCCATTCTTAGCTTCAATAACGGAAGTAAAGAATTGCTGTTTTACTCCAATCCAGTTAAGCGTTTCTTTTTCCTCCTCCATTGTGGTTCTCCCATCATAATCATAGTCTTTATAATTATTAAAAGCATAAGAGAATTCTGAGTGAGACTGCTCCTGAGCTCTACCCTTTTCAAGATTTCTTACACTATAATCCCAAATAAAGTCTGCTTTGTTATCAGAAGTAACTGCAGCAAGACCTTGAGTTCTTACTTTAAAATCAAGGGTATATTTTGGAAGTAATGTATAAATAAACTGGATTACAGCACCATTATAATTTGCTGTCATTGTTACAGCATTTCCATTAACATTAGGAGCAAAAACTAAATCTTTAGTATTGATAACCTTTCCTGTTTTGTCTTTAAACTGAAATCCGTAGTTTGAATTATTTTTATTAATCAGATAAAGCGGAAGGTCGGCCTGATCCGTTTTATTATTGTATGCTTTGTATTCTGAAAGCTGAACTTTAGAAACCTGTCCTCCTAAACTTGAGAATTCAATATTCAATTCTTTATTAGACAAATTAGCCGTTTGAATAGCACTAGGAGTTACATTTGGATTGATATTGGTGGCCTGAGTCTGTTTTACGGCATTTTTTACCTGTTCCGTTTTCTGCTGCTGAGCTTTTAACTCTTCTTCTTTCATCTGCTTGTTCTGGAAATAGAACATTGCACCGAAGAGAATCAGGCATAAAACCGCGAAACTAATCATCTGCTTCTTATCGATTCCGTTGTTTTGTTGCATTTTATTTTTGTTATAATTAAAATTTCCTATTTATTGACTTGCTACAACTCTATAAGAAAACTCATCAATCTGTAGCAAATTTGAGCTGACAAAAATACTGTTTTTTTATCAAAACTCTATACTATAATGCATTAGTATATAATAAACTCAGGCTGAGAAAAGTCAACCTGAGTTTATATGTAGACGTTTGTGGTAAAAAATTACCTTATTTGTTGATGTGAGATTGAATATTACGCTCTTCCCACACTAAAATATCCTACTTAGAAGTTTCACAAGCTTTGATAAAAGCTCTGAATAAAGGATGCGGCGTAGCTACCGTACTCTTATATTCCGGATGGTATTGTACCCCAACATAGAACGGGTGTCCTGGCAATTCCAACGCTTCTACCAATCCTGTTTCCGGGTTTGTTCCTGTAGCTAAGAAGCCATTCTTTTCAAAATCCTGAAGATAATCACTGTTGAATTCATAACGGTGACGGTGTCTTTCAGAAATATTTTTGCTTCCATAGATGTCATGCAGCTTAGAACCATTTTTCAAAGCACACTTCCAAGCTCCAAGACGCATTGTACCTCCTTTGTCTATTACATTTTTCTGTTCTTCCATGATTGAAATTACAGGATCCGGAGTTGCAGTATCAAATTCCATAGAGTTTGCTTTGGTATGTCCTAAAACATTTCTTGCAAATTCAATGGTCATAATCTGCATTCCTAAACAGATTCCTAACATTGGAATCTTGTTTTCTCTTGCATATTTTGCGGTAAGAACCTTTCCTTCAATTCCTCTGTCTCCGAAGCCCGGAGCAACAAGGATTCCATTTACTCCTTTCAAGGTTTCTTTAATATTCTCTTCTGTGATATCACCACTGTATACCCATCTTACTTTTACTTCAGTTTCAAGATCAGCTCCGGCATGTTTGAATGCTTCAGCAATAGAAATATAAGAATCCTGAAGGGAAACGTATTTTCCAACCAATGCAATTTCAACAGTTTTCTTAGGGTTCTGGAATTTCTTCACAAAAGTTTTCCAGTCTTTAAGATCAGCATCTTTATCACTTTTCAGATCCAGCTCTTTTAAGACAACATCATCAAAGTTTTGCTTCTGAAGGTACATTGGAACTTCATAGATCGTTTCCATATCCTTACATTCGATAACGTTTTCTAATGGAACGTTACAGAACTGAGCTAATTTTGCTCTCTGATCTTTTGGAATTTTGTGTTCTGTTCTGCAAACCAATACATCAGCCATAATTCCGCTTTCCATCAACTGACGAACGGAGTGCTGAGATGGTTTTGTCTTTAATTCTCCACTTGAAGCCAAATAAGGCAATAATGTAAGGTGAATCACCATAGAATTATTCTCTCCCAATTCCCATTTTAACTGACGAACAGTTTCAATGTATGGTAAAGATTCAATATCCCCTACTGTTCCTCCGATCTCAGTAATGATGATATCGTAGTTTTGTTTAGAAAGGATTTTAATTCTACGCTTAATTTCGTTAGTGATATGAGGAATTACCTGAACTGTTTTTCCAAGGAAGTCTCCTTTTCTTTCTTTTTCGATTACAGTTTGGTAGATTTTCCCTGTAGTAACGTTGTTGTTTTGGGATGTAGGAGCATCAAGGTAACGCTCATAGTGACCTAAATCCAGATCCGTCTCCGCACCATCTTCAGTCACATAACACTCTCCGTGTTCATAAGGATTCAAAGTTCCCGGGTCGATATTGATATAAGGATCAAGTTTTTGGATCGTTACGTTAAAACCGCGTGATTTTAGCAATAGTCCCAGAGAAGCAGAAACGATTCCTTTTCCCAAAGATGAAGTTACACCTCCTGTCACAAAGATGTATTTTGTATTCTTTTTACTCATTAGATTAGGTTTGTGCAAAGTTATGGGAAAAAGAGACACAAAGCAATCTTTTAGATTTTGAAAATACGAAAACACCTTTCAAACAACTATAAATCCTCAGTATTTTTTATTATATATTTTGAATAGATAAATTCCACCAAGTAATAATTTTCATAATTTCATCATCACTAAAGCCCAAATTCCAGAATATTATTTCTCGAAATAAAACTAAGATTACAGCTAAATAAATTTTCTTCAATTTGATCTTAATTATTATCCAGGGTTACAAAGATCACAAGTTAGTAAACAAAGTTATCCAGAAAATCACTTCTATCGTTGATCTATGAATGTTTTTCGATATTTTATTCTATTTATATCTCGGAAAAAATGCTTTTTTATAACTTCGCAGTATGGCAAAACTGAAAACAGCATATTTCTGTCAAAACTGCGGAACCCAATATTCCCAATGGATGGGACAATGTAAAAACTGTGGACAATGGAACACCTTGGTGGAAGAAGTGGTAGAAAAACCTAATAGCAAGGCGGTCCCTTTCTCCAAAACCAAACAACATGTCATCAATATCATTGAGGTAGAAACCAGTGAAGAACCGAGAATAAAGACACCTTCTGAAGAACTAAACCGTGTTCTGGGAGGTGGAATTGTCCTAGGGTCTGTTACTCTCATCGGTGGAGAACCAGGAATTGGAAAATCTACCCTGCTGCTTCAGCTTGCCTTAAAAATGAAGAAAAAAATCTTCTATGTTTCCGGGGAAGAAAGTGCTTCTCAGATTAAAATGAGAGCTGACAGGTTAACGGATATTCAAAACCCGAACTGCTTCCTGTTTACAGAAACCTCCCTGGAAAAAATTCTTCATGAAGCCAAAAAACTGGAGCCGGATTTTATGATTATCGATTCTATCCAGACACTTCAGTCCCAATTGATCGAAAGTTCTCCGGGAACTGTCTCTCAAATCAGAGAATGTTCCAACGAGATTATTAAGTATGCTAAGGAAAACAGTATTCCTGTGTTTTTGGTAGGTCATATTACCAAAGATGGCCAAATTGCCGGTCCAAAGGTATTGGAGCACATGGTAGATGTTGTTTTAAATTTTGATGGAGACCGAAATCACCTATTCAGGCTATTGAGAGCCAACAAAAACCGTTTTGGATCTACTTCTGAAATTGGGATTTATGAAATGATTTCTCAAGGATTGAAGGAAATTAAAAACCCTTCAGAAATCCTTATCACCAAGAAATTTGAAGAGCTATCCGGAAATTCTGTTGCAGTAACCTTAGAAGGAAACAGACCTATGCTTTTGGAAATCCAGGCGCTGGTAAGTACAGCGGTGTATGGTACTCCTCAAAGAAGTTCTACAGGCTTTGATTCCAAAAGATTGAATATGCTTCTGGCAGTACTGGAGAAAAGAGCAGGTTTCCAATTGGGAGCTAAGGACGTTTTCCTTAATATTACAGGAGGAATAAAAACAGATGATCCGGCTTTGGATCTGGCTGTCATAGCTTCTGTCCTCTCATCCAATGAAGATATTGCTATTTCAGAACATTACTGTTTTGCTGGAGAGATCGGGCTAAGTGGAGAAATTCGTCCGGTTGCCCAGGCAGAACAAAGAATTACCGAAGCCGAAAAGCTAGGGTACGAGAAAATTTTCATTTCCAATCTCAATAAACTTCCGAAGAAAAAATTTGGTATTAAGATTGAAGAAGTGAGCAAAATTGAAGATTTTCATGAGAGACTTTTTTAAAGATATGTAAATAATGCAACTCGAAAACATTCAGAAGTTTGTCCTGGTACTGCTTTATGGAGGCTTAACCTTGCTTTCATTTACGGTATTGATTAATCCTATGCGGGTAAACAAAAAGGCTAACTTCTTTTTCGGGATATTTATATTCCTTTGGTCCAGCTATTGGCTGCTCGATATTTTACATTTTTGTGGGATCGCAACAGATTTATGGTTTGCACTTACTTTGTATGCTGGACAAATTTTTACACCCATTTTTTTATTTTTCAGTGTTGTCTTTTTTATCAACCCTAATTATAGATTTAAAAGAAGAGATCTTATTTGCTGTATTACTCCTGTAATATATTGGATACTACTTTTCAATATGGAAAATAATCTGGTCATCCGAAGTATTGTAATGCTTATTGATGTCTCTCACAATCTTCCCTACATTGCTCTTATTTATTTTAAAATCAGGGAACACCAAAGAAGAATTGAAACTATTTCATCAAATACAGAAAATATTGATTTACAATGGTTGATTAAATTAAGTTTTCTTCTGTTTGTAACGATTGTTATTACAGTCTGCTATGAACTATTCAACACTTTTGTGTACAAAATGCATCAGCATTTGGTGATGGACCTTTTGTTTTTATGTATTGCTTACATGACTCTTTATTATGTACTCAGACAAAAGGAAATCTATCCTGTAGATAAAAATCAAAGAGAAGAACTTCTTTCTATTGAACTGGAAAGTGAAGCGGAAGAAATTTCAAGAAAAAAAATAATTCCTGATGATGAATTTGAAGCCTTACAACAACAGCTCATCACTGTAATGGAAAATAAAAAACCTTATCTGGATGGTGAGCTCAATCTATTGAAATTATCCGATCTGATCTCAATTAATGCCCATCAGCTTTCTTACCTTCTCAATACCGGCTTTCAGGAAAACTTCTTCTATTTTGTGAATAAATACAGAGTGGAGCATGCCAAAAAAATGTTTACTGACCAATCTTTTCACAAGCTTTCCATATTAGGGATTGCATTTGAGTCCGGATTCAATTCAAAAACGTCATTCAACACTATATTTAAAAAAATGACCGGAATGACACCATCTGAATTCAGGAAAAAAAATCTCATGAATCTACCTTCATCAAAAATTCAATAAACCGGAATAAAAATTGTAAGAGTCAAGAAAATTAATGATCTTAACAGGAGATTTTTCAAATGATGAAAACAAATATTCTGGAATATTACAGCAACCTTGCCGAATCCTACGACGAGAACCGGTTCGGGAACTCTTACGGTAAATATATTGACCAACAGGAAAGGGCTTTTTTAACTTCGTTTTTCAAAGATAAAAAATATACAAAAGTTCTTGATCTTGGCTGCGGAACAGGCCGATTATTGAATTTTGCGACTCATGGAACCGACTTCAGTGAAAATATGCTGAATGTCTCCCGTCAAAAACATTCTGATAAAATACTAGCTGTAGGAGAAATTTCAGCAATACCTTTTCATGAAGAATTTGATTGTATTTTCTGCTTTCATGTCATCATGCATCAAAATCAAGAAGAAACAAAAGCATTTTTAAACGAATGTTATCAGAAATTAAACAAAAATGGAACTCTTATTTTTGATTACCCTGTAAAACGCAGAAAAAAAGCTGTTTCTCCCCAGGAGGACTGGCATGCCGGCAACAGCTTTTCAGTTTCGGACATCGCAGACCTTTCAAAAGATCTGTGGAACATTAAAAATACAACCGGAGTATTATTTTTCCCAATTCACAGGTTTCCAAAATCAATAAGAAAATCTTTCCTGTCTCTGGATAATTTTCTTTGCCGTACTTTCTTGAAAAACTGGGCATCTTATCACATAACTGTTTTGGAAAAGAGATGAAACAGCAGCTGAAAAACTGGATCCCCCATTCGTGGAAGCTGCAGTTCAAACTTTTGCAGCGTTTTTTTCATGAACAAAAAAACAATTATGTTTACCCCAAAGAATATCGTTCAGAAAACATTGGTGAATATTCTGTTACGCTTCACCAAATCATTAAAAGCGGATCTTTTCATCATAACAAAATTCATAATCTAAAAGTTGTTGGAAATAAAATCAATAACCTTGTAATTCATCCCAATGAAGTCTTTTCTTTCTGGAAAATGATTGGAAAACCTAGTGAGAAAAATAATTTTAAGGAAGGGAGAAACCTCATCAACAATACTATTTCAAGTGATTTTGGTGGTGGAATCTGCCAGTTCTCTTCTATTTTATACCACTTGGCTCTTCAATCCGGATTAAAGATTCTGGAAAGATATCCACACTCTATGGATATCTATAAGGAAGAGGAACGTTTTACACCCTTGGGTTCAGACTGTACGGTTGTTTATGGTTACAAAGATCTGCAGATTCAGAATCAATTTACGTTTCCTGTACAGTTTAAATGTTTTGTGAATGAAGATGAGCTTCACCTCAGCCTGATTTCTCCTGAAGAAGTCATTTTAAATGAAATTGAGTTTAAATATCTTGAAATTGAAAAAGGAGTTTGGGTAGAAACGGTAAGCAATAGTCAAACTTTGTTTAAAAATTTTTATATTCGTTTATGAATTATCTGGCTCATTCTTATCTTACTTTCACTGACGGACAAATTGTTGGTCAGTTTCTGGAAGACTTTATCCGAAACAGGGACCGTTTTTCTTTCCCTAAAGACATTCAGGATGGAATTACTTTGCACAGAGCCATTGATACTTTCACCGACTCTCATCCCGCTATTCATGAAGCTAAAAAGGTTTTTGCCCCTTTGGTAAGACTTTATGCCGGAGCTTTTGTAGATGTCTCCATGGATTATTTTGTAGCCAATGATCTTTCTCTAAACTCTCTTGCCGAATGGAAGGCTCACTCTTTACATGTCTACAATATCTTAAATACCAATGAAGAGTGGCTGCCTGAAAATTTCAAAAAAATGCTGGCTAAAATGGAACAAGATGACTGGCTTTATAATTATCGTGAAGATTGGGGCATTAAATTCAGCATTCAAAATGTTTTGAACAAAGCCAAATATCTGGATAAAGATATTCCCGTTTTTGAAGCTTTCTTACATCATAAAGAATTTCTTCAGGAATGCTATGATCATTTTTTTCCTGATTTGCTGGCTCATGCAAAAGGAATTAATACCCTTATTCAACTGGAAAATTAAAACTGTTTATACAAATAACGGTTTGGATATGTTAATTTCTCACTCTTTCTGTCTCCGTTTACAATGATATGGACAATATTGATCTGATCATCAAAAAGATTGTACAAAAAACTCACCGCTGTTTCTACTTTTTTAGGATGAGCAACAACTTCTGATTCCATATAAACATTTACAGATTCCTGATCTTCTTCATATCCTATATAGTTTACTTTAAGAAATTTATTATCAGCCTTTAATCTAAAATATTCCTGACAATATTTGGAAAGCGCTTCATTCAGTTTCGCCTTGTCCTTCTCATCATTAAAATGAAAAGTTCCACCATATTTTTTTCCAAGGCCATTCTCCAGATCATCGAGGAAAAATCGGCCTGTTACTTCAAAAGTCTTAGATTTGGGGCTGTAATTGATCTCTACAGAGCCTACATGATAAGGGTGTACATTTTCCTTATCTACTTTTATAAAGCTTTGAAAAATGATTGTTAATGATAAAAAAAGTATAAAAAATTTATGTGGCATACGTTCTTTTCTAATGACAAATATAAAAAAAGCAGCAGTTATACAACTGCCGCTTTCTATAATGTATATTCTATAGTTATAATTATTCTTTAACCACTTTTTTAGTAACCGTAGTATCATTTAGTTTAATTGTAAACATATATACTCCTTTTACCAACGATGAAACATCCATTCTGTTTGAACTAGAGTTCATAGCCTCTGTTTTAACCAGTTTTCCTGAAGCATCATAAATAGTTAGAGTACCTTTAGAATAGCTGCCCAATGAGATATTTACAACATCCTTAGCAGGGTTTGGTGTAATATTTACTCCCGCATTCTGTTTCGTTACTTCTCCTGTTCCTAAAGTAGCATTTGTTTTAACAAAATATCCACCGAAACCTGAAGTCTGGAAGCTTACTTCCCAGTATTGATAAGTATTATTCCAAACAATATCCGCAACATTAGGGCTAATAACAGTAGGTGTACCTCCATAAGAAGCTACAGTTCCTACATTTCCAGCACTTGTTCCTGTATATTTTTCAACAACTAGGTTAAATTTATTAGCATCATCAGTAGGTGATGTAGGAAGCTTAGTACCACTTGTTAAATTATAAGCATCGAAATCAGCCTGCTTAAAGTATAATGTTACTTTTCCTGTAGCGGTAGCAGCATCCATAGCTGGATTAATTTCATATCTTCTCGCAACGTAATTAGGCTGTACATTATCAACCCATACTTTTGAGGTGATATTTCCGGTTACAGTACTTGCTGTTTCTTTTTCCACTCTTGAAATCAACTGGCAAGCATTGGTAAAATAGTTATAACCAGCAGCTACAGTACTTGCTTTTGTCTGATTAGCCGTCGCCAGGTTTTTCACCTCGGCTACATCTTCATAAACAGAAGCTCTCATTTTAAGATCAAAAGTTCTTGTAGTCCATGTTGTACCATCCGTTGATGTTTTACTACGTCCGCTTACTGCAGTAGTTTCATTTTTCATAGCTACAGTTCCTCCTATACCATTAACCACGATATAGAAATCTTTTCCTGTTACCATTTGAACATTTAAGCTGGATAGATCAACATAATTCCAGGTAAACCTCTGTATATTGGTATCCCATGATGCAATATTTTTTGTAGCAATGATATCTCCAGGATCTCCATTAGCGTTTACTTTTCTTACTTGAATATCCACTGCCTGATTGGCAGGAATCACTCCTGAACCTGTTGTAAATGAAACACCTCCTAATTTACCCGTTAATGTTGGTGTATAACGAACCGCCAATGCCGCATTGCTAAAAGTAGTATTAGCTTCCGCATTAATGGCAATATAAGGTTCATCATAGGTAACAGTCTCAAAATTAGACTCTACACATCCTACTTCTTTAGTTACCGCTTTATAAATATCTAACCTTCCATATCCCCATCTTACATTTGGAACATTTCCTGTTGCTGCATCTTTTCTTGCAGTAGATGTAAGACGTGATTTAACCTGCGCAGCAGTCAATGCTGGATTCGCCTGAAGCAATAGTCCTACTGCACCGGCAACTCCTGGAGAAGACATACTGGTCCCCTGATTCATTACATAATAATTCGTATTTTCAATAATATTCGTAGCTGCTGGTGCAGAATTACTGGATCTTGCAGAGATTACAGCCTGTCCTGAACCTGTGATATCCGGTTTCTGGAAATTATCAACTCTAGGTCCTTGTGCACTAAATGAAGAAATTGTTTCCTGTGGAGTATTACCATATCCATATCCTCCTCCCGGAGCCATCCAGCTTACTCTGCCCAAATAGGAAGCTACCGTAATAGCACTGGTTGCATTCCCAGGAGATCCTACAATATATTCATTATCTCCATTCAGAAGGGTAGTTGCTACTCCTTGACCAGCCAGCCAGCCATGTGCATTAATAGGTTGTGTTCCGTCATTTGTAATCTCCAATGTATAGACACCTTGGCAATTGGCTGTAGATCCCGTCACTCTATTTACAATCAGCTGAACATATCTTTTATTATTATCACTCCCCCAATAATTATACATAGTGGCAGTGAAACCACCATTTAATATACTATGGGTTGTATTTGTACTTATATTCTGTATATATTGCTGGCCATCAGGAGTTGTCAATTTTGCAGTAACAGGAGAGTTATCATTAGCATACATGATAAAACTAAATACTGATGGTGCTGATGTGCTGCTTCCAACGTTAAAAGTATAAGATTGCGTCCCCCCCTGCTTCTATATCTACTTTTCTATGGAGATTAGCACCATAATCATTACCTGCAGAAATAACCACTACTCTTCCAGGCCCTGATGAAGTAAAACTGTCAACAGCGACTTCATGAGGAGATGTTCCATCATGGGCGCTTCCCTGTCCACCAATACTCATATTGACTACGATTGGTTTATTTAAAGCTGTAGCTACGTTCTTGAAATAAGTTAATGCATTGATGGTATTCGTTGTTGGAAAGGATCCATTTCCTCCTTTTACAAAAACAATATCTGCTTCAGAAGAAAATCCTTTATGTCTTTTATTAGCAAAACCAGCTCCGTTTCCGGCAGCCGTTCCTGCTACGTGAGTCCCATGTCCATTGGTATCATTTTCACGAACAAAACCAGCAGGCGTTCCATCCAATTCATCTTCAATCTGTGCTCTTGTATACTCTACACCAGTTGTAAATCCTGTAGGAGAAACTTCAGCCCCTTGAGGTGTTAAAGTCTGATCCCAAATAGAAACAATTCTACTTTTAGTCTGATCATTAACTTGCCTAAAATCCGGATGCTTCCAGTCTATCCCTGTATCAAAAACCCCCACAAGAATTCCTGTTCCGTTATATGCTGTATTATTAAAAACTCCATCCTGTAAAAGGCTTGCTCCAGATTGGGCTCTACTTACATCATTATGAAGCTCATCAAATGTAGGCCCCATCACAGAGGTCACATAAGGAAGTTCCATTAATCTCTCAATATCTTCAAGACTCACCAATGCCGTTGAAAAAGTGGGCAGCTGGCTCTGTACTAAAAAGCCATCAGCTTTAAGTCTTTCAGGAGTTTTGGTATAAATAATACATGAATACATTGTTTGCGCCCCTTTAGAGGTAACAACCAAATGTTTATCCAATTTCATATCCTCACGTTCCAAATCTTTTAAAACGTTTCCTCTATTCAGACTCTCTTTATTTTTCAATAAATAATCAAACCTTGAATCAAGCTTTTGTACCTGACCATAAAATCCATATGAATACAGTCCTAAAAAAGCAACTGTAGCATTTCTCAGAAGCTTCCCTCCTCCGTACGAAATGTTTACTTTTGTAAAAAGTAGTTTTTTAATATCCATTCTCTTTTTTTAACATTACAATTATACAATTTTTATTTTTAATGATAATAATTAAAAACATTAATAATTAATACATATAAAAATTATACACATCCAAAACAATTTACTTACTTTAACACAATATCAAAAAAAACAAGCAATCAATTATCAAATGCAAGATTTTCTATTTTATTTAAACCTTGGATGGGAACATATTATCTCCCTTGATGCCTTAGACCATCAGTTATTTGTCTTAGCACTAATTGCTGTATACTCTTACAGTGACTGGAAAAAAATTCTGATCCTTGTAACGGCATTTACTATTGGACACTCCATCACATTAGCATTAAGCATTCTTGATGTTTTCAGAGTTCCTTCTGATTGGGTTGAGTTTTTAATTCCATTGACCATTGTGCTGACTTCTCTGGATAATATTATTATGAAAAACCAGAAGCAGACATTAATGCGGGCCAATTACTACCTTGCTCTGATTTTTGGACTGGTTCACGGGATGGGTTTTGCCAATACGGCAAGAGTGATGATTGCTAAGAGTCAGGGTATTGCCATACCATTGTTAGGATTTAATATAGGTCTGGAACTGGGACAAATCGTCATTGTGTCTGCTATCCTAATCCTCTTATTTATTCTTCTCACTATTTTTAAAGTGAATAAGAAGGACTGGATTCTTTTTGTCTCATCAGGAGTCTTTGCCTTATCTTTAAAAATGACATTAGAAAGAATTCCTTTCTAAATGTGAAATATTTTCATTATTTCAACCGCTTATTACTATCTTTGATCATTATTAAATCATTTCGGTTATGAAACTAAAAGTTGGTATCCTTTCACTTTCTGTATTTGCATATACAGGTTTCACCGCACAAAATATTCAGAATAACCCAGGCAGCAATCATGGAAACAAGTTTGAGCAGCTGGGAACTATTCTACCCACACCCAATATTTACAGAACAGCTTCCGGAGCACCAGGACATGCGTATTGGCAAAACAGGGCCGATTACAACATTACCGCTTATCTTGACGAGGATAAAAGAAATCTGAAAGGTTCGGAAACGGTTACTTACTATAATAATTCGCCTGATGAACTGGATTATATCTGGCTTCAATTGGATGAAAACGAACATTCTAGTATAAGAAATGCAGGTTATGAGACGTCTTCAGTACTTCGTCCATCAACAACAGATCAGCAGCTTAAATTGACTGAACTTCCTGTAAAGGATAATGGCTACGGAGTTGTACTTGAAAAAGTAACTGATGCTTCAGGTACCCCTTTAAAATATACGGTCAACAAAACGATGATGCGTATTGATCTTCCAAAAGCATTGAAAAAAGGAGAAAAATTCATTTTCAAAGTGGACTGGAATTACAATATCGGAAACAGAATCAAAATTGGCGGCCGTGGTGGCTATGAAAATTTTCCTGAAGATGGCAATGATCTATACACTATGGCACAATGGTATCCAAGGATGTGTGTATACAGTGATTTCCAGGGCTGGCAAAATCATCAGTTTACTGGAAGAGGTGAATTTGCGCTAGTGTTCGGGAATTTTAAAGTATCTATGAATGTACCGGCAGACCATGTTGTAGGAGGAACCGGGGAATGTAAAAATTATGATCAGGTATTAACTGCTGATCAACTTTCAAGATACAAAAAGCTGAAAATGCTTCTGAGCCTATAGAAATTGTAACCTTAGACGAAGCTAAAAAGTCAGAAAAGAATCATTCAAAGCAAAGAAAGACATGGGTTTTTGAAGCAAATGATGTAAGAGATTTTGCTTGGACATCCTCCAGAAAATTCGTTTGGGACGGCATGCGTGTTACCATTCCTGAAAATAACAATAAAGTAATGGCCATGAGCTTCTATCCTAAAGAATCTTATGGACTTTACAGAAAGTTTTCTACAAAAGCAGTAGCTCATACGATTAAAACCTATTCGGAATTCACGATTCCTTATCCATATCCCGTAGCTCAGTCTGTAGAAGCCGCTAACGGAATGGAGTATCCAATGATCTGCTTCAACTTCGGAAGAACAGAAAAAGATGGAACCTATTCTGAAGGAACTAAAAATGGAATGATCGGAGTCATTATTCATGAAGTAGGTCACAACTTCTTTCCAATGATCATCAATTCTGATGAAAGACAATGGGCATGGATGGATGAAGGCCTGAATACTTTCACAGAATATCTTACAGAGGAAAAATGGGATAATAAGTTTCCATCTAAAAGAGGTCCGGCATGGACAATCGTAGATTATATGAAACTTCCAAAAGATCAGCTTGAACCTATCATGAGCAATTCTGAGAATATTGTTCAGTATGGTCCAAATGCCTATTCAAAACCTGCTACCGGGTTGAATATTCTTCGTGAAACTATTATGGGAAGAGAGCTTTTCGATAAGGCATTCAAAACGTATGCAAAAAGATGGGCTTTCAAACACCCTGAACCTGCAGATCTTTTCCGTACGATGGAAGATGCCAGCGGTGAAGACCTTGACTGGTTCTGGAGAGGATGGTTCTACGGAACTGATCCGGTAGATATTGCGATTGATAAAGTAACAGTAGCCACCCCTAATCTGGAAACGAATCCCAAAGCAGCTGAAGAAATAAAATACCAGGTAGACAAACCGTTAGTGAATAGTTTTGAAGACCTGTCGAAAATCAGAAACCGAGAAGACAAAAATATCACTTTCTATGTTGATAAAGATAAAGAGGCCCAGGACTTCTACTATCGATATGATAGAGGGCAGGAAAAAGTAAATACGAAAGAATATACCTCTAAAGTAGATGCTACCATTCCTTTGGATGCTAAGGATAAAGAAAAATTCAAAAACATTACGGCTTATCAGATTGACTTTTTGAACAAGGGTGGACTGGTTATGCCAATTATCCTTGAATTTACTTTTGAAGATGGTTCAAAATTATACGATAAATCATCTGCACAGATCTGGAGACTGAATGAGCAAAAAGTTTCCAAGACGTATTATTTTGACAAAAAATTGAAATCAATTCAGTTAGATCCAATGAGAGAAACCGCTGATATTGATACAAACAATAACTTATGGACCAGCAATGGTTCCGGTGGTGAGACTTCAAAATTCCAGCTCTTCAAACAGAAACAGGAAGGAGGTTCTGTAAGAGGAAGCTCTAATGGAAAAGTAAATCCTATGCAGGCAGCAGGAAAAAGCTAAAAAGGATAATTGCAGGCAATCATAATTGAAAAGTTCACTGAATCAGTGAGCTTTTTATTTTTTTACATTAGAAACCTTTAAAAACTTATTCTCTACTTTTTATCCTAAATATTCTTTCAGATGTTTTTTATAAGTTCTTCCCAATGGGAGCTGCTCTCCTCCTTTCAGATAAATTGTATTTGAATCATATGAATTGATATGAAATGAAAGAACGATATAAGATTTATGAATTCTGATAAATCCTAAATTATGGAAATTTTCCTCAAAATTGGACATCCGTTCCAGGATCATATATTTTTTCAAATGGGTGATCAGAATAATATATTCGCCAAACCCTTGAATCCACTTTATATCCTGAAGAAGTACTTTGTTCATAATATAATTAGACTTGAACATAATGAAATCTTCCTGTTTTTTATCTTCCGCAGACTGTTTAAACTGTAAAAAATCCTTTGCTTTATAGACTGCTCTTTTAAATGTTTCAAAGTCTACAGGCTTCACCAGATAATGTACCACATCCAATTCAAATGCTTTTACGGCATACTGAGTTTCCAATGTAAGAAATATACATAATGGTTTATAGGGAAGCTTAAGTAAAAGATCAATCCCATTGATATAAGGCATATTAATATCCAGAATAACAAGATCTACCCTATTCTTCTGTAAATACTGCAATGCCTCTTCCGGGTTCTGAAATATCTCCAGCAAGTCTACATCTTCTATCTGATCACAATAGTGCCGGATAAGTTCTAACGCGGGATATTCATCATCCACTCCTACGATAGTCAGGTTAGCCATTATAGTTTTATTTTTAAAGTAGTTTCGTATGTATTATTCTCAGCCGCTTCCGATATAAAAGTAAATCTTTCAGGATAATATTTTTCCAGAATGCTGATGACTGCTTCATTTCCAAATCCATTATCATTAAAGTTATTCACTAGCTCCCGGTTCTTGGCTACAGAATTTTCAATTTCAAATAATAATTCCTGATCTTGTATTTTGTAAGACACCTTAATAAAGCTATCCTCTTCAATCCCTACTGCTGAATGTTTTAAAGCATTTTCAAATAAAGTAAGACAAACGGATGGCGGTACTTCAATAAGTTCCAGGGTTTCTTCATCTTTTATTTCAAAATTAATATCCAATAGGTTATTATACTTTAGCTGGTAAAGTCCAATCAATGATTTAATCGTTGAAAACTCCTGCATAAGCGTAATTTTCTCCTTATTGGTATCATAAATAACGTACTGCAGCAAGCGGCTTAACTGAAGGATAGATTCAGATGTTTTCTCAGATGGATTAAAACTTTTGGAATAAATATTATTAAGAGTATTCAACAAAAAATGAGGGTTTAGTTTCGATTTTAAAAGATCAAGATACAGCTGTTCTTTTTCTTCCCCTAAGTTTTTAAAGTCCTGCTCGATCAGAAACTTATCCTTCGTGATTCCCAGAAATGACGCCACCAGTATCACAATTCCCTGGGCGGTATAGACATTATAGAGGAATTTTGTATTGGAAAGGGTTTCATCAAATTTCATATGAAACACAGCAGGTTCCAGCAAAATTCTAAAAAGACTTGATACTAAAAAACAAATGAATGCATACAGAATAAATTCCGGATACTTATTGGAAAGATAAAACCTGGGCACAAGATAAAAATAGACCAGATAGTAAATCCCAACATTAAAAATAATCACAAATAATACAGACCAGATGAGCTCTGGAACATCCAAAAAGTAATTTTCAGTGAAAAAAGTGATGATAAAGAAGAAGAAAAAGAAGAAAATATGCTGAAACTTCAGCAAAAGCCCCCAATGATATTCCATCAGTCTCTTTAAAATTCCACCACTAAGTAAAATCCTAAAAATCAATAATATAAATACAATATTTATAATAAAAAACATCTAAAATATCCAATTTTCAATCTTCCAAATATAAGACCTTTTTCTCCCCGGATTGCAGTTTACTGATAAAAACTGCTATTGATTGAAAAATAAATTCACGGCTTCTTCTTATAAATATATTTGAGAACGCAGGATATTAATTCAATTTTACATGAAAGTTAAATTATCATTAATCACCTTTTTTCTACTAGGTGTCAGTCAATTTGTTATGGCTCAAAGCCGGGACAGTTATAATATGTGGTTTCAATACCTCATGTCTGCAAAACTTACAGACAAAAGTACTTTGACAGCTCTTTCCCAATACCGGTCTTTTGACCTCGCCTATGATACCAGGCTCTTTCTGGTTTCGGCTTATGTAGATTACGAAGTAGCTCCTGAAGTAAGGCCTGCTGTAGGAGCCATGTTTCTTATTCTTGACTCTTACAAATCTGATAACTCCAAAAAAGAAAGGTATGAAAAAGACCTTTCCAACAGGTGAGTCTGGGTGGTAATATCGGAAGAACCTCTATTTCTCACCGATTTCGTGTGGAAGAACGGTTTATCAGTAATCCGAATGAATTCATTGTAAGGCTGCGTTATCTTATTTCTTTAAGAATCCCGTTCAATAAAGCCGGGGAGAAAGAAAGACTTTATGGCATTCTGAAAAATGAAATCAGAATGAATGCCAGCAAAGAAGAAACATTTGACAGCAATCGTTTAACAGCCGGGATAGGAATAAAAACAGGGAAAAACTCAGCCATAGAAGTTGCCTTTATCAACCAGCTGGAAACCGGATCTACCAGTAACTATGCCTATATCGGCTATCGAAACAATTTTGACTGGAGAAAAAATAAAAATAAATAACCTCAAATACTACCACCTATGCTTACATTCCTTGGATTTTTGATGATCATCATCTTTATGGTGCTTATCATGAATAAAAAGATGACTCCCCTTACCGCATTAGTCATTATCCCCGTTGCCATCGCGTTTTTAGCTGGTTTCGGGCCTCAATTGGGAGAGATGATGAAAAATGGAGTCAAGGAAATAGCCCTTACAGGGGTTATGCTCATCTTTGCTATTCTTTATTTCAGTTTAATGATAGATACAGGGCTTTTTGAGCCCTTAGTCAACCTTATTCTAAAAGCAGTTGGAGACAATCCTGTTAAAACAACCATCGGAACCGCTATTCTTACCACATTGGTTTCTCTGGACGGTGATGGCTCTTCCACATATATTATTGTTGTTGCAGCTATGCTTCCTTTATATAAAAAACAAGGAATGAATCCATTAACGCTGACCTGCATTATTATGCTGGCGGGAGGAATTATGAATATTTTACCTTGGGGAGGCCCTACGGCAAGGGTTATGAGTTCCCTAAAACTGGGACACACCGAAATTTTTGTGCCTATGATTCCTATTATGGCTTTAGGCATCATATGGGTCATATTTGTAGCCTACATCCTGGGGAAAAAAGAAAAAAAACGCATCGCAAAATATGGGAAGTATACAAAATACGGTACCGGAGACATTGCCGGAGAATCTGATCCTCAGCTTCTTCGTCCAAAACTGATCTGGGTGAATTTAATTTTGACTCTTGTTCTGTTAACTGTGATGATATTAGATATTGTTCCATTAGGCATAGCTTTTATGATTGCTTTTTGTATTGCCTCTGTCATCAATTACCCTAAATTAAAAGATCAGCAGAAAATTATTTCAAAACATGCCGGAAACGCATTGTCTGTGGCAGGAATGATCTTTGGAGCAGGAATCTTTACCGGGATTCTTAATGGAACCGGCATCATGCAGGCTATGGGAAATAGCATGATAGATATTGTTCCCAAAAGCTGGGGCAGTTATCTGAATATTATTACAGCCATTTTCAGTGTTCCTCTTACTTTCTTTCTCACGAATGATGCCTATTATTTTGGAATACTTCCTATTATTGAGGCAACAGGACGTCAGCTGGATATTGCTCCTGAAATATTAGGAAGAGCAAGTCTTGTTGGTCAGGCATCCCATTTATTAAGCCCATTGGTTCCTTCCACGTATCTGTTGGTATCATTAGCAGGCGTAGAATATTCCGATCATCTGAAATATACTTTAAAATGGGCAATTGGATCATCAGTTATCATGCTTTTAGGAGCATTACTTCTTGGAACCATATGATAAATATTTAATGAATAATGAGTATCTTCAACTTCAGAAATAATAATACAGCTTAAAACTTGTTTTGTAAAAAAACAGCTTATTTTTCCCGATGAACCTTTTACAGCCTCAGAAAACATTTACCGGAAAATACCTTAAAAATCTTACATTGTATGTATTTACAGCAATGATAGGAGGAGTATTGGCTGGCCATTACCTTCCTGAGGAAAGTATAAAACTGGGAATGGTGAGCCGGTATTTTTTCATGATCCTGGAAACCCTGATCCTCCCTGTTATATTTATGGCAGTCGCCTATGGAATCAGCCAGCTGTCTGAGCTCAAAAACGCCCGTAATATTGTATGGCAGACTATTTTATATTTCTTAGTGATCACTTCAGCCGCGATTATAGTAGGCTTTGCATTTGGATTAATAATGCAGCCCGGTTCTGATACAGGAATTGACATTACCAGGATCAAGACATCCTTACCCAAGACATTTGAAATCAAAAATGATAGTCTACCCAATCTTATCTATATCAACAGGCATGGTATTTTTCTTTTCCTCTCCATTGTGATCGGTATTGCCATGAATCTTTCATCAAAAAAAGAAAAATTTCTTAATATATTGGATCAGGGCGTGAATATATTTTATACGGTCATTAAGTATCTTTACATCATTCTTCCCCTCATTATTTTCTGTAATATAGCCTATGGTGTTGCCGTATATGGCATCAATACCCTTCTCCCTTTGAGTAAGGTAGTTGCCACGGTATATATTGCCGATATTGTTTTCATTCTTGGAATTCTTGGGGTTGTTTCTTGGCTCTTCAAATTCAATCTTTGGAAATTTTTACTGAACATCAAAGAAGAAATTATCCTGGTGGTCAGTACCTCATCTTCTAAAACAGCCTTTCCTCTTATTTTTGAGAAAATGGAATCTGAAGGATACAGCAGGAAAATCTTAAGGTTTATTATTCCTTTAGGATATAATTTTAACCTTGCCGGAGCGTGTATCTATCTTTCTGTGACCTGCTGCTTTCTGGTTCAGTTTTATACGATCTCTTTAAGCTTCAACGATTATCTGTGGCTTTTCATCATCATATCTATTACTTCAAAAACCGCTTCCGGTGTTCCAGGCTCTGGATTTTTGGCACTTATTTTCACACTGAACAGATTCGGAAAAATTCCGTTGACAGATATTGCTCTTCTTTATAGTGTGGATCGTTTTATGAATGAAGCCAGATCCGTGACCAACTTTATAGGAATTGCCGTTTCCGGAGCTATTATTTCAAAGATCAATCAACAGCAGGAAAGCAAAAAAGTTTCTGCTTAATGGTGTTTAAAAATTATTTTTCAAAATTCACCCAATCTTGTAACTTTTTGAATTTCAGAACAACTAACTAATAAAAAGATCATGAAAACATTCTTATTCCTTTTATTAGTAAGCAGCTTGAATCTTTTTTCACAGCAGCTTCTTACCCCAGAAAATGTACAGATCAATTCTAAATGGGTCAAAGATGAAACATCAGAATCTGTATGGTATGCTGAAAATGCCGGTACAAAAATAGAAATCGGAAGTATTATTACTGAGCTAAAAAAATTAAACTCAACAGAACTTCTCATCAAAACAACAGTGAAAATGAAACAAGCTCCTGATGCTCAATGGACAGATTCTACGATTGTAAAAACCTCAAATTTCACCCCGGAATATCATTCTTCTTACAACTCTATGCGAGATATGGTTCTGAAGTCCGGTAAAGATAAAGTGACCGGATATTATCTGGATAAAAAGTCGCAGAAAAAGATAATATTGATATGCCAGCAACTCAATATTTTGACAGCAGCAGCTATGCAACGCTGATAAGATTTCTTCCATTACAAGAACACTATTCTGCCGAAATTTCTATTTTCGACTACAATCCAAAATCCGAGAAAAAAGGAATGATGAAAGCTTATATTTTAGATACCCAAAAGTCAGAATATAAAGGAAAAGCGGTCTGGGTTATGAAAACAAATGATGATATCAGCAGCAAAACCACTACCACCACCTACTATATTGATCCTGTAACAAGAAAAATTGTAAAACAGGAAATGGATATGAGTGGTAGAAAAATGTTTATAGAAACAACCTCGTAAAAAACAGACATTCGAAATATCAATAACATTTCCCAGTCTACAAACAACTTAACAACCTGTATTAAAAACATTTACCTTTGAATCAACAATAAAACACCAACTGTCAAAAAAACCTGATTGACATTAAATGTTCAGGAACCAGAAAAACAAAGGTATTATTTATGAAAAATGCAAAGTTATTAAACAGAAACACACAGAAATCCATTCATGGAGGATCATTGGCAGCCAAACTTGTTTGTTGTGATTATGATGACAATATGAAATGTATCCGCTGGATCGGGCCGGGGCAATTTTGTCCATAGAATAAAAATATTATTCTTAGTACAATAAAAAAAACTTGGAGATCGTATAAATTAAACATCATATCTATGATAAATGCAAAACTATTAAACAGAGATGTCCAAAAAGCTATTTGTGGAGGAATTGTTACAGCCAGAATCAAATGCTGCGAAAAAGACAGAAATGGCAATTGTATCTTATGGATTGGACCTGGACAATATTGTCCATAGATAAATTTTACAATAACAAATAATATAAAAGCTGGAAAAATTTCCGGCTTTTGTTTTTTTTATATTCTAAGTATCAACAAGGCTTATCATTTAGCACTATTAAAAAAATAACCAAAAGAACACCTATCAACTGATAACCAACTCATTAATTTCAAAAAAATACATTTAAAATATATCACATATTGTAGAAAAAACTTATCTTTGATCTACTTTTTAACACCAAATGTCAAAATCCTGATTGACTTTAAACGTTCAGGAAGTATACAAATTAAATATTATTAACTATGAAAAATGCAAAATTACTAAGCAGAGATGCTCAGAAATCCATCAATGGCGGTGCAGCAGGACGTTATTGCTGTGAGTACAATTACAAAGGACAATGTATTCTATGGATCGGACCCGGGCAGTACTGCCCATAAAACAGGATCTATAAAAATTAAACACCTAGAATAAAAGCCGGAAATTTCCGGCTTTCACTTTTTATTTTTCTGCCAAATTTTCACATTCCGTCATAAAAGTCTGCCATTTCAGCCATCACCGTCTCATGGCATACATTTAGAGAATTACAACACAGAAATAATTAAAAAATAAATATATTATGTCAGTAAACTTTAAACCATTGGCAGACAGAGTTCTGGTAGAGCCAATCGCAGCAGAAACTAAAACAGCTTCAGGAATCATTATCCCGGATACTGCAAAGGAAAAGCCGCAAGAAGGTACTGTAGTGGCAGTAGGTCCAGGTAAAAAAGATGAGCCTACAACTGTTCAGGTAGGTGACAAAGTTCTTTATGGAAAATATTCAGGTTCTGAATTGAAGTTAGAAGGTAAAGATTACTTAATTGTAAAAGAAGCTGACTTATTAGGAATTATAGGGTAAGCTGCTGGCTATTGGCTTCTTGCAAATGGCTTATTTCTGCATAGAAATTAATTGATGAGAGATTTTAAAAAATTTGAAGTTTGGCAATTGAGTCATCAACTGACTTTAAAAATCTACACTTCAACCAAAAACTTTCCGAAAGAAGAAATTTTTGGACTGACCTCTCAGATCAGACGATCATTTGCATCTATTGGATATAATATTTCAGAAGGAAGCGGCAGAAATTCAGATAAAGAATTTGCCAACTTCATCAATATTGCTCTGGGATCATCCAACGAAGCTGAAAACCAATTAATTCTTGCAAAAGACTTAGGATACATTCATGAAAATGATTATCAAAATCTCTTGGAAGAGTTAACAATACTCAAAAAGAAGCTTGTCACTCTATGGAACAGGCTCAACGTAAATTAAAAAATAAAATTAAACACGCGAATTGCTAAAGCCAAAAGCCAAAAGCAAGTCGCCAAAAGCTAAACAACATGGCAAAAGAAATAAAATTCGATATTGAATCAAGAGACGCTTTAAAGAGAGGTGTAGATGCATTGGCTAATGCAGTAAAAGTAACTTTAGGTCCTAAGGGAAGAAATGTGGTTATCGAAAAATCTTTCGGTGCTCCACACGTAACTAAGGACGGTGTTTCTGTAGCAAAAGAAATCGAACTTGAAGATAAGGTAGAAAACATGGGAGCTCAAATGGTAAAAGAAGTGGCTTCCAAAACTAATGATATTGCAGGAGACGGTACTACTACCGCTACTGTTTTAGCACAAGCTATCGTAAGAGAAGGTCTTAAGAACGTAGCGGCTGGTGCTAACCCAATGGATCTTAAAAGAGGGATTGACAAAGCAGTAACTGCTGTTGTTGAAAACCTTAAAGCACAGTCTCAGGCTGTTGGAGATTCTACAGATAAAGTAAAGCAAGTTGCTTCTGTATCTGCTAACAATGATGAAACTATCGGTGCTTTAATCGCTGAAGCTTTCGGAAAAGTTGGAAAAGAAGGTGTAATCACTGTAGAAGAAGCTAAAGGTATCGATACAACAGTTGACGTTGTAGAAGGTATGCAGTTCGACAGAGGTTACCAGTCACCTTACTTCGTGACTAACCCTGAGAAAATGTTAGCTGAACTAGAAAACCCATATATCCTTTTAGTAGAGAAGAAAATTTCTTCAATGAAAGAATTACTTCCAGTTCTTGAGCCTATTGCACAAGGTGGTAAGTCTCTATTAATTATCTCTGAAGAAGTTGAAGGTGAAGCTTTAGCTACTTTGGTAGTCAACAAACTAAGAGGTTCTCTTAAAATTGCTGCTGTAAAAGCTCCAGGATTCGGAGACAGAAGAAAAGCAATGTTAGAAGATATCGCGATCCTTACAGGTGGACAGGTGATTTCTGAAGAGCAAGGTTTCACTATGGAAAACATCTCTTTAGATATGCTTGGAACTGCTGAAAAAGTAACGATCGACAAAGACAACACAACGGTTGTAAACGGTGGTGGTGACGAAGCGAAAATCAAAGGAAGAGTAGCTCAGATCAAAGCTCAGATGGAAACTACAACTTCTGACTACGACAGAGAAAAACTTCAGGAAAGATTAGCTAAGTTAGCTGGTGGTGTTGCTGTACTTTACGTAGGTGCTGCTTCTGAAGTTGAAATGAAAGAGAAAAAAGACAGAGTTGATGATGCCCTTCACGCTACAAGAGCAGCTGTTGAAGAAGGTATTGTTGCAGGTGGTGGTGTTGCTTTAGTAAGAGCAATCTCAGCTTTAGATAACCTTACAGGAATCAATTCTGATGAAACTACAGGGATCAAAATCGTTAAGAGAGCTATCGAGGAGCCATTAAGACAAATCGTTGCTAACGCAGGAGGTGAAGGTTCTGTAATCGTTGCTAAAGTAGCAGAAGGAACAGGTGACTTCGGATACAATGCGAAAACTGACGAGTATGTAAACATGCTTGAAGCAGGAATCATTGACCCAACTAAAGTAACAAGAGTTGCCCTTGAAAACGCAGCTTCTGTATCTGGAATGCTTCTTACAACTGAATGTGTAATCACTGAAGTGAAGAGCGCGGAACCAGCTATGCCAATGGGTGGTGGAATGCCAGGAATGATGTAACAACGTGTCGTTGAGACAAATTTAATATACTAACCGTTCTGCTTTTGTAGAGCGGTTTTTTTGTTTAATTCTGATTTTATTAGTAAAATAGTATATTTAGATTTTTAATTAATAACCAAAAAAATAGATAGAATCTAAACAAGATTAGCACAATTGTATATTATGCAATCTGTAATTTGAATGCTATCTGCAATTTTACCAGAATGAAACGTATACTACAATTTACATTATTGATTAGCTCAATTAGCTTATTTTCTCAAAATTTAGAGAAAAAAATTTCAAACGAAATTTGTACCTGTTTAGGGGATGTAGAGAAACTAAAAGATCCCGAAAAGAAATTGGATGAGTGTTTCCGAAAAAGTTTTAAAAATAATGATACTGAAATCATTCAAAAATTTAATTCTCCTCAGAATACAAGTACAAAAGACTTTGAAGATTATTACGTTTCTATCGAAGGACTTTTATTAAGTAATTGTAAAAGTTTTTTAGATTACAGAAAAAAAGAATTTATCCGCGAAAAACAAGAAAGCATCTCTAATTGTGACGATATTAAAACAGGAATTTACTATTATGAAACGCTGCAAAAAAGAGAAAAATCGTATCTGACATTTACAAAAAATGAAGTTATCGAAACAAGAAAAAATAATGTTTATACAATTAATAAAATTGAATGGACTGATAAATGTACCTACAAATTAAATCTGCTGGAAACAAATAGTAATTATGATGAAACATATCTCAAAAATAAATCACTAATTTTCAATGTAATTGAAAATTCTCCAACATACTTTGTTGTACAAACTGAATATTTTGAAAATGGAGGCTTAAATAATGTGAAAATTTTTAAACTTCCTTTTACCAATGAATAAAAACTACTTAGCATTAGCAAAATACAGAGCCACTGGTGAGTATGTTCAAATGCTTGAAGCAGGAATCATTAATCCAACTAAAGTAACAAAAGTTGCCCTTGAAAACGCACCTTCTGTATCTGGAAAGCTTTTAACAACTGAAGTTAAGAGTGCTGAAGTTAAGAGCGCTGAACCAGCTATGTCAATGGGTGGAGGAATGCCAGGAATGATGTAATAGCTAGTCACGAAGACAAATTTAATATATAAACCGTTCTGCTTTTGTGGAGCGGTTTTTTGTTTGAAATTCAGCAACTCATTATAAAAATTTTATTTATTTGTATTAAGGTTGTTTTTATATATTTGTGAGTTAGCATAAGCATCTCAAAAACAAACCATTGAATGAAATTTTTTAAAACTCTATTTTTGTTAATTATAATTTTCGCCGGAATTTTAATAAGTACAAAGTTAAAATTAACTGTTGAAAGTGCTGAATTTAATGCAAATTATGAAAACATGTATCCCCCAAACTGCTTCATAAAATTTGAAAACAAAAAATACCTTATTACACAAAAATATAAATACAAGTATAAAATACTTAGTGAATATTGGTTTGTAGCCAGCGAAGGTTTTGCTGTTCAAAAATTTCAATTTCCTTTTGAAATGAATTATAGTAATGATCAAAAAGGAGATATCATATTAAAATACTTTGAAAACGAAGAATTCATTAAATTCAATTCACGAAAATATAATATTACGGAAAAAAGGAATGATACAATTATTTCAAAAACAGCTGATGGCAAACTTATTATATTTATTAACGAATAAGGAAAGTACTATTATTCAAAATCTTACGGGTTATCAATTCCACAATTAAAGTAACAAGAGTAGCCCTTGAAAACGCAGCTTCTGTATCTGAAATGCTTCTTACTACTGAATGTGTTATCACTGAAGTAAAGAGCGCTGAACCAGCTATGCCAATGGGTAGTGGAATGCCAGGAATGATGTAATAGCAAGTCGCTAAGACAAATTTAATATATAACCCGTTCTGCTTTTGTAGAGCGGTTTTTTATTTTGTAAATAACTCCTTTGTTTATAATTTATTATATACTATTGCGTTTATCCAAAAACAACTAAAAATAAACCGCTGTTTAACAAGCAATTGTACAATACACATATGAAATAAGCGCAATAATATATATGTGATATTTGCGCAATACGTAAATTTGGATGTTAGCAGAAATTTTAAACCAATAATGCGTAATGAAACAAATTTTACAAATTTTAATCTTATTAATTATTTTTTCTTGTAACAAAATTGGAGTTTCTAAAACTGAAGTTGAAGCGGTTGATAAAGTTCTTCAATTTTATGGTGGGCAAGTAAATCGTTCAATAGGATTTAAAATCGCAAATGGAAAAAAAGCAAATTATTTTGAATTGCAAGTAAGTAAAAGTGATTTATTGAATAATGAACAAAGATATCTAACAGAGCAAGCTGGAAATATTGCTTATATATTTTACACCAATTTAAAAGATGAGAAGTCAAATTATAATGAAATACAAGTTAAAATCGATTTAGATAATGGAACTTCTCAAGAATATAATTTTTCCACCACAGAATTGAAAGAAATTGAAGAGTTATATCCTGAAATTGAAAAAACAAATAATTTTATTAGAGATGCTGATTATAAATCTCTTATTAGAGATGCTGATTATAAATCTCTTGCAACTCAAAATGGAGAAATTGGTGTTACTGAAAATTCATTAAAAAATGTCTTTGATCAACGAATATCAGAATTTGGAGATATTAAACAAATTCAAAATCAAGGATTTAGTTTCCATAAATCTGAATATCGTGGAGATTTTATAAATGTAAAAGAAGTATTACTTTTTGACAAAAAAGTAGTAACAATGATTTTAAGTTATGATCGTAAAACAAAAAAATTAATTGCAATCCATTAACCATAAAAAAAACTTCTGCTAACGTTGTATTGGCAAAATGCGGGGTTCAACCAAATTGAAAGAGTTGCCCTTGAAAACGCAGCTTCTGTATCTGGAATGCTTTTAACAACTGAATGTGTTATCACTGAAGTAAAGAGCGCTGAACCAGCTATGCCAATGGGTGGTGGAATGCCAGAAATGATGTAGTAGCAAGTCGCTAAGACAAATTTAATATATAAACCGTTCTGCTTTTTGTGGAGCGGTTTTTTTGTCTTTATGGTTTTCCGTAAAGAAATGTTATTAATTTATCAATATATTTAATGATATAAAATCATAGAGTAAATAAAGGTAATTTACTCCTTTAAACTTTTAATCAACTATAGACCATAAATGAAAACTGAAATTAGCAAAATTATTAAAGACGAGAATCTTAAAGGTTTAGTGACTGATATTAATGAAGTTTTTTTAGACTCATTCTTAGAAAGTGGTATAATAAAAGATATTCCAATTTTGGGATTAGTATCTAAGGTAATTAATATCGGCAATACAATTCAAGAAAGACTTTATACAAAGAAATTATTAACATTCTTAAAACAGCTTGAAGATACAAAGCCAGAAGATAGAGAAAAAGAAATTAATAAAATAGATGAAAATGAAAACTATAAAACTAAAGTAGGTGAAAAACTATTATATATTATTAATGAAACTGATGACTGTGAAAAAGCTGAATATATTGGAATTTTGTTCAAATGGTTTTT
This sequence comes from Chryseobacterium capnotolerans, assembly GCF_021278965.1. Classification (NCBI taxonomy): domain Bacteria; kingdom Pseudomonadati; phylum Bacteroidota; class Flavobacteriia; order Flavobacteriales; family Weeksellaceae; genus Chryseobacterium; species Chryseobacterium capnotolerans. The sequence goes on along the minus strand of NZ_CP065589.1, from coordinate 346,665 downwards.
AGAACAGGAACTTGAATATGTAGATTTTATTAGATGTGTAGATTGTATTAATAAAACTAATATTATTGATTTAAATTTTTTTATTAAAGAATCTTTTATTGAAAGTTATATCAATTCCAACATTGAAAATTATTTAAATACTGGATTAATCAATCAAGAATATAAAAATCCATTAAATGAAATTAATAAAAATAGATTAATCACTCATGAAAAAGCACAAATAAAATATAGTATTTCTAGATCTGGAATCTATATTAGAAAATATTTAAAATAAATAAATAATTCACAATTTCATAAACTTCTGAAAGCAAATTACCTATAAGTTTTAATATTATCTATGAATTTATCTGACAATATTTTAAATAATTTACAAAACCTCAAAAGCAAATGTTTTTTATGTTTTTGTACTTTAGACAAATCCAATTCTTCAAAGGAACATGTAATACCTAAATGGTTATTTAAAAAATTTAATCACGATGATGATGGAATGAAACTTGGAAACCATACAAATTTAAGATATAAGCAACTTACAATCCCAGCGTGTAAGAATTGTAATAATTCTATACTGAGCCAAATTGAGGAAACTTTCATTTCAATTTTAGATAATTCTTTTAAAAATTTATCGCTAGCAGAAGAATTAATAATTGCCCAATGGACATTGAAAATAATGCTTGGTACTATTTTGAAAGAAATGTCACTTGAAAAAGACATTAAAAAAGTAGGTGAAAAAATACTTTCATTTGATCAAGTTAAAGAATTATTACCCCTATTTATTTTACTTCATTCTATTTTCTATGAAACTGAATTAAAAAATAGAAAACCTTGGTCTTTGTTTATAACAAGTTTTGAAACTGAAAATTATGATTATCACTCACACTCATTTTTTAAAACAGCGAGTTTTAAATTCGGAAAAATAGGCTTCATTATAACATTTGATGATAGTTCATTTTATCAAGTAGCTGCTCAAAATTTTGAATTTAATAAATTAAGTGATATGCAATTTATTGAATTAACATATACTTTTTTTGCTCTAAGAAATTCTGAGACTAAAATTCTAATATCGAAAAAAGAATTGATTGCTAATAAATTAATAATTTCAAGTAAAAAACACTATCACAAACCAAAAATAACCTATAATACAAAGTATAAAAATACACTAAATTATTTGTTAAATGTTCACAAAATGAGATTTAACAAATAAATTCTAAATCTCCGCTGTTCAAAGTTTTCCGACTTTGATCCAATAAAACTAAGCTCCGAAGTCTTTAGACTTCGGAGCTTAGTTTTATTCTATTTTAAAATCAAACAATTCTTGAGGATGAACTTCTAAGCCTTTAGCTAGTTCCTGAATTGTTGAAATTCTTAAATCAACTTCTCCTTTTTCGATTTTGCTGATATTGCTATGGTCTACATCACATTTCTGAGCTAACTCCCGATAGCTTAATCCCATCTTCTTTCTAAATTTTTCAACTCTTTTACCAAAAGCGATTCTAAATTCAATTCTATCCATTGCAATACCATTATCAGAGCAATTTGGAAAGTTTACAATAAAAAACTGTAGTTGAATTAACCTACAATTCAAAAATTATATTATATTTGTACAATAAGCTACAATAAATGTAGCTTTGCGATACTTCAAAAAAATATAGAAGCTATTGCTTAGAATCTCGACTTGAAAACTGGTAATTTAAAAGCAACGAGAAGATAAGCAAGAAGCTCACGACCTAGGCGTGGGCTCTCTTATCTGTTGCACGGTATACCAGTACCTCAAGTCGGATATTGTAGAGTCTCATGCCGTTTTTATTTTCATGCTGATCTGTTTTTCTACAATCATCTTTTTCTAAGCCTGCTTTACAACATAAAGTATCATGATACGGTACAATGGGGTGTACAATCCATTGCGGCTTTCGGGCTTTTAGAAAAACACAAATTCTATCCTATTCATTCGGCTTTTATAGACAGGAAGTTCAGGCATTGCAGGGCTTACTTCTTTACTGTCGGGTAAAATCGTACAACAAAAAATACACACTCATGAAAAAAAACAGAACAAACTTTCAATCCCGGCTTGGGAAAGGCCGGAAGAAGCATTACGAGTTACAGCAGATAGAAACATTTTTTCAGCTCAATGACTTGATAGCTACCAAAGAGCTTTTAAACATCATTATGAGCTATGCCCTTAAAAGAAATAGCCGGATAAAAGAAGAACCTTCTGTCATTTATCATTTTCATCAGGCGATGCGTTCATTTGTCTGTGCAGGCTACTTTTTAATGCTGAAGGAAAAGAAATTGTTTATCAATACTCAGTTGGAAGATGTTTCACCATTGGTTCTTGGTTTGCTTTCTGAGAAAGAATACCAAAATCCGCTGCTGGTCTTTAAAAAAGCTTTCAAAGAATACAGCGTCAAAGAATTTGATTATTTTATTTCCGGGATGGTCTACTTCTCAATGGGTATCTATGACAAGCTTCCGGAAAGGAACATGATCAGCCCCTATATACATTTGATTAAAATGCTGGATGCAGCGTATCTTATTGTTGAAAGGAGAAGGAAGAAATAAAAAACTTCCCAGCTACGCAAGGTTTCCCGACTTTGAGCCGATAACATAAAAATAGACCTTAAAAAAGCTCCAAAGTCAGGAGACTTCGGAGAGCAAAGTCGTCTACGTGATTACATGTTGTGTTGTTAATTCGGATTGAACTGAATATTAAAATACTTTAAATAATCCTCTATTGGTTCCAATCCCATTTCTTTTCTTCTTTCGTTTACAGTTTCAGGATTTTCTAATTTATACAATTTACCATTTTCTATTTGTGAACCATATATTTGGGGTTTTCCTTCGTCCATTAACATCCTATCTTTCATCAATGCATATTGCTGTTTAGATAAGTCTCCATTTTTTACCGCTTTCTCTATTTGTGGAAAATACTTTTTTCTGATTTCTTTAGTACTATGTTGCAGACCCAACCAGATTGCATCCATGTGTTTTTGATCCACCTCCTTTAATGTAGGCATACCACACTTTTCAATAATGCTAATCACTAATTCCTGATTCCTGTGATCTTCTTTAGCGTATTTGATGAGTTCATTTGATTTTCTAATCCTTTGGTCACTTTCAAAAACTTCGCTCAAGATTTGATTTTTTTTGCTGCAATCTACTTCAATAATATCTACTGAACCTACATAGACAAATTTATCCCTATTCATATAAAGGAATATTGATATCATTACAACAAGAGCGGTTAATATGCTAAATAATATTTTTTTTATTTTCATTTCTATTTTTGTGTCATAATCCAAAATAGATTGACCATTTTTGGTTAAAAATTAATTGTAAAAATAAGAAAAAATAGAGCCCTCAAAATCAAAAAAAATGATCTGATATAAACTCAGCTTCTTAATGATATAAAAATCACTTCTCCTTTATTTTCTTTCTATGCTTCAAACCAAAATTAATTAAAGCATTAACCACATCTTCGGTTTCTTCGGCATGTGTGGTAAGTGCATACGAAACGGTAACAGGTTTGGTGTTATTAACCGTTCGGGTGATCAGTAAATTATCTTCCAGTTCCAGCAGCACTTTGGATAAAACTTTTGGACTTATTCCCTGAGCTGTTTCCTGCAAATCTTTGAACCGCATTGTTTCGTAATGATACAAATTATGCAGAATACAGAATTTCCATTTGCCGCCCAATAATTCAATGGCATCTTTAAGGGCCAAGATCTGTTCTTTACTGATGTCATTTTTTTTAGTACTCATACAATTGTTACTTTCCAAAAGGTAACGGATAGTAAAGGTAAAGTTTCTTTCAGATAATTTTACACGGTAAAAAAATTAAAAATGAAAGTAACCGTAATTGCCAACATTTCAGCTAATGGTAAAGTATTATTATCCGACAATCCACACCATCAATTACCACCAGAGGCAATGGAGTTTTATTTAACATTCGCAAAAAAAGTGGGGAACCTTGTCATAGGCTTTAAAACCTTTGAAAATTTTTTAACCTTCCCACAGGAAGTCAGAGACCATTTCAGCGGAATAGAAATCGTAATACTCTCTGAAAAACCTTCCGCATCAAAAGACTACAAGACGGTTAAAAGTCCTGAAGAAGCTATTGAATATATGGCAGAAAAAGGCTGGCACGAAATGGCAGTTGGCGGTGGAACAGGTGCTTTTAATGCTTTTATAGACAAAGATTTAGTAACGGACATTTATTTTAATATTCATCCACTCATCACAGGAGTTGGCGGTATTTTAGGAAGCAGCAGTGAACTGAATTCAAAATTTAAACATAAAGACTATCAACTTAAAGAAGGTTTCATTCAACTGCATCTAAGCAAAGAAGACTAAATAACAATAAGCTAAAAAGGTGAATACATTCTAGATGTATTCTGGATGAAAAAAATATGAATAGCAAAACCAATAAAGCCCCTACCAAGTAACAAACAGGACTAAAATAAAATTTACACAATTGTATATTGACACAATGCGTAAATTTGGATGTTAGCATTATCATAAAGCCAATCGCAACCATAGACAAACAAGAATTAATGACAGAGAAATTTCCGACTATAAACAGTACCCTTTCCCCCAATGAACTTGGCCAACTTATTCAACAAAAATATAAACTAAGCGACAAAACCGAATGCAGCATTTTCCGATTGGCGATGAACCATTTGTATATCGTTCAGGATGTCGAACAGAAATATGTTTTCAGAGTTTACACCCACAATTGGCGGACAAAATCAGAAATTGAAGAAGAATTAAGATTATTGGTTCACTTAAAAGAAAATGACAGGCAGATTGCTTATCCAATTACCAACAAATCGGGCGAATATGTACAAGAAATTGAAGCACCTGAAGGAAAAAGATTTGGTGTTTTGTTTTCATACGCCAAAGGAGTAAAGACTGCAAAATTTTCACCTCAAACAAGTTTTCTCATTGGACAGGCATTAGCCAAAGTTCATCAATCGACAAAAGGTTTTGAACTCAAAAGAATGTCTTACAATAGTCAGAACCTTCTTACAAAACCTGTTTTAAGAATAAAAGAATTCTTTAATAGAAACACCAGCGAAATTGAATTTTTAGAAAAACTATCTGCTTTTTTAACTCTGAAAATTGACAATATTGACCAACAGAACATGAGATATGGAAGTGTACATCTTGATGTTTGGTTTGACAATCTGCACATTGAAGGTGAAAATGAAATAACATTTTTTGATTTTGATTTTTGTGGCAACGGCTATTTATGTTTTGATATTTCTTATTTCCTGTTTCAGTTACTGACAACCCATTTAAACGAAGAAGAGTATCAAGAAAAAGCAGAAAGTTTTTTGAAAGGTTACGAAACGATAACTGAAATCAGTACTGAAGAAAAACAGTTTTTACCTTTTGCCTGTTTAGCCATTATGACCTATTATATCAGTGTACAGTGCGATAGATTTGATTATTGGACCAATATTTTTATGAACGAAGACCATTTAAAAAGAATGGTTGGAAACTTGAAACGATGGATTATTTACAACAAAATTGAGATTGGATAATAAACCTACAATGAGAAAATAACAAACGGCTAACAAAAGTCGTGAAACCAAATATAAATTATATCTTTTACCCAAACACATCCTATGCATTTCAGAGGTATTTTAAAATTTTATTTATTATTTTTTTTCGTGGCTTGCTTCGAAAATAAATCTAAAACTGAATATTCAAAACCAGTTACAGAAACCATTTCGCAGCAAGATAATAGAAAATTTGAAAAATATCCCGCACAATATGAATTACAAGACAGCATACACCTCACTTATATTAAAAATGAGTTTTATAGAAACCAATTTGGATTTCTCTATGAAAAAACGACTGCGCAAAGAGATATTAACGGACAATTAAAAGATGTTGAATATTTTAATGGTGTTATTTCACAGGAAATTGATCCAGATTCATTTTAACAGATCGGAAACTCTTGGTTTGCAAAAGACTATAAAAATGTATACTATTCCAGACCTACAAGTGGGGGAAGAGAGATTACAAAAGTAGAGCATGCAGATGTCAATACCTTTAAAATTATTGATGGAAACTATAAATATGCTGTTGACAAAGGTAATTTCTTTAATGCCACTGAAAAAATTGAAGGTTTCATTCCTTTAAAAACTGAACAGATAAAAAACAAAGAAGGAAAAGTGATTGAGTTAAAAATGAAAAATAAAAATTTGATCTTGAACCTTAAAAAAGTTCACACAACAAGAGATAAATAATACAGATTGAAACTATAATAGAGTTTAATCCGGTTAAAAAAGAGTTATAGTGCGAAACCTGAGCTGATCACAGATACTTTTTCAGAGGCAATATTCCTTTTACACTCAAACGCAGCTATTTTATATTGATACAAATGAGTACATATCACGCGATTATATTAATTCTTTTTAGTAATATTACCATGGAAACTAATTTTATTTAATGAGTTACAGATTGTATGTTTTTAACAACAGACCTATTAGATCCTGACAGACAAAATACCATTCAAAATATTGATCAGAACCTTGTAGACTTTTTACCCAAAGACTATCTGCATTTTCTACTTGAATATGGAACAGGAACCTATTGTGACGAAGTTTATATAACTTATCCAGATGACAAAAATATTTCTTTGACCTTCAGCAGCTATACAGACCTATGGAAATTGAATGATTTATACAATGAAAATGATTTACTACAATCTGTTCAGATTGGCTCAACGGCCAACGGAGATATTATTTGCGTAACACAAAACAAAAAAGGTAAAATATTTGTTCTGCCCAGGCATTCCACGGAGATTATATCATTTATGGCTTTTGATGAAACCATAAAATACTTTGTTCCAAAAATTTCAAAAACTTATTTCGATCCGATATTTGACAGCAAAACGGAATGCATAAACCTAATAAAATCTGAGAAGGAATTAATTGATATTTTTCCCATCCATGAAGAGTTTTTACGAACATTCACTTTTGATTTTGTAATAAACGAAACAACCCAACCCAAATATTTTTTAAAAGTTTCGGCGGTTGGATTACTTTTGATCTCATTTACAAAAACAGAATTTATATCAAATTTCAAAACCGTTTTATTGAAAATATTCTTTCTATTATGAACTTTTTTAAAAATTATTGAAAAGTATTTTACAACTTCAAAGTCTCCTACTTTGCACTAATAAAATAGATCATCCAAAGTCATCAGATTTCAGTAGTAAAGTTTCTACCCTCTTCAACTTTTTTCTATCTTTAAACCACGATTATTATATTCAAGGCCTAGTATTAAGAAATAAACCTGAATTACTGAAGAAAATCAAATAGAAACAAACACTAAATCTCTTACCATTGAAGACAAAATTATTATTCCTTTCATTCTTGGGCACACTACTAGCCCACGCACAAACCCTTGATTTTAAAAATCTCGTCAATATGTCTGTAGGCAGAGGTGCTGCAACCAGTGTAATCGTAGATGATAATATCTATGTGAGCAACGGATATCAGGACAAAGGTGGTAACTCCAATTATATTGAGAAATATAATATTACGGATAACAAGTGGAGTGTTCTCAATACTGCTCTACTCACCAAAAAATTTGCTAATTCTGAGACTTACGATAATAAAATCTATATTTTTAATGGTTGGGGAAACAGTCATCTTGAAATTGTAGATCTCACAACCAATACCATAACGAAAGGGGCTGTTAATCGTTCCTATACAGGAAATGCAGGTTCTGCGATCCATAATGGCAAAATATATGTATTTGGCGGCAGCGGATTAAACGGGGCCAAAAGCACTGTATTCTCTGATAAATTCCAGTATTATGATATTGCTTCCAATACATGGCATCCATTACCCGACATGCCCACAGCCAGAGAAACAAGGGGCAAAATTGTGAATGATAAGCTTTATGTCATTGGTGGATTTAACGGTACCTCATCCCGCCTGATCAATGTCTACGACCTCAACTCTAATCTCTGGATCAAACAATATACAATGCCTGCTGGTATATCCGGACATTCATTAGCGGTATCCGGTGATAAGATTTTTATTGCAGGAGGCTATAATAATCAAACTTTTCTGGCCTATTTTGATACCACAACCAATAAATTACATCAACTATCATCCAATATGATTCCCAGAAGGCATGCTGTAGCGGAAGTATATAACAATAAACTATACATCATCGGCGGAAGTACAACATCTGCAACCAGCTCAGCTATTAAAAGTATACAGGTGGCAGATATCAGCGAAAGTGTACTTACTGCAAATACAACAAATGATAATAAGGCATTGGAGAAAAAAGTGTATACCAATGCAGCCAAAGATGGCTTTGTAATCAGTAATAAAAATAACAGCAATCAATTTGAATATACTGTTTACTCCACAGATGGCAGCCAGATCAGCAAAGGTTTTGCCTATTATAATAAGACGATAGATTTATCAAGAGTAAAGCGCGGAACTTATATTTTTATGTATAAAGACGAAAAAGGACTTTTGCAGCAGATTAAAATTTTCAGATAGTAATAACAACTTGCAATCCCTGCTACCGTACGATTGTATCATGGCATTAGCTTTTGATTACATCATTAGAATGTTTAATTTATAATACTATATTTCTCATCAATGCAAATATATACATATTATATTGATATAAATCACCTATATATAAGGATTTCCGTAAGGTAAGCTCTGCCGCATGTTTTATTTTTGGCTTTCAATTTTGATTATTAAAAATAAAACAATGAAAAGATTAGTCTTATTATTTACCCTCCTGATTTTTGGAAGTTCATATGCTCAAAACACGCCAATATTTGAAAATGATACCCTCACCACCTCAACAGGCTTCAAGGTATATGAAGGTTTAGACCTGAAAATCGGGACAGGTTCTATGAATGATGGCGATTTTAAGTTTATCAGGACCAATGCCTCTTCCCTATTCAATTATACTTCAACCACAGGATATCAGGGACTGGCCAATCAGGCAAATTCATTTAGAAGAAGTAACTCCGGACTGTCATTCAAAGTAAAAAAAATAATGTCGAGAGGGAATAAAAAAAATGGCTTTGTGTATTATGCTAAAATCGGAAGCGGTCTCATAAATTATGAAATAGATCTTGAAAATGCCATCAGATCAGGTGAGCTGATTGTTCCGGATGAATTTTTACCTAAAGAAAAATCTCAGCGTGTGAATTCGGAAACGAAATATGACAGGCTGAAAAAAATTAAAGAACTAAAAGACTCCGGAGTGCTATCCGAAGAAGAGTTCCAGAAAGAAAAAGATAAAATAATGGCTGAAAAATAGCTTTCATGGATAACCGTTCTGTTTTCAGAGCGGTTTTTATTTTTTGAACTTAATATCTCCCTTCATTATTCAAAGATTTATGGGTAGATTTGTGACATCAATTATGATCCATGAACACTCAAGAAAAGGTAACTATTCTATAGAGTGCAATGAATTTATTTTTTTAAAGAATGAAAACTAAATTTACCATAAAAGCATTTTTACCACTGATACTCTTAATAGTTATTCCCACCTTATTCATAAAAACCGTATTTCTGATCTTTAATGATTCTTATTATGATGGTACTATATTCCCTAAAATTTTTCTTCCCGGAATCCTCATTCTATCTTTTTTAGCCATATTTTTTGGGGAAATTAAACAGAAGTTCATCAGCGTAGAATTTACACCACATGAAATTATTATGAAGCGCTTCATGGGTCTTCAAACAAAATCATATAAAGTTTCTACAATAGAAGGATGGAAATACAGTTATATAAGTACTAGAGGAGGATCTTACGAATATTTATACCTGTATAAAGATGGCCAAAAAGTAGTAAAATTATCTCAGTTTTATCACAAAAACTATGATGAAGTGAAGTATTATGTAAGAACCCTATTCAAAAATTTAGGATATGAAAAATTTTCTTACAAAGATGAGTTTAAAGAAGCTTTCAAATAATAAAAAGCTACTGAGTTTTCTAAATTTTAAAACTGAACATATTTAAGGATGAGATAATGAAAAAAAGTAAATTGTTATTATACCTATAAATTCTACACAAAACCAAAGTTTTGTATATTTAAGAGCTCGCAAAGATATTATAAACAATGCCATGTATAAACATTTCATAATACTTTTTTTAATCATTTCAAGTATTGCAAAATCACAGATTAACATTCAAGAATTGCCAAATGAATGGATAAAAACTAAAATGAGAATGCTTGATGGAAGCAAAGATGTATCAGAACCATTTTTAGAATCAAAGTATCACCGTTGGAAATTCAATGGACAAAAATTATGTACAAGCTCTAATCCAATTACTAGAATTAACGAAAATTGCGTAGAGTATAAAACTGAAAAGAATTTCATTAAGACTTCTGATGAATCCGGCTATGAGATTCTAAAATTAACGCAAGACTCGCTAATCCTAATACAAAGAATTAATAACATCGTTGAGAAAGATAAAGTAAGAAAATATTGGTTTGTAAAATCCTCTATCATTAGAAATAAACTTCTTGATACATTCAAAAAAGATTCTGTTATAATAGCAATCGAATCTTTTTCACCAGTATTTAATGGAAATTTATCCGCAGATATTTCAAAAGAATTTCGTAGTAAGAACAGATTTCCGGCCTTTAATCTGATAGGTAATATTGTTTTTTTTCCTAAAAAAGAAAAACTGGAATTTGAAATTGCTAATACTCGTGAAACACAAGTTATTGAGAATCAAAAAAACATTGATTTCATTAAAGAAACTTTTGGTAAGGCCTATAAAAATTGGAATCTTAATGATTTTAAAATTTTTGATAAAGTCTATTTACCTTTCATAATAAAATGTAATAATGAACAATTTGGTAATGGTTTAAGAGTAACAGGATGCTCAATTTATTATCACATGAACACTGTTGATGATATTAATAAAACTTACAGTATAAGTCTTCAAGATCTCGAATTATCTAATGAAAATTTTCTAAAAGGGCTTAAAGCCATTCAAAATAATAAATATGATAAAGCAATACAATATTTCAATAAATCATACGAAATAGATCATAGAAAGATTGATGCATTATACAATATTGCCAATATTTATTCCTTTCAAAAAGACAATATTAATGAATGTAAATATTTACAGAAATTAAAAGACCTTGAACAAACTGAAGGAATCAATAATTATAACTTAAAATGTTCTGCATTATAAAATCCCACTACGCATAATATAATGACTGAAAAATAGCTTTCATGGATAATCGTTCTGTTTTCAGAGCGGTTTTTATTTTTTTAAATTAATCATATCATCTATGACACCAAATCACGAAAACGGGTAATTGATTCATTAGTTGATCTACAATAACTTTAGGTATTATAATTTTTAAAATTAACTAAAACCAATGGCCATGAAATTCAATTTAATAAAGCTATCAAAAACAAATACAGCCCCTTTTTTAATCGTAAGCTTGCTGTATGTCGTATTGCTTGGATCTCCTTTCATTTATTTTTCAATATTAAAAGGAAATCCACATTCTTCTGTGTCTGCAGAAATTAAAAGCCCTGCCCTTAATGCAGGAAATGCGGATGAAGAAGGATCAGAAATCACGGATGAAGATACAGATGTATCAGATGAGGAGTCTACTTCCCAAACTCCTATTAATATTACAAACTGGGAGACAAATGCGGATTCGAGAGGGTTCATCATGCTTACAAGACTGGCTATATTCAGTTCCATATTAGCCATGGGAGCTCTGGGAGCTGCCGTGAGTTTAATTACAAGAACAAAAAACAATGCTTTACTCACCCATGATGTTACCATTTTTGAAATTGTATCCATTCAAACTGTTGGAGCTATTTTTGCCTTAATCCTTGGATTTATTTTTATGGGAAACCTAATTTCAGGAACCTTGTTTCCTAATCCTATTATTTTCTATCGTATCATATACGTCCCTGCTGCATTTGCCAAACTACTTGTATGGTCTTTTATCGCTGGTTTTTCAGAGCGGCTTGTTCCTCAGCTATTGAATAATCTGATTAATAAATCAAAAACCGATGAGATCAATAATGAAAGTTAAATACTATATAACCCAACCTTAAGCCTCTTTGATTTTTCAAAGGGGTTTTTATTTAGAAAAAACTGATGTAACTTCGGACCACCAATTGATCCAGACAGACAACCTCCAACATTTGTAAAATACTATGAAAAAAACACTTGAATTCCTTACCCAATTAGCAAAAAATAACAACCGCGAATGGTTTACCAAACATAAAACTGAATACGACCTGGTTACTAAAGAAAACAAAGTATTTTTCAATCAGATATATACTGAACTTCAGGAACATGATAATTTAAAAGGGATTCATATTTTCAGGATTTACAGAGATGTTCGTTTTTCCAAAGATCAGACCCCCTATAAAAACAATTTTGGGGTTGGATACTCCCGTTCAAAGCCAATGCTGAGAGGTGGATATTATATTCAACTGGAACCTGGAAATAGTTTTGTTGGTGGTGGATTTTGGGGACCTGAAGCCAAGGATTTACTTCGTATCCGCAAAGAATTTGAAATCAGCACTACGGAAATTGAAAAAATTACTTCTGATAAAACCTTTGTAAAATATTTTGGAGAACTTAAAGGTGAGTCTGTAAAAACAGCTCCACGAGGCTTTGATAAAAACCATCCCGCCATAGACCTCATCAGAAAAAAACAATACATCGTCATGCGGAAATTTACGGATAAAGAAGTTCTTTCTGATCATTTTCAAAAGGAAGTAGTTTTAACCTTACTGGCTATGCGCCCATTCTTTGATTATATGAGTGAAGTTTTGACAACGGATCTTAACGGTGAGCCGTTATTTTAAAATGGGGAGCAATATTATTCAAATTGTTTTATATCAGCCATGAAACTATACCCAATTATTATAATAGTTTGCTTCTTAATGGTTTCCTGCCATAAAAAGGTTAATGACACCGTTGAGCTTGAGAAAAAAATATTTGATGATATTTTCCTCTCAACTGTTGACTCTACGTTGATTGATCTGAGAACTTATACAAAATTTCAATATTCAGAAAAGCAACGGGATTCCATTCAGAAAGATACATTACACCGGGTTGTTGCATTTAATATTTACAATTACAGAGCTTCAGATGATTTTCTGGAAAACATTGATCCAACATATAAATTAGCCAATGATTCTGCCTGGAGTTTTAAATTAGAAAAATACAATTCTTCGAAATACGATTTTAAAAATAGTAATGAACTACCTTTTACAGATAACCTAACTGAATGGAAAAATAAATATCCTAAATTTTCCGGCGGTTTAAGTTTCTCTAAAATTTATTTTGATGAAGCTAAGGAAACCGGAATTTTTGAAGTAAACTATTATTGTAGCACAACATGTGGACTTGGATACTCAGTTTACATCAAAAAAGTAAAAAATAAATGGACCATTTTAAAAGTTAAGAAAACTTGGATCTCATAAAAAATAGTAAAATATTTATCAATAAAAACTAAACATGCAATACCATAAACAATTCTTCTTATTTTTCACCACGCTCCTACTTTTAGCCAATTATACATTTGCGCAGACAAAAAACATCGCAAGGATAGACTCTTTAATGAAATCAGCAAACCAATCCGGAGCTTTTAATGGCAATATTTTAGTATCAAAAAACAATAAAATTATTTACAACGTTTCTTTTGGGTATACAGATGCTACAAAAACGAAAAAACTAACTCCCTACTATAAATTTAATATTGGCTCCATTACCAAAGAGTTTAGTGGTGTAGCATTATTGCAATTACAGGAACAGGGAAAATTGAAAATTGAAGATCCTATTTCCAAATATATTCCGGAATTACCAAAATGGGCCAATGAGGTTTCTCTAAAAGATTTATTGCAATACACGAGTGGCATTCCCAATGTAAATTGGAAAAAAATTAAAAGTAATCAGGATGTTTTCGATGATTTAAAATTAATTGACAAGCTTGATTTTGTTCCGGCAGCTCAATACGATTATAACATGAACAATGTTTTCCTGAGACAATTTATTGTTGAAAAAATCACAGGAATGCCTTACAAAGATTATGTACATAAAAATATTTTCAAGCCATGTAAAATGAATTCGGCTGAAATCACGCCTATTGCTGATGAAAAATTGATTGCAAAAGGATTTAATAGCAAATTAATAGAAGATAAGCCGGATTTTTTAGTGGGTGGAACTTTTTTAACGACAAGTGATTTGCTAAAATTCGTGAATTGCCTTCATTCAAAAAAATTAATCAATGAAAATTCTTTGTTTGAATTGGGACAAAACTTTGATTTGCCGGATACTCAATCCTCTTTGGGAGAGGCTACATTTAAAAACAAAAAATTAGTTGCCCACTCTCATGATGGGAGAGCCGGAAATTATGAAGCTCTTTTGGTTTCTGACCTGAATGAAAATTCTACTATTATTTTGTTGGGAAACAGTTATAATGGAAAATTATTTGAAATTGCTGATGCTATTACAGCCATATTGAAAAAGAGAAACAAATAATAAATACAGATGTTTAAAATCAAAGATAAATTATTTGACATACAGCATGCTTACTTGGATGCTTTTATAAATTCTGATCATCAATTAATTTTTGGATTGCAGATTAAAGCTGTAGGAAAAGATAAAGTTCCTGATAACCAAGATGAAGATCCCGCTGATTTATTTTTTCCGGATGATGAATTATTTTTTAATTCAGAGATATTATTAAAAATTAACCCCAATGAAATAGAAAACTGGAAGGATATTGCCGGAAGAAAAATTGAATGGCAAAATTATCCGGAAGATGAACAGGAACCACATGCGTTATTTTATGTTTATGAACACAATGCAGTCTATAACGCAAAGATTGAATTTAAAAAATCAGGCGAGAAAATAATAGTAAATATCCAAGCTCTTTGTGATATTAATGCTGGAGAAGTATTTTCCGATAATTTACCTTTAGAAGTTGAAACTGAAGTCGACTTTTACGGAATACTTTGTGGCAAAGGTACTACCGAAGAACAATGCAGAATTAAAATAGCTCCTTACCTAAACGGAGATACTTTACAATATGCACGGAATAAGTACGGAGTATCTGTTATGGTTCCACATCATACAAATATGGAAACCAATATGCTCCTATTAGGAGACTATTAATTTTGTTGCACTAGCATAATTTAAAGTGGTATATTTAATCAATACTCATAATCATACAGAATATGGCTCTCAGACGTAAATTCATCGTTATTCTCTCTTTCGTTAGTCAGTTGTTTTTCTCACAGAATAGCAAGAAATATATTGACTCCGTGAGACAGGCATTTCACATTCCTGAGGTAAGCTATGCCGTTATCAATGAAAAAGACATAAAAAGTATAGGCAGCCTTGGTCTTCATGCTGTAAATCTTAAAGATTCGGCTAGTTTGAATGACCGATTCCATATAGGATCCAATACAAAGGCAATGACTGCTTATATGATTGCAAAATATGTAGAAAAAGGAAAAATCAAATGGAGCACAAAATTTTTTGATCTTTTCCCGGAATGGAAAAAGACTTCCCAAAAAGAATATTACAACATTACATTAGAAGAACTCCTTTCCCACCGTGCATTAATTCAGCCTTTCCAGGGAGAAAATGATCCGCAGATTCCTAAGTTTAAAGGAGATCAAGCCTTAAAAAGAAAACAATTTGGAAGATTTGTTCTCACCTTAGTTCCGGCAAACCCAGGTACTGACCATGCCTATGTTTACTCGAATGCAGGTTATACATTAGCTGCTTTAATGATAGAAAAAGTGACTAAAAAAACATGGGAACAATTAATAGATAAGGTTTTTAATGCTGATCTGAATTTAAATATTAAGTTTTCATGGCCCGAAAATCAGAAAGCAAAAGACACCTGGGGACATTCTTTTGAAAATGGACAGCTTGTTCCTGTTCCTTCCACAACAGACTATCACCTTGATTATACTGAACCTGCGGGAGACCTTAATATCAAACTTCCAGATTATATAAAATTCATTCAGATGAATCTGAAAGGATTGAAAGGTGAAAATAACTATTTAAAGGCTTCTACCTATCAGTATATACATGATCATTTTCCACAGTATTCTATGGGCTGGTACAATATATCTGAAAACAACATACAATGGTCTAATCATTCGGGAACTGCCGGAACTTACTATACTTTGGTTCATATTGATAAAACAAATGGTATTGCTTACATTATTTTTACAAATTCTTTCAATGAAGAAACTACTAATGGCGTAAGACTGATAATGCGTTATCTAAAAAAACAATTAAATAGACATGAATAATAAAAACTATGCTACTGAAACAGATCAGAATGAATCTCCAAATAGCAGGCAGGTTACACAACCGGTAATGATTGATAAACTAGCCTGGATCGAATTAAAAAATAAATCTATTCTCTCCACCAAAAGCTACGGAAAAGACAAGTATTATATTCCCGGTGGGAAAAGAGAACCCGGTGAAACAGACGAACAAGCTTTGATCCGCGAAATCCGTGAAGAATTAAGCGTTATAATTGACCCTAAAACACTTCATTATTTCGGAACTTTTGAGGCTCAGGCTCACGGACATACAGAAGGTATCCTTGTAAAAATGACCTGTTATTCAGGAGAATATTCCGGATCACTAAAAACCAACGCTGAAATTGAAGAAATGAAATGGCTTCATTATTCAGACAAAGATAAAATATCAGAAGTGGATCAGTTAATTTTTGATTATTTGCACCAAAATAATTTATTGGATTAATATTATTCTTAGCCCGATTATGGATAGAATATCCGTCTAATTATCTAATTTTGAAGACTACGGCATCCCATTATGATTGATTTAAATCACGTTCAGAAACTCATTGAAAAAGAAATAAGTATTATTTTGAAATTTGTGAGGATTAGAATCTATTTGAAAAAAAATCGATGTAAATTTTAAAAAAAACATACACTACAACAAAACCATGAAACAAAATTTTTTCGCACTATTTTTTTTATTGTCCTTTTGGGCGTTCGGGCAGAAAGTCAATTTCAATATTAAATATTCTGAGCAGTTGGCCGTTTTTGTTTTTGTACAAAACCTTTCTGATCATTATCCGGAAAATGTTTTTAAGACAGCATTCACTCAATCAAAGTATCATACCCAAAAGTATAAGGACCTTATTGTAAAGTTCGAACGGCTTCCTATTGATTACAGTTATTCATTTGATGAATACCCTTATGGCTCAAAAATACCAATGCAGTCCAGGGACATTTTGAAAAAAAATCTTATTGAAACAAATAATTTAAATGATTTTAAGCTCCGTTCCATCGGAATTCTTCCTAATGCTACTCTGCAGAGTCTCTCTGAAATCATTACAATATTTACCCCCATTTACAATGAACTTATTTATGTTCCGAACAAAGCCCAGTTTGAGCCACAGCTAAAGGAAATCAGCAGATATGCCAGTGAAAAAAACATGGAACATTATTTCCAGACAGGTTTATTGTTTTATAATACCCATTGGGATGCTTCTATTCCTTTTGAAATAGCCATGTACCCTTTACCTAATGCAATGGGATTCACAGCACAGGCCTTTTATAATAACTTTATAAGTGCCGTTCAAACCAATTTAAAAGACTATACAGGTTTTTTCAGTGTGATGCTGCATGAAACGTATCACATTCTTAATGACGAACAGTCTCTTGCAGTGAAAAAAGAGATTGCAAAGAACTTTAAAGATAATCCGTCAAAATACAGCAACTATGCCTATCAATTAATGAATGAAGCGCTGGCAACCGCTCTTGGAAACGGATACGTCTATGAAAGCCTTAATGGAAAAACGGACACCAATGATTGGTATTACAGCCAATACATTAATCTGATGGCCAGAAAAATATATCTGACAGTAAAGGAATATATCGCTCAAAAAAAACCTATTGATAAGAATTTTATTGATACCTATATCAAGATTTATGAGGAAAATTTCCCTGGATGGATCAATGAGCTTGACCATATTATGACCTACAGATATATCCTGTCTGAGAATAAAAAAGATTTTAATAAGATAGGCCAAATGTATCCTATGCGTTCAAGTGAGGAATCTGAAACACCCATTACCATGCTCAGTCTTGAAAAAATGAAGAAGACCCCATTAACGAAAATAATCATTATCTCTAAAGATCATAACGAAAAACTTAATCTTGTTAAAAGCCAGTTCAAGGAATTGAGCCAATGGCACTTTAATCCGGACCAAGAATTTAAGTACAAGGTTCTTTTGGATGACAAAAGCCAGCTTTTGATCATCAATCAACAAAAATCGGCCCTGGAGACTTTTTTTGCAAATTCTAAATAAAAAGCAAAAACATGAACATCCATAAACAGATCAGCGAATATATTACAACACAATCTGAACCCAAACGTTCCGATATGCAGGAACTTCATCATCTCATACTGGAACTTATGCCTGAGGGTAAGTTATGGTTTTTGGATGGAAAAAATGATGATGGTAAAACAGTTTCCAATCCCAATATAGGTTACGGATCTCATAGTATGCAATATGCTGATGGAAAAACCAAAGAATTCTACCGGATCGGAATGAGCGCCAATACCACCGGAATATCTGTTTATATTATGGGAATCGATGATAAAACTTATTTAAGCAGAACCTTTGGAAAAGAAATAGGGAAAGCCAGCGTAACCGGATATTGTATTAAATTTAAAGCTTTGAAAGATATCAATATTGAAATCCTTAAAGCGGCTATACAATCTGGCTACAGCCAAAAATTTTAATTTTACTGCAATTTTCATTAACATAAACCATGGAATCTTCAAATAGAATAGCTAATAAACTTACCTTATTTTTCATTTTAGGAATATTAACTCTTCTTATCGGATTGTTTTTCTCCTATACAGCGTTGACCAGTGTTTCTGCAGCAGATGGTCTGGCAGGAATGTATATATTATTAGGATTAATTCCGGTTGTTCTCATCATCATTATAGACAGGATTTGTGTCTGGAAATTTGGTTCCAAAAAAGTGAATAAAATACAGTTCTATATCGCAGGAATATTTGCCTTACTTTTTATCCTGAACTGGATAAGGCTGCAAGCTCAACAATAAACAGATTAAAAAAATGAATAGTAAACATGAAAAAAATATTTAAAATTATAGGAATCACTCTTGGAATCCTTGTATTATTTCTCATAGCCAGCAATTTTATACAGATCAATGAAAGAGAAAACCTTCTTTATAAAATCCAGCAGTATGTAACGTATCATGAAGAAGACTGGAAAAATTATGAAACCAATCAGAAATACCTGGCAGAAAGTCCTACACAGGTCTCTACTACGGTGGTTGCTGAATCCGTAAAAGATTTACACCCTTATAATCTTGATCTTTTAACAGAAAGTGCTAAAGAAGAAGAGTTAAAAAAGATTGAGAATGCTCATTTTGAAAAATTGGTACCCGCGAAAAAAAGCCCGGATGATGAAGATGCCCAGATTGCTCTGATTAAATTAACAGACAGACGTTTGACAGATGTTATCATCAATCAAAAACTAAATATCAAAATCGGTAAATGCTATGAAAATCCTGATAAGGGTGAGAACTACAGCTGTGTAAGCTGTATGATCCTGCTATACAACAGAGAGAAAAAAATTGGCAGGAAGCCCCGGATGGCGAGAACTTTCTTGCCAACTCTTATGATTTTTATCAGGCAGCTGAGGGCGGAGAATGGCAAGCTAAAGATTTATCCATGTTCATCCCTTATGATAATGCTCTTTTTAAAAAATATGAAAAGAAGTAAACTATACCCGTTTCATTATTCTTACACTAAAAAAATTAAGACCATTCTACTCCACAGAATGGTTTTTTGCTTTCATTCCATATTTTTTTGTAGTTTTCCCTTACTAAAAAACGACAGCCATGAAATACTACAAATTTGAAACATTAGTCTATCATTCAAAAACACTCTTTAATTCTGAATCTATCATAGTTTCCAACAGTTTGACACACTTTATTCATTAACCTATATTTTATACAGAATGTCCAGAGAACGGGTTATCAGTACTTTAAAAAAATATTTTACAGATTTTGTATTAATATTTATCAGTGTTATTCTCGCATTTATTTTAACAGAATGGAGTGCTAACCAAGGGGAAAAGGTTTCTCAGTCAAAAATACTTACAGAGATCCATAATGGGCTACAATCTGATACCAAAGATTTTAAAGCCAATAGGGATAATCACAAAATAAGTATTCGGGGAGTTCAGGTTTTTAGAAACTGGACATCGGGAAAACCCGTTCCACAAGATTCCATTGCATTGTATTATTATGCCCTCTTCAGAAACTACACGCCTATCATCAACAAAACGGGGTATGAATCCTTAAAAGCCAACAATTTAAAAACAATAACGAATGATTCGCTTCGGTTTGGTATTATTTCTCTTTATGATTACCATTATCAGATCATAGAAAAACTTGAAAACTCCAATTCGGAGATGCAGGATTTTACTAATTATTTTAAAGCGACCAATGATATTATTCATCCCTATTTAATTTTTGACGAAAAAGGCAATACGAAAGGGCTGCAGCTAACCCATAAACTTTCTGAAAATCAAAAAAAAGAACTGATGAGCTACTTTTGGAGAATGGAACTCAATAAGAAGTTCAAAGTGATGCGATATAATGAAGTTATTAAAAAACAAAATGAACTTCAGAAATCTATAAGTGAAGAATTGAAAAAGGATTAATAATGTACATTCATCATACATTTGAACTAGATAAACATTATTTTTAAGTTCTTATTTTTCAGGTCCAATTTTATATAATTTCACAGCAATATACAATCCCATGAGAACCTTTGTAATCGGAGACATTCACGGATGCTATGATGAGCTTATCGCTCTGACAAAATCCATTAACTTAAAAGATGAAGACCTTCTTGTTTCTTTAGGAGATATTGTAGACAGAGGTAATAAATCTAAAGAGGTATACGAATATTTTAAAAATCGTCCGAATTCAATTGTCCTGATGGGAAACCATGAGAGAAAGCATCTGAATGGAATTTTAAGCTATGCCCAGGAGATTGTAAAAGTACAGTTCGGAGAACAATATGCTGAATTTATTGATTGGCTAAAAACTCTAAACTACTATCACGAAACCGATGATGCCCTTATCATTCATGCCTTTTTTGAACATGATAAAAAAATACAGGAACAAAAAGAAGAAGTTCTCTCTGGTTCCACGTCCGGAGATCGGTATCTAGAGAAAAAATATGCTGAAAACACCTATTGGAATGAATATTATAGAGGCAAGAAACCTATTATTTATGGACATCATGTGGTAGGAGATCATCCCAAAATAATAAACAATACCTATGGAATAGATACAGGAAGCTGTCATGGAAATTATTTAACCGCTATTGAACTCCCGTTATTTCAAATCCATCAGGTAAAAGCACAGAAAGATTATTGGATTGAAGAACAGAAAAAATGGCAGATTCCGGTTCTAAAAAATAAAAACTGGAACGAAATGACCTTCATCGAAATTGATAAACAGCTTACAAAACTGGCTTATATTGAAGATGAAGAAATTATCCGCTTTCTCAATGATTTACGTGAATGGAAAAATCAATTACAAAAGTCATTGAAAAATATCAAAGAAATGATTGATACTATTACTGAATCTATTATGAAATATTCTCCTGATGCATTCAATGTTGAAGCAAAGAAATATTCCTTTAACCGATATATGTATAAAAGCAGATCCAACCGTTTAGAAGTAAAAGATCTGGAAAAATATATTGATACCCCACAAAAGATTTTGGATTTGCAAATAGAGCTTAAAAATATTAAATAAATCATTGGATTTATACATCATGAAATATACATTCCTTCTCTTATCTCTTTTTCTTCCATTACACGTTTTTGCCTGTAAATGTGCTGCTGAACCTAACATAAAAGATTCATTTGAAAATGCTTCTCTTGTTTTTATAGGAGAAATTTATGATGTTTCAGAAGTTCCTAATGGCTTCAAAACATCTCAAAATACGATGAGTAAGGTAAAAATTAATACAATCTATAAGGCAGATCAATTTGAGGATTTTTATAATAAAAATGCAACACTTTTTCATTCTCCACTCCGCTCATGTGATATTTTGTATGCAGAAAAAGGAAAATATCTGATATTTGCCCACATTGATCAAGATACCGGGCTCCTATATTCCGAACATTGCTTCGTACAAAAAAGGCTGGATCAGGTCACCCAGGAAGAATTAAAAGAATTGCACAAACTGAACAATGATTACCTGACTCAATTAAAAACTCCGAATACACCAACAATAACTGCTGACCTTATTGATGAAGATATTAATGTATCTGAAAATATGATAGGAAAGCATATGAAAGAACTTTCCGATATCCGCAGTGAAAATAAAACACTAAAAAAGATAGCCGTTTTTTTTCTCATTGTTATTCTCATACTTTTAATTATAGTTTTGTTGCTGCGTAAAAGAATAAGTTTACTAAAAATTGAAATAAAAAACTGATAATTCATTATCCGATGCTTACAAAACATAAATATCTTTTATTTCCCCTTCTACTCCTTCTTTTCATCTCCTGTAAAGAAAAAATACAGGATGAAACCAACTTTGTTATGTATCAGGTAAATCCTAAAAGACAGGAGGTAAAATTATACTGGAAGAACAGTCAGAATGAAATTCTGAAAAGCATTCGTAACCTTAAATATGAAACAGAATCAGGGAATAAAAAATTACTTTTCGCGATGAACGGCGGAATGTTTGAAGCAGATAATACCCCCAAAGGATTGTATATTGAAAACTTCAAAATCCTTAAACCTATTGACACATTGCAGGGATCCGGAAACTTTTATCTTCAGCCTAATGGAATATTTTATTTAACCCAAAACAATCAACCTGGAATTTCTGAAACTAAAAAATATAAACAAAATCCTTCCATCAAATTTGCGACTCAGTCTGGGCCGATGTTATTGATAGATGGAAAGATCAATAACATCTTTCAAAAAGATTCTAAAAATCTGAATATCAGAAACGGTGTTGGTGTTCTGGACAATGGAGAAATTATTTTTGCCATGTCTAAAAAAGAAGTAAACTTCTATAGTCTAGCTCAGCTTTTTAAAGAAATGGGCTGTAAAAAAGCGTTGTATCTTGACGGTTTTGTTTCCAGGACTTATCTTCCTGAGAAAAGCTGGATTCAGACTGATGGTAACTTCGGAGTGATAATAGGAGTTACAGAATCTAAATAAAACACTTATTTATTAGCTTTTCAAAAACCTAAAAATAGACTATCTTTCATTGTTTTTGAAAAATATCAAAGCATTTACTATTACTATGAAAAAAATTATTCTGGATTTAGCAACCACTTTGGACGGATTTATTGAGGGGCCTAATGGAGAAATCGATTGGTGCATTATGGATGATGATATGAATTTTGAGGGTTTTATATCCGGAATCGATACTATTTTCTATGGGAGAGTAAGCTATGATGCATGGGGAAATTATCAGCCTGATGAAAGCGCTGCACCGGAAGAAATAGAATTCTGGAAAACCATTCATGCAAAGGATAAGTTTGTCTTCTCCAGCCAAAAACGGGAAGATGAGAAAGCCACATTTATTCACTCTGATCTTGTAGAAAAGGTTTCAGAGATCAAAAAACAGGGCGGAAAAGATATCTGGCTCTATGGTGGGGCAAGTCTTATTAAAACCTTTATTCAAAATAACCTGATTGACGTTTACAGAATATCTGTACATCCTGTCGCTTTAGGAAACGGTAAACCACTTTTTGAAGATTTAAAAGAAAGGGTAAATTTAAAACTTGTTAAAACGAATGTCTTTAAATCCGGTGTGGTACAACTTATTTATCAGCCATAATCTGCAAAGCAAGATAATATTCCTTTCAGAAAGCATCTGCCATGCTGTAAAATTAAAGTAAGAACATTAACAAAACTATCTGAATAACAACACAGTGAAGTTCAATATACTTCTGTTTTTGAGTTCGTTTTTTTATTACCTTAGTTGATCATTCTTATTCCTCTTTGATCAATTATTCATCTATTAAACAATCTGGAAAATATGAAATATTACAGTATCTTTCTTCTGCTCTTTTTAATCAGCCAATGGATACCGGCTCAAACAAAACAGGATACGTTGAGCATCAAACAGGCGGTTCTTGATTATATAGAATCCCAGCACTCACTTTCTCCCAGCAGAATGGAGCGTGCTCTTCATCCCCGTATGGTAAAACGTACCTTTTGGAAAGATAAAGCTACAGGCAAAGAATATCTCAGAGAGACCAATACAGAATCTATGATTTTACTGGCTGAAAGTTATAATAAAAAAGGGGATAAATTTCCGGCATCTCCCCAAAAAGAAATTAAACTGCTTGATATTTCCGACAAAACAGCCTCTGTAAAATTAATTGCAGATGAATGGATAGATTATATGCATCTTGCTAAATTAAACGGATCATGGAAAATTGTTAATGTTCTCTGGCAGTACCATGACAGTAAACGCCATGAATAATTGTGGGATTATCTGTTGCTTTAAATAAATTCTAACCATGAATATAAAATTAGACTCCATTATCCTGTATGTACAGAATATCGCATTACTCAAAAACTTTTATGTTGATAATTTTAATTTAAAAGTAATTGAAGAAGATTCCATTTGGGTTTTGATGAATGCCGGCACAGTCAATATCGGACTTCATAAAATCGGAGATCAATACCTGGAGAAAATGGAGACAGGATATCAATTCGATAACAATACTAAACTAGTTTTTGAAGTAGATACAGATATTGAATCAGCAAGAAATGAATTGCTATCGAAAAAAGTTGAGATGAGAGCCATTAAAACTTTTGAAAACTATGATTTCTGGTTATGTGACGGCACAGATCCTGAAGGAAATGTATTTCAGCTAAAATGCAAAAAATAACCTGCTAATTTATATTGAATACCATGAACATAAAGAAAATACTTGGATTTGCATGTTTACTCGCTGCTCAGTTTGTATTGGGCCAAAATATTTCCGTCATTGAAAAACAGCTAAACGAATCCTTTCAAAAAATTAATTATTGGTCTTCCGAAGGCAGAGATCATCAAAGTTCTTATGATTCTTTAGCGGCCGCCAATACAAACTTTGAAAAATTATTAGTCCGGTATACCTCTTCCCAACCTCAAACCATCAGCCATGATTTCAAATCTCTGGAAAAAAATGGACTTATTGTAACAACTTCAGAAGATGGTAAATTCCGGATCTATTCTTGGGATACGTGGACAGGAGGAACTATGCATTTTTTCAGGAATGTATTTCAGCATGAAGCTGGTAAAAAAGTATATTCTAAAGCCGTAGAAATCCAAGGTGAGGGTGATCCCGGATATTATTATTATCAGATCAATGATATTATTTCAGAAAACAAAAAATATTATCTTACTCAAAGTAAAGCGATACTAAGCTCCGGAATGAGCTATCATAATATCAAAGCTTTTTCCATTGATAATGAACAATTGAATGATAAAGCCCAGTTCATCAAAACCCAAAGCGGAATAAAAAATCAGCTGGGTTATGAAGTTGATCTCACAGCTTCTGCCAACAGACAATATGAAGGCCGGGATTACGAGATTGAGTATGACACTAAAAATAAAATCATCAGCATTCCCTTAATACAGGCAGATTCTAAAGTTACCTCTAAGAAAATAAGGTATCAGTTTAAGGGAAAGTATTTTGAGAAAATATAACAACTTTTTAGCTGTAATTAATATTTTCTTTATTTACATCAATTCTTCAAAAAAGATTAAAAAAAATGTCAGAGATTATTAAAATAAAAAATAGAACGAATTGGTTGATAGCCTTTATTATGGGGTTAGCATTAATAGTATGTCTTTTTATTATTTTAATTATAGTTCCTTTGATGTCAGCTGAAGAAAGTTATTTCTTATCTATATTCAGCTATATCACTAAAGTCATTCCTTTTGCAGGATTTTTTACCCTTTTATTATATTTCTGGCTCTGGAACACCTTTGGAAAAACCATTCTTAGTATTGAAACAGATTTCATTACCGTAAAATATAAAAACAAATTATTTACTCGTCCAAAAACATTTCTAAAACAGGAAATTAAAGATATCCAGACAAAAGATCTTACCTTCGAAGAATATAAAAACGGTATTCGTTATCATTTTTCATGGACAGGCTCTACCTACTCTGTTGTACTGGTAAATAAGGATGGTGAAAAAGAATTGTAGATTGGATCACTAGAGAGAAAGCAGATGATATCATTGATAAAATAAAAAAAGTATGGTATTAAAAAATATCAAGCCATGAAAAATATTTTTAGACAGCCAGCAGAACCTTTTTCTTTATTCAGTTATTCTGATTTTCTAATTCTGAGCATAATGTTTCTTATAATCTATTGGATACTCGAAAAGAGAATACTTAGATGGAATGCAATGACTAAAGTAATTTTGGGAATATCCTTATTCCTCATAATTCCCGTTCTGTCCTGTCAGATTGAACTCAATAACGTTCACAATAAATTTGAATTTGTAGAAGCATTCAATGTTTTATATGTATATCTTAAGTTTCCGATATGGTGGATGATCGGATTATTTACTATTCTTTTCATCAGAAAAAAAATGATAAAATCTATATAAATATTCCTCGTATGTCTGCTAAAATCCTTTTATCTGCTTTTATTATGATATCAACTTTTAGTTTTTCCCAGGAAATAAAGGAAAGTGAAAATTTATATATTTTCATTGGTAAAAAAATTAGCGTTGAAGAATTTAATCCCAATACAAAACAAGGAGAAAAAAGAACAAAGGAAGTAGATTCGGAAACAGGAGATACCCTAACTGTTATACATCAATCATATGTAATGGACAATGCATTTCATTGCAAATATTCTGTGATGAAAAATTTAATGAACCGACTTCCGAAAGAAACTGTTGAGTTTAATGCCTATGATCACTATGGGCGCCCAGGTTTTGAAGAATATGAAAATGTAATCCTGTACATTTCTAAAAATAAAAACGGTAATTTTTTCCATCAGAAATACATCTATGATCCGGTTTATAAAATTGATGGCAAATGGGTAGGTTTATTAGTCTCCCCTAATGGCCATAAAAAATTGAAGACATTCGATATCAACAAAGATGATATAATAAAAATAGCATTGGGGAGTTGTGATAAAATATGTCAGAAGATGTATTATCCTTCTCCTTATTTCAAAATTAAAAATGGGTTTGCTTATCCTAAAAAAGCTTTAGAAATCAATGATATCGTTTCCTATAGAAAAACAATTACATTCAAAATTAAAGAGAAAGGAGATCAAAAATAATCACTTATTAATAAAGTCCTTCGCTCGGATTTAAATTTCCTGAATCAAAAACCTTATCTCAATATTGAATCTAATAATAATTTTATTTTGTAAATCAATTTATATTAGAAGTCTAAAATGATTACCATGAAAAAGTTATTTTACATCTTAATTTTAATCATATTGAGCAGCAGTCTAACTGCCCAGACTGAAAACTACAGCCACAGCATCGACCACTTTCGGAAGAACTTTAATACCGGAAAATATGATAAAATTTTTAAAAGTTTTTCTGCTGAAATGAAACAATCATTGCCCAACGAAAAGAATAAAAAGTTTTTCACTGATCTGAAAACGCAAGTCGGAAATATGAAAAATGCGGAATTCATAAGTTATCAACAATCGACTTACGCAGCTTATAAAACACAATTTGATAAAGGAATTCTGGTGGTTAATATTTCATTAGATTCTCAAAATAAAATCAACGGTCTATTTATTAAGCCATATGAAGATCCGGGAAAAATAACCAATGCCCTCACCTCCTATCCAAAAGAAATAGCAGAAACTATTTATTCTACAGCCGTCAAATTTCCTGAAAATACTCAACTCTCTATTGCAATTATTCAAAACGGGAAAACAGATTATTATGGTGTTATAAAAGACCATGACTCTATAAAGCCTGTTGAAAATCAAAATAAGATTTTTGAAATCGGTTCCATTTCAAAAGTATTTACCTCTACTGTTCTCGCTTCCCTGGTAGAAACTAATAAGATAAAGCTTACAGATCCTATCAATTCATATTATTCATTCCCTTTTAAGGACAATAAAAAAATCAGCTTTGAAGAGCTTGCCAATCATACCTCAGGGCTCCCTCGTTTACCTCAAAACCTGGATTTATCAGATCTAAAGAATCCTTATTTAAAATATCATACAAAAGACCTTGAGGATTATCTTAAAAACTTAATGACAATTGAGCATAAAACCTCTAAAGAATCTTCTTACTCTAACCTTGGTGCAGGATTATTGGGTTATACATTAGGACTGTCCCAAAAAACTACATTTCAAAACTTATTGCAAAAAACAGTTTTTGATCAATATGGAATGTCTCAGTCTTTTACCTCTTCTCAACATTTGGGCGATGCACTTATCAAAGGACGTAATATCAATGGAGATCTTGTTTCGAACTGGGACTGGGATGTCCTTTTCGGAGCGGGTGGTATTTTATCCACAACCGGAGACCTTGTAAAGTTTGCAAATGCACAATTTAATCCAAAAAATAAAGAACTGGCTTTAACCAGAAAGCCTACGTTTACAGTAAATGATAAAACAAAAATCGGTTTGGGCTGGCATATTATTACCACCAAAAACAATAAGAAAGTCTTTTTCCACAATGGCGGAACCGGTGGATATTCTTCTTCAATGACTCTTAATATGGAGGATCACACAGCGGTCATTATTCTTTCCAATGTTTCTTCAATCAATGAATCGATTGATCAATTGTGCTTTGAGCTATTAACCCAAACAACAAAAAAATAACTATTCGTTTTTCTTACCGTCGGATGTAACATTATCCCAGAAACAATTGTCTTATAATAAAAATTACATGAGATCTATTCTAACCTGCCTTATGGTACTACTGGCAGCCAATCCTGTTTTTTCACAAAAGACTAAGCAACTTGAACAATTATTAGCGGCTTATGACCAAGCTGGTAAATTCAGTGGAACCATTCTGGTTGCTGAAAAAGGAAAAATTATTTTCGAAAAAAGTTATGGCTATAAAAACGGTCCTAAAAAAGAAAAAAATACCAATAACAGTCTTTATCGGATCTTTTCTACCACAAAAATGTTTACAGCTACAGTTATTCTGAAGCTGGAAGAGGAAGGAAAATTATCGATCAACGACAAGCTTTCCAAATATTATCCTAATTTTCCCAAAGGAGACAGCATCACCATCGCAAACCTTCTTTCTCATACTTCAGGAATTCCCAATGACACCAATTCAGAAAATACGGTAAATGAAGAAACATTCATAAAATTTATTTCTGCAAAACCCCTGAATTTTTCACCCGGTAAACAATGGGATTACTCCAACTCCGGATATTATATTCTTGGATATATTATCAAGAAAGCCTCAGGAATGGATTACGATAAAGCTATTGAAAGCTATATCCTGAAACCGCTGCAGATGAATCATACCGGATTCCATTTTAACAAGGTTACCGATGAAAATAAAGCGCTGGGTTATGATTTTTTATCAGATAACACGTCCAACGAAGCCTTTCGTTTTAAAACAGATCATCCTTTTGCTGCAGGAGCCATGTATTCTACTGTTGAGGATCTCTTCAAATTCAATGAATCTTTTAAAAGCAATACCATTCTAAAAAAGGGAACCATTGAAAAAATGTTTACCCCTTATCTTAATGACCATTACGGATTAGGCAGTGATGTCTTACTTGTTGATGGTAAAAAAAGAATTGGACATGGCGGCGGCGGACCAGGTTACCGAAGCATCTATTACAGAATTCTGGAGGATGATATTTGCTTCATTGCGATGTCAAATTCTACTTTATCCCATACAGATCTCATTGTACCGAAAATTGAAAACATAGTATACAATAAACCGAATAAGATGCCTGCTGTTCCAAAAGTTAATTCACAAGAGTTGAAAAAGCTAGAGGGAATTTATTCTACAGGAGACACTAAATTCTACGTAACCGTTATAGATGGGCAAGTCCTTTTCAGAGAGAAAGGCTATCCAATATGTTCATTATTCCCTATCAGTAATACTTCATTTCAATTGGATGAAAACTTTGCATTTACCTTTAAACCGGATGCAACCGGAAAAAATAACACTGTAATGGTCAAACTTCGCGATGGAAGTATAAAAACAGGAACAAAGACCGCTAATCATTATTTATGGGGAATCATTGGAAATGCCACACCAGGCGGATGGGACGGAAAAGACACCCCATTGCAAGAAGATCTTCAAAACCCAAATCATTATTTTCTTAAAAACTTCCATCTGAA
This sequence comes from Chryseobacterium capnotolerans, assembly GCF_021278965.1. Taxonomy (NCBI): domain Bacteria; kingdom Pseudomonadati; phylum Bacteroidota; class Flavobacteriia; order Flavobacteriales; family Weeksellaceae; genus Chryseobacterium; species Chryseobacterium capnotolerans. The sequence continues at coordinate 316,283 of NZ_CP065589.1, read as the reverse complement.
AAAAGGGAATTTAAAATTCAGAGTAGATAACGATTGGGGCTATAATCTGGGGTTAAATAGTGATGGAAAAACCGTTGCTCTTAATGCTTATGATTTTCCGATAGCGGAAGACGGCCAGTATGATATTATTCTGGATATGTCTGATCCTATAAAACCTCAGTATAGTATTACAAAATCAGCATTATAAAAATTAATACAATAAAAACCGTTCAAAATAGAGCGGTTTTTTATTTGAAAATGGATTCATATTTTTCTTATTTTTACATGACAAAAATCACATCACCAAACATTTCATATGCCTCATTTCATTATAGAATGCTCACAGGATATTCTCCAGCAAAGAACTCCGGATGAAATCATGGATGCGGTATACAGTGTGGCAGAGTCAACTGGTTTATTTGCTGTAAATGATATTAAAATAAGGCTGCAGCCCTATCAATATTATCAGCTGGGAGAGCATAAAAAAACTTTCTCCATGTCTTCGGATACATTATGCAGGGACGCAGTACTGAACAAAAAGCTAATCTTTCAAAGCAAATATCAATACGGCTTACAGAATTACTTTCTGACATTTCATTCCTATCAGTTAATATCAGGGAATTTGAAACTGCAACTTATAGCAATAAAGCCCTTATCAATCCTGAAAATAAAAATCATGATCGACATTTCGGACTTTGATTCTCATTGTTAAACCACAAAATATTAATACTATGAGCTTAAAAACTTTAATCAACAAAACCGTTCAGTACAACAACTGGGTAGTCAATAAATACATTGACTGGCTATCCACAAAATCTGATGAACAACTTAACCAGGAAGTAATTTCCAGCTTTCCGACGATCCTGAAAACCTTGCATCATATCTGGCAGACCCAAGAATATTGGTGGAGTTATATTTCTGAAAACAACGATTTCGATTTTGCCAAAACCGCCGCTGAAACCAGTAAAGAAGAAGTGTTCAACAACATAAAAAATAACTCGCAAAAGCTGGTTGATTATGTGGAAAGCTTATCTGAAGAAGATCTATCCGAAAATGTAAAGATAGAATCCCAATGGTTTCAATGTGATTTTTCAAAATATGAATATATCCAACATGTCATTCTTCATGGAACTTACCATAGAGGCCAAATCGTTACAATGGGCCGTAATGTAGGAATCACAGATGCTCCTATGACCGACTTTAACTTCTGGAATATTTACAAAGACAAAGAATAAATCATTTTCATTACAGCTTTTCTGGTATATAACACCATAACATCTGCCTGAATAGCTTATTAAAAAATAGAAGAAATCTTAGAACTTATTTCCGATCATGCCCTTGAAAAACTTGATGAATATTACACAGAATGCCACGTCTGTGGAAAGTATGATGTGGATTTATTTCCTTACCAAGGAAAAGTTATCTTGAAAATGGTGAGATTGATGATGATATTTATGCTGACTGCCAAGATTGCTTATAATCTAAACCCATGACGCATACTTGTAATTTTCTGTATGAAGATACTATTGAAAGGTACCTGCATTTACTTAACCTTTCTTATGTTCAAACTAACGAAGTCAAAATGGTGTTAACAGAAAAATATAACCGTACACTGGATATCCTATTATTTATGCAAAAACCTGATATTCCTTTCTGTTGTGAAAACATTACGGAATTTACAGGTTATCCACAAAATGAAGATGAGCTCTATGAAATCAGTATTCATTATATGTATTGAGAAAACAGCATCAAAGAAAAAAATAAATATTATAATTTTAAAACCTATGGTACCCCAGAGAGTTTAAGAGAAATAGCCACTTTCCAGTGCTCACATTGCAAAAAAATACTTTATCTTTCAATTTACTTAATCCATTTTCTAAACAATTGAATCAATTCATTCAACAAAGATTTCCAACTTTTATAGTTTTCAAAGCTTTATCAATTACCATTCAGAAATAAAAATCAACCATTCGGTCTCTAAAATTTTTTTCCATTCATTTTTTATAATATATTGGTTTAAAAATAACCCATGAAAAAAATTTTCAAATTCTTCAAATACTTTTTACTATCTGTATTGGGTATCATTTTAATTTCTATTCTTTATGTTTTTATTAGTAATACAATTTTTATTGGCGGAAAAGATTCCGAATTTACAGGCTATCTGAAAAACAATCAGGTGTCCGTTAATGATAAAATAGATGATAAATTATTTGATGATAACTTCTATACTTCACAGGTTATCCTTTTGGGTGAAATCCATGGATATGCAGATAATCAGAAGCTGGACCTTAATTTTCTGAAATTTCTAAATCAAAAAACGGGTGTCAAATACTATATAGCTGAGATGGACAGCATTTATTCACATAAGCTAAATCTCTTCCTACATGGAAATACAAAGGACCAAAACCTGCTTAAAGAAGTTGTAGTCGCTGTAAAGAAGAGAATTCCACAACAATCCAGCAAAGAATTAATGGAAAAATGGAATGCTATCTATGATTACAATCAAACCCTAAAAGATTCTTTGAAAATATCCGTCATTGGAATTGATACAGATTTCAATGATAATTCCCGTAAGATCTACAGAGATTCTGCCATGATCGTAAATTTTAAAAACGCAGTAAAAAAACAGCACATTGAACATGAGAAATTCTATGGACTTTTCGGATTTTATCATGTACTTCAGCACGGCGTAAAAAAGATAAGAAACCTTTTGCAGAAGAACTTAAAAACTCTGGTTTTAAAACTTCAAGTATTGTAAGTTATCCTTTAGACAGTGAAATGTATCTTCCAAAAACCACACAATTCCCTACTCCGGAGGATGAGAAAATAGACTGGATCAATGCTGATGGACCATTCATGCTGGTAAAAGGAATTAATGATTTCAAAGATTGGGCCCGCCCCAATGCTATAACATTATTCAAACTCAATGCTAATCATTCTCCTTATCAACAGGCTGATAAATTAATATCCATAAAATCAAGAATGTTTGGAGAAAGCTTCGCACCACAACCCAACACCCATACATTGGATTATTTTCAATATGTTGCGATTACAAGAAATTCAAAAGCACTGACACCAATACAATAATCGTTTAATAATCGGAAACTCATTCAATGAAAAAAATTATTCCATTTTTATCAGCATTTGTCATATTCTCTTGTTCTACAAGGCCTTCATCCTCTATTGTTGATAAAAATTTTGAGTATAACAGATTAGAAAAGGTTGCTGATAGTGTAAAAGTTGAAAACATTGTAATCAACAATCTCTTTAAGCATCAGCTTCTTGCTCATAAAAATCATCAATACGACTCCACAAGGATTGTTAAAAATGTTTATCTGCCTCATAAAAAATTATGGGACAGCTGCTATGCAGTTATTTTTGGGGAAGAGAATGCTCATCTATTCAACAATCCTAAAGGCATGATAGCCTGGAACAAAATCTTTTATGAAAAAAATAAACCGGAGTTGGAAGATAAGGCCAATATTATTTTAAGTATTGATCTTAAAAAACATTTTCAAAATACTCTTACTCAATTCAACAAGCTGGTTCCTTATCAGCCAAAGGCTAAAATAAGTTTACTCTTCACTCCGATCACAGGAATTTCGTTTGGCGGATGCAATGCTGAACAATTTGCCTTAGAACTTAATAATAAAGAGGTAGATATTCTCCACACCCTTGAAAAAGGACTCCCTCATGAATTGAATCATCTGGTGTATGAACACTTCAGAAATGCAGACAGCAACAGAGGATCTGCTTTGGGCCAGACAATAGACGAAGGTTTTGCCTGCTACTTTACCTATGTGTTTTTTAACCGCAAAATGGAGAAATATGAAGCTGTAGAACATATGACAAAAGAGAATTGGAATTGGTATCTCAGAAACGAGAAAGAAATATTTACAAAATTAAAATCTTATTTTTCCGACCGTTCAGGGAATAATCCATTATTAAGAAATGATAAATTCAAGCTATTTCCAGATGCTCCAAAATCTATGAACTATTGGCTGGGATTCAGAATCATTGAAAAATATGTTGAAAAAAATGGTCTGGATTCATGGAAGGACATTTATCATTTAAGTCCTAATGACCTTCTGGAAAAAAGCGGTTATGAAAACTATATAGAAAGCCTGTAGAAGCATACAATTTCAAAATAAACAAGAATTTCCACTTTTATTGCTATTCTTCACATCGGAGGAATACAAAGATTCATGGTTTATGAGTTGATGAATAAAACATGTGGATAACTTTTCATCAGTCAAGCCCATGTCATTAATCAATGTGGATAACTTTTAAACAACAAATATAAATAAATCGCAAAAACATAATAATCAATTATTTAAACACAATAAATATCCACATAAAGTTATTTACATTTATTTTTATTTGTTAATAACTTTATGTGGATAACTTTTTCAGAAACCTCTTATCAGCCTTATTTAGTGTATAAATCATTTATTTTTCCACTAAAAAAACACCACAATTAATTAATCATAAACATTTATAACTGTTTTTTTTGTAATTTTAAAAAACCAATCAAATCACTATGAAAAGAAATACAAAAACAATCAAGTTCCATTTCAAAAAATAAGGAAAACAAAGATTTTCTAGTTAGAAGTACACCACCAGCAATACTTTCCCTTATTATTCTCAATCCGGTGTACAGAGAGATAATGTCAATATCCCGTTGACCATGATCAGTCGCTCACAGCTATTATTGCTGAAAAAGTTATCCACAAAAAATGAAAACAATTTAATACCCTCATTCAATGACAACAACCGACATTCAAAAAAGCATCATCCCTTACATTGGGGAAACAATTCCTTACATTACAATTCCGGAAAATATTATTTTCAATAGGCATACCATAGAAACAGAAATATCCGGTCAGGACTTCAGCCATGAAAATCTTACTCACCTGCTAAAGATATTGGCTTCACTGGGAAGCTGTAGTCTTTACAAATTGTTAAATGACTCTTCTAAAGAAAAAATTTATTTTCTGGGAGAAAAATTAAGGATCAGAAAACTATCCTATAACCCCATCCCTGATACCATTTCCATTACCGGAGGAAGTTATCTGCACTCTACAAGAAAAGGTAAATCCTGTCTTAATGCAAAAGACAAGCAATCGGGAGAAACATTATATTCCTTCGAATTGGATTATTACATTATCAATCAGGATTCATTCAGGTCTTTTTATAAAGATTTTTTCAATGATACCCCTATTGAAAATTATGATGAAAAACTCCCCGAAGGGAAAATAAATAGAACAGACAACCACCATCAGTTTACTATATCCATTATGCCTTTTACTCCGAACCAATGTAAAGGCCATTTTGAAAATTACCCCATTGTTCCTTTTGTTTTCATCACCAATTGTGTGCTGCGAGAAATCTTTAACTTTCTAGGAAACCAAAATATTTATGAAATTGACAGCCTGGAAGGATACGTATCCAAAGCAATGCCTACCGGAACAGAATTTTTAGTGGAAGTTTTTCAGCAAAGATTTTTAAAGAATCTCATCTATTTTAAATGTGAAATAAAAGATACTTCAGGAAATTCTTACGGAGTAATAATTATTAATATTAAATCTGAAACACAGAAATAAAGACAGCCATAACTCTTATACTGTCCCTGAAAAGCGTCAATTTTTTCAGGGATTTTTTTATGATTCGTTCTGTCCAGAAATCTGAATTTATAAGAAAGCACAAAAACAATCGTGGATGAGTTTCTTTAATGAATTTATGAATTGGATGAAAAAAATAACTTCTACTTAATTTCCATCAGTTAATATTTTGTAATTTAAACTTCAGAATATCAATTAAAAACATCCCTAAAAAAACAATGAGAATTATTAAAAACTTATTCATCATCTTATTTTCTTTTGTCATCTTAAGTTGCGGTTCTCAACACTCAAATAACTTTACAGCAAAGGAAATATATACATCTAAAAACCTCATCATTACACAAATTTCAGAAAACGCATTTATCCACACATCCTTTAAACAAACTAATGATTTCGGGAATGTTCCCTGCAATGGGCTTATTGTAAAAAACAGTGGAGAAACAATTGTTTTTGATACTCCTACCAATGACAAAAGTTCAGAAGAATTGATACAATGGATCAATAAAACACTTCATGCAAAGATCAACGCTATTATTCCTACCCATTTTCACGATGATAGTTTAGGTGGTTTACAAGCCTTTCATAATCATAGTATACCTTCATATTCATATTCTAAAACGATTGAATTAGCCAGAGAAAATAATTTTGTCATTCCTCAAAACAGCTTTAACGATTCATTGATATTAAAAGTTGGGAATGAAAAAACAATTAGCAAATTCTTTGGGGAAGGCCATACAAAAGATAATATTGTAGGTTATTTCCCCAAAGAAAATATAGTATTCGGAGGCTGTCTCCTAAAAGAACTGGAAGCCAGCAAAGGATATTTGGGAGATGCCAATGTTTCAACATGGTCTGCCACTGTAGAAAATGTAAAAAAAGAATATCCTAATGTAAAAATTGTGGTTCCGGGGCATGGCGAATATGGAGATCAAAAATTGCTCGACTATACGATTAAACTATTCAAAACTCAATAAAAATACAGAGTTAAAAGGCCCTACAGAAATGAATCTTTTTACTTTCTACCAGCTTTTTGTACCTTAGTTTCTTTAAAATTATTCACACACCAACATAAAATAGAAGTTCTATGGAAAAATACGCAGTTTCTTCAGATAATCAGAAAATTCATTACAAAGAATCCGGAAACGGAAATACAGCGATCATTCTCATCCATGGCTGGCTTGGAAATGCCGAGTGGTGGAGTGACCAACAAAAATATTTCACCCCAAAGCATCATATTATCCAAATAGATCTTGCCGGGCATGGAAAGTCTGATTCTGCCAGAAAAAACTGGACCAGTTCCCAATATGCTGATGATATAAAAGCAGTAGCTGATGCGATAGATGCCCAGGAAATTATCCTTGTTGGACATTCAATGAGTGGTGCTTATGTTCTAGAAGCCTCTTTAAAAATCCCAAAAGTAAAAGCTTTGGTTTTGATAGACACATTGAAAAACCTGGATGAAGCTTTTACCAAGGAACAGGTAGAACAAATATTATCCACTTATCGTTCTGACTTTAAATATGCTGTGGAAAATATTCTTCCCCAATATCTTTTTGCAGAACAAACTCCGCCTGCCGTAAAAGAAAGAGTACAACAAGAGTTCCTTCAAAATGAACCGGAAAAAGCCATCAATGCACTCAAACCTTTATATCAGACAGATTTTAGAAATATTGCGAAGCAGGTTCAGGTTCCCGTACTTGCTATTAACTCTGACGCATCCCCTACCCATCTTGAAAACAACCGTAAGTATCTTAAGGACTACAACTATGTAACGATTACAGGAGTTGGACATTATCCTATGCTTGAAAAACCAGAAGAATTCAATACGATTCTTGAGGAAGTATTACAAAAATTAATCTAAGCACCGGATACAAAGCCATGCAGAATACAAAAATCTTTACAACAGCTTTTGCCAGTGTTTATCCACATTATATTCAAAAAGCAGAAAAAAAGGGGCGGACAAAATCAGAAGTTCATGAGATTATCCATTGGCTGACCGGCTATGATGAACAAGCCATTCAGGAACAGCTGAACAATAGAAATGATTTTAAAACTTTCTTTGAACAAGCTCCTCAGATGAATCCTAAGACATCATTAATCAAAGGAGTGATCTGTGGATACCGTATTGAAGAAATAGAAGATGAACTGATGAGAAATATCCGGTATCTTGATAAACTGATTGATGAACTGGCCAAAGGAAAAAAAGATGGAAAAGATATTAAGGGAATAATTTTAGCTACTCTTCCTTCATCACTCAATAATATTTTAAACTTAGAATCACATCCAATACAAATGACCAGAAAAGAAAGAACAGAGGACATTCTTAAAAAAGAAGGCATTAAAATCAATGTTAACCTTCCTCATATAGAATCTGAAGAGGAAACCCAACTGAGAACACCCAAAGAAATAGCTGCACGCGTGGCTATACTCGCCATTACTAATTTTGTAGCTTTTAATACTATAGATTCAGAAACTGCAACGGATTATATGATAGAATATGATCTTTGGGAATATGTAACCCCTAAAGAAAAAGACTTTCTCTCTGATCCTACGGAAGACAAAAAATTTCAGGAAACCTGGAAATGTGAATGCATCTGGGTTTTACTATGGGCTTTAAAAATAGTAGATACCTTGCCATTTCCTAATGAGTTGTGTGATCTCAATAATATACCTCTTGAAAAATATCCTGTGGGGGGTGACAGGGATCCTAATGACTTTATTAACGCTCATCATGAAATTCGCTCCAAATCCCAAATCCTTGATGCCAGTGACCTATACTACAGATACGATTGGGCTTGTGTAGATGCCAGAATCAACAACAGGGAAATGACTCAGGTACATCCTGGAATCGTCTATGAGAGACACTATGCTTTAAACTGGTTGACAAACTATATGGATCAGGAATGGGACCATATTTCCTGCGATACCTAATGAATTTGAATTCTATACAATAAATGATTAACTATTCATTAGCACAGCAACCGACTGTCAACACCTTATACACTTTAAATGAAAAATATACAGAGAGAAGACATTCAAATTCTCAGCCGGCACAGCAATCTGAGTGAAGAAGATATCAATACTTTACTTAAAGATAATATATACAACAGTAAAGAAGCCTGGCAAAAATTTCTTAAATTATTTTTAATCAGCCTGGGAATTGGGTTTACCGTATCGGGAATCATTTTCTTTTTGCCTATAACTGGGCAGAATTACCAAAGTTTGTAAAAATTGGGTTAACGGAGGCTTTAATAATAGTTACTACAATTTTAGCATTACTTCCCAAAATCAATAACACTATCAGAAATACTATTCTCACCGGAGCTGCTGCCCTTGTGGGAGTTTTGTTTGCCGTTTTCGGGCAGATCTACCAAACCGGTGCAGATGCGTATGACTTCTTTCTCGCATGGACCGTTTTTATAACACTCTGGGTGATCATATCAGATTTTGCTCCTTTATGGCTTCTGTATGTCATTTTAATCAATACCACTCTTGTTCTCTATTCGGAGCAAGTGGCTAAAGACTGGAACGAGAGCATCATTATTCTTTTACTTTTTGCTCTTAATGCAAGCATTTTAATAGGGTCTATTCTTCTTTCCCACTATAAAAAAATAAGCATTCCCAATTGGTTTACCAATATTTTATCTCTGGCTGTTGTGAGTATCTCAACGTTTGGACTTTGTCTTGATTTTGTGGACAGTCACAAGACGTTATTATCCTTTTTAATTCCGCTTAGCATTGCGATCTATACTTTAGGCATCTGGTATGGTTTCAAAACAAAAAACAGCTTTTATTTTGCAATTATTCCGTTGAGCATTGTCATTATTATCTGTTCTTTACTAGTCAGAATGGGAGATCACGAGGCCATACTCTTATTGGTTTTCTTCTTTGTAATCGTAAGCATTACACTGATTATTAAAAACTTAATCAATCTTCAAAAAAAATGGAAAAATGACAAATAGAGAAAATATTAAAAAACTGATGGATTTTCTTCAGGATAAAAGCAGCAGGGAAATTCATTTTGATGAAGAAACCATTATGGCTGCCTATGAAGAAAAAGACACTAATCATCAGTCATTATCTATCAAAATACTATCCATTTTTGGTGGAATAATGGCCTGTCTTGCCTTCTTAGGCTTTATTTTTATGATCCAGATTATCGATTCAGAGATAGGAGCAAGTATATTGGGGGTGATCTGTATTGCAGTATCATCTTTTATCAGTAGAATATCCGGAAAAACAATTGTAGATACTTTGAGTGTCACTTTTTTTATTACCGGTTTTTCACTTCTTGGGATCGGGCTTTCTTCTGAAGGAGATAGTATTTATATAGCATTCATTGCTATTGCACTCTGTACTTTATTTTGGGCTCAAAGCGATATACTCTCTTTTATTTCCATATTGATTATTAACGGAACTATATTCGCATTTGCCCAGAACAATCATATCTTTAACTTAACTTCAGCGATTCTCATATTCCAGGCAGCCGTCAACACTTATTTGTTTTTGCAGGAATCAAAAATAATAACCAAAAATAAAATTTTATCTAAATTGTATGATCCTGTCCGTACAGGAATGGTGTTTTCATTCATACTCACTCTTGCATTTTTAGGATTCGCATCTTTTTTCCGCGTTTCAGAGTATTATTATGATTGGATACCATCTCTTGTGATTGTGATAGCCATACTTTATGTGATATTTCTTCTGTTCAAAACATTACAGATTACCAATACACTTGATCAAATCATTATTTATGGTCTTACAGTTCTGGTTTTATCACCTACTTTATTAACGCCTACTATAGCAGGAGCTATTCTCATTATGCTATTAAGCTTTTATACCAATTATAAAACCGGATTTGTTGTATCCGTCATTGCTTTAATCTCTTTTATCGGAAGGTTTTACTATGATCTTAATTTCACATTACTGACCAAATCTATACTCTTGTTTGCATCAGGAATTATCTTTTTGGCCATTTATTTTTTTACTCACAAAAAACTGACAGCCCATGAAAAAATATAAATGGCTTATCATCATTGTCAATCTTGTTCTCTTATTGATATATTTCAATTATTCTATAGTGGAAAAAGAAACTTTACTAAAGAATGGACAACCTATCTTATTAAAACTGGCTCCTGTTGACCCACGTTCACTGATGCAGGGCGACTATATGACCTTACGCTATGATATTTCCAATAATATAAATGCTGAAAATATCCCAAGTCGTGGTTACTGTGTTATAAAACTTGATACAAATGGCATTGCCCAGCGGGTTCGCTTTCAAAAAAATGCAGTTCCATTGAAAACCGGAGAATACCTCATCAAATATACTTCACCCAACAGCTGGAGGATTAACATCGGAGCAGAATCTTTCTTCTTCCAGGAAGGACATGCTGAAAAATACAGCAAAGCTGCTTATGGCGGAATAAAAACAGACAAAGATGGAAACAGCTTATTAATAGGATTATACGATGATCACTTAAAATTGATCCAATAAAAACCTGTTCATCTTAGAAAAACATACAAAATCCACTCCCAGATGAGAGTGGATTTTTATTTAAAAACCCATCAGCTATTGATAAATCCTATCAAAAAACACTTTCTCATTTCAGAAAACTTTCCGAAATTAGCGACTTGTGCATTAAATGTATTCAATGAAATAAAAAATTTAAATTAATACATACAGTAAAACTTAGTATAAGTTTTCTTCGGGGCAGGGTGAAATTCCCTACCGGCGGTTACAGTCCGCGACTCCTTTCTTTTGAAGGGACTGATTTGGTGAAATTCCAAAACCGACAGTTACAGTCTGGATGGGAGAAGAAAATGAGACATACGGCAAGATCCTTCGTGGGCCCTTGCGGTATTGTATTTCATTTCCATGTACCGAAGACTATTTTAACTTTTAAAAGTAAAATAACATGGAAAAATTATTAGAACAATTCGGAGCAACCTCCAAAGAACGTGTAGAAAAAGCACTTTCAACATTACAACAGGGAAAAGGCATTCTTTTAGTAGACGATGAAAACCGTGAAAACGAGGGTGACATCATCTTTCCCGCTTCCACTATTACAGAACAGGATATGGCACTTTTGATCCGCGAATGCAGCGGCATCGTTTGCTTATGCATTTCCGAAGAAAAAAGTAAGCATCTGAAACTTCGTCCGATGGTGGAAAACAACAATTCAAAAAATCAAACCGCGTTTACCATTTCTATTGAAGCCAGAGAAGGCGTGGAATCCGGAGTTTCGGCTAAAGACCGTGTAACAACCATCAGAACAGCCGTTGCTGAAAATGCACTGGCTGAACACATTGCAAGCCCGGGACACGTATTCCCTCTGATTGCTAAAAAAGATGGAGTATTTGAAAGACGCGGACATACGGAAGGAAGTGTAGACCTTGTAAAAATGGCTAATCTGGGAGACGACGCTGTACTTTGCGAGTTGACCAATGAAGATGGTTCTATGGCAAGACTTCCGGAAATCGTAGACTTTGCCATTAAAAAAGGGATGAGCGTAGTTACCATTGAAGATATCTACGCGTACCGAAAAATGGTAATGAGCAACTAATCTTAAATTCATTTAATGCACAGAATAGCCGCCCGACATTGTTGGGCGGTTTTTTTATTTAATTATTTCGTTAAAAGCCATTTAACATAAAAATTATTTCATTTTTTTAACTAACTTTAATAAAAAATTGGCCATGAAAAAATCGATCCTTCTTCTGTTGGGGGCTTGTGCAATGTTTTCGGCTCAGATTACACTTACAAAAGCTTCCCATGACCCTATCCTCAATGATATTGTCGATAATAGACTCATTACCGGAACTGTGGATAACTCTGCAACCGGAGCCAACGTAACATTTTCAAACGGAAGCCTTACTTTAGGAACGCCCACACTTGTTAGCTATTTAACGCCTTCAGCCAGTGAGATCAGTACTTTTCCCGGCTCTAATATTAAAATGGTTGATGGAGCAACTGCCATACTTTATAAAGCTTCAGCTGCAAAACTAGAGATCACAGGAATTGTAAATCCCCAGGTTACTCTGAATTTAAGCATGGATAACGGGACTTATATCAACTACCCTACTACCTTTGGGCCGGCACAGACAGATACTGCCAAGGGAACATTTATTTCTTCTGTACTCAATGGAATATGTGTGGGTACCACATCTGTTCAAGCGGATGCTTATGGTACATTACTCCTGAATGGGCAGACTTATAATAATGTTCTTAGGGTAAAATTTATCCAGAATTTCACCTTGCATTTACCTATTGACATAACATTTACTAATCCTTTGGGTACTGTTAGCAATACTGTATATTCTTATTATGATGCTGGTCACAGATATCCGTTGCTCAGTTCTACCAACTTAAATATTTCGGTACCTGCCTTAGCAATTAACCAGACAACATCCACTGCCATAGCTTTGAATATGGGAACACTGGCAGTAAGCAATCCTGTCAAAAAAGAAAATTTCAGTGTGTATCCTAATCCCGCTCAGGATTTTATCGGATTCAAAGGAAATACAGAAAATTATTCAAAAGCAAATATTTATAGCTTGGATGGAAGGCTTATTAAGACAGCTGATATAAATTCTGGAAACATACAGGTCTCTGATCTTCCGCCAGCGTCTTATTTTATAGAAATCACTGGAAAAAATTCCGAAACCAAAAAGAATGTAAAATTTATCAAAAAATAATAAAAAATCTCGTTCAAAATTGATGAACGAGATTTTTTTGGTACAATTAATTTAAAGAAGAGCACAAGAAATCCCCTAAAGAACATTCGATCTGTTTTATGCCTTCAAGCATCTTCCAGCCTCCCGCTTCCAACTTCCATCCTCTTAAAATGTCGCAGCCGGAGCTGTATCATTATTCAGCTTTTTCTGAAGTTCAGTTTTCTTACCTTTAGAGAAATCATAGCTTATTCCCAGTATAAACATAGACTTATTGTTCATAATCTGCGTATGAAGCCTGTAATCTACTAAGCTTTCAGACAGACTTTTTGTTTTATATTCCGAAGGCATTCCTATCCAGTACATCCCTGTGGAAAAAGTTAGATTTTTATGTTTATATCGGATAAAAATATTATTTTGATTCTCATTGGTATTCAGGAAAGCGCCGCTAAGACTATATGTTGGAATATTAAACTGATACTGTACAGTAAATTTTTTATATTCTGAAGACAGCACAAAATAATTGGCGAGGTAATTATTTTTAATTACGGTACCGTTACTGGTTTTTACCATTTCGGAAGTAGGTGCTAAATTAGCCTTTATGACCAAAAGATTATTCCCGAAAGGTTTATAAGAACCTGAAAGAAAAGCCCCAACCTGCTGGGAATATTTCCCATTTTCGTAAGTGAGTGCATACCCTCCAAATACATCATCCAATACGTAATATTGATTAATGATCCGATCTGTATACGTATAGAACAGGTTTGCATTAAAATCGAAATATTTATTATTCAGTGAATAAGTAAGGCTATTCGACCATTTCTGCTGGGATTTAAGAAAAGGATTTCCTCTCTGCACAATATTGGGAGCCAGCTGCACAACATTGCTGCTGAGCGCACTACTCCATGGGCTTATGGGCTTATAGCTGCTTGTAAAACGGAGACTTTGATTATTTTTCAGCTGATAAGCCAATACTATTTTGGGAGTAAAAGCCCATTCATCAAAGGTATTTTCTGCACTTTTATTATGGATATTGGTCAACCCTGCCCCAATACGATAGCTGAATTTATCTATTTTTCCTGAAAACTCTGTATAAAGATATTGTTCCAGATAGGTAACCTTATATTGAGAATATCCGGAAAGGTTATTCAGATCATTGGCTATTGAAGATCTGGAAATACGATATCCTGATGAAAGCTTTCCTGCTGCAAAATCATGAATATGCGCCAGTTCACCTACAAAACTAGTCTGTTTCGCCTTCAAAACCATATCATTGTCATACACAGAAACACCAGTTCCCGTCACCCATTCTTTAGCAGTTTCCCAAGTATTGGTAGTATAATCTGAACCTACAACATTGACGCTCAGCTCATCCTTTGTTCCTATTTTTTTAGAATAGTAAAGATCCAACTTAGGAATCACATAATCTGAACCGTTATTCTTAAACATAGAATGCTCCTCACCTGTACCGTCTACCGTAAAAATACTTTGTCCCGCTCCCTTTGAAAACCGGCTGAAAATATCCATATTCAATTTTGCTTGGAAAGCATAATCATCCGGAACCAAACGGGTATATCGCAATGCTACACTCTGAAAAGTATACCCAAAATGATCTTTTCTGTCTTCATTAGAACGATAATGCTGATCATTCAACTGATAATCATAGATACTATTTACCCTTCTGTCTGTGTAATCTCTTAAATTAATGGAATATTCCAATCCGATATCATTCTTACCTTTTGTATAATTAGCATAGGCAGATGCATTCACAAAACCTGTATTGAGCGCTGAAGATCCCTCCGCACCAAAAACATATCCTGTCTCTGTAGATCTTGTGAGAATATTCACCACAATATCTGCCCTTGTTGCCCATCTTGCCGGCGGAATATCATAATATTCCACTTTTACCACTTCACTTGGGGCAACACTTCTGATCTGAAGATCTGTAGCTTCAACTCCGTTGATAAGAAATAAAGTAGTTCCTCCTTTTGTGCTCATAATAGTATTGGAAACTGGGTCCAGCTGCAGTTCAGGAAGGGTCTCAAGCAAATCCTTTGCGTACCGTGCTCTTTCCAATGCTTCCTTATCAAAAGTATACACCGCTTTATCTGCAAACTGCTTCTTACGCTGTGCTTTTACAATGATTTCCTGAAGCTCTTTTGTTTCAGCAGCGCCCACTGTATCATTCTTTATCTCCTGCGAAAAAGTCAGGGTTCCACAGAGAAAGCAAATGGTATATATCGTTTTTTTCATATCAGAACGGATTATACTTTTAGGACAATTCATTCATAAAATCCATTACATTCACTTTAATTTTAAAATTAAAAAATGCCATTATGATTGATATTTTTAATATTTTTTTCTTTAAATCTAAATTATTATGTTAAATTCTGCCCGTTTTTTGCTGTTATTTTTTGACACCACAAAATGTAAGATTATGAAAAAAGTAGTCCTATTCACCTCATGTCTCCTGTTTTCAGTATTTAAGGCACAGGAGAACCAGAACGTTTCCGCTGAGAAGATGAATATCATCAAGACGAATGTTACCGCTTATGCATTCAGGAATATCAACCTGTCTTACGAACGTGCTTTTAACCAATGGTTTTCGCTTAATGTTGGTTTTGGAACTATGCCGGAAGGAAAAGTACCTTTTATCAATGCTTTCCTGAAAGATAAAGATGAAAAAAGATTTGAAAATCTAAAAGTAAAAGCCACCAACTTCACCATTGAACCTAGATTTTATATTGGAAAAGGGTATGGAAAGGGATTCTATTTTGCTCCTTATTATCGTTATTCCGATGTTTCGTCTAATACTTTTGATTTCTACTATGATTATAATGGTCCGGATGGCACCACTTATCAAATTCCATTGAAAGGGCAGGGAAATACCAAAGGAAATAGTGGCGGGCTGATGGTTGGGGTACAGTTCTACCTTACCCGAAGCCAAAATCTGGTTCTTGATTTCTGGATTGCAGGTGCTCATTACGGAAGTGGAAAGGGTGATTTTACCATGACTTCAGACTATATTCTTACTCCGGATATGCAGGCACAATTAAAAAAAGAAATAGAAAATCTGGATATTCCATTTGTAAAGTACTCTGTGGAAACCAATGCCAATGGAGCCAAAATAAAAGTGGACGGACCATGGGCAGGTTTTAGAAGCGGACTTTCTTTGGGATACAGGTTCTAAAGATAACTATGAAAGTAGCAGAGCTGTTCTTTTGGAGGACAGCTTTATTTTTGGTGAAATTTGTATATTGGCGGCATTATAGACCAAGAAAATGATAGAATTGATAGAATTGATCCGGCAAAATAAACTTGCTGAATTTAAACAGGCTCTAAAAGAGCTTGAAGAGCTCCAGATTCATGAATACCTTTATGAAATATTAGATAACAACCCTGTTGAAATCAATGAGGAAAGTTTTTCTCCTTACGGTTATCAGATCGAATTTTTAGAAGGGCTCCAACTTTACAAAGCACTTGAAAAATCTGAAATCAGTTCGGATCATTTAAAGCAATACTCCAATCTTTTGGTTCATCTGGCATTCTTCATGAGTGCTCATATTCAGAATCTTGCTCATGAAGCCATGAGTCAGAATACTTATCTTACGGATCTTAACCATATATACCGTTTTAAAATTTATCCTGAGATCAGAGAAGGCATCCAGGAGCTGATCAATTTACTTAAAGACAGGTCCGGTGAAGAAAAATCCATTGCCAATCTTGCTGCTGCCAAAGCCAAAATAAGCAATTCCATAGACAACATTCTCGAAAAATATCAGATCGGAGAAGATATACTTCAGTTCGCAGAGGCTTTTGAAAAGGTAGGTGAAACTGAAACCGCTGTAAAAATCCATCAGGGAATTATGAACGATTTTGAATGTGAATCGGTAAAATTAAGCTCCGGCATTATTCCTGAAATGACTCATGTAGATGATAGACCTGAAGCCGAAATTGAGATTTTCAATAAAGCTAAAATTAATTTTGAAAGACTAACCGGGCAAAAAGTACAGGAACCCAACCGGATTCATATTACAGAAAGCCGCCAGACTGAAAAAACAGGGGTCTCAACAATCGAAACGGCCCAGTTTGATGAATCCATACATTCTCCTCAGCCTGATCATACTTCTTCTAAGCCATCAGGATTATTGGATAAAGTAAAAAGATTTTTCGGTAAAAACTAATCCTTTTTTATACTTAACATGACCCCATCACCTATTACCACAGGCCAAAGAATTAAAGCCATTGTAGGCGGATCCATCGGAAATCTGGTGGAATGGTATGACTGGTATGCTTATGCGGCGTTTGCCATTTATTTTTCCCATTCCTTCTTTCCGGATTCCGACCTTAATGCACAGCTTATGAATACAGCAGGAATCTTTGCTGTTGGATTTCTCATGCGTCCTATTGGCGGATGGCTGTTTGGAAGCATTGCAGATAAGATTGGAAGAAAAAGAGCCATGACATTATCTGTATTGTTGATGTCGTTCGGTTCACTACTTATCGCCCTCACTCCAACTTATAAATCCATAGGAATTTTTGCTCCGGCATTACTGCTGATTGCCAGGCTGCTCCAAGGATTGAGTGTAGGTGGAGAATATGGAGTTTCGGCGACTTATCTCAGTGAAATGGCAACACAGGACAGAAGAGGTTTTTACTCCAGTTTTCAGTATGTAACATTGATTGGCGGTCAGCTTATCGCATTAGGAATTCAGCTTATTCTGCAAAAATTATTATTAACAGAAGCTCAATTGGAAAATTGGGGCTGGAGAATTCCTTTTGTAATCGGAGCCATGCTTTCTATTATTGCTTTGTACCTCCGTGCTAATCTCCATGAAACCGAAGCTTTTGAAAATAAAAAAGAACTTAATGAAAAAAAGAAAGGAACGGTAAAAGAACTTCTGAAACATCCTAAAGCCTTGCTGACCGTGGTAGGGCTTACATTAGGTGGAACACTTGCCTTTTACACCTATACTACTTATATGCAAAAATTCCTGGTGAATACTGTACATCTTACTAAAGAAGAATCCACTCTTATTTCTTTTATCACATTATTTATATTTGCCTGTCTGCAACCTGTATTTGGTGGATTGTCTGACAAAATCGGAAGACGACCCCTTCTTTTGGGATTCGGTATTCTGGGAACTTTATGTACAGTCCCGCTTTTAACAGCACTTAGTACGACAACTTCCATGTGGAGTGCTTTTTTCCTTATTATGGTGGCACTCATTATTGTAAGTGGATATACTTCTATTAATGCAGTGGTAAAAGCTGAACTTTTTCCTGCTGAGATCAGGGCTCTGGGGGTAGGTCTTCCCTACGCTATTACTGTGGCTGTTTTCGGGGGAACTGCAGAGTATATTGCCCTTTGGTTTAAAAAAATCGGTTCTGAAGAGTATTTCTACTGGTATATTACAGGCTGTATTTTATTTTCTCTGGTAGTGTATATTGGGATGAAGGATACTAAACATACATCAACGCTGGACAAAGATTAGATTTTTTCATCTCTTATTTTCAAGTAAAGATTTAATCACTCTATAAAAAACGTTCGCCGCAGAAAATCTGCGGCGAACGTTATATTTTTAATGATAAGCTTGTTTAAATTTTTCTATCATATTGTCCAGATTATGACGCTGAACATACACAGTCTTCACCTCATCATATCGTGGTGATTTGTAGAAAACTTCATGAAAATCCATGCTTCCGTTTCCTACTTTTACTACTTTCTGTACTTCAATATTAAGTTTTTTCAGTTCGTCTTTAAAGACTTTAAATTCATCTTGGATACTATTACTCATTTATATTTTTTAGTTTTTAGTTAAAAATTCCATTTTTGCCCACCTACCCCATCACTTCCCGGGGTAGCGACTTAAACTTTCAATAAATTTAATAATTATTATCAATATAAACACTATTAAGCCGTTATTTTTTAATTATAAACACTAAAAACACAAAAACTTAATTTATTTCACACCACTAATTAATCACGTATTAGAGAGGAAATATTCTAAAAATTGAGTAAACATCGAACGATTCATGATTTTTATCATATTCTTCCAAGACAAGCTCATTACATAGAAGTTATTTACAAAAAAATTACCCGACGTTTTCCTTTGGTGATAAAGGTTTTCTAATGAGAAAAAATATTTTTTCAAAAAAATAAAAAAAAAACAGTGTAACATTTTAAAAAAGCTCGTCTCTAAAAGACAAATAAACCTTAAAACTTTAGAAATCATGAAAAAATTTACATTCCTTCTTATCATCATGTTATTTTTTGCAGCAGCATGTAATATATTTGGTCAGGAAAAAACATATCCATTTGAGGTAAAAAAAACCGGAAAGGGAAATCAGTCTTTAATTTTGATTCCCGGATTTGCTTCTTCTGGAGATGTATGGAATGAGACTACTGCAAAGTTTGAAAAAGATTTTACCTGTTATACTTTAACTATGGCAGGATTTGCAGGAGCAAAACCTGATGCTGATGCCAGCTTCAAAGATTGGGAAAAAGGAATTGCAGCTTATATAAAAACTCATAAAATTGAAAAACCCATTATCATTGGACATAGTATGGGAGGAGCCCTTGCCCTGGCTATCGCAGCAGATTATCCTGAACTCGTAGGTAAAATTGTTATTGTAGATACTTTACCTTGCCTGGCAGCAATCTCTAATCCTAACTTTAAGTCTAAAGAAAATAACGACTGCTCATCAACCATTAATAAATTGACCACTATGCCTGATGAAGATTTCCGTACAATGCAGACTCAATCTATCCCACGCCTTTTAGCAGATACTTCTATGCAGAGTACAGTGATTGACTGGAGCATGAAATCTGACAGAAAGACATTTGCTAAAATGTACTGTGATTTCTCTAATACCGACCTGAGGGAAACCATCAAAAATATACAATGTCCTTCTCTTATTCTTCTGGAATCTTATTTTGTATTTATGAAACCAGCGATTGAAGCACAATACGCAAATCTTAAAAATGCCAATTTTCAATATTCCACAAAAGGACTGCATTTCATTATGTACGATGATAAAGAGTGGTATTTTAACCAGTTAAACAACTTCTTATCCACAAAATAATGGTATTTGAAGATATTTACGAGCTCTACTGGCAAAAGATATTCCGTTTGTGTATGGGATATGTGAATGATACCGACCTTGCTCAGGATCTTGCCCAGGAAACATTCATTATCGTATGGCAGCAGCTTCCAAAGTTTAGAAATGAATCCAGTATCGGAACATGGATCTTCAGGATTGCTTCCAATAATTGTCTCCGGCAGATTGAAAAGGAAAAAAAATTTTCCAAAGCAGATCTCCCTATCAATCTGGAAGAAAAAAAACAGGAATCTATGGAACCCCAAATCCAACTGCTTTATCAGTTTATTTCAGAGCTGCCGGAAACAGACAGAATTATTATTTCTCTGGAACTGGAAGAAGTAAAGCAGGCAGAAATAGCTCAGATCACAGGCCTTTCGGAAGCCAATATCCGGGTAAAAATTCATAGGATCAAAGAAAAGTTAACACAAAAATTTAAACACAATGAATGCTAATATTGATTTTAAAAATATATGGAAACAACAGACTTCTCCAAAACCTAATATAGAGGAACTTCTTAATAGACTGAAAAAGTTTAAAAATGAAAACCTTCGCAAACTGATCCTCACCAATCTTCTATTGATTGCAACCAGCTTGTGTATTGCTTTTATATGGTATCGTTATCAACCTCAGCTTATCAGCACAAAAATCGGAATCGTACTTGTGATTCTGGCTATGGTTATCTTTTTATTGGCTTACAACCGACTATTGATGGTCTTTTATAAAATTGACAATACCCAATCCAACAGTGAATATCTCAATAATCTATATCTGGTAAAAAATAAGCAGAAGTTTATGCAAACCACCATGCTTAATCTGTATTTTGTGATGCTGTTTCTTGGAATATGCCTATATATGTACGAATATGCTTCGAAAATGTCATCTCTATCCGGAATTTTGGCGTATGTATTAACTTTCCTTTGGATAGCTTTCAACTGGTTTTATATCAGACCTAAAACAATAAAGAAACAACAAGGAAAAGTTGATGAATTAATTAATAAATTTGAAGAAATAAACAATCAGTTAAAGAACTCATGAATTCTGCCACCAATAAAAGCCACTGGGAAAATGTGTATGAAACTAAAAATCCTGACCAGGTAAGCTGGACCCAGGAAAAGCCTCAGACTTCTCTTGATTTTATTCATTCTTTCGGATTGGGAAAAGAAGCGAAAATCATTGATATTGGTGGTGGGGACAGTAATCTGGTTGATTTTCTCCTTGAAGAAGGCTATCAAAACATTACAGTATTAGACATTTCTTCCAAAGCTCTGGAAAAAGCAAAACAAAGATTGGGTGATAATGCTCACAAAGTGAAATGGATTGCTACAGATATTACTACTTTCGAACCTACAGAAACTTACGATATCTGGCATGACAGGGCAGCCTTTCACTTCTTAACAACTCCGGAACAGGTTTCTGCATATATTACTATTGCTGAGAAAAACATAAACAGCTTTATGGTCTTAGGAACATTCTCTAAAAATGGTCCTACCAAGTGTAGTGGGTTGGAAATTCAACAATATGATGAAGAATCGTTATCTGAAAAATTTGACATTGCTTTTGAAAGAATAAAATGCATTACTGAAGACCATATGACCCCTTTTGAGACTACTCAAAATTTTATTTTCTGCAGTTTTAGGAAGCACTGATCGTTATAGTTTTTTTATTTATTTTTGGTGAATAAAAACAACACTTAAATAAATAACTTTGAAAAAACTATTATTTCTGCTTATTACAGCAAGTTTATCTTCTAATTTTTATTCACAGAATGTAGAATTTTTAGAATGCGGAACTGATGAATTAATGAAAAAACATTATGCCAAGTTCCCGAACGAAAAAATCCAGGATGATGCCTTCAATCTGGAATTGTCAAAAATGATTAAAAGCGGCAAACTAGCCGCAAAGAATGGTCAGAATCAGATATACGAAATCCCCATTGTAGTGCATGTTGTAGGTGATGGAAGCCCAATAGGAAACGTTAATAACAAATCTGATGCAGATATTATTGCCTGGGTAAATTATACCAATGGTGTTTTTGCAGGAAATGCATCCAGTGGAATGGCTGCTACAAGTTCTGCCTTGCCTGTGAAATTCGTTTTTGCTAAAATAGATCCTAATTGTAATCCCACTAATGGAATCAATAGAATTGATGCCTCCGGTCTTCCAAAATATGTAAGTGGCGGAGTAAATGACGACAACACGACCAATGCAGTCCCTGCAACAGAAATTACTGCCATGGGGCAATGGGACACCAGCAAGTATTACAATATTTATGTTGTTAAAAAACTGACTTCAAACTCTGGAGGATTAAACGGGTATGCATATTATCCAGGTGGAAACAATGATTACTCTTTTATGGCAACCAGTGCTTCAGCAGTCAATGCACAGACATTGGCTCACGAGTTTGGCCATGCCCTGGGATTAAGACATACCCACGAAGGCTATAATGCTACCACAGGAAACTGCCCTGCCAATACCGACTGTACCTTGAATGGTGATCTGGTTTGTGATACTGAACCTATGAAAAGTCTTTATCACGCTTCTGTTCCCAGAAACTGCCAGACTGGGCAAATCAACCCATGTACCAGCCAGATATATGCTGGCGGAGAAAGAAATGTTATGTCTTATACGTATTGCTTTAGAGACTTGTTCACACAAGGGCAAACAGATCGTGCAACGGCACAACTTCTTCAATACAGACAATCGTTAATCAATTCTCCGGTAGCTTCCAATACAACCATCAATAACAATATATCCCTTACCAATGCTTGTACTCCAACCTCAATAAGCACTCCCGGAAACTATAATATCGGAATTACTGCTGTGAAGTTCGGAAGTATCAGTAATTACTCCAAGAATTACAAAACGGCTTCCAATAATTTCTATGAAGACTTTACAGGAAACTACTGTCTGGGAATTTCGAAAACCGAAATTTACAGCAATACTGCCACTACAATTACTGTTGCACCGGGAACAAGCAATAGTCATACGATAAAAGCCTATATTGATTATAATAATGATGGTCAGTTTAATGAAACTACAGAGCTGATTTTAAACCAAACCGGAGTCACTAATGGTTCATTGGCAACTGCTTCTGTAATTCCACCATCAAATGCTGTCCTTAATACTCCTTTAAGAATGAGGGTCATTGGTGATGCAGGTACTACCATTACATCATGCTATACTCCAAAATATGGCCAAGTGGAAGATTATTCCGTAACCATAGTACCACAGGCTTCATTATCTGTAAATGATATAACTTCAAAGAATAATTCATTCATCACCAAGGATGAAAATTCAATATATGTAAAAGGGGAATCAAAAATTGCGTCATTACATATCTATGATGCATCAGGAAAGCTATTGGTAAACAGAACAGACATCAATGCTTCTGAATTTAGATTTCCTATCAATCAAAAGAGT
Source organism: Chryseobacterium capnotolerans (assembly GCF_021278965.1). Classification (NCBI taxonomy): domain Bacteria; kingdom Pseudomonadati; phylum Bacteroidota; class Flavobacteriia; order Flavobacteriales; family Weeksellaceae; genus Chryseobacterium; species Chryseobacterium capnotolerans. The sequence goes on along the minus strand of NZ_CP065589.1, from coordinate 292,485 downwards.
ACCATCATCACAGTGAATGTAGTTCTAAAAGATGGAAAGGTACTGACTAAAAAATTACAATTTTAATTAACTGAAATAAACAAAAAAGAGAGCAACTAGCTCTCTTTTTTTATTTAATATAATCTTATTTAGATTCTTGTTCTTCTTCCATTTCTACTTCATGCCGAAGCTGGGCTTTGTATAGAGTAGCATAATATCCGTTTTTATCCAGAAGATCGAGATGCTTTCCTTCTTCTACAATTTTACCGTGCTCCATTACAATGATCTTATCTGCTTTTTCAATCGTAGAAAGCCTGTGGGCAATAATGATAGAGGTCCTGTTTTTAGTAATTTTTTCTGTAGCTTTCTGAATCAGTTTTTCACTTTCGTGGTCAATGGAGGAAGTGGCTTCATCCAGAATCAGAATTTTAGGATCAGATAAATAAGCTCTCAGGAATGACAATAATTGTCTCTGACCTAAAGAAATTGATGAACCCCTTTCACTCACTACGTAATCATATCCTCCTGGAAGCTGTTCGATAAACTGATCTACTTCAATTTCTTTAGCCCCTGCTTTTATTTTTTCAAGAGTAATACTATCATCACCAAAAGAAAGGTTTTCAAAAATACTTCCGTGGAAAAGGAATACATCCTGCAATACCACTCCGATATGACTTCTGAGGTTATAAAGCTCATAGTCCTTTAAATCTATATCATCAATAAGGATATTACCGGAATTAATATCATATAATCTTGTAATCAAACTGATAATGGTAGACTTCCCTGCCCCTGTTGCTCCCACAATAGCAACCGTTTCGCCAGGATTCACCTTAAAATCAATGCCTTTAAGCACTTCCTGCTTTTCATCATAAGCAAAATGTACTTTCTGGAATTCAATTTTACCGGCAAAGTGATCTTTCTTCACAGTTCCTGTATTGGTCATCGAATTATCTTCATCCATTAATCCCAATACTCTTTCCGCTCCCACAATCCCTCTCTGGATATTATTGAAACGGTCAGCAATCTGCCTTAAAGGGCGAATCAACATGGAGATATACTGAATAAAAGCAATGACCACCCCGGCGCTGATCGTAATATATCCTCCATAAAACAGGATAAATCCTATAAATAATGAAGAAATAAGCTCTACCACCGGAAAGAACAATGAAAAGATGAAAACGGTTCTCAATAATGCTCCTTTCAGGGTAATATTGATATCATCAAATTTTTTAAATTCGGATTCCTGCCTGTTGAATACCTGAATGATCGACATTCCTGCCAGCCTTTCCTGTACAAAAGAGTTTTGGGTAGATGTCCAGTTTCTTTCGTCGCCAAAAGCTTTTTTAAGCCTTTTTTGAAAAAATCTTGTAATAACTACCATTAAAGGCAGTATCGCCAAAGTAATATAACTCAAATGAACATTGGTACTGAACATCATCACCAGCACAAACACGATTCTCAGAATATCCCCGAAAACCATCAGAAATCCGTCAGTATACACTGTTGCAATGGTTTCCACATCCCCTACAGCACGGGTCACCAACTGACCGATTGGAGTTTTATCAAAAAATGATGTTTTAAAATAGATCAGTTTGGAGTATAGTCTTTCACGAATATCACGAATGACATTCTGTGAGATAAAGTTTGAAAAATAAACCAGAAAGAAGTTTAAAACGGTTTCTGCAAACACCAGCCCTACAAGGATATAGATATGTTTCATCATCAAAGCCTTATCCTGAAGCTTGGTGATATCATTATCCACAACCTGCATGGTAAGGTATGGTCTGTAAGTAGAAACTATTGAAAGTATGATGGAGATTACTAAAGTAAGGATGAACCAGGAACGAAACTTCATTCCAATAAAGAACAGCCTTTTTACAATTCCCCAGGTATCTTGTTTTTTCATTATACGAATTGAAGAAAAGAATTAAAATTCTCTGCAAAAATAAGACATTATAAGTTGTTAGCCTTTACAACTTCAACAAATCGTTATAGAAAATATAAGATACCTATCATTTACAGAATGAATATCTTTCGCAGCTACCTTCATTTTTATCGAGTCTGTCGAAAGGTTTATTTTAATTCTGTTATTCTTCCGAACCCTTACCGATCTGTTGAATTTCTATAGAGGGCTTTTGCAGATTCTCTTTCTTATATTTTCTTTCAAGAAGCAGATAAACGCCCCAAACTGCAAGAAGAGAGATTAGCCAACCAATAAGATTAGGGGCAGAAAAACCTGTATAACTTACATTATTCACAGCCTCCGGATCAGTGGAAGCTAAATAAACACCGTAAGACATTCCTAAAATAATCTGGGTTCCCAGGTAAACTCCTATAGCCAGAAGCCCCAGATGCCATTTTACTTTTCCAAATTTTTCTGCTAGGCCTGCATAATATCGGTAAGCACCAATGAGAATAAAAATTGATAACATGATGATAGTTTTTTAGTTTTTTATTTAAAAGTCGTAGCCTACATCCACAAGATACAATCCATGGGCCGGAGCAGAGGTTCCGGCAGCATTACGATTTTTATCTTCAATGACCCTGCGTAAATCTTCAGGTTTTAGTTTTCCTGTACCAATCTCCACCATTGTCCCTACAATGGCACGAACCATATTTCTCAGGAAACGGTTGGCAGAAACCGTAAATTTCAGTTCTGCTCCATTTTGTTCCCATTTTGCAAGATACATTTTGCAGATATTCGTTTTATTATCCGTTTTCAATTTCGCAAAACTGGTAAAATCCTCATATTCAAAAAGGATCTTACAGGCTTCGTTCATTTTATCAATATCTAATGATCTTTTCCAGTGCTGCCAGGCAGATTCCTGGGTAAACGGATTTTTTCCAACGAAATATAATATTCGTAGGTCCTGTAGGTTGCATCAAAGCGGGCATGAAAGTCATCCTTCACCTTGAAAATTCTATCAATGGAAATATCAGGTGGGAGAAAACTGTTCAGCCTTCGTGGGAGCTCGGGACTCAACTCCTGCTCCGTATCAAAATGAGCAAATATTTTTTTAGCATGAACACCGGTATCTGTCCTTCCGGCTCCTGTGGTTTTAATTTCTTCTCTTAAAATGGTGGAAAGTGCTTTTTCCAATTCTTCCTGCACGGAAATAGCGTCGGGCTGTATCTGATAGCCAAAATAATTCTTTCCGTTGTAAGAAAATTCTATAAAGTATCTCAATGTATTGTAATAACTCCACAAAAATACTTTAATTTAACGAAATATTTGTTGAAAAGTCTTTGAGAATATTACTCTAATGCTTATGAAAATTCCTATTTTTGCAATCGTATGAAAAGATGGTACCTTTATCCTTTTTCCCTTGCTTATCATATGGTAACGGGTATCCGAAACACAATGTATGATTTGGGGATTTTTAAGTCGACAAAATTTAAGACACCGATAATCAATGTCGGGAATCTTTCTGTGGGCGGAAGCGGAAAATCACCAATGGTGATGTATCTCGCTCAATATTTATCCAAACATTACAGAACCGGAGTCCTTTCACGAGGCTACGGAAGGTTAACCAAAGGCTACGAGGTTACGAATTATGAAAGCAACTACAAGATTGTAGGGGATGAAGCCATGCAGCTTTTTGAACGTTTTAAAAACCGTTTTGTTATCGCTGTTTCCGAAGAACGTGTTCCTGGCGCTAAAAAAGTGATCGAAGATATGGATCTTGGCGTGCTGATATTGGATGATGCCATGCAGCATCGTGCTATCAAAGCGGGATTCAATATTCTGATGACCGATTTTAATGAGCCGTTTTTTAAAGACTATCTTCTTCCTGCCGGAGATCTTAGAGAATCCAGAGCGGGCTCAAAGAGAGCAGATATCATTATGGTCAGCAAATGCCCTGATGAACTGACGGAGGAAACCAAAAGATATTATATTTCAAGGATCAGACCTTCTTACAACCAAAAAGTATTCTTTTCATCCATTGGTTATGATGAAAATGTATATGGAAAGGATAAAATGCTTCCGGATAACAATCTGAACTATTACGACATTTTACTGATTACCGGAATTGCCAATCCAAAACCATTATTGGAACATCTGGCAAAATTCTCAAAAAGGGTTACCCATCTGAAATTTAGAGATCATCATAATTTCACGGATGATGATATTAAAAAAATCCTTGCAGAGTATAAAAAATTGGGAGAATATAAACTGATATTAACCACAGAGAAGGATTACGTTCGTCTAAAAACTTTTGACTATCTTAGAGAAATTGTTTACTACTGGCCTATCAATGTCATTATTGATAAAAAGGAAGAATTCAATCAAATCATCTTAGATTATGTTAGAAAAAATTAAAGAGACAGCTGATTTCATCAGAAATATCATTCAGGATACTCCTGATTTTGCTGTTGTTTTAGGATCCGGACTTGGAAAACTGCAGAATGAAGTAGAACCGATCCATGTTTTAGAGTACAAAGATATTCCTCATTTTCCACAGACCACAGTGGTAGGACATACCGGAAAACTTATCTATGGAATATTAGAAGGGAAAAAAGTGTTGATGATGAGTGGCCGCTTTCATTACTATGAAGGACATTCTATGGAAACGGTGACCTTTCCTGTAAGAGTTTTTCATCTATTAGGCATTAAAAATCTTATTCTTTCCAATGCTTGTGGTGGAGTAAATCCAGCTTACAGCATTGCAGATATCGTTATTTTAAAAGATCATATCAATATGATGCCTGAACATCCGCTTCGAGGCCAAAATATTGATGAGCTTGGACCACGATTTGTGGATATGAGTGAGCCTTACAGCAAAAAAATGATTGCTGTGGCGGAACAAACTGCTGCAGATAACAATATTAAAGCCCATCAGGGAATCTACGTTGCCCTTCAGGGGCCCACTTTTGAAACTCCTGCTGAATATGGAATGATTAAAGCCATTGGCGGAGATATGGTAGGAATGAGTACCGTGCCAGAGGTCATTGTTGCCAGACACATGGGAATGGATGTATTCTGCATGTCTGTTATTACAGATCTTGGCGGACCGGATATTGCTTTTGCTGTTTCTCATGAAGAAGTTTTAAATGCAGCAAATAAAGCAATGCCGAATGTAATTACCATAGTGAAAGGCTTGATTAAAAACTATCACTAGAGACCACTGTGTCAATCTAAAAAAATATAGCTTACTCTCAGAGGTAATTTATCCTCATCAATATCTATACAAGATCCATAGAAATTGTCAATAATATAAATTTTTCCCATTTCATAAAAAAAACAATCCTGAATTGGCATTCATTGCTTAGTTTTGTGTAAATGAAATTGTAGAATGAGAAAGTTGTTATTAATTTTTATGGTAGGTTTGTTCGGCTTAAGCTATGCACAGAAAACGCCTACTATTCTTAAGACCGGATTTTCCAAAGAAGCCTTACAGCAAAAACTGGAAGATGAGGATGGAAAAACCATTACCATTCAGGAAATTCTTGATCAGCATAAAGGAAAAGTTTTAGTGATTGATTTTTGGGCAGGATGGTGCAGAGATTGTCTTCAGGCACTTCCAAAAGCCGAAATATTAGAAAAAAACAATCCTAATGTTGACTTTGTTTTCCTATCACTGGAAAGATCTAAAGAAGGATTTGACAAGAGTCTTGTAAGATTCAATATGAAAGATAAAGATAATTACTGGTTTGCATCAGGCTGGAAAAATGATTTCAATAATTATGTAGATCTGAACTGGATTCCCAGATATATGATTATTGATCAGAAATCAGCGATTGCAAAATATTATGCGATTTCTCCGGAAGATCCAGAAATCCAACAGACCATTGATAATCTTTTAAAATAATTTTAAAACATCAAAAACCTTGAAGTTTAAACACTCTACTTTTTTATGGAGTGTTTAAACTTCACTTATTTTTTACACCATGACTACAAGAGAAGCTACAGCACAAGATTTAGAAATCCTTTTAACCTTTGAACAGGGAATTGTTTCAGCGGAAAGACCTTTCAACAGTACATTAATTGATGGCGAAATTCATTATTACGATCTGAATGAATTCATACAATCACCTGATGCCACATTAATTGTTGTAGAAAACGATGACGAAATTATTGCTTCAGGGTATGCCCTGATCAAAAAATCAGAGAAAGATTATAATCAATTTAAAAGCTATGCGTACTTAGGCTTTATGTATGTAAAACCAGAATACAGAGGGAAAGGCATCAATAAAATAATTACTGATGAACTTATCAACTGGTCAAAATCCAAAGGAATTTCAGAAATAAGACTGGATGTTTACGCTGAAAATGCATCTGCTGTAAAAGCGTATGAAAAAGCTGGTTTCGAACCTCATCTTCTTACGATGAGACTGAAGCCGTAAAATGCGGGAGGCGGGAAGATGGAGGCAGGAAGTAATTGGAGCCTTATAGACTATTTGTTTTCTTTTTAATTACTTTTCAGTCAATTGACAGAAAGTTGTCTTATGGTCCTCGTTAACTTCCCTCTTCCAGCTTCCTTTCCATAAATACTTCACCATCAATACAGGAATCCATATCTTTGTGATATGGATTTTTCTTTGCCGCTTCGTAAAATTATTCACGTGGATATGGACGCATTTTATGCTTCTGTAGAGCAGCATGACAATCCTTCACTGAAAGGGAAACCTATTGCAGTGGGAGGCCAGCACCGTGGTGTAGTGGCAGCAGCAAGCTATGAAGCCAGAAAATATGGAGTTCGTTCCGCCATGCCTAGTAAAACGGCAAAGGAAAAATGTCCTGACCTGATATTTGTACCTCCTAGATTTACTCGATATAAAGAAATTTCGAAGATGATCCGTGAGATCTTCTATGAATATACCGATCTTGTGGAACCACTTTCCCTGGATGAAGCTTACCTGGATGTCACCGAAAATAAAAAAGAAATAGAATCTGCCAACCAGATCGCCAGAGAAATTCGTCAGAAAATATTTGAGAAGACAGGTTTAACGGCTTCTGCAGGAATTTCTGTGAATAAATTCCTGGCCAAAGTAGCTTCTGACATTAATAAACCTAATGGTCAGAAAACCATTCATCCAGATAAAGTGGAAGGTTTTCTGGAAGAATTACCTGTGGAAAAATTTTATGGTGTAGGAAAGGTTACCGCTAACAAAATGTTTAGTTTAGGCATTTATAAAGGAAAAGATTTAAAGAAAAGACCTTTGGAAGACCTGGTAAGAATCTTTGGAAAATCAGGAAAGCATTATTACAATGTCGTTCGTGGTATTCATACTTCTGAAGTAAAACCTCACCGGATTCAGAAAAGTGTGGCAGTGGAAAGAACTTTTTTTGAAGATCTTTTTGATGAACAGCAGATCAATGAAAAGCTGGAAAGCCTGAGTCAGGAACTTCATCAACGTTTACAAAAAAACAATATTCTAGGACGAACTTTAACCTTAAAAATTAAGTATAAAGATTTTTCTCTTTTTACCAGAAGTATAACCAGAGAAGAATACTTCACATCTCCTGAAGAGTATTTTACTACTGGGAAAAAACTCTGGGAACTTCGCCCTTTTGATAAAGCAGTCCGTTTACTTGGATTGTCACTTTCTCAACTGAATACGGAAGAAAAAAAACTGGTTTCCGTTCAACTAAAAATTCCGTTTAAAGAATTCGAAAATTAACAGGTTATATTTTTTTTGCTAACTTGTATACACCAAATAAGCAAAATTATATGAACCCAACAATGATTCAGTTTTTCCACTGGTACTCTGAAGGTGATGGAAAGCTATGGAAAGAAGCTGAGAAACAGTCTAAATATCTAGCTAAGCTGGGAATAACTTCTGTCTGGTTTCCGCCTGCCTATAAAGGGACAAATGGCGGATATTCGGTAGGATATGACTCCTATGATCTTTATGATCTTGGAGAGTTTGATCAGAAAGGAACTATCCCAACCAAATATGGCACTAAAAAGGAATATTTAAAAGCGATCAAAGCTTTAAAAAAACAAAATATTGAAGTCATTGTAGACATTGTATTGGGACACAAAGCAGGTGGTGATGAACTAGAAAAATTCAATGTTGTAAAAGTGGATGAAGACAACAGGGAAAAAGTAATCTCAGATACATTTGAAATAGAATCCTATACAAAATTCACTTTTCCCGGAAGAGAAAAAAGATATTCAGATTTTGAATGGAATTTCACATGTTTCAGCGGTGTAGATTATGCAGAAGGTATGGAGTCTCATATTTATAAAATACAGTCTGAATATGGTGACAACTGGGAAGAGATGATCCATGATGAAAAGGGGAATTATGATTATCTCATGTATAATGACATTGAGCACAGAAATCCTTTTGTGAGAGAAGAACTCAACAATTGGGCAAAGTGGTATTTTGACGAAACAGATTTTGATGGCGTCCGTCTTGATGCCTTAAAGCATATTTCCTTTGATTTTTATAAAGAATGGCTTACTCTACTTCGCTCCAACACTGGAAAAAATATTTTTGCCGTAGGGGAATACTGGGCTCCGGGATATCTTCATCTGCTTCAAAAATATATTGAAGTAACTGAAGGCTGCATGAGTCTTTTTGACAGTTCATTACAGAATAATTTTCATAATGCATCCAAAGAAGGTGCTTCCTATGATCTCAGAAAAATCTTTGATGAAACACTCACCCAGACAGATCCTTTGCATTCCGTAAGCCTGGTGGCTAATCATGACACACAGCCTCTTCAGGACCTGGAAGCTCCTGTTGAATCATGGTTTAAGCCTATTGCTTATGCTTTGATCTTATTGCGAAAAGATGGTTATCCATGTGTTTTTTATCCGGACTTGTATGGTGCACATTATATCGACAAAGACAGAGCAGGAAATGATCAGGAAATCTTTATACCGAAAATAGATGGTATTGAAGAGCTTCTGAAAGCCAGAAAGGAGTATGCTTATGGGGAACAACGGGACTATTTTGAAGATGCCAATTGTATTGGATGGATCCGTGAAGGAGATGACCATCATACAGGCTGTGCTGTAGTGCTGAGTAATAAAGATTCTTACAACAAACCAATGGAAATGGGAAAACGTTATGCCGGTAAAAAATTTAAAGACCTTTTGAAAAGATTTAAAAATAAAGTAACCATTGATGAAAATGGTTGGGGAGATTTTCCTGTACCTGCCGGAAATGTAAGCGTTTGGATTTCAGAATAAATAAAAAAGCGTACTTCATTAAAAAGTACGCTTTATATTTTATATTTAGGTATTAGCATTTGATACCTCTACAACTCCATAGATCAGGAGCCCACTCACAACAGAAATTATCTTCGTTATAAAAGCAGCAGGTATTGCCTCTGATGATGATTCCGCCATTTACATTTTTAAGTTCCTGACGATCCATTTTTCGTGCACTGAAAGATTTCTTGATTTTCATAATTATTATTTTTTTGAATTTGTAACTCAAATATAAACAATATATTACAATTATTATTCAATATAATCTACCAACACCTTAATATCATCTACCTAATAATCAAATCATAAACAGCAGGAAATAGAATCGTTGAAATATTAAATTCTATGGTTCAATTAAACCTCAACTTTTCTGAGTTCCAGAATTTCTGGACGTTCTGACGAGTCGGATATGTGTCCTGTTCTTGCAAATTCTGCCCAAAGTGCTCTTAGTTTCTTTCCATTGTCGTGAATACGCTCCCAAGGGATATTTTTCAGTAGTTCAGAAGATTTCCAGGCAGATTCATTTCCAAAAATAAGTGGAAGATCAATACAGTGCGGTGCTCCAATATGATTATCTTCTAATCTGGAATACATCCTGAATAGATAAACATTTCCACCGCCTCTGGCATAATTTTCTGCAAATTGTCTGGCCGGAGCACCATAGATCATGTCTGTCGTTTTTTCAACGGTTTTATCCAAGATCTTTAATCCCAATCCTTTCCCTAAATATTTATTTAAAGCTTCTGAAGTTTTGAGATAAAATGCAGTCTCATCATTATTCAAGCCAATCAGAACATCATATTTTTTAGCATTTTCACGCCATTTCTCAACGGACTCTTCTTCTTTGCATAATGGCTGATATCCATATTGGGTCCCAAAAGGCATTGCTGCTTTCAAACCATATTTTATAACAGATGGAACAAACTTTCCGTACTCTTCCATCATTTTATAAACATCTGTCTCATCTTTAATCTCTTCTGTCTTCTTTAAAAATTCAGCAGACATTTTCTGTCTTTTATGCCGTAATCCCAAAGGCGCACTCTGAATAATTACCCGTTGAAATAAATCATCGGCTCCTTCTGATATCATCAGATGTGCTATTGCATCTCCTCCTGAAGACTGCCCAAACAGGGTAACATTTTCCGGATCTCCGCCAAAGTCTGCAATATTACTTTTGATCCATTTTAACGCTTCAATTATATCCAACAGACCTAGATTAGGAGGTCTTTTTTCATCCCCGCCTAAAAAACCAAAGAGCCCCAAGCGATAGGAAACTGTCACCACAATGATATTTTGTTCTTTTACCCATTCTGCAGGATCAGCGGTAGGCAGATCTCCGCACCCAATCTCATGAGAACCGCCATGGATCCAGACGATCACAGCAAGTTTTCCGTTTTCAAGGAATTTATCAGGACGAATTACTGAAAGATATTGGGTAGATTCTTCAGGTTCAAATTCTTCAACCGGTGTTGTTCCTATCATTTTTTCCACAAGCGGACTAAGTTTCTGTGGGCAAACCGGAACTTTATATTCAAGCCTGCTATCAAAAATAAAATGCTCAACCGGAACGGGTTTTTGAAACCTTTTGGAACGGGCATAACGAATACTTTTAGCTCTTATTACTCCCTCTTGCTTCCATCCAGTAATAATGCCAAAACGCGTATTGAATATATGGGTTTCTTTCTGTGGTGATTTCATTTTGAAATGGTGAATGCTTTTACCCTTAAAGATAACCTTGTTTTTCGAAAAAAGAAAATTTATACAGCTAATTAAAACTCAAGATATTAATACAAACACAAAATATTATAATGATATTTCTAATGTGATCTTATATCAATTCAGCGTTTTGTATTGACTTGGAGAAATTCCTACTTTCGTTTTGAATAATCGTGTAAAGTGCTGTGGGTATTTAAAGCCTAAATCATAAGAAATTTCACTGATCGATTTTCCTTGATCCAGTATCTGTTCTTTGGCTATATCTATGAGTTTATTGTGGATCAATTCCTGGGGAGAAATTCCTAATTCTTTTTTTATAAGGTCTCCAAAATAATTTGCTGAAAGGTTCAGTTTTTCTGCAAAGTAATTTACCATAGGAAAACCTATATTTTTTGGATGATCTGATTTTAAATACTCATCAACAAGGTTTTCAAATTTCCCGATCAGTCCCTGATTGATATGGTCTCTGGTAATAAACTGACGGTCATAAAAACGCATGCAGTAATTTAGAAACAGTTCAATATTATTTACAATTAATGATTTACTGTGTTTATCTATTGACTGGCCAAGTTCATGCTTTATATTTTTAAAGCAGTCCAGGATAATCTCTCTTTCTTTTTCCGAAAGGTGTAATGCTTCATGCACATCATAGGAAAAGAAATTATAATCTTTTATATTTTTTCCAAGATTGGTTCCTTTTAAAAGGTCAGGATGAAAAATTAAAGCAAAGCCTGCCGGCTGAATAGATTTCTCTCTATTATAAATCCCGTATGTCTGACCTGGGGCAATGAAAACCAATGTCCCTTCCTGATAGTCGTAACTATGTTTTCCATACTGCATGTCTCCACACATCACATCTTTCAGGAAAACGGTATAAAAGCCAAATTTTCTTCTATATTGACAAATGGGATCTGATTTGGAGAAATCAATCACACTTACCAACGGGTGTAGTGTTTCATGATTTGCCATTTTATTATACTCCGAGACTGTATTATAGATCTCAATCTCCTGATTTTCCATGAAGTCTATTTTTTTCACAATTCAAAATTACCAATTTCTGATATAATAGATATCGTGTCTGTAAAATTGGTAAGTAATCCCGTAATCTGTATAAGTCAGATGTACAGAAAAGTTTCGACTTTTGTACCGTTATGGAAACTTTTAATACAAACATTTTTCCGAAGGGAGAGAAAGCTCCAACGGACTATTTCTCAGGAGGAACTGCCTGGGTTCAAATCCTTAAACCTAATGAAAATCAGCTGAATTGTCAGATCGGAAATGTTACTTTTGAACCAGGATGCAGAAACAACTGGCATTTTCATGGGGGCGGACAAATTTTAATCGTAACTTCAGGAATCGGTTTTTATCAGGAAAAGGGAAAATCTGCACAAATTTTACACCCCGGAGACATCGTAAATATATTACCCAATGTAATCCACTGGCATGGGGCTGCACCTGATAGTGAATTCACGCACATCGCCATTAATACCAACACGCAAAACGGTATTGTGGAATGGCTGAATCCGGTAACAGATGAAGAGTATCATAATCTATAATACCAACGTATCAATCCAAATAAAATAAATAATCAAATGAACACATTTACAGTAAAAGCTTATGGGGCAGAGTCCACCACAGCAGACCTGAAAGAAATGAATATTGAAAGAAGAGAGATTACTTCCAAAGATGTAGAAATTGAAATTCTATACTGCGGAGTATGCCATTCTGATCTTCATACAGCAAGAAACGATTGGGGTGGAACCCTATACCCTGCTGTACCTGGACATGAAATTGTAGGAAGAATTACAAAAGTGGGAAGTGAAGTGTCCAAATTTAAAGTAGGTGATCTTGCAGGAGTAGGATGCATCGTAGATTCATGCGGGCATTGTAACAGCTGTCAGCATGATCTTGAACAATATTGTGAAAATGGATTCACAGGAACTTATAATGGAAAAGATAAGCATTCGGGAGGTCATACTTTTGGAGGGTATTCTCAAAAAGTGGTGGTAGATTCTCATCATGTGCTAAAGGTTCCTGAAAATCTTGACCTTGCTGCCGTTGCACCGCTTCTTTGTGCAGGTATTACAACATGGTCTCCTCTAAGACACTGGAATGTAGGGCCAAATTCTAAAGTAGCTGTTGTAGGACTAGGCGGATTAGGACATATGGCCATTAAGCTAGCCAAAGGGTTAGGTGCCGAAGTTACCTTATTTTCAAGAACCCCAGGAAAAACTGAGGATGCTAAGCAATTGGGGGCGGATCATGTTATTATTTCCACAGACGAAGAACAGATGAAGTCGGTAAAAGGAAAATTTGATGTGATCATTGATACGGTTCCTTATGTACATGATGTAAATCCTTATATAACGACTTTAAATATCAGCGGAACGCATGTTCTTGTGGGATATTTAGGAGGTCTGGAACCTATTTTGAATACCGTTCCTATGATCTTGGGAAGAAAATCTGTGGCAGGATCTGTGATCGGAGGTATTGCAGAGACTCAGGAATTACTAGATTTCTGCGGGGAGCATAATATTGTTTCAGAGATTGAAATGATCAAAATGCAGGATATCAATGAAGCCTATGAAAGAATGTTGAAAAGTGATGTGAGATATCGTTTTGTAATTGATATGCAATCGTTATAATTCTTTCTGTAAAATAATAAACAAGGGTATTCAAATTGAATACCCTTGTTTATTATTTTAGGTTGTTACTAAAGACATTCTGATTTTTATCAACCCGATATCTGTTTCCTTCAGCACATTGATGATCATTCCTTTCCATATCCTGAAATGCCCACTCTGCCATAGCATCAATAACAGGAGCCAGTTTGTTTCCAGCTTCACTTAATTTATAAGTGACATGAGGTGGAACTACAGGCTTTGCAGTTCTTATAATCAATCCGTCTGCTTCAAGCTGTTTCAGATGTTGAATTAGCATTTTTTCTGTAACAGCAGGAATTGCTTTCTTCAGTTCACTATACCTTTTCTCTCCTGTAGAAAGGTTGAATAGGATAATAGGTTTCCAAAAACCTCCAATCCTTTCCATAACATACATTACAGGACAATCCTGCACTATCTTTCTGTTTTCCTGAATGGTTGAACTTTCTTTAATTGCTGCCATGATGACACATACTTTAGGGTAAGTACTTGTATAAAAGTAAGTACAAATATAACTTTGTCTCATGAAATAAAAAAATATTTATCTATGAAATCGCAGTCATTTGATCAAATTGATCAGGACGAGTCAGTACTCAGCAATGCCATGGTCATTAAAAACAATAAAAAATCTACATATGAAAATTATTATCACAGGATCACTAGGAAACGTTGCCCAACCATTAGCAAAGCAATTGGTAGAAGAAGGACACGACATCACTGTTATCAGCAGCAGTGAAGGAAGAAAACAAGATATTGAATCTTTAGGAGCGAAACCTGCTATCGGCTCTATTACAGATGTTGATTTCTTAACCCGGACTTTTACCGGAGCAGATGCTGTATTTGTGATGACACCACCTGCCATCAGTGCCGAAAATATCGTTCAGAATACAATCAATGCCGGAAAGAATTATGCGGAAGCATTAAAGAAAACCGGGGTAAAAAGAGCGGTCATGTTAAGCAGTGTGGGAGCAGCATCACCTGTAGAAAACGGTCCTATCAAAGGACTTCACCATATCGAAAAGCTTTATAATGAAATTGAAAACACATCATTTACCTTTTTAAGAGCAGGTTATTTTTATACAAATTTCTTCAATGATATCCCATTGATTAAAAACGCAGGAATTATGGGTGGAAATTATTCTGAAAACACAGAAATTCCTGTAGTACATCCAACAGATATTGCCAAGGCAGCTGCAAAGGAATTGGTAAAAAGTGAGAGAGGTAAAAATATCAGATATATTGTAAGCGACTCCCGAAAAGCATCTGATTTTGCTAAAGTATTAGGAGCATCAGTTGAAAAACCTGAACTTCCCTGGGTGGAATTCTCAGATGAAGATTCTTTCAACGGAATGCTTCAGGCTGGTTTGCCACAAGACATGGCCAAACTCTATGTTGAAATGGGGCAGGGAATGAAAACAGGAACTGTACAAAAAGATTTTATTGACCACGGATCTCCAGTAAACGGAAGTGTTAAACTGGAAGATTTCGCTAAGGAATTTGCTGCTAAGTTTTAGGCTGAAATTGAAGGATAAAACCGAAATTTGCTAGTATAAAATAAAAGACCCTCCTGTCTGGAAGGTCTTTTATTTTTTTTAAAAACAAGCAAACCTGTAAAGTACAGCCTGCAAAAAATAAGGGTAATAATTAGTTTTTAATTAATTTCAATGCCTTATTCTCTGTACCTGTTTTTATAAGTACCAGATAAAGACCTTTTGTCAAACCTTTAACGTTCATTTCAATTTTTGGTCCCTTCTGCTTCTTCAGTGACATTACTTGTCTTCCGGAAGCATCATATACATAAACATCTACATCTCCTTTATTATTAGATGGAAGCATAATCCCCGTAACATCGTCTGCCGGATTAGGGACTAGTCTAATTCCTTCTTCCGATTTCACTATATCTTTTACTCCAAGAGAAGAAGTAGGAACGATAGATTTAATAAGCCATCCATAAGAAGCAACCTCCGGATCACTTACCAAACGGAGTCTTACAGCAATTTCATCTCCAGAAGCAAATGCCCCTAAATTTAAAGAACTATTCTGGAATAATGTTTCGTTTACATTGGCTGCAGAAAGAGCTGCCCCTCCATTATTCCAGTTACTGAATGACGCTTCATCATAAACACCCATTGTAGTCCAATTCACAAGATCTTTAGATCCTTCCACATAAGCAAAATCGTATCCTGCCTCAGTAAGAGCCATATGTCTCATTGTCATTGCTGAAGCTTGTCCTACAATAACAGGTGTTTTGATATAGGTTTGATAGGTAGTATTGTTTGCGTATGGATGTCCAATATTATTCAATACATTATAAGTGAATTTATTAGATACATTATCTACTACAAATTTACCTGAACCAACATATATATCATTGGAAGTAAAGGCCGGGACATTAATTGCGGCAGCTCCACTATTAAAATTGATAATATCAAAAGACTTTGTATCCTTGATAGTTTCCTTTGTTCCGTTAGCATATATTCCGGTTACTGAAACAGAATGAATTCCTTCCGATAAAGTTGAAGTGGTCGTAAATGTATAATCTGTATTAGGCTGAGTACTCGATATTGTTGACACATAAGCATTGTCAACATAAACCTTCAGGCTTGTAATTTGCGGATTTGTATAATTAAAGACAGCCTTAGCTTTCATATCGTGAATAGCTACCTGATTTGCACTCTTGATTATTGGACGTGAAACATATTCAGGAAGTACATAGGTTGCCAATTCAGGAATAGTAGCTGTCCAGACTCCTCTACCATGAGTAGCAAGAACCACCTGGTCATTTACAATTTTCATCTGCCAGATAGAAACCGGCGGCATTGTAGTTACCAGAGACCAAGTTGCACCCCCATCTACTGTTTCAAATATTCCTATATCTGTTCCTGCCCAAAGAATTCTGTCGTCAAAAGGCATCTCAATTAAGCTATGTACCGGTACATCTGGGAAACCTGTAGATGTAGATCCTGTGCTGTATCCTGAAATATCCGTCCATGTTGCTCCAAAATCATTGGTTTTTACCACTTTCGGCTGAGCTGCTACAGAAAACAGCACATATGCTCTGGCTTCCGTTGTATTTGATGGTGAAATTCCACTGATATAGTAATTGCCTGTCGTTGGGAGATTACCTGTTGTTTTTACAAAAGTAGATCCATTATCTTTTGAAACATTAATTTTATATGTTGTTCCTGTTCCTCCTGAGGCAGCAGATCCAGCCCAAATAACATCAGGATTTGCTACTGATACTTTTACAGTGGCAAATGAAGCATTTCCGTTCCATGTTCCGTTGTTTGCTGCCGTAAAAGTTGTCAAGCCCCATGTTCTTCCAAAATCCGGGGACTTCCAAACTCCTTTAGAAGATACCGTAAATATAACATCCGGATTATTATTAGCATTGGCTAGTTTAGAATAGAACGGAGATGATGCTGATCCATAGTCTGCATTTCTGGCTGTAAAGCGACCGTTAAGGCTTACCCCTTGTTCTGTTCTTACAAAGTTATTGTATTGTGAACCAAATATCATTTCGTTAGGCTTATTATAGTTCCAAAGGGCTTCAAACCCATCTCCACCTAATAAAGATAAGTAGTTTGAAGTGCTTGATGACGGAGCTGTAAGGGTAGCTGATGAACCATTATCCTGAGCTCCTGTGACATAAACATCTGCACCATTCTTTTTGTCTGCACCGTAAAACTGTGTGGTATTAAGTCCTGTAACAGGATTACTCCAATCTCCCTGAGTTTCCCCCGGGTTTGTTTTATATTGTGTAGAATATACTCCGCCGTCATTCGTAAGCAGTAACCTGAACTGGGCAGGATTTGCAGGATCTACCTGACAAACAATACCATGTTGATCAGGATGCACTGCTGTGTTCAGATATGCTGTATTATACCCGCTTGCAATAGAAAGTACATTGTACGAGTTATCTGTAGTATCTACAGTAACTTTTGCAACAGAAACTCCGCCTATATAAATAATATTTTCATTAAAAGGATGTGCTGCAATAGCATTGTCATACCATCCCTGATCACCCAAAATCTCCTTACTGTTCCCAGTTTTATAGGTTAATGCTTGAAAACTGCCTCCTGCATTGGCAGACATATACACTGCTGTAGTTGATCCTTCCTGGCAGCTTAAGTAAATTTTATTCTGATTAACCGGAGATACAGCGATTTCCATTCTTTTTATTGCTTTATTAAGTGCCAGAGCATCAAATACTTTTGTCCAGGTTGCCCCACCATCTGTAGATTTAAGAACCCCTAAAGTATTAACAGAAGCATATATTGCACTGAAATCGCTGGTTGCTACAAGGTCTTGTGTAGAAGTATAAGTGGTACCACCTACCGTTGATCCTGTAAATGTCTGATTCCAGGTTGTTCCACCGTCCTGGGTTACATAGATTCCTTTTGAAGTAGCTGCTAATAGGTGATTTGCGTTGGTAGGACTCACCAATAATCTTCCTACATCCCCAAAAGCAGCAGTATTCAGTAATCTTGTCCAATGTTCTCCTGCATCTGTAGATTTTATAAGCCCTGTTCCTGTAATTTTATCTAAATTCCCAAAAGGTTCTCCTGTTCCTGCATACACAACATTAGCATTCTGAGGAGAAATGGCAATAGTAGAAGTAGCCAGGTTAGGAACCGCAAAATCTGTTGTATTTTTCCAGGTTGTTCCCGCATTATCAGTAATCCAGACGCCACCTCCTACTGATCCTACATACCATTTATTAGGATCCTGAGGCGAAACTACAATACTTCTGTCCCTCCCCGGAATATTATTAGGACCTCTTTCGGTAAACACAACATTGTTAATAGAATAAGCTCCATTTTTAGCGGCAATAGAAGATTTTTGCTTAGCTTGTTTAAGAGTAGCACTATTGAGAGCCTTATTATACTCCTTCAGTAAATTTCCATCTTCATAAAGCATTTTGTTTGTACCAATAGGCATTGTAATCTGACGTCTATATTCTGCCATCTCCTCAATCCCTTTTTTCTCTTTGGCTCCAGCTTCCTGCTCTCTTAATTTTTTATCCGCACGGTGTCCCAATACCATTTCACCAGGTTTTGCCATACTCATCAGCAACTCCTTTCTAAGCTGGATTTCTTCAGTTCCATCACCAAAGTTTTCAAAAACTTTACTAAACTTTGGATCATTGTAAGCAAGTATTTTTTTCAGGCTTTGCTCTTTTTGTACCTGAGCATAGACTTTTTTTTTCATCCGAAACTTTAATGTTATCCTGTTCCGTGGATTCTTTTTCTTTCTTTTTCACCATCCCGTCAGTGGTTGATGATGACGGCGGGCGGCTGGTGTCTGCTTGTGTATTGAAATGCTGGCAGGCATTCAATAAAAAAACAGCGCTTATTACCATTACTCCGTTTCTGATGTAGTTTTTTTTCATGTCGTGGTTATTTTATAGGTATTACAATTTGATTGTCACTTTCTTTTTGTCTACTTCCAGCTCAGATTTTATCATTTTACGATAAGGTATTATGACCAGCATATTGTCTGCTTTCCAATAAATAGAATCTGCAAGTAACTTTGTTTTTTCTTTTTTAAGAATATTCGTTTTGGCCTCTGTTACATAATAAGTAAGCCATCTGCCCGGTTCAAGAGGGTTATCTTCGAATTGGTAAAAGAGAATAAACCTGTTGTCAGGACTCAGTTTTGTGGAGTACTTATTTTCCATGTCATTACTTAAATAACTTGTTTGAGCAGAGGGTTTACAGCAAATCAGGAACATTATTATGATACTGGCAAAAATTTTCATAAACTTCGAAATAATTCACTTTTAAATATATAAAAATACAATGTAGAAATTATAAAAAAAAATCACAAAAAACAACAATTCTACAATCTATATTTATTTTAAATAATATTTATGCATATATTTTATGTGTTTATTGTATTAAAATCAGTTTCGGCGCACCTTTGGTGCGCCGAAACTGATTAAGGAATTAATAAAAAATCGCAATACATTCTTGCATTGCGATTCTATTAAATTAAAATCTATTTTTTATCTTTTAAAATCTTTTCTAAAACGTTCAACTTTCCATCGATCGGCTGATCAATTTTTAATCCTAAAACCTCAGCAACTAAAGGATAAACATTGACATTAGCAAATTCATCAATCTTTACATTATTTTTGAATTCCGGTCCCCATGCGTAAAAAGTTGCCTTCATTTCAGGAACTGTTCTTGGATTGTACCCATGTTTCCCTACAGAAGTTTTCTTGCCTTTTTCCAGAAATATTTTCGGAGCTTTCGGAAGGAGAAGAATCTGTCCTATTCTATTGTATTGATCATCTCTTGTTGCAAAGTGCAGATATTTTGGTAATTTTTTATCTAAATACACATCGTAGTCCCCTGTTTTATGAGCTTTTAATTCTTTATAAACAGCTTTTACCTCATCTGGATTTTTAACATACACTCTCAATAGCGTCTGCGAGTTGTAAAAATCAAATCTGTTTTTATCAAAAAGAAGAGCCGGAATTTCCAATGGTGTTCCGCCATCTACTTTAATCATCCCGTGGTCTGAAACAAAAACAAAGTTGACATTTTTTAACCCTAAATCATTGACTTTTTTCACTAAGTCTCCTATTGCCTGATCAATCAGGTGAACGGCTACCTCTGTTTCTTTGGTATCTGGACCAAAATGATGTCCGCTTCCATCTACTTCCGGGAAATACAGTGAAATAAAGTGCGGTCTTCTATCTTCCGGTAATTTTAGCCAGTTCACTACTTTTTCTACTTTCTCAGAGGGAGTAAATTTTTCATGATACGGATAGTAATAAGAAGGTCTCGTTCCTCCTGCATCACTGGCAGATCCTACCCACATTAAAGATGCTGATACCATTCCCTGCTTTTCCGCTAATCCCCAAAGAGGAGCTCCGCCGTACCAGCTCCCATCTTCTGCATTTTTTTATTGCTCATCGCGTAGGTTTCTTTTCTCTTATAATCATAGAAAAAGTTATCTATTAAACCATGATGAGATGGATAAAGTCCGGTAATAAGACTCCAGTGATTGGGAAAAGTAATACTTGGATAACTTGGAATCATAGCTTCTGCTTTCACTCCATTCTCAGAAAGTTTCAACAGATTTTCAGCATTGTATTTTTTAGCGTAATCATATCGAAAACCATCTGTGGAAATCATGATAACATAAGGTTTTGACTGATTTTCAATGCTATTATGACGGCCAGGCACTACTACTTGAGCAGTATCTGCAATTCCTTGCTGGCCAAAAATAGTGAAAGAAATAAACAGCAGTAAAAAATGGATTCCTCGCTTCATTATTTTAAAATTTTCGGCAAAGTTACATTCTCTACTGCTCCCTGAAAAGTTTATGGGATTAAAAGTATATTAAAACCTTTTAATTTTTTAATTGAAATAAAAAAGTACCTGATTAAATGTTACGCTTCATTTCAAACTGTGATAACCAATTTTGAAGGCCTATCTTTTTCTCAAGAAATACAGCCGTTTTATTGGACGCTTCATCTACATTATTGATAGCAATGGGCTGTCCGTCTGCTATAGCTGCAAAAAGTCCAGCACCTACCCCCTGGTTTCTATACTCTTTATGCACTGCAATCTGATGTACTTTTCCAGAGGTAGGATTGTAAATGATGTAACCTACCAGATTCTCACCAGCATAGGCTCCTAAAGCTTTAAAGTTTTCCGGCATGGGATTCAGTAAAAAAATAGCACCTTGCCATGAAGGTTCTATATCCCAGAAAGACTGAAGTTCTTCCCATTGGAAATCTTTCATTTCTTTGATCGTAACATCGATTTTCACTTCCCCGGAATTGATATTTCCTTTAAAACAAAGTAATCTCCTGATCTTTGTAAATCCTAAGTTTTCATATGCTCTGATTGCGCCCTCATTTCCTTCAATCACTTCCAGCAGTAATACATCTGCATTTTTTTCTTTTAGAACAGGAATGATAAAATCATACATTTTTCTTACCAACCCTTTCCCTCTGCTTTCTGGTATTACTCCGGTTCCACCATTGTAAATAATCTTCTGTCCGTCTTCCATTTTTTCTGCCTGAAGAATGAAGCTTACTAGTTGATCATTTTCAAAAGCACCTACTGATAGATTCATATCTAATTTTTCAGTGGCAATTTTAGCAATAAGTACTTCTTTGGTCAAATGAAAAGGAACAATATAATCAGAAAAAGAATGATTAAATACGGCTAAAAGCTCTTCTATATCTACATTTGCTAAAGTTTTAAACTCCATGGATCTTTATTTTTTAATTTATTGATTCTACAACTACCATTCTCTTCCAAGGTCTTCTTTCCAATCATAAGGCATCAATTCTTTTAAAGTCACAAAAATATCATTCTTAACTTCTATGACAGCATTAAGGTTTTCTTTAGATAACTGGCTCATTAATTCTCTGCAGCGTCCACAGGGCGGAATGGCATTTCCATCACTTCCCACCGCTACTACTGCTTTAATATAATGCTCTCCATTCTTCAACATTTCCGCTACAGCACTATGTTCGGCACAAAATCCCATAGAACATGCTGTATCAATACTGATTCCCGTATATATATTTCCATCTGCTGTTTCAATAGCAGCGGCCACTCCTCCATATTCTATAAAATCATTTAATGTTTTGGATTTCGCCAACTGGCTGGCTATTTCCTTTAAATCTCTCATGGGTAAAGTATAAAGTTTCTTATTATTTAAATACCATTGGACGGCTTTCTTTTCTTCTCTTTTGATAAACGGATCTTTTCCTTCATTGTAATCATTACCATCAAACCATTCCATGGTACTGAGCTTTTCTTTTAACTGCTGATATTCCTCTCTTATCTCAGGATGAGTACGAAGATAGTCCCGAAACGCAATATGGCGAAGCCAATGTTCTGATGAAACAGGAATTGTATGAATGTGAGCTATGCGATGACGATGATTGTGAAGTTCTTCAGGAATTTCAGATTCTGAATAAATAACTTCCGGAAATCCCAGATTATGAGGTTGATCTGTAAGCTTAATGAAGAAACGACGATACGGCATATCTTCATTGTACTTTTGATAATACACATAATCTTTTCCTTGTAGTAATGGGGGAACTTTATCGAGTTCTGATTCATCTTTCACCCCAATCATAATATCTATAATGGGTTTGGCTGATAATCCTTCTACTGACGTACTTCCAATATGCTCTATGATTGGATGCAACAAGCCAATATTCTTCTCCAGTTCACTTTTAATAGATTCAAACTGTTCTTTCCAGAAAGGATTGTATTTTTCAAAGATAATTTTCATGAGATTCCAGTTGTACACAAATATATGGAAATTCAATGAGTCCCTTTAGAATAAAGCATTTCAATAGTTTTCAAACTGATCAATAAAAAAATACCTCCGAAAAATCAGAGGTATTCTTTTGAATATTTAGGTGTGTTTTTTTACGATTATTCTTTAATAAGTTTTTCGTAAGATGTACTTCCGTCTTTCAACAGCATTTCAAAATAATAAATTCCGGATTTCAGATCTTCAATATTTATTTTTTCTTGGCTTGGTCTTAATGATCTTACTTTTCTTCCTGTACTTTCATAAATATCAATAGATTTTACGCTATCGAAATTCTTAAGGCTTACCGATGTTTTGGCAGGGTTAGGATAAAGAATCATTTTTTTAGACTCTGCTACCGTTTCATTTACAGATAAAGTACTGGCTGTCATTGTTAATACTGCGTATCCTCTGCCTGCATCATGATAGCCCAAAGCAGAGCCCCCGCTTTTACGAGAGTAAAAGATATTGATTGTTCCTGCGGCATTAGCAATTGCAAAATCTCCCGGCCCTCCCGAAAGTGATCTCGTAGCAACAATTGTTCTGGTACTTCCTGAAACGGTATTGGATGTTTCAGTCCAGTCCTGTACAGGATCGGGATTAGGGGTCGTCTTTCCTATAAATGTATAGTCTCTGCTGGCAGAAGCATTGTAAATAAATCCATCTGACCCCGATGCCATACCACCGGTATCTACACCGTTTCCTCCAAAACCAATTCCTAACATAGAATTGCTGTCACCTGTTACTGTCATGGTTAATCCCGATGGGGTAGTATCTAATTTCACCGTCATACCGGTAGCCGAAAGAGGTACCGTTCCTGACGAAAACTGAGCCCAGGCAAAGTTTGCAAGGACCATACTGAGTGTAAGTAAAGTTTTTTTCATATCAATTTTTTAATAGATTTATAATTTCTTTATTGTCTGCCTTTAAAGCATATTCGAAGGGAGTCATTCCCATTGAATCCTTTAGTGTCTTATCTGCCTTGTATTTCAGCAGTAGCTCTGCCAACTCTTTATTACCGAATTTTACAGCCCAGAACAAAGGGGTAAATCCTGTGGGGTCTGCAATATTGGGATCTGCATTTTTCTTTAATAAATCTTCTACCAGCTTTTTGTTATATTTTACAGACAGTCCTGCCAAAGCAGTTCCTTCTTTGCTTTTATAGTTGACATCTTTAACATGATTAATCAGAAATTCTGCTACTTCTACATTTCCTCTGTAACAAGCCAAAATAAGGGGTGAGAAACCATTTTCATTAATCTGGTTGATGATATCCGGATTCTGTTTCATCAGGTCTTTTACTTCTGTGACTGTTCCGCTTCTGGCAATATCAAATATTGATTTTTCTTTTCCCTGTCCCCACAATAAAGAGTTCAGAAATATGCTTACTATAATGATCAGACTTTTCATTTTATCAGTATATAGTTATATTCAACATTTACATTTTCAGCAATTTTTTTAGTAACCACCTTAGGTATTGTTACTTTATAATCTGCCGGTTTTGCCACAAAGCTTCCCTGCATATAAATCTTTCCTTCTTTTGTATATATTGAGGCGGCAGAGGCTATTGTTTTATCTACACCATGGAAGTTTAAAGTTCCCTGAACTGTATATTTTTGCGGGCTGGCTGTCAATTTTGATTTGTCAAATCCTACAATTTTTCCTTTAAATGTAGTTTTAGGAAATTTAGCAGACTCCGCATAACTTTCATTGAAGTGTTCTTCCATCAACTTCGTTTTAAAATGGAAGTTTTTAACGACAGAAACAGATGCCATTTCTCCTGTATCAGCATTAAGAATGACCGTATTATTATCATCTTGGGCATAGATATCATCAAATAGAGGTACTGATGCTTCAAATGTTAGTTTACCGGTTTTTGAACTGTATTTCTGGGCTGAAGCATATCCGGCAAAAAGCAGAACTGCAGTCAATAATGTTAGTTTTTTCATATCAAATATTTAGTTTTCGGTTAATCCATCAGCTTTCCATTTAATAAATATATTAATCTGAGTTGCAGATAATGAACCTCCTTTAGGCATTTTTCCTGGGTCTCCGTTTGGTCTTTGAATGCGATCCAAAATTCCGTCTATATTACTTTTAACTTGGTCATAAGTGGCTAAAGGTTTAAAACTTCCTGCAGAATGGCAACCTATACAGTTGTTATCCATAATCGGCTTTATATCTGTTGTATATTTTACAGGTAAGATGATGGGCTTATTTTCTGAAACTTCTTCGTAAGTTCTGCTTTCACAGGCAATGATCACCACAGCCAATGATAGGGTCAGTATGTATTTTGCTCTTTTCATATTAAAAAACTCTGTAAAGATTAAACCCAAAGAAAATATGTCCTTTCCCCCAATTTCCGGTTGCATTCGTAAGATATCCTATATCTGAATTGATCTGGGAATTTGTGAATAAAAGCTGGAAAACATGTCCTCCGGTTTCTATATCCATCCCTAAAGACAAAGGATTTTTATAGAAACTGTGATTATCGAAATTCACAAAATATTCTGCATTTATAGAAATTCTTTTTGAAATTTTATAGCGTCCGCCAAGACCTGCTAAAAACTGATTTTTATCTTCAGTAGAAGGTTCGTAAAGATTCTTATGTACATATGAAGGAGTAAGCTGCAATGAAAACTTATCACTAAACCTTCTGGAAATTAAAGCCTGTGTAAGATAAGATAACCTGTCACTAAACGTAAGGTGGGGATATGTATCTTTATCAAGGGCTGTATTTACCCCCATCACATTGTAGCCGACAATATCTACCGGGAAGTTTTCGTTTTGTCTTACTAATTTATATTTTATGCCGCCTTCAAAGGTTTTCATATTCGTTTCTCTGGAAAGACTTAGGGATATGGCATCTGTAACACCATAGATTACTCCAAGTTTAGTAGAAGCATTATCCAGCCCAAAAAAATCTTTAAAACCTGCACTTACATCACCAAACCGGTGTGCAACAACCATATACCATTCTTTTTTGGCAGCAAGTTTAGTGGATTGCCCCGTTACAATCTGCAACGCCTTGAATGCAGGCTGCGAGGTATCCGAATTGGTTTTAATAGTATCAATATCTTTCAGCAGATCTTCCTGTGCAAAGGCAAAAACTGATGAAAATACTGATAAAAATAAGAGAGTTTTTGTCATATAACAATTTGTATTAAATTATGATATGACAAATCTATCGTCTTATCAATTCAAAAATGTGTGATAAAAGTCACCAAGAAGATTGTTTTTATCAATCATAAGGTAAAAAGTTCTAAAACAATATAAATTAGATCAATCTAACATTTTCGTTTATTGCGACTTTGATTCCTTCTTTAGTTTGTAGAATCTCTCCATCACTTTCAATTTTTTTCAACACCCTGCTTACCACTTCTCTGGAAGTTCCAAGATTATTAGCAATCTCTCTGTGGGTAATTTTTATGGGATTATTTCCGGTAGCGGAAATTTGTTGTTTGATATAATTAAGAACTCTTTTATCCAGACGATGAAAAACAGCATCGTTCACCATGCTCATTACTTCAGAAAAACGTCTGTCATATTCATGATAAAACAATTTATTGATCTCAGGAAATCGCAGCAACCAATTATGCATAATGGACACAGGAATAAGCAACGCTTCTGAATCTTCCTCCGCGACAGCGTATACTCTGCTTATGTAATCTGTAAAAATAGAAGAAAAAGTCATCAGGCAACTATCACTTTCTTTGATATAGTAATAGATCAATTCTCTCCCATCATTAAGCGTAAAAACTTTTATGGATCCTTTAATTAAAAAAGGTACATATTTATTCTTTTGTCCTTCTCTTATAATTTCGGTTTTAGACTTTATTTCTATTAAAACAGCATGCCTCTGAAGCTCATCCATAAAGTCGTTTCCCAGAAAACCGAATTTCTGAATAATAAATTGATTGCTCATATCCTTTCTGTCAATATTTTATAACAAATATAAACATTAGAATAAACCATCCATCAATAAAATAAAATTTTACAATTATCAATAGAAAAACAACATAAAAAGGTACAATATCATAAATACTTTACTAAAAAACAATCAAAAACATTAAGAATATATAACAAAAAAACTGTTCCATAAAAATGAAACAGTTTTTATCAGAATTCTTATTTAAGATCAGAACCTGTATTTAAGATTTACTCCATAAAAGAAGTACGCTTTGTTAGGCCCTGGATTAAGATCTGTGGCTACTCCTTTAGGATACCCACTTCCTGTATCGGAATCATTAATATTATTCCCTAAGAATAAAAAGGTATAATTGATCTGATTAGTAAGATTATTACCCATTACATAAACATCGACATCCAGTTTATTAAAGGATTTCTTAAAGCCTAATTTTGAGTTTAGCAACCCAAAACCTTTTACAAGATTGGAATTTCCGAAATCTGAGTATACATTTCCAAGATAATTATAGGTATTTACAAGATAGAATCCTGGTTTCGTAAAGATATCTAACCCTACCGCGTATTTATTCCTTGGAACTCCTACCACAGTCTTATGATCATATACCATTAATTTTCCTACCGTCTTTCCTGTAACAGGGTCTATATATTTCGGATCATACATGGAAAAGTCTTTATACTTTGTATCATAATAAGAAAGGTTTACAAACGGAACAATTCTTTCAACAAAAGAATTTTCTGTTTTGTACTGATATCCTACACTAACTTCCAAACCTGTATTTTTCTGGCTTCCGGTATTAGCCCAATACGTCTGATTAGCTGCATTTCCCGGAATTAACAACTGAGTAAGTTTATCTGAATAGTCTATTCTGAATGCTGAAATACGATAATCTATTTTAGTATTCATTAAAAGCCCATGCACACTGAAATCTATCATTCTCGCACGCTCAGGTTTTAAATCATCATTCGTCATATTAGTACCGGTGATATATGATGAAGCTGCTGTAGGAGAATTATACCCTTCACTATAGCTCAAATTAAAGATCTGATGTTTCCATTCTTTCTGTAAAGCAAAGTGAGGCGTGTACGCCATGTCATATTTTTTGTTGAATGATTGGTCCTTACGCCCGGCAATCAAGCCTGGCAATGCATAAAGATCTTTTCTATCATAATTTGTTCTATTAGCGCTTACACCTGCCAACAAGGTAAGTCCCCAGGGTTTATATGTAAGATAATCAATCACAAAGTATGTGGATTGATTGTTATTATATTTAAAATAAGAAGCTCCACTCATCCCCGTTGTCTGCAAAGGCTCAGTTTCAGAACCTGTAAATCGGTAGCTTGAAGTAGTAGATACTGAATTTTGAATTTCTGCTCCAAAGTCTAAACGGTTTTCAAAATCTTTAAACTCATTCTTTAATGTAAAGGTGGAACGTAATCCTACATTCGGAGCGCTTGTAATTCCATAGGCTCCAGCTGAAACACTTTCCGTATTTGCATTATAATAAAACAGGGTAGTATAATTTCTTAAATTGGAAGTAAGACTTACCATATTACTTAATCCTACTCTTGTTGATTTTATTTTCGTTCCTGAATTTTTTCGGATGTAAGCCGGATTTCCATTATCGATTCCTGCATAATAATCATCATAGGAAATCTGCCCAGAAGTATGCTCATAGGAGTACGCCTGGCTTGCAAAGAAACTTAACTGGTCTTTTTTCCCAGCTTAACGGTACCATTTACATTAAAGAAATTCTTCAATCCACCGCCATTAGGTCTATATCCATCTGTTTCAAGATGTCCGTATGCTGCACTTACAGAATAATTTTCATCAGCAACATTCAACTGCGTTCTCGATTGAAATGTTTTAAAAGCTCCAAACATAGCATTTTCTGAAACAGAGACTCCTTTTGTAAAATCAGGACGGGTGTAAAAACGGACTGCTCCTCCAACTCCGCCGCCATACATGGTTGCTGCAGGGCCTTTGATAACTTCAACATTGGTTACATAGGCGAAATCAACGTCATCAAGAACAGTTACCCCTTCAGCGTTGGTCAATGGCATATTGTTCCAATAAGCCTTCACTCCCCAGTTATTAAATTTCTGGTCATTTCCATATCCACGAAGAACGAGTCTCTGCCCACCAAAATTAGTTCGTTTATCTACCTGAAGTCCTGGCATTGTTGACAATGTCTGGTCAATGGCAGCAGGATTATTTCTGTTAAGATCTTCTTCAGAAAGCGTTTCTACAGATTGCCCGTGTCTTTTGAATTCTGCGCGTTCTTGTTTTATTTTCTTTCTACCAAGGATATTAACTTCATCAATTGATCCTTCCTGCACCTGTTGGGCATGAGCTATAGCGCAGCCTAACATTGCTGCTATGCATATATATTTTTTCATTATTTAAAAATTAGTTATCATTAATATTATATTCACTTTAGACAAAGTGCTGCTCCGGAGGCGGAATACTAATGGATAAATAATGAGTACTTTCTAATAGGTAATAGTGAATGGGTATTGTATTTAGATCCGGCATTAAAAGAAGAGGAAACTCTTTTCCATTAAGAATGGTAAAACGGGATGTTTTGAGCAAAACCTTCCTATGCCCCGGGAGATCGATCTGAGTTCTCAGGTTTCTTTTTTTAACGGTTAATTTTTTAGAGAAATCCACCAATGAATTAATGATGATATCTTTTTTATCAAGGTAACAGAAATAGATTTTTTTTCCATTTATTCTATTCACATGAACCACATCATAAGAAAATCCATTGAGCACAAATTCTTGATCTTCTTTCCATTCTGCTTTGGTAAGATCTTCTTCTGTAAAGCATACCGTTTTTGATTTCTTCAAAGGATGCCGGGCAATATTATATTGTGTATGTTCATATAATTTTCTTTTTACATGAGAAACAACCGTATAAGCAACATTATTAAATAACATGATGACCGGAATACATAAAAAGATAAAAAATAATTTTTTATTCAAAAATGAGTAATGTTTTAAGGAGCCAGTTCTTCCTTCATTTCTACTGAAATGAACTTTGGAATACTGATTCTATAGGACTTATTAGAATTTTTCAAGGTGTATTCTATCCAACTTTCTTTGAAGTTGGCCTTCAGCCTCGTACTTTCTACTGAGGCTCCTGCCGGTAAATCTTCAACATTTGCATCATTATTGTTTTTATATTGCAGACTGCCTTGTATGATAATACTATTCCCCGAGATATTCTGACTAAATGAAATTTTGTTTCCTTCTGCCATCAGGGATTTTATCACAACATTATTTTTTTTACTCAGTTTTACGGTATACATCATCCCCTTTACTCCGGCTCTTCCACCAGACCATTCTGTTTTTTCAGCAGAAATGATGGATACTGATTGATCCTGAAAATTGGATACTGGCATTCCACAAGAAGCCAGTACCCCAAATAATATTAATAATAATGGATAATTCATTTTTTTAATCATCATCACCTCCGGTACGGCCGATTACTAAAAAGTTACCGCTATACACAATTTCACCTTTATCTTCAGCTTTCAGAATATAATTACCCGGAATCATTTTCTGACCGAATTCTTCATCAGACTTCACATTCTTCTTGCTGTATACTAGTCTTCCAGCCTTATCAAATATGCTGATATCTACAGTACTATGATTAGTATTGCTAAATCTTAAACGGGCAATTCCCTTGGATGGATTAGGATAAACTCTGTTCGCCGTTCTTGGAGATACTGCTGTAGTTTCTGAAGTCGCCAGATTAGTATTGGTATTTTGAGTTGTCCAGGCTCCTCTCCCATAAGTAGAAACCAAAACTGTTTTTGTAGAAGGTCTGTAATCCAGACTTGTTACTCTTACGTTCCCAATATTTCCTGTTACTGATGACCATGTAGGTGCTCCGGAAAGGAAATTTCCTGTTCCCCATACTCCCAACTCTGTACCTACTAACACTTCATTAGGATCATCCGGATTTCTTAGAATAGTTCTTACTGGCATATCCGGCAGATTACCTTCTTTATTCTGCCATGATGTTCCGCCATCTGTTGAATAGAATACGCTAATCTGATTATAATTAGATAAGGTGAGTAAAATTTCATTTTCATTAGCTCCAAATTCTATATCTGAAATTGTCCCTGCAGCGGGTGATGTTAAAGCTGTAGATGTGTATGATGGTGTGTTGGCATTGGTAATTTTAAAAAGCCTTCCCAGGTTAGTTCCTACAAAGAGTGTAGAGGATGCTGTTGTATGAGGAGAAATTTTAAGCCATGAAACTTGCTCACCAGTCTGTGCTGTTCCTACATTAACCTGATCATTAGTGAATGTAGTCGCGGTACTGCTAAGCCCGGCTGTTCTGAAAAGCGTAAGCCCTGAACGGTAAGAATAAAAAACATCATTCATTCTATCCAGTGCAATTTCGTTTACGAAATGCCCCATACTTCTGTTAGCAGAAGTTGTAATCAGATAATTGGCATATGGTGTTGAATTCAGCAAATAATGACTATTATTGGTATAGCTGGAAATTTCATAATTATCCTGATCATCATATTCAGGGTACATTCCGTCTCCTCCGGTAGCAGCTTGTGTAGTTAAGAAATTATTAGCTTGAGGTACACCATACAGCCACCATGATCCGTTATCCTGCGCTCCAGCCAATAATTCTTCATTAGCAGGTGTTTTTGTAGGGTTAAGTACAGCCCCATAGAACTGAGTTACATTGTATCTTGTATTCCTTGCAACCATACCTCCAACAGCACCAATACTTTCTTTATTCGCAGCAAAAAAGATTCCCCCATCATTTCCAAACATCATTTGCCCTGTACTGTAATTATTGAATGGGTTAAATACTATAGCGTGCTGATCGGCGTGTACTGTAGAAACAGCCAGGTTGGCCATAGCATTATTATTAGACCATTTTGAAATCTGTGCCCAGTTCATTCCACCATCTGTGGATTTGAATAAATCAATACCTCCAATGTACAGTGTATTATCATTCAGAGGATCTGTTGTTATAACCAGATCGTAAAAAGATTGTCCTCGTGTAAAGTCATTGGCTGGAATACTGGTATCTGTAGCTTTAGGCAATTTAATAACCTGTGGTACATCAGAAGTAGACTGCCATGTAGCTCCACCATCAGCCGTTTTCACAATTCTGATAGGCTCTGCAGTTCCTACTCCCTGCATAAAAGCATAAGCTTTATTGGCATCCGTTTTCGAAAGCGTAAAATTAACTCTTGAGCCAGTATTTCCTACATTATAGATTTGATTAAAAGTATTTCCATCAGTAGATTTAAAAATTCTACCTCCTGAATCTATATTTGAAAAACGCGAACTTCTTGTGGAAAGCCATATCGAATTATCAGCGCCTATTTCTATTTGCTGGATCGAATATCCTGTTGTACTTACTACATTCGTTGTTGTATTCATGGCTAGCAGATTGGCATTCTTAGTAAAAGTAGTTCCGCCATCTACTGATTTATATAATCCGGCCTGGCTTAATCCCTGCCATCCGTCATTAAATGAAATTCCAACATATGAACCGCTTACTCCTGCATATATTTCTGAAACACCGTTATTATTCCTTACTTTAATATCATTGATATAAAAATTTCCATTTCTTACTCCATTAGAAGCATAAGTAACCGGAACAGTGAAAATCTGCGTCCATGTAGCTCCGCCGTCTGTAGTTTTCCAGATTCCTGAGCCCACTACGTCGGTTGTGGATGATTCTCCCGTACCTACATAAAATGTCTGAGAATTATTGGGATCATAAGTAATACATACTACGGAAGTATTTGCCCAGAATGTGCTTAAAGGCTGCCATTCGTTTGTACTCACGGAAGGATCCTGATTCACCCAAAGGCCTCCTGAAACTCCACCTGCAAAAACTCTTTTACCTGTAGGATCATTAGGATCATACATAATTGCTCTTGTTCTTCCTCCTACATTATAAGGTCCTCTTTCAATCCAGGGCTCATTGATTATTTTCCCTGCTGCAGATCCTTGGTTACCGGCAATAAAAGACATTGGCTGAGCAGCTTTGTACTGCCCCATCAAAATTTCCTTATTTACTTTTGCTAATCTTTCAAAATTAACATTCCCTGTAACAGGATCCATGGTTCTTTTATAATCCTCCTCGTTATATAAATCCGGAGGAGTTCCCATTAGCTTCGCATTCTTACGGGCTTTCTTAATATCTTTTTCATATTTAGCATAAAGCTCCTGCAAGTGCTTCTGATTAGCCTGAGGTTTATTTTGCTGCTGAGCATACATATTTATGCATAGTAAAGCAGCTGCAATAGGATAAAGTTTCATTCCTTTCAATTTTCAGCAAATTTAATTAAGAAAAACAAAATACTTTAACCTATATTAACTAAATATCTTTAATTTGTATTTAAAATTAATAAAGCTAATTGCTATTATATTTTAAACATTTTATAAGTCTATATGAATAGTAGAATTATGAATTCTGTAAACACTTGTAAAAAGGAACAGTTTTGTGAATTAATTACAAGAAATATATTAATATCAGCCACTTATTTTCATTATAACAGAATATAAACTTTATTAATCAGAGTCTTTAATTTCCAATTCTTAGTCTATCAAACAAAAAATGCCCTGGTAAAAAACCAGGGCATTCTTATTTTATTGTAAGAAAAAAATCTTAAGCTTGTACGTTGTTTCCTCCTAATACGAAAGGCTCAACTTCTTTGATTTCTCCAAACTGCTGCTCGTAGTTAGCGATGTTCTGTTGAAGAGCATTTAATACTCTTTTAGCGTGAAGTGGAGCAAGAATAACTCTTGATCTTACTTTAGCCTGCTGAACACCTGGCATCAACTGAATAAAGTCTACTACAAATTCAGATGGAGAGTGGTTTACTAAAGCTAGGTTAGCATAGATACCAGCAGCTACCATTTCGTTTAATTCGATGTTGATGTTTCCGTCTTGTGGATTTTGATTGTTGTCCATTGTTATAAATTATGTTTTTAAAATTCGAAATTTGAGATTGTGAAAATATAAAAATAATTTCAAATCCCAAATTTCAAATCATTAATTTTAGTTAAGGTCTTCGAATTCTTTCTTAGAACCTACGATAACATTCTGATATTCTTTAAGACCTGTACCTGCAGGAATTCTGTGTCCTACAATTACATTTTCTTTAAGACCGTTAAGATCATCAATCTTACCAGCAACTGCTGCTTCGTTAAGTACTTTAGTTGTTTCCTGGAACGATGCTGCAGACATGAACGATTTCGTTTGAAGTGCCGCTCTTGTAATACCTTGTAATACAGGAGTTGCTGTAGCAGGAAGAGCTTCTCTTACTTCTACTAACGCTAAATCTTCACGCTTCAACTTAGAGTTTTCATCTCTTAATTCTCTTGCAGTAATCATCTGACCTGGCTTGAATTCTTTAGAATCACCAGCTTCTACTACTACTTTAAGACCGAATACTCTGTTGTTTTCTTCAAGGAAGTCATACTTGTGCTCAAGAGCTCCTTCAAGGAATTGAGTATCACCTCCATCCACGATAGATACTTTTGTCATCATCTGTCTTACGATGATTTCGAAGTGCTTGTCGTCGATTTTTACCCCCTGTAGACGGTAAACTTCCTGGATCTCGTTTACTAAGTATTCCTGAACAGCTGTTGGACCTTTAATTCTTAAGATATCGTCTGGAGTGATTGAACCGTCAGAAAGTGGCGAACCAGCTCTCACGAAGTCATTCTCCTGTACTAAGATCTGGTTAGATAATTTAACTAAGTAAATTTTTCTTTCTCCAGTTTTAGCCTCAACGATCAATTCACGGTTACCTCTCTTAATTTTTCCGTAAGAAACTACCCCGTCGATTTCAGTAACAACCGCTGGGTTTGAAGGGTTTCTTGCTTCGAATAATTCGGTAACTCTCGGAAGACCTCCGGTGATATCCCCTGCTTTTGCAGATTTTCTTGGGATCTTGATTAGGACTTTACCAGCCTTAATTTTCTCACCATCGTTTACCATTAAGTGGGCTCCTACCGGTAAGTTGTAAGCTTTTTGCTCAACTCCTTTAGAGTCTACCACTTTCAGGGTAGGTACGGCTTTCTTATTTCTAGATTCAGAGATTACTTTCTCTTCGAATCCTGTCTGTTCGTCAATTTCAAGTTGGAATGAAATACCCTGGATGATATCCTCGTATTCTACCTTACCTGAAGTTTCAGCAATGATAACCGCGTTATACGGATCCCATCTACAGATTGTATCTCCTTTCTTCACTTTATCACCTGGTTTCACAGATAAGATAGATCCGTAAGGTACGTTAGCTACCATTAATGGAGTTCTAGATTCATTATCAGCAACTAATCTGAATTCTGTTGAACGAGAAACTACAACCTCAGCTGTATTACCGTTTTCATCTTCAGAAGTAATAGTTCTTACT
Organism: Chryseobacterium capnotolerans; assembly: GCF_021278965.1. Classification (NCBI taxonomy): domain Bacteria; kingdom Pseudomonadati; phylum Bacteroidota; class Flavobacteriia; order Flavobacteriales; family Weeksellaceae; genus Chryseobacterium; species Chryseobacterium capnotolerans. The sequence continues at coordinate 257,333 of NZ_CP065589.1, read as the reverse complement.
TCGTCCATTTCTACGATACCATCTCTTCTTGCAACAATAGATGGGTTTTCTGATACGTTACCTGCAGTACCCCCTTGGTGGAAGGTTCTCAGCGTAAGCTGAGTACCTGGTTCCCCAATTGACTGTGCTGCAATTACACCTACCGCTTCACCCATATGGATCACTTTACCTGTTGCTAAGTTTCTACCGTAACATTTCGCACAGATACCTTTTTTAGCTTCACAAGTAAGTGGAGAACGAACTTCAACAGCTTCTAAACCTGCTTCTTCAATTCTCTTAGCTAATTCTTCAATGATTACCTGATCTGCACTAGCAATTAGCTCATCAGATTCAGGATCATAAATATTATGAAGAGATACTCTACCTAAGATTCTTTCAGAGATTCTTTCAACGATCTCGTCATTTTTCTTAAGTGCAGTAACTTCTGTTCCTCTTAGAGTTCCACAGTCATCTTCTGTAACGATAACGTCCTGTGCAACGTCTACCAATCTTCTGGTTAGGTAACCAGCATCGGCAGTTTTAAGAGCGGTATCCGCAAGACCCTTACGAGCACCGTGGGTAGAGATAAAGTATTCTAAGATGGAAAGACCTTCCTTAAAGTTTGCAAGGATCGGGTTTTCGATGATCTCCGCACCGGTAGAACCAGCTTTTTGCGGTTTCGCCATCAAACCTCTCATCCCTGATAACTGACGGATCTGTTCCTTAGAACCCCTCGCTCCAGAATCAAGCATCATGTATACAGAGTTGAAACCACCTTGGTCAGTTTTCATTCTGCTCATGATCATTTCAGTTAATCCAGCGTTGGTATTAGTCCAAACGTCGATTACCTGGTTATAACGTTCTGTATCGGTAATTAGACCCATGTTATAGTTAGCTCTAATTTCGTCTACAGTTTCAATTGAAGTAGCAATCATCTGCTTTTTCTCCACAGGAACTACGATATCTCCAAGAGAGAATGATAGACCTCCTTTGAATGCGTTTGAATACCCTAGATCTTTCATGGCATCCAAGAACTTCACCGTTGTAGGGAAGTCTGTATCAGCAAGGATCTTACCGATAACGTTTCTCAATGATTTCTTAGTAAGAAGTTCATTGATATATCCTACCTGCTTAGGTACAATTTGGTTGAATAAGATTCTACCTACAGAAGTTTCGATCAATCTTGTTACGATTACACCGTCTTCTTTGATTGGTAGTCTACATCTTACCTTAGCATTTAATGAAACTCTACCTTCTGCATAAGCGATTTCCGCTTCTTCAGGAGAATAGAAAGCAAGACCTTCACCTTTTACTTTCATATCTTCAGTAGAACTTAATTCTTTAGTCATGAAATAAAGACCAAGAACCATGTCCTGAGAAGGTACTGTAATTGGAGAACCGTTTGCCGGGTTCAAGATGTTTTGAGAACCTAACATCAATAACTGAGCTTCAAGGATCGCTTCTGGTCCTAACGGTAAGTGTACCGCCATCTGGTCACCATCGAAATCGGCGTTGAAGGCCGTAGTTACTAACGGGTGTAGCTGGATAGCTTTACCTTCGATCATCTTAGGTTGGAAAGCCTGAATACCAAGTCTGTGAAGAGTAGGTGCTCTGTTCAATAGAACAGGGTGACCTTTCATCACGTTTTCTAGGATATCATAAACTACTGGTTCTTTTCTATCGATAATTCTCTTCGCAGATTTTACTGTTTTTACAATACCTCTCTCGATTAGTTTTCTAATGATGAATGGTTTGTAAAGTTCAGCTGCCATATCTTTAGGAATACCACATTCGTGAAGCTGTAAGTTTGGACCTACAACAATTACCGAACGTGCAGAGTAGTCAACCCTTTTCCCTAGTAAGTTCTGACGGAAACGACCTTGCTTACCTTTCAATGAATCAGAAAGTGATTTCAATGGTCTGTTTGATTCAGATTTTACTGCAGAAGATTTTCTTGTGTTATCGAATAATGAATCTACTGATTCCTGAAGCATACGCTTCTCGTTTCTCAAGATTACTTCAGGAGCTTTAATCTCCAATAATCTCTTCAAACGGTTATTTCTGATAATAACTCTTCTATAAAGGTCATTTAAGTCAGAAGTTGCGAAACGTCCTCCATCCAATGGAACTAATGGTCTTAGTTCTGGTGGAATAACTGGAAGCACACGCATAATCATCCACTCTGGTCTGTTGATCATTCTTGTATTAGCACCTCTTAATGCTTCTACAACGTTCAATCTCTTAAGAGCTTCAGTTCTTCTTTGCTTAGATCCTTCATTGTGAGCTTTGTGTCTCAAGTCGAAAGACAATGCATCAAGATCAATTCTCTTTAACAATTCTTCAACAGCTTCAGCACCCATTTTAGCGATGAATTTGTTTGGATCAGAATCATCAAGATATTGGTTCTCGATTGGAAGAGTTTCCATGATATCAAGGTACTCTTCTTCTGTAAGGAATTCCATGTTCTCGAAATCAGAACCGTCTAATTTCTTAGCAATACCTTGTTGAATCACTACATATCTTTCATAGTAGATGATCATATCTAATTTCTTAGAAGGAATTCCAAGAAGGTATCCGATTTTGTTTGGTAAAGAACGGAAATACCAGATGTGCGCAATTGGAACTACAAGGTTGATGTGCCCGATTCTCTCTCTTCTTACTTTTTTCTCAGTAACTTCTACTCCACAACGGTCACAAACGATCCCTTTGTAACGAATTCTCTTGTATTTACCACAAGCACATTCGTAATCCTTTACAGGACCAAAGATTTTCTCACAGAATAACCCGTCTCTTTCAGGCTTGTGAGTTCTGTAGTTAATTGTTTCCGGCTTTAAAACTTCCCCTCTTGAGTCTTGTAAAATAGACTCCGGTGAAGCTAAACCGATGGTTATTTTATTAAATCTACTTGATTTATTTTTATTTGACATAATTTTTTTTAGATTTTAGATTTCAGATTTCAGATTTCAGACGAAATCATCATTCCAAATTCAAGGATTATAAAATTCTTAGAGTGTCATAGTCTGACATCTTGTGTCTGACATCTGATATCTTACTCCTCTAATCTTACGTCTAATCCAAGACCTTGTAACTCGTGAAGTAATACGTTGAATGATTCTGGAATACCTGGTTCAGGCATAGATTCACCTTTTGCAATTGCTTCATAAGTTTTTGCTCTACCAATCACGTCATCCGACTTCACAGTAAGGATCTCTCTAAGGATGTTAGATGCACCGAATGCCTCAAGTGCCCAAACCTCCATCTCTCCGAATCTCTGACCACCGAACTGAGCTTTACCTCCTAACGGCTGCTGAGTAATCAATGAGTAAGGACCAATAGAACGTGCGTGCATCTTATCATCAACCATGTGTCCTAGTTTCAGCATGTAGATAACACCCACTGTAGCTGCCTGTGTAAATCTTTCTCCGGTACCACCATCATAAAGGTGAGTGTGACCGAATTTAGGAAGACCTGCTTTCTCAGTGTACTCAGTAATCTGATCAAGAGTTGCTCCATCGAAGATCGGTGTAGCGAACTTCATTCCTAATTTCTGACCAGCCCATCCAAGAACTGTTTCATAAATCTGTCCGATGTTCATACGAGAAGGTACCCCTAGTGGATTCAATACGATATCTACTGGTGTTCCGTCTTCCAGGAATGGCATATCTTCTTCACGAACGATTCTTGATACGATACCTTTGTTACCGTGACGTCCTGCCATTTTATCCCCTACATTCAGTTTACGTTTCTTAGCGATGTAAACTTTAGCCAACTTCATGATACCTGCTGGAAGCTCATCTCCGATTGAAATTGCGAATTTCTCACGGTTTTTAACCCCCTGGATGTCGTTATATTTGATTTTGTAATTGTGAATCAATTGTTTGATCAATTCATTCTTGTCAGCGTCTACTGTCCAGTCTGAACCGCTAACGTTTACATAATCTTCTACTGAAGTTAATAACTTGTGAGTAAACTTCACCCCTTTACCGATGATTTCTTCGTCAAGGTCATTTTGTACCCCTTGAGAAGTTTTACCGCTTACCAGTGTATTTAATTTTTCAATTAAAGTGTTTCTCAACTCGTCAAACTTAGCCTTGTAAGTGTTTTCAATCTCTTCAAGCTTAAGTTTTTCTTCAGTTCTTTTCTTTTTGTCTTTAATGTTTCTAGAGAACAATTTCTTGTTGATAACAACTCCTCTTAATGAAGAGTCAGCTTTCAATGATGCATCTTTTACATCACCAGCTTTATCACCGAAGATTGCTCTAAGAAGTTTTTCTTCAGGAGTCGGGTCAGATTCACCTTTTGGAGTAATTTTACCAATCATGATATCTCCAGGCTTCACTTCAGCACCGATTCTGATCATACCGTTCTCGTCAAGATCTTTAGTAGCTTCTTCAGATACGTTTGGAATATCAGCAGTAAGTTCTTCCATACCTAATTTAGTATCACGAACTTCTAACGAATATTCATCTACGTGGATTGAAGTAAACCAGTCTTCACGTACAACTTTTTCGTTGATTACGATCGCATCCTCGAAGTTGTACCCTTTCCAAGGCATGAACGCTACTACCAAGTTTCTACCAAGAGCTAATTCTCCTTTTTCAGTAGCATAACCGTCGCAAAGTACCTGTCCTTTTTCCACTACATCACCTACTCTTACGTTTGGTCTTAGGGTAATAGTTGTACTCTGGTTAGTTTTTCTAAACTTAGTAAGGTTATATGTTTTAGTAGCAGACTCGAATTGTACTAAATCTTCGTCTTCGCTTCTTTCGTATTTAATAACGATTCTGTCAGCATCTACGTACTCTACAGTACCTGTACCTTCAGCGTTAATTAAGATTCTTGAATCTCTTGCAACTTGCTGCTCAAGCCCTGTACCTACAACTGGAGCCTGTGGCTTCAATAAAGGAACGGCCTGACGCATCATGTTAGATCCCATCAATGCACGGTTCGCATCATCATGCTCCAAGAATGGAATTAGAGAAGCGGAAATACCAGAGATCTGGTTAGGTGCAACGTCGATAAGGTTAACCTGAGCTGGCTCAACTACCGGGTAGTCACCATCTAGTCTTGCAATAATTCTGTCTGTTAAGAAATCACCATTATCACTCAATTCAACGTTTGCCTGAGCAATTACTTTGTCTTCTTCGTCTTCTGCATTCAGATAAATAGGATCAGCGTTAAGATTAATCTTACCATCTTCTACTTTTCTATATGGAGTTTCGATGAAACCAAGGTTGTTGATTTTTGCATAAATACCTAAAGATGAAATCAAACCGATGTTTGGTCCTTCCGGAGTTTCAATCGGGCAAATTCTTCCGTAGTGAGTATGGTGAACGTCACGAACCTCGAAACCTGCTCTTTCTCTTGATAAACCACCAGGCCCTAGTGCAGATAATCTTCTCTTGTGAGTGATCTCTGATAGAGGGTTGGTTTGGTCCATGAACTGAGATAGCTGGTTGGTACCGAAGAATGAGTTAATAACAGATGTTAAAGTTTTAGCATTTACAAGGTCAAGTGGAGTAAAGATTTCGTTATCTCTAACGTTCATTCTCTCCTTGATTGTTCTTGCAATTCTTGAAAGACCTACTCCGAACTGTCCTGCTAATTGCTCACCAACAGTTTTAATTCTTCTGTTTGATAAGTGGTCAATATCATCAACCTCAGCTTTAGAGTTTACAAGCTCGATTAAGTGTCTTACGATTGCAATAATATCTTCTTTTGTAAGAACTTCAGTGGTAGTTGGAATGTTAAGACCTAACTTTTTGTTTAGTCTGTAACGTCCTACTTCACCTAAAGAGTATCTCTGCTCAGAGAAGAATAATTTTTCAATAATTCCTCTTGCAGTTTCTTCATCTGGTGGATCTGCGTTTCTTAACTGACGATAGATGTACTCTACTGCTTCTTTCTCAGAGTTCGTAGGGTCTTTTTGTAATGTATTCTGGATGATAGAGAATTCATTGCTGTTTTCTTTGTGAATCAAGATTGATTTCACACCCGCATCCAAGATAAGATCTAAGTGTTCTTTTTCAAGGATCGTTTCTCTATCTAAGATGATTTCGTTTCTTTCGATAGAAACTACTTCACCTGTATCTTCGTCTACGAAGTCTTCGAACCAAGTGTTCAATACTCTCGCAGCCAATGTTCTCCCTTCCACTTTTTTAAGGGCAGCTTTAGAAACTTTCACTTCTTCAGCAAGGTCGAAGATCTGAAGGATATCCTTATCAGATTCGTAACCGATAGCTCTTAATAAAGTTGTTAATGGTAACTTTTTCTTACGGTCGATATACGCGTACATTACGCTGTTGATATCTGTTGTAAATTCCATCCAAGATCCTTTGAAAGGGATAATTCTTGAATAGTAAAGTTTGGTTCCGTTAGCGTGGTAAGTCTGTCCGAAGAATACACCCGGAGATCTGTGTAACTGAGTTACGATTACACGCTCTGCTCCATTGATAATGAATGAACCAGAAGGAGTCATATAAGGAACCGGACCTAAATATACATCCTGAACCACTGTTTGGAAATCTTCATGTTCCGGGTCAGTACAGTACAGTTTAAGTCTTGCTTTTAGAGGAACTGAATAAGTAAGTCCTCTTTCCACACACTCATCGATTGAATAACGTGGAGAATCTACCAGATAGTCTAAGAATTCTAATACGAATTGGTTTCTTGAATCCGTAATTGGGAAATTCTCTTGGAAAGTCTTGTAAAGAGCTTCTGTCTTTCTGGCTTCAGGAAGTGTATCAAGCTGGAAAAATTCTCTGAAAGACTCGATTTGGATGTCCAAGAAGTCTGGAGTTACAATTTTTCCTTTCGCTGATGAGAAATTAATTCTCGGATTTCCTTGAGTTGTTGATTTTGTTTTACTCATAAAACTTTTAAGAAAGGGTTAAAAAATATTTTGATTCATTTAAAAATATCAGAAAAGGGCAAGAAACAAGGTAAAAGTAAAAGGTAAAAGTGTTTTTGGCGCTCACGAAGGACCTTAGAGTCTTTTAACTTTGCACTTGGCTCTTTCTAACTGCAACACTGGTATATCTTTTCACAGCGTAATGCAAAATATTTTTCTTACTTTTGAGACGGTATTACCCGTAATATCTATAAACACAAAATCCCCTTCATGCTATTACACAATGAAAGAGTTGATTTTCAGTATTTTATAAATTTACAAACAATTTTTCGCGCCAAAAGAGGTGCAAAGTTACAAAAAGTTATCCACAATAACAAATAAATCATCTCATTTTTAAGCTGTTAAAATAAAAAAGGCTGCCACAAACGGGCAGCCTTCACCTTATTATGAAGCTATAAGTTTATTTCACAATAACCTTATAAGATTTCACTGTTGATTTAGTTTCTACATTAATAATATAAATTCCTGTAGGCAACGCAGAGGTATCAATACCTGTACGTGCAGAGAATTTACCAGACTTCACAACCTTTCCTTCTGCAGAGAATAAAGTATAAGTTCCTTCTTCAGCCGATGTAACCATAAGGCTTTCTCCAGCTTTTACAGGGTTAGGATAGATCTTTATATCATTTGCAGTCTCTCTTATTTCTGAAGTTCCGTTCATTTTTGAAGAACTATTCAAGCCATTTTTAAGCAATGAAGCATACGGAGAAAGCGGAGAATTTGGAGCTCCTCTTTTTACAAGATCTGTATCTACTACAGCCTGAATACCATCCTTATCACTATCATTAATTGTAGAGATAAATCCTCCACCTAATGTATCAAGGTTACCTTTCCCTATCTGATAGAGATCAAAGTCTGAACCATTCGAAGTAATATCAAGGAAGTCAGGTAAATTATCTCCATCTGTATTTTTGATTGGATATTTCAACGTGCCAGAGTCTGGGTACGTTTCCAAAATATCAGCTAACCCATTTTTCCCAACTGCAACACCACTATCAATAATACCATTATGATCTGCATCAATCTGATTAATTACAGAGATTGGAATACCCGATTCAAACAGATCTAAAATTCCATCATTGTCAGAATCAAGATCACGATAATTTGGAATAGCATCTCCCAAAATAGGAGTAATCAAGATATCTCCTTCCAAGTCATCATCTTCAAATTTTGTGTTTTTATCAAAATCTTCTATAGAATCTGGAATACCATCATTATCTGAATCAAAATCACATGCATCAACAATTCCATCTCCATCTGTATCCAATGTTGGCGACTTATCATTCACTACCGTACATCCTTCTGCACAATCAGGAATACCATTTCCATTATTGTCTATACTATCATCACCATTAGGGCAACGGTCGAAACAATTCGGAACACCATCATTATCATCATCTTTACTAGCAAACGCATTATAGATATAATAGCTCTGAGGAAAACGAACAGCCGTACCACTGTTGAAAGTAATCTTCATTCTGTTAAAAGGCTTTGTAGCTTTTCCACCTACATAAAATTTATTAGAATTGGTGGTAAAGAAATTTCCACTGATAAGGCTTCCAGAGCTTGTAAAGGTATCTGTTACAGAATTTCCGTTATACAATGTTACCGTAATATTTTCGAGCACACTTACTCCCAAAAGGTTTCCAGCCTTTTCTACAGTGAATCCAGCCATTGTGTTAGCAGGAAGCGTACTATTGCTGCTTACTGTAGCAAATGCCGAGAAAATACTGAAAAGAGAAGCAGCAGGAACTGTTGCTGTTGCATAATTAGATGGATTGTTATCCACAATGGCTTCCGGGCTTGTCATTTTAGCCAAAATAAGCCCCAAGAACCCAGGTCCTGATGTCCAGCTTGATCCTGTAACTAAATTTCCAGGAACTGCTGAGCCGCTGGTTTGAATTTTATCATCACATTCACAAGAGATCGGCTCCTCAAAAGCATAATACACTTTAAGCGCTCCAAGATTGAATCCTACTGTCTGAGTAATTTTTAATCTCACTTCATTGAAAGGCTTAGAAGTTGTTAAAGTCACTTTTTGTTTCCCTGAACCATATCCAAGAACTTTAATATTAATCAAACCTCCACCATCTGAAAGTTGTTTAGAATCCTGAAGCTGTCCGAACAAGTACGTTTCAATAGTAATATTTTTTAAGAACTCAGCACTTAATAATTTTCCCTGATCATCAGGTTCAATGACAAATCCGGTTCTGTTTCCTGCAGGATATATCTGGTTCTTATCCAAAACTCCTACTGAATAAGATCCTAACAATCCTATAGGAAGAACAATTTTCCCGAAAGAGTTTTTATTCCCGTCTCCGATATTCTCTTTATTCTGAACATAGGAAAGCGGAGCAAGGAAACTGCTGCCTCCAGATACATTACCATCTACACCACTTCCTGCAATGATATCATCACAAATTCCATTATTATCTACCGGTACTCTGGCAGGATCAAATGCAAATGCATAATACACATTCATTGCACTAAATACGGAAAGGACATTAGTTTGATATAATCTTACTTCATTAAATTCTTTAGAAGTCTTAAAGTGTAAGAATATCCTATTCTTGCTCCCTCCGAATGCCGGTACTGATAAAAGTGTACTACTTGTTGTTGTCTCCTGAAGCACTCCATTTTTATATGTACTGATTCTTAAAGAGCTTAAAAGATCAATCGTAATAAAGCTTGTTCCAAGATCTACATTAAATCCTGTAATATATCCTGCCGGATAATTGGTATTGTTATTTTTCACAGAAATTCCGTTTCCACTTATTAAAGAGGCGAAATTCCCCATATTCACACTATTATCCAGATTAGCATCCACTACCGGATTCATACTTCCGTTATAACATGCAAGGCAAATCCCAGAGTTATTTACAGGCTTTGCTTCTACTCCCATCCCTCGGATAGGCTCGTAACCCTGTTGGGCAAAAACTACAGCAGACATTATCAATGTCATAAGAGCTGCAGTTAATTTCTCGAATAATTTTTTGGTCATTTTTTTATTGTATAAAGTTTGTGTTTATTTAAATTAGTATAAAGCTTTCCATGCTGTACCATTACATCCTTCATGTACTTTGGCAGTAGAGTTATAACGGATCGCGCCTTCTTCTTTACTGGAGCAGGTAGTTCCTGACGTAGCGATACCTTTCAGCTGAAGAGCAGCTCCTGTTGCAGTATCAGCTGTTGGGATCATATTAATTCCTAGAATTGTATCCGTTCCGTTCGTTACATTAAAAAATACATGTGATTTATTAGCATATACTGATTGTCCAGAAGCTGCTGTTCCTGAAAAACCGATAGCCATAGCCTGCCCACCAGTCGCTGAACTCGCAGAACCTACTGCAATACTGTTTAAATCTACTGTATTGCCACTCCCTATAGCAATGCCTCCTTTGTTGTTATGTAGATTACCTAATGTAAGCCCTGCTGTCCCTGTAACAGTATTAGAATTTCCAAATACGAGATGATTGGCTCCTGATGCACTGTTAGAGTTTCCAATTATTTTAGCACCACTCGTCGCTGAGTTATTAGCACCAATGGCAACTGATGGAAAATTAGCATTGATAGCAGTTGCTGTATTATTTCTTCCCATTGCAACATTGGAAGAGGTGGAATTGGTTGTATTATTTGATCCCCATGAGAAAGCCGCATAGGCCCCGGTTGCATTGTTAGAATTCCCACCTTGCAGTGTTCCGTTTACATCAAGTATTGCTTTTACATTTTTTTGTGTAGCCAATACCAGATTCTGCCCATCACTTGTTCCCAAATAGTTTCCAGCAGAAATATCTGTTCCCAACGTTGAAGAAGTAGCTGTTGTACCACTGTTCCCTACGGTACGCCAATCTGCATTTAGATTCCCCCATTTTATACCGTCAAAATAATAATAACCAGGTACAATAACATCTACAGTTTGCCCCGTAGGAGCTGTTTCAGCAGAAGTAACATATACTATCGCTCCGGTTTGAGCAGTCGTATAATTCTTTGCTTTCAGCTGTACTCCTGTAAGTCTTGGAGCGATAACCCCATCAAGTTTATTAGCATCTGATGGAAAACCCATCACATCAAGACTAGCCTGGGGCTGTCCTGTATTGATCCCAACCTGTGCAGACAAAGAAAATCCGACAGATAAAAGTGCTAGTGTGAATAATTTGCTTTTCATTCTTAGTGATATTTGTTGTTTTTTTTGTGTTTGTTTTTATAAAAATGGACAATCCGATGGCTATTTCATTTAAAATGATAAATGAAACGAGTTAAAAAACTATTTAGAATCGGAAAAGTCAGAGATATATTAAGAAATAACGTTCAGTTTATCAGGGATTTTAATGATAAACTTAAAACCATCAATCAATTTGACAGAATTAATGTAAAACCTTTTTACTTTTTTTTACTACATTCAATACATCAGTATGGCCAGCAAAATTTACTTTTCGCCATTTATTGCATACAGAAACAAAATTTATTTTTTTGGCAGAGAGAAGAAAACAATCTCTGTCATTTGCAATGGGCAAATTACTTTGTAAAGAGTGTTCGAAAACAGTATATTGAAAATCATCATTTTTTTCTGTATGATGATGAGAACCGCATACAGCACCAATCACAGTTTTCTGTGAAAAAGTATCAGATAAGTATGGGGAGTGATCAGTATCTTTTATATCTGTACAGCGCATCAATTCAGACCTACCTACTGCAGAAGATATAATTCTTCCGTTTAGTTTTCCTATAATCGACAGCAAAAGAATAAGTGCTACTTGACTATAGGAAAGAAAATAATTTCTATCCAATTGTTGTGTTTTTTATTAGTACAAATATAATACTTTTTCAAACAAAACAACATTTTAATAAAAAAATTCATCAAAAATATTCAATATAAGAATTTTAAACAAAACATTATGTTAATCATTAATAAATATTCAATAATAATAAAATATAATACAATATGCTGTAAGAATATTTAAATACACTTATAGATAAAATGTGTTTTATTTAGTTAATGATTAAAAAAAAAGCCTGAGCATAGGCTCAGGCTTCTTATATTTATAATAAAATTGAAATTATTTCAATTCTACTTCAGCACCAGCTTCTTCTAATTGCTTCTTAAGAGCTTCAGCTTCGTCTTTAGAAACACCTTCTTTGATTGCAGAAGGAGCACCGTCTACGATATCTTTAGCTTCTTTAAGACCAGCACCAGTTAAATCTTTTACTAATTTAACGATAGCTAATTTAGAAGCACCTGCAGACTTAAGAATTACGTCGAATTCAGTCTTTTCTTCAGCAGCTTCACCTGCACCACCTGCAGCAACTACTACAGCAGCAGCAGCTGGCTCAATTCCGTACTCATCCTTAAGGATAGTAGCTAATTCGTTTACGTCTTTTACAGTTAGGTTTACTAGCGTTTCAGCTAAATTTTTTAAATCTGACATTGTTGTAATGTTTTTGTTGATTATTTATTTAATTTTTTGAGTATAATTATTCAGCACTTGTTTCTTCAGTGCTTTCTGCAGCAGCTTCTGGAGCTTCAGCAGCAGGAGTTTCTTCAACTACAGGAGCAGCTTCTTCAGCTTTAGCTTCTACAGTTTCAGGTTTGTTTTGAAGAGCAGAAACAACTCTCTGGATTGGAGACTGAAGTAATCCGATGATTTCACCGATCATTTCTTCTCTAGACTTGATGTTAGCCAACATGTCTAGGTTGTTGTCACCTAAGTAGAAAGTTTCTTGAACAAAAGCAGACTTTAAAGCTGGCTTCTCTTCTTTCTTTCTGAATCCTTGGATTAACTTAGCAGGAGCGTTTGCTGTATCAGCAATCATCAACGCTGAGTTTCCTTTGAAAGTAGGGAACATTTCAGAGTAATCTACTCCTTCGATTTGCTCCATTGCTTTCTGTAAAAGTGTATTTTTTACAACTTTCACTTTGATGTTTTGCTTGAAAGCTTGTCTTCTGAAATCTGAAGATTTACCAGCGTTCAAACCGTCTAAATCTGCTACGTATACTACTTTTGCATCCTGAAGCAAATCTTTGATCTCTTGTATTGCTACAACTTTTTGGTCTTTTGTCATTGTCTTAAGGATTATTATTAGTTAACAGATTTAGTATCAATTGCAATACCTGGGCTCATTGTAGAAGACAAATAGATTGACTTCACATAAGTTCCTTTAGCAGCAGTTGGCTTCATTTTGATCAATGTAGAGATCAATTCCTGCGCATTTTCTTTGATCTTAGCAGCATCGAAAGATACTTTACCAATACCAGCGTGGATGATACCATACTTGTCTACTTTGAAATCAATTTTACCTGCTTTCACTTCAGTTACTGCTTTACCAATTTCCATAGTTACAGTTCCTGATTTAGGGTTTGGCATTAAACCTCTTGGACCTAATACTCTACCTAATGGACCTAATTTACCCATTACAGCTGGCATCGTAACGATAACGTCAACGTCTGTCCAACCTTCTTTAATTTTTTGTAAATATTCGTCAAGACCTACATAGTCAGCACCAGCAGCTTTAGCTTCTGCTTCTTTATCTGGAGTTACTAAAGCCAAAACTTTAACATCTTTACCAGTACCATGAGGAAGAGATACAACACCTCTTACCATTTGGTTTGCTTTTCTTGGGTCTACACCTAATCTTACAGCGATATCTACAGAAGCATCAAACTTTGCAGTGTTCACTTCTTTTACAAGAGCTGAACCTTCTTCAAGGTTATAGATTCTTCCTTTTTCTACTTTGCTTAAAGCTTCCTTTTGCTTTTTAGTCAATTTTGCCATTTCTAATAGTTTTAAGCGTTAAAAGTTGGTTTAGTTCCTGTTACTCTTAATCCCATAGATCTAGCAGTACCTGCAACCATAGAAACAGCAGAGTCCATTGTAAAACAGTTAAGATCCGCCATTTTATCTTCAGCGATTTTCTTTACTTGTTCCCAAGTTACAGCACCTACTTTGTTTCTGTTTGGTTCACCAGAACCTCCCTTGATCTTAGCCGCATCCATTAACTGAATTGCTGCAGGTGGAGTTTTAATAACGAATTCAAAAGATTTGTCTTCGTATACTGTAATTACTACAGGTAAAACTTGCCCTGGCTTATCTTGGGTTCTTCCGTTAAATTGCTTACAAAACTCCATGATGTTCACACCTGCAGAACCCAATGCTGGACCTACTGGTGGAGAAGGGTTAGCTGCGCCACCTTTCACCTGAAGCTTTACCATTTTAAAGACTTTCTTAGCCATTGTTTGTTTTTTAAATTTGAATAATTAATGAGTTTGGAAGCATTTATTATTCAGCAGGTTATCGCACTCACTTATGATAAGCCTACTTTTTGGACTGCAAAAGTATAAAATATTTTTGAAACTACAAACGGATATTGCTGATTTTTAAAAAGTTTAAAAAAAATAATTGATATTGAGAAATTCATATTTCAGATTTTCATACTGATATATAGTATAACATCCAAATAATAGAAAGGAGAACAGATCCTGCTCTCCTTCTTTCTAATTGAACTATTGCTATTATGGAAAATTACTTCTTGATAACCTTTATATTTTCTTCTTTTTCTTTTAGCTTTAGAATATAGGTGCCTTTCATCAGATCTCTAACATCTATCACTCCATGTTTCATTAATCCAGATTTCGCCAGCTGTCCAGCCATAGTATAAATTTGGAAATTCTGATCTTTCAATCCTTCTATATGAATAAGATCTACTGCCGGATTCGGGTAAATTTTAATATTGTTCTTCTTTCCTGAAATATCATCTGTCCCCATCGTCCCGTTCGGCAAAACTAGATTCTGTGCATAAATTCCTGTTGGAGCCCCCTCTGTATTTTTGGCTTCCTGAAAAACAATGACTCCTTGTCCATTGATGGGTTTCAATAAAGTTGTATATCCTTTAGATGCAGGGAAGGTTGCCATTGGAAGATAGTGCTGAGGCCACTCAAAATCACCATTGTCTTTTAGAAGAACAGCATTCAGAGATACATTCAACGCCGAACCTTCTTTTTTCTGTACCACAAAATAGGGTTTGTCATTGACCAATTGCAGATTACTATAATGGAACATTGATATATTATCTACCGGAAATACCTGCTTGGCATTATCCGTAAACAATCTGGATCCGGTATTTTTATCAAACTTCTGCACAAATTCACCATTTTCTCCCTGAGATGAAGAACTGTAATTTGCAATTGACCATATATAAGGAGAACCCTGTTCAAAAGCAATCTTCATATCTTTTTCAAAATAAGTCTGATTGGTATCAAAATCTACTCCGAACACTCCCCATGGAAGAGATCCATCGGTATTCACTCTTTGAAGGTATCCGTCAAACCTCATATTCTCCCCGGTACTATATCCATAATACACTGTATTTCCATCTACAGCTCCTGTATATTTTGCGTTATAAGCAGTAGATTTAGTAGTAATCTGCTGGGCTCTTTCCCAAAGCAGCCCACCATTGGTCAGGTTTAGCTTTTGAGCAAACAAATAGCTTGTAGTTCCAAAGGATAATTGCTTATGAAAAATAATTTCACACTCATCTCCATCCAGTTTAAAAAGATCAGCAGGAACTGTATTTTTGACAGGATCATTCGAAATAATCTGAACCGGATTTATCCATAACGGTTGCCCGACTGTATTAAACTTTTGAACTTTAGTATATTTCTGGCTTGGAGGAAAGTATGCCACTACGATATTCCCATCAGATAATGGCAGAATTGTAGGTAAATAAGCTTCTCCCAAACTGATTCCGGATGGCCATTCTGATGTTCCTTGGGGAGTAATTTTAAAAACATATCCTGGAGTTCCGGTACCTGTTCCGGTTACACCGATATAAAGGTTATCCGATGCATCTACTGCCGTTTTTTCCATTACTGTATAAGTTCCCATTGGAATCTGATCTGAAACTTTAATTCCATTGGGACCTAATTGCTTATTCCCATTTTGATCCAGAATCTGAACCCAGAGTTCAAAATTCACTGGAGCCGGTACACTTTTCCAGAATCCAATATACGTTTTCCCATCACTCATTGTTTCAGCAAAAGAGCTTCCTCCTGCACTTGTTACCAAAAGGTTCTGATCTAAAATCGGAGTCCATTGTGCTTTTCCCATAAAGCCTATAGAAAGACCTATAAAAAGAGTAAGTAATTTTTTCATTGTGGTATTGTTTTAATAAGGGACAAAGGAATACAAAGTCACCTCACCTTGTTAAAAATACCACACATAATTACCACACAAGATACAGAAAACACCACATTATCTCCACACACCAAAACACAAAATACTGAAATACAGAAAATTACAATTCATTCAAATATTGAGCAAGATCTTCTTTTGTATTCGTAAGATTCATTTTTTTTCTTAAACGTGTTCTTGAATTTTCAATTGTTTTTGGGGTTACATTCAAGAGGTTTGAAATTTCTTTTGTTGATAATTTGAGTTTCAACATTGCCGCGAGTCGTTTATCATAATTGGTTAGTCCAGGATGTTTTCGATCCAGATTTTTGTAAAAGGATTCGTGGATATTCAGAAAATGGTATTCAAAATCTCCCCATGAATCATTCTTTGTATTCAGTTTAATTTCATTGATAATTCTGGAGACCTCATTGATCTCACTGTCTTTAAGTTTAGACTTCAAAACATTTATCTGCTCCAGTAATGATTTGAAGATCTCTTCTATTTTGGATTGCTCCATAGATTTATAAACCAGCAATTTTTCTTTCATCTGGTTATCTATTTCAAGCTGCTTTTCACGATTTTCAATCAATTTCTTTTCAAGACGGAGCTTTTCAGCTTTGTTTCTGAAATTAATAAGCAACAAAACACTAATAGCCACAAGCAGCAAAAGAATTATAGCTATAACTATATACAGCATGTTCTTTTTATCCTGCTCTATTTTATCCAGCCTTTTCTGAAGTTCGTAATCATGCTGCACCTTCAATCTTTCTACGTTTACAGCTTTTTCTTCAATATTCAACAAATCCCGGATAGAATCATATTTTTTAAAGGTTTCTACAGCATGCTTATAATCCTTATTCAGCTGATAAGCTTTGTATAGGGTCCTTAAATAATTGGTATTATCAAAGTTTACTCCATCAGATGTCATATACTTACCCACATTTTGAGCATATACCAAAGCTTTTCCTGGATTTTGTGTTTCTATATAAAAGTTGGCCAGATTGTAATTAACCTGATAATTTGATTTGTGATCATCAATAGTATTTTTCTTTAAAATAGCATTGGCTTCAAGCAGATAATCTTCTGCCTTGATCGTATTGCCTTCCAAAAAATTAAGCTTACCAAAATTTGAAAACACAAATGCCTTTAAAACAGGATTATCAAATGTTTCAAAAGATTTCAAACCTTCTTCAAAATAATATCTTGATGAATCCAGTTTTGACAGTACCAAATAAGCATTCCCTAAATTATTAAGCGCCTTGATGGTTTCTGTATGTTGTTTTTTCTTTTGATAAAAGCTCAAAAGCTTTTTATAATAAGTAACAGCTTTCTTTGTATCATTAAGTTGAGAGTAGGTATAAGCGAAAATTCCATCTATTTTAGCTGTTTTCTCTTCATCTTTTCCCCAAAATAAATGATATGCCTTATTTGAGTAATCCAATGCCAGATCAAAATAGTTTACATCACTGTAAATTTTTGCGGCCTCCAGATAAAAATCTCCCAAATCATTATCAGGAACACTATTCCTTGCCCGCTGTATATTAGCTTCTGCCTTTTTCCAATCCTTAAACTTAAGCTCATCAGCAGTATTCATATATTGCTCATATTCTTTCTTCTGTCCAAAGCACAGGACAAGTGAAAATAATAACAACCCTATAAAAGGTAATCGTTTCCCCATTTTATATATAATTCCATATAAAATTATAAAATCATTTGAAAAAACAATAAATAATCCACTACTCCACAATCAAAATAATAATGTATTCAAAATATTATACAAAAAAAGCAAAAGACCATCTGTAATAAATGGTCTTTTTGGTTATCCTGAAAAATTCTTTTAAAAGTCTCTGCTTATTCTTTAATAATTTTATGCGTTGAGCTTTTGTTATCATATAGTAATGTGATATAATACACTCCACTCGGGTGGGGAAGCTTAACTTTTATTTTGCTGCTGTTTGAAAAAGTCTGCTTTTTCATTACTTTTCCATCAGCTGCTGTAATATGAACATCTATCGATCCATAGCTTTTGTCAAGATCAATATTCACATCATTTTTCGTTGGATTTGGATAATATTTTATAATATTCTGATCTAAATTTATTTCTGACGTTTTTAAAGTTCCATTATCAATCTTCCAGATATCATTACTAGCTCCGATTACAGAACCAGCAGCATTCAATTTACTTCCAACTATATAAAGTTCGTTATTAAAACTAATAAGATAGCCGCGTTTATTCTCATAAAACTGGGGTATTGGCCCATAAAATGCCATAGTAAAGTCCCAATTAGTAATAGCAGTTGTAAAATTAGTAAATGTATTTAACAGAACTAAAGCATTGCTGTTTTCAGAATACTTATATAGGTTGGTATTAATTCCACCACCTGAAATACTATAAGATTTAACCAGATACAGCTCGTTATTGATCTCACACATTCCCGAATAGTAGTCCATAAGATTAAAATTACTTTCATCTATAATTTCCGGTGGATTATTACCATCATATTTATACAAATAATACTTATTGTTATAATGACATGTGAAGTACATTTTATTGTTTACGACAGTTAATAAATTGGGATATGATGATCCTGCTCCCGGATTGATATCCAAACACGTCTCAATATTACCATCATATTGGAATATTTCTACTCCGGTATTATCTTTCTTATTGATATAATATAGTTTATTTGAAAAAACAGTTTTACCATTTGGATAAAGACTTATTGTTGTAGCAGTACTAGCAATAACTTGAGAGGTATTGGTACCAAAGTTGTACTTTTTGATCTCCATCCCAGTATACTCATCGTTTATTGCTGTAAAATAAAAGTTACCATTTAATTCAGCATTACTAAAATAACGTCCTCCATAGCTAAAATTTCCATCTCTGACATTCGTAAATAGCTGTATGGAAGCATTTGTAGAAGGATTATAAAAGCAGTTTTCGTTAATATTAGACTGATAAACAATACCATTATTATATTTTGCCAGTGACTCAAAATCTTTGCAATTATAAGGGAAGTTATCACTTACAACCTTTGATAAATAGGTAGATGATACATTAGGGTCAAACACATATAGTCCAGTTTTAGAATTATCTGCTGCGATACAGTTCAGGTATACTTTTCCATTTACTTTAAGGATATCATTATCTTTTAAATTACGTAAACTGGTAAAATCATTTCCATCAGGAAACTTAAGCCTATAAGGTGCATTTATTCCGTCATAGGCCCAAATCTTAAATGGTGCACCTTCAGGAGCTGTTGAATAGCAATCACCCGGAGTACGATACAATAAAAGATTTCCTATTTCTTCAAAATTGGTATAATTAATTGAAGTTCCGGTTACATTAGGATTTGTACAATAATTAGTAATATTGACCAGACTCATTTGTGCAAATACTATATTTACACAAAAAAAGAAGAAGAGTAAATAATTTTTCATCTTTAAAATTTGTATTTGGTTTATATTTCTAATTTACATATTCTGCACATATTATACAATCAGTTTTCTGTTAATTAAGAATATATTCAACTGAATTTCAGCAATTAGTTTCATTCAGAACATCCATGCGATGATATATTACCATAAAAAACCAGACTATTGAGATATAGTCTGGTTTTTCCTTTATACATATTTTTGTGTTTACTATTTAAAAACCGGCTGGTTTATTAATGGTTTGCGTAGAGCCATTAGCTCCTCCCAGATCAGCATTAACATCACTGATATTATGCTTTGTGATAAGTCTTTTATAGGCCATCAGATAAAGATCTACCGTAAAGTTGTTATACGTTCTGGATGGACCACCTGAAATATTGGCAATAATTCTACTGTCTGTAAATTTTGCTCTGATGTGCCAGGTTCCCCCACTTTTAAATGCTACTACATCAGGAGATCCCTGTTTGTTATCATTCACTCCATTATTACCATAATCAAGCATAACATTAGTATTACCATTGCTAAGTTTAAAAGAGTAGTTGTGAAGTACAACAAGGAAGTTATTGACATCTATTTTAGTATCATAATCTGCAATCCCTTCGCCTGAAACATTAGTAAGGGTAAGTTTGATATAATTGAATAATCCACTGCTTTCTAAATTCGGGTCATAAATCTGCAATGCATTTTCTGATGTTGCCAGAAAGCTACCTCCTGTCATAGTAGGTTCTCCCGGATTTCTCAGATATAGAGAGTTGGTATATGTTTTTCCGTTTACATCAAGTGTTTCCGTAGGTTTATCTGTTTTGATTCCTACTTTACCGGTCTGAGCATTCAAAAATATACCCAAACCTATCATCATTGTAATATAAATTTTTCTTATCATGTTTTTGTTATTGAAGCCCAAGAGGCGTATTAGTTGATACTCCGGAAAAAGACGCTGCGGCAGATACCGATCCGTCAAATGTTCCCCAGTCCTTTATCAGAGATTTTTCAAATACATTTAATGTTAGTGTCCAGGTTCCGTTTTGTGAAGAAACCGTACTTGCCCCTTTAAAACTTAGGTTAATAGCCTGATAATTTTTTCCTCCTTTTTGCACCTTCGTTACTTCAGTAGAATAAGCTCCGTATAATCTCGAAGTAGATGTTGTTGTTGCAGAAACCGCTCCACTAAAAACAGCTCCTGTAATTGCTACAACATATTTATCAGCATCCAATCCTGTATTTAGGTTGACAACTTCATCCTGTTTAACGTTTTTTAAAACTACAGTATACATATTTACTGGTGCTACATTACGAAGCGTAATATCAAGAAGCTTTACTTTTCCTACGGGAGAAGTATCTTTTGAACGGGTAAGCAATAAGTAATTTCCTCTTGCCGTCACATTTTCTGTGTCAATAAGATAAGATTCTACTAAAGTCTCCCCTTCTACATCAAGAGTTCCTTTTGGATTGGCTGTATTAATTCCTACTTGCGCTTTCAGGCCTAAAGAAGCTAACGCGACAAAGAATAATGTTATAATTTTTTTCATTTTAATGTTTTATTGAATTAAAGGAGCTACGGCAGCACCTGTTGTAGAAGATTTTAAATCCTGAGTTGAGTTGATTTCTTTTGCATAAGATCTGTCATAAACCAACAAATTAAGGGTCCATTCTCCGGTTGGCAGATTAGAAGTTGGGGAAAATCCTTCATAATCCGCTTTTAATTTCCAGGTGCTTCCTGTTGAATAAGCAAATATCTGAGGAACCGGGGTCAGCCAGTCTGCAGTACTTGTTCTTACAGGCTGTGTAAATCCAAAGGAAGAAATTACCACTAGAAATTTTTTAGAATTAATCTTGGTATCAAATTCATTTACCCAATCCTTATCTGAGGGATCACAGGTAATTTTAAACTGAATGATATTGATTGGTGCCGGAGAATTCGGTACAAAACTATCATTGTAAGCCGTAATTTTATTTTCCGGTGCGGGGGATTTAATAATAAATGTATAATTTTCATCAGCGCCCAATTTCTCCATAGGCTTTTTGAAAACAATACCGGATGTCTTCATCGTACCATTTACTGTTAATTCTTTTTCAGGTTTTGCAGTATTAATTCCTACTTGTGCGCTCGTCAAAACTGCTGAACCTATTAAAAGGATCATCGAAATAATTTTTGTCATTGTCGGTTATGTGCTTGTAAGGGTTCTATCAACCACACCTCTTTAATCACAGTTTAGGTTTAATTAAAAACACTAAATGTGCTGTACGCCTGTAAACAGTGTACTGAATGAGAAAAACAATAAGTTTTATGGGTTGATTGCTCAATAAGTTACAAGAACTATGCCAGCAAAATTAGATTTATCTCTAAAAAACCCTTTAAACATAGGGGGAAAGCGACAATTATCCCCTAAAAGTGAAAATTAAATTAGAGCAAAGTGCTCTATAGAAGCGGTTAACAAGCCTTAGCTTATTTATATATTTCACAAAATAAATAATTAAAAATTACAAAAAATTTAAACAACAAGATAAAAACGGTTGGTTTTTTATTAATATTGAATTATTATAGAAAATAATGCAGTTGACAACCATTTAAAATAGTAAAATACGAATCAGTTTAAAAAGTTGATGGTATTACATTTATTAGGAAGCAAAGAGAGAATCTGCAGCTTGGTTTGATAAACTGTTCAAACCATTAAAATTGCTTGGGGTTATGAATACACTGAAAAGACGGGCTAATGATATCATTCAGTCTCTTTTGAATGCTATCATTTCTCCAATGCTCCTAAGATTTATAGGATCAGGTACAAAAGTTGGGGGCTAAGCAAAAAGTTTGGTTAATCTGAAAAGAAAGAAAGTTTTGTCTTTTACACCCCTAAGCTGTAATCTAAAGTTTTTGATCTTCGCATTAAAAGATTCAGCAGAAGCATTAGTGCTTCTTTTATCAAAGAAGTTTAAAATATCTCTGTAATGATTCATTACTGTTTTTCTTAAGATAGAAAACGATTTAAATCCGGCTTCTTCAACGTTTTTGAACCAATGCGCCAGCTTAGTCATCGCAATAGATTTTGAAATATTCTGATTATAAATTTTTCTAAGTTTATCCGTTAACTGATAAGCTTGTTCCAGATCAGGATATTCAGCAAAAAGGATACAGGCTCTCTGCCTTTGGGATAAAGTCCATTTTTCCCGGCTTTTATAAAGCAGGTATCTGCTTCTTGCCAGAAGTTGTTTCCGGGTATCTCCGTTTTCAAAGACTTGCCTTTCAGGATATTGCTCTTCAAAAGAATTTTCCATTTCAATAGCTTCCCAACGATATTTGATCCTGATTTCCTGCAGAGCTTCTATCGCTAGCTTTTGAACATGAAAACGGTCTACCACCAGGCAGGCATTGGGAAAGCATCTTTTCGCAATACGCTTCATTGAACCGGCCATATCCAAAGTAATCTCTTTTACCATCATCCGAAGCCTTCTGTTGATTTTCAAAAGATGCTCTATGATAAAATCACTCTGAGTACCTTTTATAATAGCCACAATACTACCTTTTTGTCCTTTTGCTTTCTTAGAGGTAAGGACTGTATAAAGTTCTCCATCAGATAAAGCCACTTCATCTAAAGATAAAGAATCTGAAAGATTGTCAGGATAAACAACCCACTGATCTGCATGATCTCTGTATTTCCAGTCTTTGTATTGGCTGAGTGTATTTTTATATTGTCTTTGAAAAGTCTTTGCCTTAACTCCAAAGAACTCTGCGATGACCTTCAGGGGAAGAGCTTTAGTATCGGCTAATTTTTTTAAGAAACCCGCAAAGTCTTTAGTCATGCGGGTGCCTTTCGATACAAGCTGCCAATCTCTTTGAAGGATTTCTCCTGATGACCTATCGGTCCATCTTCTTCTTTTCACATGGAGTTTTACGATTTTACCCCGTAATGGATAATCATCAACAATAATCTCAGCGAGAAAACCCTTTGATTCCAACTGCCGTTCTTTAAATTCTTGTGGAATACTGTTTTTTTCTTCAAAATAGATATGAAGTTCACCATTATGTTCTTCTGCTTTGAGGATATCAAAGTTTTCAACTAAAAATTCTGGAAGTAGTAATTTAAGAAGTTCCTGATCGCTTAACATAATTCAAAGATACACCAACTTAACATTCCCCCCAACTTTTGAGACTGATCCGATTTATAGCTTGTTCTTGATATGATCCTAATAATCAGTTTTCGAGAATAGAAATAAACGAAAAAAGACCACTATTAAGTGGTCTTTCTATATTTTATATAAGTAAGTATTATACTTTTTCTACCTGCATGTAGCTTAGTTCCATTGGAGTTTTTCTACCGAAGATCAATACAGAAACTTCAATTTTCTTTTTGTCTTCAAGAATCTTCTCAACTGTACCATTGAATCCGTTGAAAGGACCATCGATCACTTTTACGTTTTCACCTACTACATATGGAATCTCAACGTCGCTTGCGAATTCTGAAAGTTCATCCATTCTTCCAAGCATTCTGTTCACTTCTGATTTTCTCATTGGAACAGGATCACCTCCTTTTGTTAAACTTAAGAAAGAAATAACACCTGGGATGTTTTTGATCACGTGAGGAATCTCTCCCATCAGTTCAGCTTCAATCATCAAGTATCCAGGATAGTAAGGTCTTTCTTTAGGAACTTTCTTACCGTTTCTAATTTGAATAACCTTTTCCATAGGAATAACCACTTGAGTAACGTACTGCTCAAACCCTAAACGTTTGATTTCTGTCTCAATATAGTTTTTCACTTTATTTTCCTGTCCGCTGATTGCTTTCAGCACATACCATTTCAATTCGCTCATTTTGGGAAAATACTTTTATAATTAATTGAACAAGTTGATTAGCATACCAATGATGTTGCTGATTGCTTTAGAAAACAATTCATCAACTCCAAAAGTAAATAAAGCCAAGATCACTGTCGCAATAGTTACTACAATTGTAGACGACTGAAGGTCAGCCCATTTTGGCCATTCAACTTTATGTCTGAATTCGTTATAAGAACCTTTTAAAAAATCGACAAATGAACTCATAATTTATATTTGCACGGGCACAAGGATTCGAACCCTGATCAACGGTTTTGGAGACCGGTATCCTACCATTGGACGATGCCCGTAGTTAAAAAGCTTCCGAGAGTTTCCTTTCGGAAGCTTAATTTATTTTAAGATGATTAGTCTAAGATTTCAGTAACCTGACCTGAACCAACTGTTCTACCACCTTCTCTGATCGCGAATCTAAGACCCTCGTTAAGAGCGATTGGTTGTAACAATTCTACAGTGATCTCTAAGTTATCACCAGGCATTACCATTTCTACACCTTCTGGTAAGAAGATCTCACCTGTAACGTCAGTAGTTCTTACGTAGAACTGAGGACGGTACTTGTTGTGGAATGGAGTGTGACGTCCACCTTCTTCTTTAGAAAGGATATAAACAGATGCTTTGAATTTTTGTGTGGCTTCACAGAATCTTTCTTAGCGATTACCATACCTCTCTTGATGTCAGTTTTTTCAATACCTCTCAACAATAGACCTACGTTATCACCAGCTTCACCTCTGTCTAGGATTTTTCTGAACATCTCAACTCCTGTAATAGTAGAAGTTAATTTTTCTTCACCCATACCAACGATATCAACTGGATCACCAGTGTTGATTACACCAGCCTCGATTCTACCAGTTGCTACAGTACCTCTACCTGTAATAGAGAATACGTCTTCGATTGGCATCAAGAATGGCTTATCAGTATCTCTTACTGGCTCATCGATCCACTCATCAACTGCATCCATAAGAGCTTCAACAGTTTTGAACCACTTATCTTCTGAGTCACCGTTAGTAGCTGCAGTAAGTGCTCCAAGAGCTGAACCTTGGATTACTGGAGAGTTATCTCCATCAAAGTCATAAGTAGCTAATAGATCTCTAAGTTCCATTTCAACAAGCTCTAACAATTCTGGATCATCCACCATGTCAACTTTGTTCATGAAAACAACGATCTTAGGTACGTTTACCTGACGGCAAAGTAGGATATGTTCTCTAGTTTGAGGCATTGGACCATCAGTTGCAGCACATACTACGATAGCTCCATCCATCTGAGCAGCACCAGTTACCATGTTCTTAACATAGTCGGCGTGACCTGGACAGTCAACGTGAGCATAGTGTCTTTTTACAGTTTCATACTCGATGTGAGCAGTATTGATAGTGATCCCTCTTTCTTTTTCTTCTGGAGCAGAGTCAATTGAAGAGAAGTCTTTTTTCTCAGCAAGACCTTTGCTAGCTAATACAGCAGAAATAGCAGCTGTAAGAGTAGTTTTACCATGGTCAACGTGACCAATAGTACCAATGTTCAAGTGTGGTTTGTTACGATTAAACGTTTCCTTTGCCATGATTTAAAATTATTTATTTATTGTTTTTCAAATTTTCGGTGTGCAAATATAATGAATTTTTAAATACCAAAAACTTTTTATTCAAAAAACTTTCAATATTCTCATCCAATGAAGGACAAACCTTATATTTCGATGCATTGAGACTGCAAATTTACACATTTTTCTTTATTGAAAAAAATCCTTAGAAATGTTTTATTAAAAATATAAACTATCTTACTAATTATGAATACAATATATAGGCAAAAAACTTAAATATGTCTATCAGTAAATCCATTTTTATCTTTTTCTCGTAGATACAAAAACAACAACTAATATTAATATTATGAGAAAATTATTACACATCTACTTGGCTCTGTTTATCATTACAACTTTTTTTTTCGTGTGACAATTCAGATGAAAGCTATAAGTCAGAAAACATCCCTCAGGGTCCCAATCTTATGGTATACGGAATAACAGCAATGAATGAGCTTGTTTATTTTAATTCTAATAATCCGAAAACCTTCACCTCAAAAACAGCTGTAACAGGTGTTGTATCGGGAGAAAAATTGTTAAGCATAGATTTCAGGCCTGCAACAGGAGAATTATATGCATTATCAAATGCCAGCAAATTGTATATAATCAATACATCCAACGCTTCAGCAAGACCTGTAAGTTCAACAGCATTTACTCCTTTGATTTCGGGGACAATAGCTTCAATTGATTTCAATCCTACTGTTGACAGAATTCGTCTGGTGAGTAATACCGGACAAAATCTGCGTATACATCCGGAAACAGGAGCTACTGCCGCTATTGATACTAATATTAACGGAACAGAAGGCCCTTCAATAGCAGGATTAGCTTACACAAACAGTAAAGCAGGGACTGCTTCAACTATACTCTATGATATTGATCCGGTATTAGGAAAATTATATAAACAAGATCCTCCCAATAATGGAACTTTAGTGGAAGTGGGAAGCGTGGGAACCACTTTTACAGGGCAGGCTGCTTTTGATATTAAATTTGATAACAGTACTGCTCTATTAGCTTTCAGTGATAAATTGCATGTTCTGGATCTTAATAATGGGAAAGCAACATTTGTAGGTTTTCTTCAGCAAGCTCTTATTGATATTGCCATTCCTACAGAACCGGTAGCCTATGCCATTGACAATTCTAATAATCTCCAAATTTTCAATCCAAACAGTCCAATGCCTGTTTCCAAGACGGTGGCTGGATTACAAAGTGGTGAAAATATTTTAGGAATAGATTTCCGCCCTGTAAACGGACAGTTGTATGCATTGGGAAGTTCAAGTAGAATTTATACCATCAATTTGGGAACAGGTGCTGCTACAGCTGTAGGCACTTCACCTTTTTCTACTTTGCTTTCCGGAACAGATTTTGGTTTCGATTTCAATCCTACCGTGGACAGAATAAGGGTAGTAAGCAATACAGGACAGAATCTTCGCCTAAATCCTAACGACGGAACAGTTGCTGCTGTAGATCTTGCATTAAATCCAGGAAGTCCCCTGATAAGCGCAGCTGCTTATACTAATAATTCTGCGGGAAGTACTGCTACTACTCTATTTGTCATTGATCACAATACAGATAAATTATATCAGCAAAATCCTCCTAATAACGGAAATTTATTAGAAACAGGCTCTTTAGGAATTAATATTACAAGTGCTAATGGTTTCGATATTGGAAGCATGAGCCAAAAAGCCTATTTAGCAGCATCCATAGGTTCATCTACAAAAATTTACTCTATTAATACAGCAACAGGAGCTGCTACTTCAGTTTCAGATTATCCAAATACCATAAAAGCTTTCACAGTGGGATTAGGATTTTAAACTTAAACTCATCCTATTTTATTTCAATAATGCAGAAGTGCGGAAAACTTTGTTTTCCGCACTTCTTACTAATATAAATGAAAGATAATCTAAATTTGACTGAGCTTTTTCGTCCTGTTGAAAATCCAGAAGATAATTGGAAAAATAAGCAGAGTAAGCACTGTAGCGGTAATAAGACCGCCAATAATGACAATGGCTAAAGGTTTTTGGGATTCGGATCCAATGCCTGTAGATAAAGCTGCCGGCATCAGTCCTATTGAAGCCATTAAAGCTGTCATAATCACCGGCCTGGTTCTGGATTTTACTCCACTCAATATGGCATTATCAATATCCAACCCGTTTTTAACATTCTGATGGAACTCTGTAATCAAAATAACACCATTCTGTATACATATCCCCAGAAGGGCAATCATTCCTACGCCTGCGGAGATTCCGAAATTGATGCCTGTAAAATGCAAGGCAATAATACCTCCTATTAAGGCAAACGGAACATTCGCCAAAACCAGAAGTGAATCCTTCATATTTCCAAATAGAATAAACAAAAGGAAAAAGATCATCAGAATACTTACCGGAACCACCTGTGCCAATCTGTGTGAAGCACGCTGTTGGTTTTCAAACTGCCCTGTCCAGCCTAAGGAATATCCATCCGGAAGTTCAACGGCAGCCACTTTTTTCTGTGCATCAGCAATAGTACTTCCCAAATCACGATCACGGATTGAGAATTTTACGCCAATATATCTTTTGATATTATCCCTGTAAATAAATGCCGCACCATTATCTTTAACAATAGTACTGATCTCTTTTAAAGGGATTTTTGCACCATCCTGGGTAGGAACCATCAAAGCTGCAATATCATTCTCGTTGGTTCTGTATTCTTGAGAATAACGAAGACGGATCGGAAATTTCCTTTCTCCATCAAACATTTCGGAAGCTGTTTTTCCTCCAAAAGCCATTTCTAATACAGCCTGTGCATCAGCCGGCATGACTCCATAAGCCGCCATTTTATCTCTGTCTAAGACCACACTTACTTCCGGCTGACCGATATTTTTAATGATTCCCGGATCTTTTACTCCTTCAACATCTTTAATTTTTGATAATACCTCATGAGCTAGTTTATCCAGAGTTTCCAAATTATCACCATAGATCTTGATTCCGTTCTCAGCTTTAAAACCAGCTACAGCTTCTGCTACGTTATCTGAAATCGGCTGTGAATAATTGAACGTAATCCCTTGATAACTTCTCAGTTTTTTATCTATTTCATTAATCAGTTCATCATAGGTGATTTTTCGTTTCCATTCTTCTCTTGGTTTAAGGTTTACAGCAAACTGTACAAATCCAAATCCATTAGGGTCTGTACCATCATTACTTCTTCCTGTCTGTGCCAGAACATCGGTTACTTCTGAGAAACTCATAATATCCTTTTTCAAAAGATCTGCAGTTTTTAGAGACTCCTTCAATGATGAGCTCATGGGCATTTCTGCAGTGATCCAAAGAGAACCTTCATTAAGCTGCGGCAGGAATTCAGTTCCAAGGAATTTTCCGGAAAACAATGTCACTGCAAGGAATGAGATGGCAACGATCATGCTCGTCTTTTTATGCTTAAAGGTTAGATTGAAACCTTTTAATACAATTCTGTCCCAGAAATTAACAAATGGGTTATTTTTTTCCTTTACATTTTTATTGAGAAGGATATGAGAAAGAACAGGTACCAGCGTTAATGTAAATATTAATGCTCCTATGAGTGCAAATCCTAAAGTAAAGGCTAAAGGAGAAAACATTTTTCCTTCTACTTTCTGAAATGAAAAGATCGGGATCAATGATGTAATGATAATCAGTTTGGAGAAGAAAATGGCTTTACCTAATCCTGTTCCAGTTTGTTTAATCCAACCTCCTTTTGCCAGTTTGTTGAATTTTTCCATTCCATATCGATGTGCTTTATGGTCGAGCATTACAAAGAGTCCTTCCACCATGACGACGGCTCCGTCAATGATAATTCCGAAGTCTACAGCTCCCAAAGAAAGCAGGTTGGCACTCATCCCTGCCAGTTTTAGGCATAAAAAGGCAAATAATAAGGATAGAGGAATGATGATAGAAACGATTAATGTGGTTCTCCAGTCTGCCATAAAGATCAGAACAATCACTGTTACCAATACAATTCCTTCAATCAGGTTATGCATTACGGTTTTAGTAGTGAAATCCATCAGGTTATCCCTATCGTAGAAAGTCACCATTTTTACATCTTTCGGAAGAATCTTCTCGTTCAGTTCTTTGATTTTAGCTTTTACACCTACCAGAACTTCTCTTGGGTTCTCCCCTTTTCTCATCACCACAATTCCCTCTACAGTATCATCATGTTTGTTAAGAGCTGCTTGTCCTACTCTAGGCATAGAGCTTTCATGAACTTCGGCTACATTTTTTACCAAGACTGGGTTTCCGCTATCATTCTGAATGGTGATATTTCCGATATCTGTAATAGATTTCACCAAACCAATTCCCCTTACCACATAAGCCTGTCCGTTTTTTTCGATCACATCTCCTCCAACATTCAGGTTACTCTTGGTAACAGCATCATACACCTGAAGCGGTGTTAAATTATATTTATCCAGAGCTCTGGGATCAATACTTAATTCAAATACTTTATCCTGTCCACCGAAAACGTTGATATCAGCAACTCCGGGAACACCTCTTAAGGCACGGTCTATCACCCAGTTTTGCAGGGTAAGCAGTTTACGGGAATCTTTTGTTTTACTTTCCAGTGTATATCTGAAAATTTCTCCGGTTGGCCCGTAGGGTGGCTGCACTTCAGGGTCTACCTCGTCAGGAAGGCTAATGGTTCTTAATTGGTTATTGACCTGATTTCTGGCAAAAGTATCATCCACCCCATCATCAAACAGAATTTTAACAATGGAAAGCCCAAACATAGTGGTACTTCTCACACTGGTTTTCTTCTGAACCGGGCTCATGGCCAATTCTATGGGGGTAGTAACAAAGCGTTCTACTTCTTCTGCACTACGCCCATTCCATTGGGTAATGATTACAATCTGGGTATTGGTAACATCCGGAAAAGCTTCAATAGGCATGTTTTTGAAACTTATGAACCCGGCAATCGCTAAAATAGCCACCCAGATAAATGTAAATGCTTTATTCTTTAATGAAAAAGCGATTATATTTTTTATGAATTTATTCATGATAGATACATTGATGACCTAAAAAAGCCGTTGAAAGAATTATTTTAAATCACTTCAATTTTAACTGTTCAGGGAACGGTATATTAAAAGCTGGTTATTGGTAATTACTTCTTCTCCTTCTTTAAGACCATCTGCGATGTAAGTAACATCACCTACCTGTTTCTGTACTTTCACTTCTCTTACTTTCACATCAGTTCTGGATTTAAAAACGACCACAAAACTTTTGTTGTCATCGAAAATTACAGCTTTGGAAGGAACAGTCAGCATGGTATTGCTTTCCAGGCTGGAAACTTTTATGGTGGCTTTACTGTCCGGGATCAACAGCCCATTGGCATTATCCAGAACGACTCTTGCCTGCATGGCATTGGTTTGTGGATCAATGATTTTAAATATTTTATCAATTTTTCCATCAAAAACTTTGTCCGGATAAGAGAGAGTAGATACCTGAGCTCTCATTCCAAGGCTGATTTTGTCAATATCCGATTCGTTAACGTTCATAATTGCCCATACATTGGTTGTATTAGCCACATCGAAGATATTTTCGCTTCGGTCGCTTCTAAGCTGCATATCTTTATTGATACTTTTCTGAACAATATATCCATTAATAGGTGCTACTACACTGTATATATTTCCTGATTTCACATTATAAACAGTGCTTACTGCGGTCGCTCTCTGTAACTGGTCTACGGCCTTCTGAAGCTGGCTTTTTGCTTCCAATACATCTCTTTCTGTATTCAGTTTTCCTTCATAGAGTTCTTTCGCAACCCTAACGTTGTTTTTAGCTACTACAAGGTCAGTCTTAGCATCACTCACGTCTTTTTGAATTTCTGCAAGCTCTGTACTTCTGATAGTTGCGAGTACCTGCCCTTTTCTTACATAATCTCCAAGTTCTACATTTACACTCATTACATTTCCACCTACCAATGGGTAAACATCTATATAACTGTTTTTATCTGCAGAAATTTTCCCGTAAAAGCTGTATTCATCTTCTATATTCTTTTGTTCAACTTTTGCCAGAGAGATAGAATTCAACATGGTATTACTGAGTTCAAAACCTTTTTTAGCCTGGTTTGTTTTCTCTTCGTCTTTTTTTGAGCAAGCTATTAATGATAAAATCATCAATACTGGGATAATATAAGTTTTCATTGTTTAATAGAAGATTTTCGTTTGTACTAATTGGTTAAGTTGTTCTGCCGCCTGCATAATCTCGTTTTTCATATCATAGATCTGAAGTGCAGTTTCACGATAGCTGTCCATAAAATCAGTAAATTCAATGAGATTTACATTTCCTTTTCTAAAGTTGGTCACCATCCCGTTATACACCAGATCCATATTCTGAAGGTCCGTTGTTTTGATATCTACGAGCTGATCATACTGTGCTTTCCAGGTTTTATAGGCAGCCTGTACTTTGGTTTCAAGGGTTAGTTTCTGAAAGTCTGCATTTTTTTGGTTCTGCTGAATAGCATAATTGGCTTTTTCCACATTTCCCTGATTCACTCTCCATAATGGTAAAGGAATCCCTAATGTCAGGTTCGCTTCATTGTTAAAAGTTCCTCCGGCTTGATCCCATGCTGCTCCAACATTAATATCTGGTATATTCATTGATTTCTGCCATTGAGCATAAAGCTTACTGCTATCCACTAATTTCAAATTATATCGATAATCAGCGTTATTTTCCAATGCCTTAGCTTTCAACTCATCTTCATTCCCAAAAGGCTGGGCCACCAATGCCTCTTTGGCTTCAGATTCAGGCATCAAAGGTTCTATATCTTCTGAAATCCCGGTAAGAACTTTCAAATTCTGTTCGAAACCGAGAATATTTTTATTGATCTCAAGCTTGTCATGATTCAGCTGGATGACGAGGCTTTGCAGCCTTACCGCATCCTTAAGAGAAACATTTCCCTTCGCCGACTGTACACGATAGGCACTCAACAGGTCATTCATATACCCTAATTGCTTATCTGTATTGTCAAGCTTTAATTTTTCGTAATAAAGATTAAAATAAGTGGTACGAAGCTGGGCTCTCAAATCCACAAGAAGTTGGGAAAACTGAAGCTGGGCCAGTTCTTTGTTTGATTTTGCAAAGGCAATTTCATTTTTCTTTTTGCCTCCCATATAAATTAACTGGGTAATGCCTGCTCCTTTTGAATGTCCTACATCAAAAAACTTTTTGCCCTGCGGGTTGTAAGCATTGAACTGCCCGCTCAATTGTGGCAATTCCCAGATCTTGGCCTGCAGGATATCAGCATCAGCCATATTGATGTTGTATTGTTCGGCGAGCAGCTGAAGATTGTTCTTCTGGAAGGCTTCTTCGCAGTCCAAAAGAGACATTTGCTGTTGTGCCGCCATGAATGAGGAAACGGCCAGGCACAGCACTGCAATTCTGTTCATTATTTTCTTTTTAAATTACAAAATTGCTCGGATGTGCTTAAAAGAAACTTAAATGAGGCTTAAAAAAATATTAAAATCAGCTTAAACAGGCTATTTGAGATAAGATTGTTACCCTATAGGACATGTAATTTTTCTCCAATGATTGAATTTTTACTTGAAAATTTAATCCGAAGTTTAACTAAAGTGGTAACATCTTTTAAGGATAATTAATAACTATGAAAATTTATTTTTTAAAAACCACGGTGAATTGATTCATGTTCTCTTCAGGAGAAGAATAAAAAATATCTGCATCATGATATTCAAGAATTCTTTTAACAATTCTCAATCCTAAACCGGAACCTGAAATATTCTGAGCATTATTTCCTCTTGTAAAAGCTTCAAATAACTTCGCCTGTTCTTCTTCCGAAATGGTCGCACCATGGGAAATCACGTCAACACTCAGATTATTGCTCGTTTCGGTTATCAGTAGTTTCACTTCTGTAGTGTCAGAATAAACCGCTGCATTTTTAAATAAATTAATAAAAACAATTACCAATAATGATTGGATCCCGCTAATGGTAAGAAAAGCATTTTCAGAAGTTTCTTCGGCAATGAGAAAATCCAGCTTAAGCTCCGGATAACTTTTTTCCACCCCTTCGAAGGCTTCGAAAATCACTTCATCTATCCTTACATCTTCATAAATACTCTGAATATTTTCTTTATCAAACTTAGTAAGCAATAATAGCGAATTCGTCAAATCCGACAACTGGTAAACATCCCGCTGGATTTGCTGCAATGAAGACAATGTCTTAGGAGAATGTTCTTCAAATTTAATCAGGTTTTCCAATTGAAATGCCATTCTTGTAATAGGAGTCCTTATTTCGTGAGAAGCACTTGCTGTAAAATCTTTCTGTGACTGAAAGACATCATTAAGCCGCACAATCATCGTATTAAAGGATTTTGCAAGAACATTTACTTCATCATTAGATTCCTGCACAGGAGATCTGCGTGGTTAATTTATGAGCAGTCACTTCTGAAATCTCCTTGTTCAGATCTTCCAAAGGACGAAGAAACTTTTCCACAAAGTAATAGCTGAAAAAGCCAATAAGGAGTGTACTCATTACATAGGCCGTAATCAAAAGATATTTCAGGAATCCTAACTTTGATTTTCCGTTGGTGTCAAATGCACTCGTAAGAATATAATAGTTTTCACCATTAATGTTTCTCAAGGCTGCATAAATCTCAGGAACGGTTTTTTCAGTGTAAATAATCTTCTTTCTGTCCAGTTCCTTAAGCATTGCACTGTCCCAGGTAACATTACGGTCTTTAATGGTACTGTAGATTAATTCTTTCTGGTCATTGAAAATTAAAATCTTTTCATTCAAAAGAATATTATCTGAGTTTTCATTGAAAAAAATAGGGGCTTCTTCCTCAAAATCTTTAGACTTCGAAATAAAATGAGTTGTAAATTCCAGTCTCTGTCTGAATCTTTCTTTAAATTCATCCCTTCTGAAATCATTGAAAGATAAATAAATCACGGCCATCACCATTCCAAAAAGCAATGAAAAGGCGATACTGATTGTTAAAGCTATCTTTCTTTTTAAAGACATTTATAATGGGCTTAAATAATATCCAAAACCGGAACGGGTATGGATCAATTTTATTTTAAAATCTTTGTCGATCTTTTTTCTTAAGAAATTAATGTATACCTCTACTGTATTGGTATTCGTATTGAAGTTATGTTCCCACACATGTTCAGTAATCTGTTGTTTGGAAACAGTTCTTCCCTGCGCTTCTGCCAGATACACCAATAATTGGAATTCTTTTAACGTAAGGGTTATTTCATTTCCTCCACGATATACTTTCTGTTCTGTTTTATTGATGATAAGGTCATCCACTCTGATGATATCCTGATCAGAAGTATCTGAAGGCATTTTTCTTCTCAACAGAGAATTGATCCTTAAAAGAAGTTCTTCAAACTGGAAAGGTTTTACCAGGTAATCATCGGCCAATCGGGTAAAGGCATCTTTTTTATCCGAAATATCTCCATAGGCGGAGATGATAATGATAGGAGTACTTTTATCAAAAGAACGAATCGTCTGGCAGACATCCAGTCCATTTATTTTGGGAACATTGATGTCAAGCAGGTATAGATCATAAGAATTATTTTTAATCTGGCGAAGAAAAGTTTCTCCATCATAGATTTTATCGCAGGTAAAATGATTGGATTCTAAAAACCGGCAAAGTTCTGCAGAAAGAATGAGATCGTCTTCTAATAAAAGAATATTCATCAAAAATTATTTTACACGAATGTAACGAAAATTTTTATGATGATTACTGATTGCAGGTAAAAGTTGAGAATAATAGTAAACTGTAATTTTTTTCACCATAAAATCTATCCTCTGCTTAATAATATTTAAGTTTTAGAAAGAAGTTCTTTTTTGCATTTTTTAAACAACTGTATAACTATTTTGTTTAATCAATATCAAAATTTCTTTTTGATCTAAGATTAATAATAAAATCTGGGTAAAAAAAATTCCCGAAGAAATTCGGGAGATTCGAGAGCCAACTACGGGACTTGAACCCGTGACCTCTTCCTTACCAAGGAAGCACTCTACCGCTGAGCTAAGTCGGCATTAATTAAAAAAATCACACTGAATAGCGTGATTTTTATTGAGCGGAAGACGGGGGTCGAACCCGCGACATTCAGCTTGGAAGGCTGACGCTCTACCAACTGAGCTACTTCCGCAATTTTGTCTCCAAAATTATTGGTAAACGCTTTGCAAAACTAAGAATTAATTTTTAATTCTGCAAACTTTTTTTCTAATATAAAATGTGGGGAGAGCAGGATTCGAACCTACGAAGCCGAAGCAACTGAGTTACAGTCAGTCCCATTTAGCCACTCTGGAATCTCCCCAGATATTTTATATTAAATTGAGCCTCCAGAGGGATTCGAACCCACGACCCCGAGATTACAAATCACGTGCTCTGGCCAACTGAGCTATGGAGGCAATTTAACAATTAGTCTGAAACTGATAGAGAAACTCTACTCTACACATTTCAGTGTTAAAAAAATCAATTTAAATATTGATTTTGTTGAGCGGAAGACGGGGGTCGAACCCGCGACATTCAGCTTGGAAGGCTGACGCTCTACCAACTGAGCTACTTCCGCGATTTTGTTTACAAAACCATTGGTAAACGCTGTGCAAAACTAAGAATTATTTTTTAATCTTGCAAACTTTTTTTTCAAAAAATATAAGTGGGGAGAGCAGGATTCGAACCTACGAAGCCGAAGCAACTGAGTTACAGTCAGTCCCATTTAGCCACTCTGGAATCTCCCCAAAGATTTATATTTTTATGAGCCTCCAGAGGGATTCGAACCCACGACCCCGAGATTACAAATCACGTGCTCTGGCCAACTGAGCTATGGAGGCAAATATAAAAAAGAATTCAAAAGATCGCTGTTCCTTTTTTGCGAGTGCAAATATAGAACGGATTTTTTGAATTCTCAAATATTTTATAAACTTTTTTTAACTTTTTTTTCTACGCCATTTCTTTTTTCTTGATTAATAGCTTTTTAGCTGTATCAACACAAAGATCCAAACTTTCTTCAAAACTTGCAGATGTCTTCTTTACGACGATATCATCTCCTGGAACCGCCAAAATAATCTCAGCTGTTTTATTAGCTTTATCAGCATTATTTTCTACTTTCAGAAATACTTTACACTCTTGAATTTTATCATAGAATGTATCGAGCTTGCTTACTTTTTTGTCGATGTGTGATTCTAGTGGTTCGTGTGGAGTTAAACCAATTGATTGAACTGAAATCTTCATAATTCTTCTTTTTTAGATGCTCGAGGGTGAGCTTGATTAAACACTTTTTTCAATTGTTCAATATTAGCATTCGTATAGACTTGAGTACTGGCAAGACTGGAATGCCCTAATATTTTTTTTACTTTGGAGATCTCCGCCCCATTGTCCAACACGTGTGTAGCAAAGCTATGACGAAGGATATGAGGACTTTTTTTTCTCTTTTGTTGTTACAAGACTAAGGTACTTATTAACTACCACATAAACAAATTTTTCGTTGAGTTTTTTCCCTTTCTTATTCACAAAAAAATAGACTTGATATTCTGTCTGCGGCTTTCTTATTTCCAAATAATTTTTAAGAAGTACAGACAAGTCTTCAGAAATAGGAATCACTCTTTGTTTATTCCCCTTCCCTATTACTTTTAATTCATTTCCGTCTATATTAACATTTTCAAATATCAGGCCACAAAGCTCTGCTTTTCTCATTCCGGTCTGATAAAGGACTTCCATAATGCATTTTTCCAGGATATCGGGAGTCTGTTCCAGTATCTTGTCATTAAGATCTTCCATTTCTTCTTTAGACATGGGAATTTGCTTCTCTGCATAGAATTTCAGAGAAGACACCCCTTCGGTAGGAGAAACCTTAATTTCACCTATCTTTAGAAGGAAAAGATAAAAACTACGGAGAGAGGATAATTTTCTATTGATACTTCTTTTAGAAATATTGTTTTCGCTAAGATCAACAATAAAGTTTCTGATGATCTTTTTATTGGCTTTGGAAATATCGTCGGAAGATTCTGTTCTGAGATAGAAATAGGAAAAGTCTTCAAGGTCTTTTTTGTAGCTTGTAATGGTATGAGGAGAGTACCTTTTTTCGAATTGTAAGTATTCTAAAAACTTTTCCAGCGTCATGGGATATAAAATAAAAATTCACTTCTCAAATATAAGAATTTAAGAAGTGAATTAATATGTGTTTAAGAAAAATTCTTAAGCCTGCTCTTCCTTGCTAAGTGCTCTTTGCTTGTAAGCAGCTTTCAACTTAGATTGTCTCAAAGTTACAGAAGGCTTGATAAACGCTTGTCTAGATCTTAATTGACGAACTGTACCTGTTTTATCAAATTTTCTTTTGTATTTTTTTAAAGCTCTGTCGATGGATTCACCATCTTTAACTGGAATTATTAACATATTTTACATCTCATTTTGGATTGCAAAACTAGACATTTTTCTCTTGAAATACAAAATATATTACGACAAACAATCATTCTTTATTTCTTTTTAGTCTAAAAAACACAGTGTTAAAAGGCGTTGTCATGAAAAATAATTTTATCCACAATCATCATACATTTTTTTATAATATGGATTTGATTCCCTGAAACTCTTCTATTTAGCAAAAATCCTCTGCTGCTTTTTTTTAATATCACCCACCTATTAGTTAGAGTTGTGATCATCAAAAATAACATACATGAATGAAATATGAACAAAAAGCACTATCTTTGCATTCACTTTATTCTTGGGGTTGACTGGTTTCGACAGCAAGACCAATGGGTAAGTAAGCATGCAGAGAACCGTAGCGCGATCTCTATAATCCCTTGCTACAAAATTTTAACTGGCAACGAAGAGTTCGCTCTTGCAGCTTAATATCGAAGTATAGTAGATCAAGCGTTTTCCCGAAGATTTTAGTAGGGAAGCAAGATATTCCACAAATGCTCTGTTCTGCGGCGTTTGATCCTGGGATATAGGAATGCGGAAATAAGGTTTCAGAAGCTTCGGCTGAAATTCGAAAACCTCAGAAGATAAGTTGGAAGTTGGGTGTCTATCCTCTGCTTTCAATCGAAAACCAATGGTAGAATAAGCATGTAGAAAGCTTATGTATTGCTTGTTTGGACGAGGGTTCGAATCCCTCCAACTCCACATAAACACAAAGAGGCTGTCTCAAAAGAGATAGCCTCTTCAGTATTATTTTATCTTCTTATAGAATTCATATAGTAAATCAATATCTGCTGAACAAAGTATGGGTACAGCACCTGCAAGAACATTCTCATCCCAATCCCACCATTTCATCTCAAGCAGCAATTCAATATGATGTTCACTGAATCTTTTCCTGATGGGCTTCGCAGGATTCCCTGCTACAATTGTATAAGGCTCAACATTTTTAGTTATCAATGTCCGGCTTCCAATCACTGCTCCATCACCAATTTTAACTCCAGCCATCACCATGGCCTCTGTACCAATCCAGACATCATTTCCAATAACTGTATATCCTGCTAACTCAAACGCATCTTTACTATTTTGAAAACACTCTACTTCTGACATATAAAAGAAAGGAAAGCTCGAAATCCAGTCGTAACGATGCCCCTGATTTCCACACATAATAAAACTAGCCCCACTACCTATGGAACTGTAGGAGCCAATAATGAGTTTATCTACATCACCTCTGTCAGGAAGAAGATAACGGGCGCAATCGTCAAAGGAATGTCCATGATAATACCCAGAATAATAGGAATATTTACCGGCGATAATATTGGGATTCTGAATGTGATTTTGTATGATTTTGCCTTTGAAAGGACTTTCAAAGAAATTTTTCATTTTTTAGCTTTTAAATATAACAATAGAAATAAATAGAATAGCTACAAGCCATTCTTTACAAAAAAGTGATTTGTTAATTCAAAAAAGCTAACGTGTTAATTTCATAACACACAAATATAGGTAAAAAAGCGTCAACTTTTCATTCATTTTTGCTTTGAAAAAGACAAAACTTAACCTTTTTTAAACATTTTGACCAGCAAATAAGTCCGTCTATCAGAAATTTAAAATTAAACCCTTATAATACAATCAAATATAAATAGCTGAAAACTAAAAGACTAAACTTAGCTGATATAAAATGAAAGCCCTCTGTCCACAAAAAAGAGTAAAAAAATGTTTTATCGTCAAGAATTTTATATATTTGCACCATCTAACAATTAAAAAAATAATTTACTATGTCAGACATTGCATCAAGAGTAAAAGCTATCATCGCTGATAAGCTTGACGTTGAAGAAACAGAAGTAACTCCTGAAGCTAGCTTCACTAACGATTTAGGAGCAGATTCACTAGATACAGTTGAGTTAATCATGGAATTTGAAAAAGAATTTAACATTCAAATCCCTGATGATCAAGCTGAAAAAATTACTACTGTAGGACACGCTATCGCTTACATCGAAGAAGTAGTAAATAAATAATATTCTTCAACAAAAAGAAATTAAACAAAGTTTATGGAATTAAAAAGAGTAGTTGTAACAGGTTTTGGAGCAATAACGCCAATTGGAAATAATGCAAAAGAATACTGGGAAAATCTTGTGAAAGGTGAGAGCGGAGCCGCTCCGATTACTCTTTTTGATGCCACAAACTTTAAAACCAAGTTCGCTTGTGAAGTGAAAAACTTCGATCCATTGCAGCATTTCGATAAGAAAGAATCTAAAAAAATGGACCGAAACACTCAATTGGGGCTTGTTGCTGCTAGAGAAGCAGTAGAACATTCTGGAATTATTGAAGATAATGTAGATAAAAACAGAGTTGGTGTAATTTGGGGCTCCGGAATCGGAGGTCTGGAAACATTTGAAACGGAAGTTTTAGGATGGGCTAATACCGAAATTCCTAGATTTAACCCTTTCTTTATTCCTAAAATGATTGCAGATATGACGCCTGGTCAGATCTCAATTGAATATGGTTTCCACGGACCTAATTATACTACAGTATCTGCATGTGCATCTTCAGCAAATGCTTTAATTGATTCCAAGATGCTTATCCAATTAGGAAAAGCAGACGTAATTGTGTGCGGGGGCTCTGAAGCAGCCGTAACAGCAAGTGGTGTCGGTGGATTTAATGCAATGATGGCACTTTCTACAAGAAACGATGATCCTACAACAGCTTCAAGACCTTTCGACAAAGACAGAGATGGATTTGTATTAGGTGAAGGTGCTGGATGTATTGTTCTTGAAGAATATGAGCACGCTGTAAAACGTGGTGCTACAATTTATGCAGAATTATTAGGAGGCGGTATGAGTGCAGATGCATATCATATGACGGCTCCACATCCTGAAGGTCTTGGCGCTTATCTGGTAATGAAAAACTGTTTGGAAGATGCAGGTTTAACTGCTGATGAAGTAGATCATATCAACATGCATGGTACTTCTACTCCATTAGGAGATATCGCAGAATCCAATGCAATTTCGAAATTATTAGGCGAGCATGCTTTTGACATTCAGATTAATTCTACAAAATCAATGACAGGCCACCTTCTAGGAGCTGCCGGTGTTATTGAGGCTATCGCTGCGTTAGGAACTATTATTCATGGTATTGTTCCTCCTACCATCAACCATTTTACTGATGATGAAAAGATAGACAGCAGACTAAACTTTACGTTTAATACTGCCGTGAAGAAAGATGTAAAAGTAGCCATGAGCAATACTTTTGGATTTGGCGGGCATAATGCTTGCGTTCTATTTAAGAAAATCTAAATTCAATGAATGGAGTTACAGAAATACTTTTCTAAATTCCTTCTCAAAAAAAGAAAAAGACAATTAACGGAAAGAGATTATTTCCTCAGTACCGAGCTTAGAAGAGTTTTAGGTACAGAGGTACAAAATATTGCTCTTTACCGCGAGGCTTTTTCTTTAAAAAATTCTTCTAAAAATCAAGACAGCAATTACGAGAGGCTTGAATTTTTGGGGGATTCTGTTTTGGGTACAATTATTTCTTGTCATTTGTTCCAGACCTATCCTCAGGCCAATGAAGGGT
This sequence comes from Chryseobacterium capnotolerans, assembly GCF_021278965.1. Taxonomy (NCBI): domain Bacteria; kingdom Pseudomonadati; phylum Bacteroidota; class Flavobacteriia; order Flavobacteriales; family Weeksellaceae; genus Chryseobacterium; species Chryseobacterium capnotolerans. The sequence continues at coordinate 215,498 of NZ_CP065589.1, read as the reverse complement.
ATCTGACGCAAATGAAATCTAAGATTGTTAATAGGAAAAATCTTAATAAATTAGGCGAAGATCTTAAACTTACAGATCTTCTGCAAAAGCAGAATAATTCGTCAGCTTTAGGAGAGAATATCACCGGCAATTTATTTGAAGCCCTGATTGGCGCTGTTTATTTGGATTTCCATTATGAAGCTTGTAGAAAGATCATTTTGGAAAAACTACTGACGCCTTCTGAAATTAACAAACTTGAGAATAAAATTGTCAGCTACAAAGGCCTCCTGCTCGAATGGAGCCAGAAGAAGAAGGTAAATATAAAGTACGAAACCTGCGAGGAAATACAGGCTAATAAGGCAGTCATGTTTCGTTGTCATGTATGGCTGGGAGATGAAAAGATTGCCAATGCCACAGAAACCTCCAAGAAAAAGGCTGAAGAAAAGGCAGCACAGAGGGCTTTTTATATTTTAAATAAAAAAGAAAACATACTTGGAAATTCAAAAGCTTTATGATCTTGATGATATAGAATTTGAAGATATTGCCATAGGATTGGTAAGATTAGCAAAAGATATACCCGCTCATGAGTTTTTCTACAAAATAAATCAACTAAACAATCTCAGTTTTTCAAGAAAAAAAGACCTGGTCTTTCACGGAGATTATTATGATTATTTTTTCCCAAGGTTTGAGGCTTATCATAAGTTTTCCAAGACCTGTTTCACCTTTATTTCAAATACATCTTCTGAAAGTAAACAAAAAAAAGTTCAAACCGAGCTCTTTACAGAAGAAGAAAACATTAAATTTTTATTAAATAATCAGGTAGATGTGGAATATATTCTACATAGTTCGGATCAGTTTCCTGATTTTTCCGTAATTTTGCTCCCTGAAAATCTTGTGTTTCCAATTCAAGATTATACACTGAGTTCTGATGAGGAACTTTATCAAATTATCCAGTATTATGAATAAGTATTTAAAGAAGACAAAAATTATCGCAACACTAGGGCCTGCTTCGTCATCGAAGGAGGTAATGTTAGATCTGATGAAGGCGGGTGTTGATATTTTCAGAATAAATTTTTCCCATGCAGATTACGACTTAGTTCGAAAGAATATTGAAATAATTAGAGAGCTAAACAACGAGTACGGTTATTCAGTGGGTATCTTAGGAGACCTTCAGGGGCCTAAACTAAGAGTAGGTGTCGTAAAAGAAGGATCATATCTGAACCCTGGAGATATTCTTACTTTCACTAATGAAAAGATGGAAGGAGACTCTACCAAGGTTTATATGACTTATCAACAGTTTCCACAGGATGTAAAAGTAGGGGAAAGAATCCTTATTGATGATGGAAAACTAATGTTGGAGGTTATCGAAACCAATGAAATAGATACTGTAAAAGCAAAAACCATTCAGGGAGGTCCGTTAAGTTCTAAAAAAGGAGTTAATCTACCTAACACAAATGTTTCTCTTCCTGCTTTGACAGAAAAGGATATTCAGGACGCTAATTTCATGCTTGACATGGAGGTAGACTGGATCGCTCTTTCTTTTGTACGTCATGCTCAGGATATCATTGACCTGAAAGAATTAATTGCAAAACATCCAAACGGTAAATTCAAAACTCCAATTATCGCGAAGATTGAAAAGCCTGAAGGGGTTAAAAATATTGAAGAAATCTTATTGGAATGTGACGGACTAATGGTTGCCCGTGGTGACCTAGGAGTTGAAGTTCCAATGGAAGAAGTTCCTGCAATCCAGAAAAATCTGGTAGAGAAAGCAAGATTCTATTCTAAGCCAGTAATTATCGCGACTCAGATGATGGAAACGATGATTAACAGCTTAACACCAACCAGAGCGGAAGTAAATGATGTGGCTAATTCTGTATTGGACGGTGCTGATGCGGTAATGCTTTCAGGTGAAACTTCTGTAGGTAGATATCCGGTACAGGTGGTAGAAAACATGGCTAAAATTGTGAAAAACATTGAAACCACTCACTTCTACCAACACAAAAACGAACCGATTGAAAAAGACTACAACTGCATCGATGAGAGATTCATCACGAACAGAGTATGTCTTGCAGCGGTAAGAATTGCAAAAACAACAAATGTTTCTGCTATCGTTACATTGACTCATTCTGGTTATACAGCTTTCCAGCTTGCAGCTCACAGACCCAACTCTCACATCATTGTATACAGTGGTAACAGAAGAGTAATTACCATGCTGAACCTTCTTTGGGGTGTTCACGCTTACTATTACGATATGAAGAAGTCTACTGATGAGACAATTATCCAGGTAAATATGTTAACGCATAATTACGGGTATATCGAAACAGGTGACTTCGTTATTAACATCAATGCGACTCCATCGTATGAAGGTGGTAAAACGAATACGTTGAGATTAACAACAGTATAAGCAATAAGCAATAAGCAATAAGCAATAAGCAATAAGCAAAATTACTTTTTGTCTAAACATAAAAAAACTCCCGGAAATTAATTTCCGGGAGTTTTTATTTTTATAATGTAAAGAGTATAGATTATCTCGGTATATTTAAAAAAAATAATTTGTCATTGACTACGTCGAATCTTCGATTTCTGAACGAAACGTAGTGAATTGAAGAATCACAGAGATTCCTCCATCCCTCGGAACGACAATTTTAGGTTTTAGTTTCCTACGATGGTCTTTGCTGTTACAAACTCTTTTAAAGCGTGTAAAGACAGCTCTGTTCCATATCCGGAAGCCTTGGATCCACCAAAAGGGAAACGAGGGTCAGAACTGGTCATTCTATTGATATTAACGGTTCCTGATTCAAGGTTTTCGATAAAGAATAACTGGCGCTCTTTATTTTGAGTCCAAACGGAGTTTGAAAGTCCGAAAGGAATATCATTAGCAATCTGTAATGCTTCTTCAGCATCCTTTGCAATCATCACCATTCCAAGAGGCCCAAAAAGCTCTTCTTTGAGAATTGGATTACCTTCTTTAACTCTTATTAAACCAGGCTTAAATTGGTTCTCTGAAATTCTTTCCAAAGGAAGAATAATTTCGGCTCCATTCTCCAATGCTCTGTTGAATTGAGCTTCTAATTCATCGGCTAAGTCTGGTCTTGCCATTCCTGCTAATTTGGTTTCTTTATCGAATGGATCTCCGATTTCATATTTTTTATATTCTTCAATGAAGATCGGTAAAAACTGGTCTTCAATCTTTTCATCAAGGATAAATCTTTTCGCCGCTGTGCAGGTCTGACCACAGTTTTGAAGTCTTGACTTTGCTCCAGCTTTTGCTGCTGCTTCAAGATCTCCATCTTCAAAAATGATGAATGCATCACTTCCTCCCAGCTCAAGTAAAGATTTTTTGATATTTAAACCAGCAATTGAAGCTACTTCACCTCCTGCTTTTCCGCTTCCTGTAAGGCTTACTCCTTTTACAGCATCATGTTCAAGGATTTCTTTTACGGCTTTGTGTCCTACTTCAAGATTCTGAAACACTCCTTCCGGAAAACCAGCTTCCAACAAAACTTCTTCTATTGCATTACCACTTCCAAAACAGATTGAAGCATGTTTTAAAACCACCGTATTTCCTGCTAAGATTGCGGGAACTGCGAACCTCAACACTTGCCAGAAAGGAAAGTTCCAGGGCATTACTCCCAGGATTACTCCCTTCGGAGCATAATGAACTTCAGAATAGGTAAATTCGGATTCTATTTTTTCAGGTTTTAAAATGTTTTCGGCATCAGCATAATAATTCATCATTAAAGCACATTTCTCTACCTCAGCAATGGATTCCGAAATGGGTTTATTCATTTCAGTAGTAATGATCCTTCCAAATTTCTCTGAATTATTTTTTAATATTTCTGCGGCTTTTGCGATTAACTTCTGCTTTTCTTCAAACGGCACTTTTCGCCACACTGAAAACATTTCGTCTGCTTTAATAAGCTTGTTTTCAATTAATTGTTCCATAATATAAATTCTGTTTTTAAATTCAGCTAATGAATTTATGAGCGCTTTTATTTTAAAAGCACGATAAAGTCAGCAAATTCTATTCCTTAAGGGATAATAAAAGAATGATTTTCTCTATCGGAAGAATATAGCTTTATCTTACATCATTAGCCATTCATTCACCAGACAAGCTGCCAGCCTTGCCGTCCTGTCCTGAATATCGAAAGACGGATTGACTTCTGCCACATCCAGCGCAACCAGTTTTTTGTTTTTTAAGATATGCCTGTAAAAATGCATAAAGGTTGCATCTGCAAAGATACCATTATATGCTGAAGCTGAAACCCCCGGAGCAATAGATGCATTAAAAACATCCATACAAATAGTGAGATAGGCAAAATCTACACTCTCCAACAGGTCATCAATACGCTGATAGACGGAAGGAAGGTTTTGAAAAAATAATTCATCGGAAAGAATATACTTCATTCCATACTGATGTGCGGTATCAAAAAGTTTTAAAGTATTTGAATTCCTTTGAATTCCGATGTGAAGGGAGTTGATAGGTCCTTCCTGAGCGATTTGCCAGAATCCGGTTCCTGAGCTTGGCCCTACTCCTTTTTCCGGCTGCCTGTTATCAAAGTGGGCATCAATATTGATAATTCCTATTTTTTGCTCCGGAAAGGCTGTTTTAATCCCCAAATAATGAGCATAGGTCACTTCATGACCACCACCCAAAACAAGTGATTTTCCACCCTTTAAAAGAACTTTTGAGACATTTTTAGCAAGATTGTTCTGAGTATTCTCCAGATTACCATCTTCACAGGTAACGTTCCCAAAATCCAGCATAGCGAAATTGGGAAGAATAACAGGAAAATTAGCCATATTTTTACGGATCACATTGGGAGCTTCCTTAGCCCCCTGGCGCCCTCTATTTCTCCTGACTCCTTCATCCACGGCAAAACCATGCAAAACGAAATCATTCGGTAAAATATTGTCATAATTCTGTTCTTCTTTTACTCTCTGAAAGAGTCTGTGGAAAAGAAGTTCTTCTCCATCTAATCTACCCTGCCAAATATTTTGAAACATAATTCTTTAAAATTCAATTTTAGTCACATCATTCTAATCAGTAAAGCTAATTAATATTGTTTAGATAAAAAAACTCCTTTTATATATTATCTAAATGAATCTTATTTTATAGAAAAATTTTATTCCTGTCTCTATAATTTTAACAAAAATGTGGAAGAGTTTCTCTTCCACATTTTATCTTAAACAGCATTATTGTAATACTTAAAATACTGCCAATATTTGTCTTTAAAGATTCTGAATGAGGTGCTATATTCCGGAGTGTTATCTTTTATATTTTTAAAAACTTTAGAAATTGCCCTAAAATCTTTACCCGCAAAATAGCTTTCTTTAATATTATCCGCAGTTTCCCTGCCTATATACAGATACCCTTTCTCTTTTAGGTTTTCAATGGCTTTATCTTCAATATCACCTAATTTTTCAAAATCTTCCTGCTCAGGAAGCCCATCATTATTCTCGCCGTTATAATGAAATTTCAGTACAGAAATCCATGGATAGGAAGCTTTTGCATCATAATTCAGCAATGGAAGATTCATACAGGCAATAAGGGGTCTTTCATCACCCAAGGTTGCCCTGAGGATAGAAAATTGTTCATCCACATCTGCTCTCTTTACACTTTTATATTTTTCTGTAAATTCTCTTTCCCTCCATAGTAGAAAATCCTTCAGCTTTTCAATGGGGACAAGTTCTTTTTGAGCATGATCTTTTCCTACCACGGTAAACGTATCAATCTGGGTGGCAAAATTCAATTCACCTAAAAAATTATCTAAAAAAATACAAACTCCTGTTGTAACAGCGTCTTTATTTTCAGTATTTCCATTGTAAACAAAAACCAAATCAATCTCGTCAGGATATTCTTCCTGTTCATTGGAATAGAAAAAGATGTTATCTTTTGTAAATGTGTAATCGCCCATGGTAACGTTTACATTCTTTATATCCATTGCAGGTTTCAATGCGGTAAACTTCCAGTGATCGAGTTTAGGAGCAGCTTCAATAAGTTCTTCAATGAAAACAACATTTCTGATCTCACCATCTGCCGTAAGCACCAATTCTGCTGTGGAATCATCACTCATCCCAGTCAGAAAATAATAACCATCATTGATTTCGGTGAGCCTGGGAACAATTTGGTCAAAAAATTCTTTCTCAATTGCTTCCTGACCGCCATTTTTAACGACTTCATAAAAGTCTTTTTCTTTTGTTAAAAACCAGTTCCAAAAACCTCTATAATCAAGTTCTTTTTCTAATTGCCTTTCTTCCATTTTGATTAAGTTTTTTATATTTTAACCTACCTGTTTTCCATCAATGTAAACATGTTCAGCTTTAAGACTTCCTTGATTATAAAGAACATTCTGGAAATTATTGGTTTTAAAAGTCACAAAATCTGCTTTTTTACCTGCTTCAAGTTTTCCTCTGTCTTCAAGATTAAGAGCATAAGCAGCACGATAAGTCATTCCTGCCAATACTTCAGCGGTTGTCAGTTTTTGAAATGTTGCTAAAATAGAAGCTTGAGTGATTAAGTTCCCCATAGGAGCGGATCCCGGATTCCAGTCACTTGCTATGGCTACGATAGCTCCTGCATCTAATAATTTTCTTGCTGGTGTAAATTTTTCACCTAATCCTAAACTTGCTCCCGGAAGCGCTGTTGCAACAGTGTCAGATTGAGCTAGGAAGTCTATATCTTCATCAATAGTTGCTTCCAAATGGTCCGCTGATTTTGCCCCTACTTCTACCGCAATTCTTGAACTTCCTGGTGTAAATTGGTCTGCATGAACCGTTATCCCGAAACCTAAATCTTTAGTTTTAAGGAGAAATTCTTTACTTTCTTCAGGCTGGAATGCTGATTTTTCAATAAAGATATCTACCCGTTTTGCAAGATTCTCTTCTTTTACTTTAGGAAGAATTTCAGTAAGGATATAGTTCAGATATTCCGGATTGCTGCCTTCAAAATCTCTTGGTTTTAAATGTGCGGAAAGACAGGTAGGAACTAATGTTGCTTTTGTTGATTCCTGTGCTTTTTTAATGATTCTAAGCATTTTCAACTCGTTATCAACATCCAGCCCATAGCCACTCTTTACTTCAATCGTTGTAATCCCAAGATCTACAAGAAATTTGATTCTTTCCAACAGAGTTTTCAGTAATTCTTCTTCCGAAGCATTTCTTGTATGTTGTACAGAACTCCAGATCCCGCCGCCACTTTCCGCAATTTCCAGATAAGTTTTACCTGCATTACGCATCGCAAAGTCATTGGCACGGTTTCCTCCGAAACAAATGTGTGTATGCGAATCTACAAAAGCCGGCAGTATCACCTGTTCTCCTTCAATGGGGTCTATTTCTATTGCCGGATTTTCATTTTTTAAAGTTTCAAAATCACCAATTCTCTGAATGGTACCATTTTCAACTAGTATTCCTCCATCAACAATAATTTCTAATTGTTCATCGGCAAGTTTTCCTCTTAATGGAAGATTGGCAAGTGTCACAACCTGCTTAAATGGGCCTATTAATTTCATTTATTTAGGTTAAAGGTTAGAAAGTGAATGATCTCTGTCTGCAATTCCAATACAACAAAGGATGCGTTCAAAATGAAATCATTCAAATTTTAATTTTCCTCTCAAAAATACTTAAAATATCTCAATTTTGCTCTTATTCTCACTCTAAACCTCAGCCTTCATCCTAATCTCAATTTCAAATTCACCTTTTCTCAATCTTCATTTCAATCTTAGCCTAAATTTGTTATCTTTGAGGTAAATGAAATGAATTAATGCCAGATTTTTTACATCCAGATAAGGATAACTACTCTCGAGAGGAGTTGATGCAGGAAGAACAAATTCGTCCCCAAAGCTTTAAAGATTTTGCGGGACAGAGAAAGACGCTGGAAAATCTTGAGGTTTTTGTGACGGCTGCCAAAAGACGAGGCGGTGCACTGGATCATGTCCTTTTACATGGCCCACCAGGTTTGGGGAAAACAACGTTAGCCAACATTATAGCCAATGAACTTGGAGTAAACTGTAAGATTACTTCAGGTCCTGTATTGGATAAACCGGGAAGTTTAGCTGGTTTATTAACCAATCTGGAAGAAAATGACGTTCTTTTCATTGATGAGATTCACCGCCTTTCTCCGGTTGTGGAAGAATATCTGTATTCGGCAATGGAAGACTATAAGATTGATATTATGCTGGAAACAGGTCCTAATGCCAGAAGTGTACAAATCGGACTGAATCCTTTCACCCTAGTGGGGGCAACCACCAGAAGCGGCATGCTGACGAAACCAATGCTTGCCAGATTTGGTATTCAAAGCAGGCTGGAGTACTACTCTATTGAACTTTTATCAACAATTATTCAGAGGAGCGCACGAGTTCTAGGAGTAGCCATTTATGAAGATGCTGCTATTGAGATTGCCAGAAGAAGCCGTGGAACTCCAAGAATTGCCAACGCTTTATTGAGAAGAGTGCGTGACTTTGCTGAAATTAAAGGAAATGGTGAGATTGAGATCAAGATTACCAAATATGCTCTGGATTCTTTAAATGTAGATGAGTTTGGATTAGATGAAATGGATAATAAGATCATGCGTGTTATGATTGAAAACTTCAAGGGAAAACCGGTTGGAATTTCTGCTTTGGCAACATCCATCGGAGAAAATCCGGAAACGCTGGAGGAAGTGTATGAACCTTTTTTGATTCAGGAAGGGTTTATTATCAGGACGCCGAGAGGTAGAGAGGTTACTGATAAGGCGTATCAGCATTTAAATATTTCAAGACCAAGAAATCCGGGAGAACTTTTTTAGTTGAAGGTTTTTGGTTCAAAGTTTTGAGTTTAAGATTTAAAAGAATAGTTGTTAGTTTATGTTTGTTCCTAAATTGTATAGAAGCGAAGATCTGGATGTGATGAGAGAAATTATCAAAGAGAATTCTTTTGCATTGCTCATTTCTTCTGTTGATAAAATTCGTGCTACACATTCCATGATGATGCTGAATGAAAATGATCCGGAAAATTCTTATATTGAAACTCATATTTCCAGAGCTAATCCACAGGCCAAAACCCTGAAAAACGGTGATGAAGTATTGTGTGATTTTTTAGGCGCCCATACTTACATTTCCAGCAGCTGGTATGATCACATTAATGTTTCCACATGGAATTATGAAGCGGTACAGATCTATGGAAAAGTTGAGCTGATGAATCAGGATGAATTATATGCTCATCTGGACAAGTTAACTACGAAATATGAAAATTTTCAGCAATGTCCCATGATGGTAAAAGATATGGGAAGGGAATTTGTAGAAAAGGAAATGAAAGGAGCTTTTGGGATTAAAGTAATTCCAACGGAAATATTCATCAAACAAAAACTTTCTCAGAACCGGAAGGAAAATGATTTTAACAATATCATTTCACAACTGGAACAATCGGATGCCCAGGCTCAGAAAATTGCTGAGAAAATGAAATTAATAAAGAAATAAATCAAAATATATATGAAGTTATATCCAATACAATGTGGAAAATTTAAACTGGATGGCGGTGCTATGTTTGGCGTCGTCCCAAAGAGTCTGTGGGAAAAAACAAATCCTGCAGACGAAAAAAACCTAATCGAGTTGGGAACCCGTTCCCTGCTTATAGAAGATGGAAAAAAACTGATCCTGGTAGATTGCGGCCTGGGAAACAAGCAGGATGATAAATTCTTCGGGCATTATTCGCTTTGGGGAGATGATACTTTAGATAAAAATTTAAAAAAATATGGTTTTGTAAAGGAAGATATTACAGATGTATTCCTTACTCACCTTCACTTTGACCACTGTGGTGGCGCTATAGAATGGAATGATGACAGAACAGGATACAGGCCTGCTTTTAAAAACGCTCATTTCTGGACGAATGAAAACCACTGGCAATGGGCAACAGAACCAAATGCAAGGGAAAAAGCAAGCTTTTTGAAAGAAAACATCATGCCTATGCAAGAAAGCGGGCAGCTGAACTTTTTACCGCTTCCTACCACCGGAAATTATGGTTTTGCTCCTGATCTTAAAATGGATGTCATTTTTGTAGACGGACATACGGAAAAGCAAATGCTCCCGGTAATCCAGTATCAGGAAAAAACAGTTGTTTTTGCTGCAGACCTTATTCCTACCGCAGGCCACATCAATCAGGTATATGTAATGGGATATGATACAAGACCTCTTTTAACACTGGAAGAAAAAGGAAAATTCCTGAAACAGTGTGTAGATAATGAATATTTATTATTCTTTGAACATGATGCTCATCATGAGCTAGCTAGTCTTAAAATGACTGAAAAAGGAGTAAGGATTGACGAAACGTTCAGTTTTAATGATGTTTTTGGTTATTAATTTTTAATTATGGAAGAATTACATTCAGAGGGCCAACAGGCAGAGCCGCCCGCACCCAAGATCATTGGTCTAACGGGAGGAATTGGCTCAGGAAAAACTACAGTTGCCAAATACATTGAAGAATTTGGCTTTCCGGTTTATTATTCTGATGACCGGGCAAAAGATATTGTAAATGACAGTGAAGAACTAAAAATTAAGATCAAAGAACTTCTGGGTGAAGAAGCTTATGATGAAAACGGCCAATACGATAGAAAGTTTGTAGCAGGTAAAGTTTTCAATAATAAAGATCTTCTTCAGCAGCTGAATGAAATCATTCATCCTGCTGTACGTATTGATTTTGAACAATGGGTAAAGAAACAGACCAAATATCTGGTTTTTAAAGAAACTGCATTATTATTTGAATTAAGACTTAACAGACAATGCTATAAGTCTCTTCTGGTAACTGCAGAGGATAATATCAGAATCAAAAGGGTAATGGACAGAGATAACAAAACCTACCGTGAAGTAGAGGCTGTTATGGAAAAGCAAATGCCTGAAAGGGATAAGATCAAAGTGGCGGACTGTATCATTTACAATAACACCAATCTGGAAGAGCTAAAAGAACAGACAGAAAAAGTCATCTTTGCTATTGAATAATAAATGGTTAGAATTTTCACTACCTTTTAAATAAAAAGCCCTCATTTTAAGAGGGCTTTTTTCAATATAGGTTATTCCTTAATAAACTTTTTCTGTGCCATATTTCCGTTATCATCAATATCTATCACATAAACGCCATTGATAAGCCTGCTTACATTTAGCTGATTATTCAATATAATACTTTCTGCAACAATCTGCCCTGCCGTATTATAAATCTTATACTTTGCTTTTTTGCTTATATTTTTCACATATAATATTGAGCTCACAGGATTAGGATAAATGAGAATATCAGTCTGATTAAGAAGGTTAGGATTATATTTTCTAGATATCCTTATAGAATAATCTTCTACTTCACCATTATTAAAATTCATACAGTTGACTGGAATACCGTCTCTCTGCATCGCTACCCGCATTACTACATATTTGTAATCTGTTGTACTTACAAAAGCATCTGCCGGCACATTGAACTTGCCTGTAACAGGGCTTGTAGTATTAGGTGCAGAAGTGAATATTCTTTCATCAATATCAAATTCACCATTTCTGTTGAAGTCTATCCATACCGCAATTCCTTCATTATGATTGGTTCCTGTCCATTTTTTTTCAATGATTATTTCATTATCTGTAGATCCTTGAATCAATTCGATAAAGGCTTTTGGAACTCCTGAATAATTCGTATATGTTGAAGCTCCTGAAGCATTTTCCATAACCGCTTTACCATTGGGTCTTACGGTTACTTTAGCAATATATTCACTTGCAGCACTTCCTGATACCATTTTACAATATGTTACAGTAGGAGTGGTAAAATAATAAGGTAGTGTAAATGAACCGGTTGTTCCACTACAGACATTGGCCACTTGCATTTCATATTTTGTAAGTTCCAATAGGCCTGTTAATGTATAAGTATTAGTAGCCACCGGGATAGTTGTCCAACTTATAACTCCTACTCTTCTATATTTGAGAATATAAGTTGCTCCAGGGAAAGAATCCCATTTAATTTCTGCCGATGTAGGGAATAGCTGAGCGATTGTTAATCCCGGTGGTGGAATTTCGCAGGTTCTTTCCGTTGTAAATACCACAGAGTTTGAATAAGAGTTCCATATAGTCTCATTAGCACATTGACTGGCAATCTGTACTTCATAGGTTGTATAAGGATCTAGCCCCGCTAATGTATAGTTGTTTATGGATGCAGTAGGAAGATTAATCTCAGGGTTCGGCCAACCTGTACCCCCTACTTTTCTCCATCTCAATTTATACTTTACATTTACTACTGCCGGATTCCAGGTAACCACTGCAGAATTAGTTGTAATATTACCTACAACAACACTTGGAGGAGCAGGATCACACCTTGTAATGAATGTTTTAACCGATGTAAATACTCCTGGTGTCTTTCCACAATTTGCTGCAAGCTGTACTTCATAAGTAGTAGATGGCAGCAGGTTATTCAGTGTATGTTGAACACCCGTAACGTATACATCAGTCCACGTAGGCGTTCCTTCTACTCTATATTGTAAAAGATAGGTAAGATTGTTCGTTGCTGCCGTCCAGCTAACCATTGCAGAATTATGGGTTATAGTATTGACTGTAAATCCTTTTGGGGTTTCCGTACTGCATGGTTTCAACTGTACTGCATAATCCTCCACTTCTCCATCTACTGCATTCTGACACATTACTGGTGCATTGCTTCGCTTCAGAACGACTCTCATTGTAGTTGTTAATGGACCTGAATAAGCTCCTCCAGGAACTGCAAATTTAGCATCAACAACAGTAGTTGTACTTGCTGCTGAATTAAGAATCCTTTCTGAATTATCGAATACACCATCTCTGTTAAAATCAATCCAAGCTATAACAGCTACACTTCCTGTAGATCCTGTCCAATCTTTAGCAACAGAAATTTTATTATCTGCAGAACCTATTTCCAGAGTTATCAGAGTAGCCGGGGTTGTATAACTTATATAATTGGTTTGTACAGAGCTATTATTCATCACAGGCAATCCTGGATTTACTGGAGTAACCGTTACATTTGAAATATGATCATTAGACCCGGTACCAGTCATTGGACAATATGATAATACAGGAGTGGTAAATTGTTGGGAAGGTGAAAACAGCCCTTGCGTATTTCCGTTACATTCAGTAGCTATTTGAACTTCATATTGAGTCTGCTCCGTTAAGCCCGAAATAGTATAATTATTTCCAGGATTTGGTACAGGATTTATGGTAGTCCATGCTGGACTTCCAATTTTTCTATGTCTTAAAACGTATACTGCTCCCGTACTTGCAGCCCATGAGATATTTGCTGAATTAGGAGTAAGATTAGTAATAGTGATATTAGATGGTGGAGCATTGGTACATGTTTGTATATCAATAATTTTCACTGCATAGTCTTCTACTTCCCCATTTGCAAAAGATGTACAGGGATTGGGATTATTCGTATCCCTCAGAAGAACCCGCATACGAGTGGTAAGTGGTCCTGCATAAGCTCCTGTAGGCACATCAAACGTGGCTGTTACAGGAGTTACTGTATTATTAGATACATTTAAAATTCTTTCAGCCGTTTCAAAAGTTCCATTTTTATTAAAATCGATCCAGACACTTACAGCTTTATTACTCATAGCAGCAGGCCAGGATTTGGAAACTGAAATCGTATTATTGTTAGTTCCTCTCACTACCGTAATCAGCTTTGCAGCATCTGTAGAATAATCTGTATAACTATTCGCTCCAGAGGTATTACTCATAGTATAAGAATTCGTGGCAGCTACTGTTACATTGGAAATATACCCATTGTTTGTATTGCTTGATGTTGCGGCACAGTAAGGCGTCATAAAAACCATAGGAACTGAAAAATTCCCTGTTATGCCAGAACATATATTAGCAACCTGAACTTCATAGTGTGTTCCTGCTGCTAATCCTGTAAGTGTGACCGTATTTGTAGCTGGGTTTGGTGTATAAGTCGTCCACGCAGTAGTTCCTGCGACTCTATACTGCACAATGTAGCTAGCATTAAATGAGGCATTCCAGGTAATTATTGCAGTTGTTTGGGTTACCATATTTGTTATTACACCACCCGGAGGATTAGAGGTACAGATCGGCAGCGTATCTATAGTACCATTTCCAATGGCATAAAAAACATTATTTATTGCACTCACTCTAATTTTAGCAATTCCACCTACCATTAAAGGGAAAGGACTAAAATCTAATGATTCACTTCCGTCATTAGGTGTTGAAGCACTAATTACATTCCAGGTTACTCCATTATCGGTAGTAAAATCTATTTTCACACTGGCGGCATTATAAGGCACAGTATTGGTACCTACAACATCCCAAGTTACATTTGTAGGGCCATTATTATAAACGGTGGTTGGATTTACTTTGAAGGGCCCATTATTACCAACGATAATGGTCTGTGTTGCACTCTGTGTCTGTTGTTGATTGGCAACAGGGTGATTATCTCTCACCGTCACCGAAAAAGTAGTTGTTCTTGGTACTGTAGATACAGCTTCCCAACCACTTGTATCATGCAAAATCCCGTTCAATACCGAAGATAATTTAGGGAAATAACGAGTGGGATTTGTAGAAGGGATTAGTGATCTAAATGATGCTCCTGAAGTTGTATTCCCTAAATTAATATTATCAATAGAAGGTCCACTGCTAATCATTGCATCTGCCTGCTCCCAGGTATAAGTCATTGGGTCATTTTCAGCATCCGTAACAGAAGCCGTTAAAACAAAAGCTGTTCCTTTTGGAATATTATATGCTGGCAGAGTTCCTATTACCGGCGGAGTATTAGTAACCGAAGTTTCAGTATCACATGTTCTAGCAGCTAAAATAGTTTGAACCTGATTAATACTGTTTCTCAGAAAATAAGCATCACTATTTGGCTGTATATCAAATGTACCTCCAGGAGAAGGAGAAATACCCGCTCCTGCGGCGTTTCCATTTGCTACACCAGCATATCCCATAATGGTTGTTCCTGATCCTGGTTCAAATTGTACATTAGGTGTCTGATACTGATACATGAAAGTATGATTTCCTCCTAATTGATGCCCTATTTCGTGAGCAACAAAGTCAATGTCAAATGTATCTCCCTGCGGTCCTCCATTTGATGGAGAGGTATATCCTGAACCTTTACCATTCCCTGTTGAAGGATTTGGAGACCCGGGATCCAGACAAATGCATCCAATACAGCCAGCCATTCCACCTCCACCAGTAGCTCCAAATAAATGCCCAATGTCATAATTTGCATTTCCAACATTAGCAGTTAAGGTTTGCTGTAATTCTGTACTCCATGAGTTTGGAGCATTCCCTCCTGCGGGTACCGCTGTATATGGATCAGTATTTGGATTAGTATAAATTACATTTGGATAATTCTGCAGGTTCAGATGAAGGGCAAAGTCTTTTTCAAAAACACCATTTACCCTGGTAAGTGTTGCATTAATGGCAGTTAAGGCACCGGCTACTGTTCCGCCATGAAACTGAGTATACTCACCTGTAACAGACATTGCCAGTCTCAGAGTTCTGTATTTCCTGTCGGAAGATTTTGCAAAATTATTAGATTGATTGGCAAAGGAGTTTCCTGCTTTATATAGTTTATCTATTTCCTGTTGGTCTATTTCTTGTTCTCTGGTTGAACATATGAAACCATGTTTCCCTCCTTCAGTTTTCGGATGAACTTCATAGATTGTTTTATCTTTGTCAGCAGGTTCTATAAATTCAGATCCTTCGCCATTAATAATCATGGATTGAAAATCATTGGGCGCTAAGCTGAACCTTAAATATTTTGCAGGATCGTCTATTCCTACTCCCACATAAGATCCCAGCTGATAATGATCTGCCAATTCCTTTACTACAACAGGAAAACTATATACCGCAAATTTTTCAATTTTCCCGTTTAAAGTGGGCAAAGATATCGTGACAGGTTGGGCATACTGACCCGTTTCCTGTGCTCTCACTAATTGAGACCTTAACAGTGAGATGTCTAAAGAATAAAAGCTTTTGGCTTTTGAGCCTTCTTGAATTACTTTTCCTTTAAATGTTGCAGTAGTCCATTGGGCATGAAACATTATCAACATGTTAAGGAAAAAGAAAAAAGTAAAAATTTTCTTCATAATATTTCTCAAAACTTTATATTAATCTCACAAACCTACTTATTTAATTAACAATAAACAATATACAAGCGTATAATGACTATCAAATCACTAACAAATCATTATATTAATTGAAAATTTCAACAATTAACCTGGATTTTAGTTAAAATTTCAACACATGTTGAATTATTATGATGATCATTAAAAATTGGAACAAAAAAATAAGCCTTCATTTCTGAAGGCTTATTCTATTTGAAATTTAGATTATTTATTCTTTAATAAATTTCTTTTGAGCAGTATTACCGTTGTCATCGATATCTATTACATAAACTCCATTAATCAATTTCGTTACATTAATTTCGTTATTTAATAAAATACCTTCTACAATTACCTGCCCTGCTGCATTGTAAATTTTATATTTGGCTCTTTTGCTGATATTTTTTACATACAGTATTGAACTTACAGGGTTCGGATAGATCAGGATATCTGTCTGGTCTATTGGATTAGGAACTCCTTGTTTAGAAATTCTTACCGTATAGTCCTCCACTTCTCCATTCTTAACATTCACACAGCTTACAGGAACACTATCTCTTTCCATTGCTACTCTCATTACAACATATTTGTAATCTGTTGTACTTACAAAAGCATCTGCTGGTACTGTAAACTTACCTGATACAGGAGTGTCTGTGTTTGGATTTGAAGTAAATACCTTCTCATAAACATCAAACTCACCGTTTCTATCAAAGTCGATCCAAACTGCAACTCCTTCTTTATACGTTTTTCCTAACCATTTTTTCTCGATGATGATCTCATTATCTGTAGATCCTTGAACTAACTCGATAAATGTTTTAGGAACTCCTGTATAATCTGTATAGCTTGATCCTTTTGACTCATTTTCCATTTTTGGTTTTCCATTTGGAATCACAGTTACCTTGGAAATATATTCTGCTCCTGAGTTTTCTGATGTCATCTTACAGTAAATTACAGTTGGGGTTGTAAAGTAGTAAGGCGGCGTATAGTTTCCTGGTTTCCCACTACAGATATTTACTACCTGCATTTCATACTTCGTCATTTCAACAAGACCGTTCAGGATAACTGTATTAACAGCTGTAGGAATTTCTGTCCAGCTTGGAATACCTACTTTTCTATATCTAAGAAGATAAGTTGCTCCTGGGTATGGATCCCACGTAACCTCTGCAGATGTTGGCAATAATTGAGTAATTGTCAATCCTGGAGGAGCAATTTCACATATTCTTACTGTTGTAAATACTTTAGAATTTGAGTAACTGTTCCAGCTAGTCTCACCAGCACATTTATTGGCAATCTGAACCTCATAAGTCACAAATGACTCCAGATTATTCAACGGGTATGTATTAGGAGTAGTAAGATCAATTTCAGGCTCCCAAGCTGGTGCGCCCACTTTTCTCCATCTCATTTTATAAGTTGCACTCGCTACTACCGGATTCCAGGTAATTAATGCACTTGTAGCAGTAATATTACTTATTGCTATTGTTGGAGGCGTAGGATCACATCTTGTTGTAAATGTTTTAATTGCTGTAGGAGTACCTGTTATACCTCCACAAACTGCAGACACTTCAACTTCGTAGGTTGTTGCCGGGCTTAATCCAATAAGGGTAAGCGGAACGTTTCCTAATACTGCAGAAGCATATACCTGCGTCCATGTAAGAGTTCCTGCCACTCTGTATTTCACCAGATAAGTTGCTGTATTAGCAGCACCAGTCAAATTAACAACAGCTGTTGTATGAGTTATTGTAGCTATAGGAAAAGTCGGAGGATTTGGCGTTACATTGCTACATGGTCTGATTCTTACAGCATAATCTTCAACTTCTCCGTCAATAGCATTTGCACATGCTGTAGGAATAGTTGTACCCGTTGAACGCTTCAATACAACTCTCATTGTCGTTGTATATGGTCCTACATAAGCAGGAGGTGTAGCAGGAACACTAAACAGATTGGTAACCGGAGTAGTAGTACTCGCAGGCGTACCAAGAATTCTTTCACTCGTATCAAACTGTCCGTTTCTGTCAAAGTCAATCCAAACAGCTACTGCGTCATTACCTGTTGATCCGGTCCAGCCTTTTGCCACAAGAATTTTATTATCACTAGAACCTGCATCTAAAGTAATAAGAGTTGCCGGTGTAGAATAGCTTGTGTAAGCATTCTGAACAGTAGTATTACTCATAGGCGGTACTCCCGGGTTAGAAGAAGTAACTGTAACATTTGAAATATGATCATTATCTCCACTACCCGTTACAGTACAATACTGTAATGGTAATGTAGTAAACTGTAATGAAGCTGACCAAGATCCGAAGCTAGTAGTACATTTTGTTGATACCTGTACTTCATATTTGGTTTGTTCTTTCAAAGGTGATGTTGCAGGAATAGTGTATACGTTCCCTGGTGCAGGAATAGAAGTAGAAGGAACTGAAGTCCATGCAGAAGTTCCAACTTCTCTATACTGCAATTGATAAGTAGCACCTGTAGCTGCTAACCAAGAGAATGTAGCACTTTTATCTGTAATGTTTGAAACCGTAATGTTTGTTGGCGGGGCCGTTGTACATACTGGTTGATCAATCAATCTTACAGCATAGTCTTCTACTTCTCCTTCATCGTATGTTCCAAATGGTCCACAAGGAGAAGAAACAGTACCATCCATCATTACTACGCGCATACGAGTAAGAAGAGTTCCATCATAGGTAGCAATGTTTGGCGGAAGTTTTATTTCAAAACCTGCTGCTACAGTTCCTACCGGGTTAGTAGTACTGCTTGTGGCATTAACGAATCTTTCTGTTGCTTCAAAAACACCGTTTCTGTTAAGGTCAATCCACACTCCAACTCCATAACTGGATGTTGATCCAGGCCAGAATTTTGTAATACTAATTTTATTACCTGTTGTTCCTCTAACAAAGGTAACTAATCTTGTAGGATCACTGGAATAATCTTTGTATCCGTCATATCCTGAATTGCTTACCATTAATGGGCCATTTGTAGGAGTAACAACTACTTTACCGATATATCCAGATGGAGTAGCTGTAGGAGGTACATTAGCACAATAAGTAAGGGCCAGTGTTGTAAACTGAGTACTTGTAGAGAATGCTCCCTGAGTTCCACTACAGATTGTTGCAATCTGAACGTCATACTGAGTGGCATCAGACAAATTATATAATGACCAGCTGCTCGTCAATGGAGCTGTAATATCAATTACTTTCCAAGGTCCACCCCCAGATGGTCTATACTGTAATTTATAAGTAGCCCCAATTGCAGGCGTCCATGAAACAACAGCTGTACTTGCTGTAATATTATTTACTTTAATATTAGTAGGAGGCGCTGTTGTACAAGGTACAAGTTCTATCGCTTTAAGAACAATCTGTGGAATGTTTGCCTGTCTTGTCCCAGAAGGAGGAGAGGCAGGGTCAGGATTTGTACTGTCATTTCTATATTGCAATCCTCTTTCAGGAGTTCCTCCTGCAAAAGCTCTCCAAGTAGCATATGGAGTGGACGAATAATTTGGTGCATTTTCGTCTACACCAATTACAATATTACTTGTTCCATCCCAAAGCAAGGGACTTGTTAACGGTATAGTAACCCAAGCTCCTGACGTCATCGTTGGTAATGTTCCTGACCAAACCTGTTTCAATGAAGAGAATGGCACCCAGTTTGAAGTTGATGTAAAATTGTTTTGTGTTGTATTCCCCATGTAAACTACCCACTCATTGTATTTAGTTTGATCAGAAGCAGGGTTCTCTACATAGAATTTAAGTTCAGTAATGAATTTAGCTGCTCCAACAGCGGCTAATACTTCTGAAGCTTTATAAATTTGTTGAGAATAATTATATCCCCAGTTTGAATTCACAGGAAGTTCGGTACTTTTAACACCAGTACCAAATCCTATTTGCCCAAGTTCAAATGGAGGTCCCGGAACCCATTTACTTTTGTCTGTAGGAGAGCAAAGTGCTCTTACCCACCAATAATAAGTAGTTCCTGCAACAAGCTGAGGTAAATTTGCAGTTGTTCCTGGCACGATAATTCCTGCTGGTGCTCCAGCTGCTGGAGGGGTATTGGTAGTACTATAATAAACCTCATACCCGCCTGCTGGTGCAGAAGGTGATGCCGGCCAGCTAACAACAGCACTGTTAGATGTCATTGATACAATTGAACCAGCTGTTGTAGCTCCTGATGCAATAGGAACCGGTACACACGTAGGTGGTGTTACAAACGATTTTGGTATAATGTTCCATGTACTTTGATCTGTCGAGCTACATCTTGCTCTTACCCATACATAATATGTTGTATCAGGAAGTAAAGGATCTAGTGTCGTCGTTAATCCTGATGGAACATTTTTTATTGGCGGGGTATTCCCATTAGGTGCTGCCCCAGTGGTATTGTAATAAATATCATATCCTTCTGCTGGTGTATAACCAAATGAAGTCCAGCTTATCACTGCTGTTGTAGCAGTTATGGTTCCCGTTGTTATTGTTCCCGTAGTAGGCATTGCCGGACAGGTTGCCGGAGTAGCAAAGACTAGAGATGTAGACCACTCACTTTGTTCAGTTGCACTACATTTTGCTCTTACCCACACATAGTAAGTTGTCAACGGAGCTAATGGGTTTATATTAGCCGTAGTTGTTCCTGCCGGAACTGTTAAATTAGGTGTAGATCCAGCTACTGGTGGCACGTTTGTCGTGTTATAATAAATATCATAACCTTGTGCCGGAGCTGGTATATACGCAGTCCAGTTTATATCAGCATTTGTTGCAGAGATCGTTCCTGTACTTAAAGTTCCACCCGGAGGCATAGATAAACATGCTGGAGGTGTGCCAAAAGTCATCTGAATATTGGGTCTGTTCGCCGTAACCGTTCCTGTTTGGGTGGTAGGAGGTGTTGTGTCTTTCTCAATATACATATGTCCTGACGGAACATTAGAATGCGTAAGTTTCGCTCCTGTAGAAAATGATCCAGTACCACCATAATTGGTTTCCACAAGCACCATTAAGTTATCTACCCCATTATAAGTATAAGGAAGTTGTAAAGGTATAGTATACCATCCTGTTGGGATAAGTCCTACATTTCCGCTATATAATAAAGTAGCTCCAGTAGTTAAAGTATTCCAGTTTTGTGCTGTAAGGGTGGTTGTAGTTCCTACCGGTTTTATATAAATTTTTACAGGCATCCCGATATTAGAAGCAGAAGTAGAATTCCATCCAAGAGATAAGATACTTCCGGTTGTTCCAATTTCAGCTGCTGTGTAAATAGATGCAGACCGTTCAAACCCCCAAGAAGCCCCTAAAGGATACTTTTGGGTTGACGTTCCGGTACCAATTGTAATGGTTTGTGCCTGTATGGACAATCCCATGACCATACAGAGCAATGCAATGAGCACCTTAAAAGGTCGGCTCATTTTACAGAGTAAAAGTCCACTCATATTTTTTTAAATTTAATAATGATAACGATAATTAAGAATTATAGTATTCCCTATTTTATGAGGTTGATCAGAAATCACAAAACCTCATTCTTTACAGAAATTCTGTAGTAAAAAAAGTAATTTTATCCCATAAGCTAATATTTTAATATTTACACAAATCTAATCATTTTTTCATTATAATATATTCATTAAAATGTTTTTTTGAAAAAATTAAACAATATTACCCTATATTATTGAAAATAAAAAATAAAATAAAACAATTCATATTCTCTAACATCAAGCACAAATATCAATATTTAACACATTAATATCTTTATAAAATATTATTACTTTTTATACTAATACACCCATTTACTTTTAACGTTTTAGATTAGTTTATATTATTATTATCAATCTTATTTTTTTTACGGATATAATCTATTATATGATCTATTAAAAATATTTTTCATGAGAAAAACTTATTTTATTTACGATACACTTATAATATTAAAATAAATTCTACTACTATTACCTTTCTATTGATCCATTTTTTGAGTAACCTTAGATTCCATTTAAAAATAAAGGCGGCTTATATTCTTATAAAACAAATCAGCCTTGGGAAAATTCCCAAGGCTGATTGATATGATCAAAGCGTTTTAATGCAAGTCCGCTAAAATTTATAAGCGATATTCCATGCAAATCCCATATTAAATTTTGAAGAGCTTTTTCCAAATCCCGGAACGATCATTGGAGAAATATTATCCTGTTTAGAAGTATATACCAAATAACGAGGCTGTAGGTTTACGTCAATATAAAAATTGGACTCAAATAACTGCACTCTTCCTCCCAAAGTACCCTCCAGCCAGAAAGAAGATTGTGATGAAGCAGGAAACGCCACCGAAGAAGCACTTCCTCCATATCCTCTTACAGGAATAGCCATATATTCTTGATTATAAAATGATCCGGCTACCTTTCCTCCTGCATAAAATCCATTAAATTCATTTTCTTTATCCTTAGCCAGCATATAGAATGCCCCAAGTTTAATAAAGGGACCATTTACTTTAGCGTCATAGCCATTTTTCTGATATACATTTTTTTCAAAACCTGCTTCCGCAACCGCATGAACATTTCCATTTATTTTCGAGGAAATAAATCCCTGATATAACTTTCTGTCTGAAAAAAATCCAACGCCGCCATTCAACATATCAAACCCAACCATAAAATTTGGCTCATATTTCCAGTGTGTCTTCTTTTCTTCTTCCTTTTTGCCTTCCTGTGCCCCTATTAAAACCCCGAAAAGGCTACAAAACAAGGTAAAGATTAGTCTTGTCTTCATTCAATATTTGATTTTGTCCGTTTTCTACCTTTTGAATAGGATCAGAAGTTATTAATTCTCCACTTACATTATCATATGTCTTTTTAGCCCCACACCCGGGAGATACATATGTAGCTTGTGTTGTATATTTAACTCTTACTTGGGATACTTTACTTTTAGTAGATGTTTTGAAATAAATATCCGTATAGGGAGAATCATCTACCCTTAAAGGAATAAGCCTTGAGTCTATTTTAGTCTGCCATCCTAAATCTACTTTTCCTGAGCCATAGTCTACCGCAACAGATAATGAGTCTACAGTCTTCTCTTTATTAGAGTCTACTGATCTGAAGGCGATCTTCATCCTTGGAGTTCCTTCACCGCTTTCACAGATATCATCATCACTCCCGCAGGAATAGAACATTCCAACCAAGCAGAGCATGATGAGAAATTTAAAATACTTCATAGTAAGATTTAAACTCAAATTTAATTAAATTATTTTTTAATCAGCAATGCTATATTTTCCACATGATGAGTTTGTGGGAACATATCTACCGGTAAAATTTTCACTACGGTATAATCTTCTTTCATCAGTGCAAGATCTCTAGCCTGTGTTGCTGAGTTACAACTTACATACACTACTTTTTCCGGAGCCAATTTTAATATTTGCTCCACTACTTTTTGGTGCATTCCGTCTCTTGGAGGATCGGTAATCAAAACATCTGCTTTTGGATGGTTTTCCATAAATTCATCGTTAAAGACATTTTTCATATCTCCACAATAGAATGTAGTGTTGGTAAGGCCATTCAATTCCGCATGCTCAATGGCTGCATCAATGGCTTCCTGAACAGATTCTATTCCGATTACCTGTTTTGCATTTCTTGCCACATACTGAGCAATGGTTCCGGTTCCTGTATATAAATCGTACACCACTTCATCTCCTTTCAAATCTGCAAATTCAAGTGTTTTTCTGTACAACTCTAGAGCTTGCTTATAATTGGTCTGGAAGAATGATTTTGGTCCAATTTTAAACTTCAGCCCATCCATTTCTTCCATTAAATATCCTTCCCCAAAATAGACATTGATATCCAGATCATAAATAGAGTCATTGGCTTTTGGATTAATGGCGTACACCAATGTTTTGATCTGTGGAAACTTCTCTAATATGAAAGCAAAAAGCTTTTCTCTGTTTTCTTTTTCTTCTCTAAACAACTGGAACAATACCATCCATTCTCCTTTAGAGTTTTGTCTCATCATCAGTGTTCTCAGGAAGCCTTCATGGTTTCTTACATCAAAGAAATCCAGACCATTATCTACAGCATATTTTTTCACAGCTAATCTGATGGCATTGGAAGGATCTTCCTGCAGGAAACATTCTTTAAGGTCTAAAATCTTGCTCCACATCCCAGGAATATGAAACCCTAAAGCATCTTTGCTTCCAAAGTTCTCTTCAGAGCTGATTTCATATTGAGTAAGCCATCTTGCATTGGAGAAAGAGAATTCCATTTTATTTCTATAAAAATACTGCTCTTTTGATCCTAAAATTGGCATGGTTTCAAACTCTTCAATACCTCCAATTCTTTTGATATTGTTATATACTTCTTCCTGTTTAAAATCAAGCTGCTTTTCATAGCTCATATTCTGCCATTTGCAACCGCCGCAAGTTCCAAAATGAACACATTTTGGTTCTGCTCTGAAAGGAGATTTCTCCAGTACTTCCACTGCTTCTCCCTCATAATATTTAGACTTGGCTTTTTTCACTCTTACGTTAACACGATCTCCGGGAATTGCCCCAGAAACCAATACAGTCTTTCCATCTTCCGTTTTTCCAATAGCTACTCCTTTTGCTCCGGCAGTCAACAGCTTTATATTTTCAAGAACTAAATTTTTCTTATTCTTTCTGCTCATTCTAAAATTTTCTATTTTTCCTAATCGAAACTTTGAAAGTTTCATCTTGCAAAAATACAATAAAAAAAACCTTATCCGAGGATAAGGTTCTGATCTATATTAAAGTTTATTATTTTGTAGGTGCTGGCTGAGGGTTTCCTGCCTGCGGTGCAGTAGGATCAATCTGCAATTGCTGCTGCATTTGTGCATTTGGATCTACTTTTGGAGCTGAAAGTCCTGTTAGTTTATCCAAAATAGTGACTAACTCCTGCTCACCAAGGTTTACATATGATCTGCTGGCAATCTTTCCATCTTTATCAATGATTACAAAGCAAGGTAGTTTAAATCCGTATACTCCATATTTTTTAGCAATATCAGACTCCATTCCTTTTTCTCCGTATACATTTACTCCCTGAATTCCTTTTAATAATGAATTGCTGGTTTTGATAAACTGATCTTTTGTATCATCCACATTTACAAAAACAAAGTTCATTTTAGATTTGTAGAAATTAACAACTTCTTTTAACACCGGTACTGTAGCTTCGCTGATATAAGGATTCCATGAAGCATAGAAGAATAACATATATGGCTTTCCTTTATTTTCAGAAAGCTTATACGCTTTTCCATCCTGCTTTACCAAAGCTGCTTCCGGAGCAACTTCACCAATCTTAATACCTGTAATAGCCATCTGCATTTTCAACAGGTCACTTTTAATAGTAGCGTCTTTGATATCAGTATCAATAAGTTTTTTAATCTTATCAATATTAGCTGTTGGAGAGGTAGGGTGAATGTCTGCCTGAGCCATTACAAATGCTAAAAGATAGTCCTTCGCTGTTTGAGAAAGATCTTTTTTAGTACTTAAATATTTAGCAAACATTTCTGAAGTAGTAATTCCAGTTTTATTTTTACTGTTTGCTTCTGCATATTTTTGAAAATCAGGAGTCATTTTTACAAGAAGATACTGTCTGTAAAGTGGAATAGATTTCACCATAGCCTCTTTATCATTATCCAGTTTAGCTTCATAATCTGTTAAAGCTTTAGAAGCTTTATAAGAAGGATTTCCAGCCATTGCTCCATGAGACATTTCATAATTGGCAAGAAGATTAAGAACCGTTACCTTAACATCATTTTTCTTCCAAGCTAAAAGGGCTTTACTAGGGTTATTTTTAGCTGCAAGATCATCAACATTCTTATTGATATCCGCTTCTACTTTCTGCATCCCTTTCACGAACGCTGCTTCATCCCCTGCCATCATCTGTCTCAGGTCAATTTTGCTGCCATATTCTCCTAAGAACTTCTGGGTAGCGGCAAGGAAGTCGTTATTCTTTTTAGCATCTCCGGTAATCACATATTCATTCGGGAATGTCATTGCATTTCCAGAGATATTTACTTTTTGTCCTCCTTCAAGGTAGATCAGGTTTTGTTTGTTGGCATAATTGATAACATACATTCCATCTTTAGGTGCTTCAAAGCTTCCTGAAAAGTTGCCATCTTTATCCAGACCGATATTAATTAAAGGCAATGTTCCTACTCCGGAAGCTTCTACAAATTCGATTCTTTCTAATGGTGAGCTTCCTGTAATTTTTCCTTTTACTTCTACTTTTTTTGAACAAGACATCACGAAAATCGCGATGATAAACAATAAAAGATATTTTTTCATTTCAATTTTTAATATTACACAAAAATACGCTTTTTAAGGCATGTTAATTCACACGGATAATTTTTTTTAAAAATTTTATCATCACTGATAAAAAGGGATATTTCAATTACTTTATCTATCAATTTTTTATCAGTAAAAAACAACTGAAAGGACATGGCGTTTATGTCATTCAACTGCCCTTCAAATATATACTTATTCAGCAAAGTAAACCTAAGATCCGGCAATAAGTTAACAAACTTTAACAGCTAAAATAGTATATAAAAAAAAATCGCCCCCGAAACGAGAGCGATTTTTAAGTATTTGAATCAATTCTATCCTTGATCTACAAGAGCAGACATGTATTCTCTGTTCATTCTTGCGATATTCTCAAGAGAAATACCTTTAGGACACTCAACTTCGCAAGCTCCAGTGTTTGAACAGTTTCCGAATCCTTCTTCGTCCATAGCCTTCACCATGTTCAGAACTCTTCTCTTAGCTTCTACTCTACCTTGAGGAAGTAATGCGTACTGAGAAACTTTAGCCCCCACGAACAGCATTGCCGATCCGTTTTTACAGGTAGCCACACAAGCTCCACATCCGATACAAGCTGCAGCATCCATTGCTTTATCTGCATCTTCTTTAGGAACAGGAATAGCGTTAGCATCCAACGTATTTCCTGAAGTATTTACAGAGATAAAACCACCTGCTGCCATTACTCTGTCGAAGGCGCTTCTATCCACCATCAAATCTTTGATAACAGGGAAAGCAGCACTTCTCCAAGGTTCAATAACGATAGTCTCTCCATCTTTGAACATTCTCATGTGAAGCTGGCAAGTAGTAATACCTGTATCAGGACCATGAGCTCTACCATTGATGTAAAGGGAACACATCCCGCAGATTCCTTCACGACAGTCGTGATCGAAAGCGATAGGTTCTTTACCTTCGTTAATTAAATTTTCGTTCAGAATATCTAACATCTCCAAAAATGAAGAATCTGTAGATACATCTGATATTTTATAGGTCTCAAACTGACCTTTAGTTTTACTATTTTTTTGTCTCCAAATTTTCAGCGTAAGATGTAAGCCTTTTTTGCACTCATAATGTTATATTTATAGGTTGGAGATTATTTATAACTTCTAGTTTTAACCTCGATGTTGTCATAGATCAGTTCTTCTTTATGCAACACTTCCGCGTTGATATCCGGTCCCTGATATTCCCAAGCTCCAACGTATTTGAAGTTTACGTCGTCTCTTTCCGCTTCTCCATCCGGAGTTGCGTGGTCCCAACGGAAGTGTCCACCACAAGACTCTTCTCTGTTAAGTGCATCGATAGCCATTAATTGTCCTAATTCAAGGAAGTCTGCCACTCTGAATGCTTTTTCAAGCTCAGTGTTCATTCCATCTCCCTCTCCAGGAACTTTTACATTTTTCCAGAAATCGTTTCTTACTTCTTCGATTTCTTTGATTGCTTCTTTTAATCCTTCAGGAGTTCTTCCCATTCCTACTTTATTCCACATAATGTGTCCAAGTTTCTTGTGGAAGTGGTCTACTGAATGAGTTCCTTTATTATTAATGAAGAAATCAACTTTATCTTTAATTCCTTTTTCAGCTTCATCAAACGCTGCTGAATTGGTAGGAATAGTTCCTGTTCTGATATCTGCAGAAAGATAATCTGCGATCGTATAAGGAAGTACAAAATATCCATCAGCAAGTCCCTGCATCAAGGCAGATGCTCCCAATCTGTTCGCTCCGTGATCTGAGAAGTTAGCTTCACCGATTACGAAACACCCCGGAATGGTAGACTGAAGGTTATAATCAACCCATACACCACCCATTGTGTAGTGAACTGCAGGATAGATTTTCATTGGAGTTTTGTAAGGATCATCAGCTGTAATTTTTTCGTACATTACGAATAAGTTACCGTATTTCTCTTCAACCCAACTCTTCCCAAGATCATAGATCTGCTGATCTGTAGGATTGTGAATATGTTTTTCGATAGCGGCTTCTTTACCTTTTTTCATGATCTCTGTAGAGAAATCCAGGTAAACACCTTCCTGAGTATCGTTATTTTCGATTCCGAATCCAGCATCACATCTTTCTTTAGCTGCTCTTGAAGCAACGTCTCTCGGTACAAGGTTACCGAATGCAGGATATCTTCTTTCTAAATAGTAATCTCTATCTTCTTCTTTAATATTTTCAGGTCTTAATTTACCTTCTCTGATCGCTACTGAATCTTCGATCTTTTTAGGAACCCAGATTCTTCCTGAGTTTCTTAGTGATTCAGACATCAACGTCAGTTTAGACTGCTGAGTTCCGTGAACGGGAATACAAGTCGGGTGAATCTGTACGTAGCAAGGGTTTGCGAAGTACGCTCCTTTTTTGTGAATCTTCCAAGCTGCAGAAACGTTAGATCCCATTGCGTTGGTAGAAAGGAAATATACGTTTCCGTATCCTCCTGAAGCAATTACTACTGCGTGAGCAGAGTGTCTTTCGATTTCACCTGTAACCAGGTTTCTTGCGATAATCCCTCTTGCTTTTCCGTCAACAATCACAAGGTCAAGCATTTCATGACGGTTATACATCTTGATTCTTCCTTTACCGATCTGACGGCTCATTGAAGAATATGCTCCTAATAATAACTGTTGCCCTGTTTGTCCTTTTGCGTAGAATGTTCTTTTTACCTGAACCCCACCAAATGAACGGTTATCTAATTGGCCACCGTAATCTCTACCAAAAGGTACCCCTTGGGAAACACACTGGTCAATAATATTAGCTGAAACTTCTGCTAATCTGTAAACGTTAGCTTCTCTTGCTCTATAGTCACCACCTTTGATGGTATCATAAAATAATCTGTAGGTAGAGTCACCATCTCCTTGGTAATTCTTAGCAGCATTGATCCCTCCCTGAGCTGCAATAGAGTGCGCTCTTCTTGGAGAATCCTGGTAGCAGAATGCTTTCACATTGTATCCTTGCTCAGCTAAAGTAGCTGCTGCAGAACCTCCTGCCAAACCTGTACCTACAACAATAATATCAATCTTATCTCTGTTGTTTGGTGCAACAAGGTTCATATGATCTTTATGATTTTTCCACTTGTCTTTAAGAGGACCCGCTGGAATTCTTGAATCTAATTTACTCATACTAGTATATTGATATTATTGAGTTATAAAATGAAAAACTGCCACGATGATAAATCCTGCCGGAATAAGTATAGAATACCATGTTCCGAAAGCCTTAATCACAGGCGTATATTTTGGATGTCTTGCTCCAATAGATTGGAATGAAGACTGGAATCCATGAGCTAAGTGTAAGCCCAATAGTACAAAAGAGATCACATACAAAGCGACTCTCCAAAGGTCAGCAAACTTCTCATGAAGCTCTGGCCAGAAACGTTCTGAATCAGGAGCTATTCCCTCTACATACTTATAGTTGATTTCATGTAACCAGAAATCATATAAGTGAAGCGCCAGGAAAGCCAACACAACAGCTCCGGAAATAATCATATTTCTGGACATCCATGTTGAATTTACAGCTGCATTGTTTGATGCATACTTTACTGGACGCGCTTTATTATTCTTGATCTCCAATACAAATCCCATCGCAAAATGGAAAATTACTGCAAAACCAAGAATAGGCTGCATTAAGAACTGCACAAAAGGATTATAGCCCATAAACTCAGATGCTGTATTGAATGCATCTCTGTTTAGAACTGATAACAAATTGGTTGTCAAATGCAGTATAAGAAAAATCAGCAAAAACATAGCTGATAATGCCATAGCGTATTTTCTACCTATCGTAGAACTCGTTAAACCTGCCATATAAGTTTAAATTTGAATTTCCCACAAAATTAAGAAATGTTAACAATATCGAAAAGTGAGAAATCTCACAATTAGACAGTTTGTAATCTTTCTAAATAAGAGCCTTACACGTTATAAATAAAGGAAAGTAAAAAAACAAAAATCCTTATTTCATTTCATACACCTTATCTTCAAAAACTATTTTTTTAGTTGAAAAAGGAATCTTCTTTATCTCCAAATGATCTATTCTTCTGGAAGAGCAATAAGGCTCGATAATAAATCGTGAAACCTTTTCTTTTAGTGCCATATCTGGAATCCAAAAAAAGGCTTTATTTCCTTTTTTCATTGATAATATTTTATCCTTACCAAAGGTATGTACAAGCACTTCATCACTCTGATTTTCAATAACATCACACCCAACCCTTATTATAAAGAAGACTAAAACAGCGATTATGAGATTCATTGAATTTTTAAAGTTTATCTTTAAAATCAATGCTCTAAGCAGGTAGACAGCTATTGATATCGACAAAACTTCAGGCAGAGTCATGGAAATATTTTTAATCAAGAATGCATCTGCTTCAGCAAACCAATGAATAATCTTTAGAAGTATTTGGATCACATTATCATACAAATGATCAATAAAACTAAAATCGAGACCAAAGGTGATAAGGAGCGTCATCAGAAATGAAAACACAATAATCACTTCTGAAAATGGAACAATAAAGAAGTTCGCTACCACAGAAACAAATGAAAACTGATGAAAATAATACAGAACCAGCGGTAGTGTTGCCAACTGTGCTGATATGGATATTGTAATGGTATTAAAAATCAATTTTTTGAAATAATGATCAGCTCTTGGGAAATACTTCAGAAGCGGCTGATTCAACAAAAAAATCCCTAATACTGCTACAAAACTAAGCTGAAATCCCACATCAAAAAGCTGCTGAGTATCCAAAATAAGAATTATAAATGCTGATAATGCCAATGAATGCAGCAAGTCCGGCTTTCTCTGCAATAATACAAACACAAAATACACACTTAACATGATGCATGACCTCAGCACTGAATTTCCAAACCCTATAAATAACGCAAAAAGCCAAATAAACACCAAACTTAAAACAATGGAATATTTCCTGAATTGCAAAGGAATACAACGGATCATCAAAAAATAAAAAAGTCCAAAAATAATGACAATGTGAGTTCCTGAAATCGCCAATAGATGAACTAACCCGGATCTGTTAAAATCCTGTACAGTGGCTGCATCCATTTCGGTCCGGTCTGCCAGAATAATTCCTTTTAGAAACTCTCTGGTATTAGCGGACATTTCCGTTTTGTTAATTTTCTTCAGAACATTGAACCTGTATTGCCTGATGCGCTCTGTAAAACTTAAATCATTCCGCTCCACTAAGGAAAACTTTTTCGAAATATAGGTTTGATAATCAATATTTTTCCGTTTCAGATATTGTGCATAATTAAACTGAAAATCATATTGAGGCTTCTGGGGTTTCACAATATAGGCTTCAGCCTTGTAATAATGCTTACCATCTAAATCTTCGTGATTTTTTGGAATATAAATAACTGATTTAAAAATAGTTTGCTCCCATTGAGCTATCCCTTCATACTTTTTATACTTTTCTGTTGAATTTAATTTCTGTGAAATTTTAAAAACAATAGTTTCGCTTTTATTCACAGGTATATCATTCTTTTGAGGCAAAGAATTACAGAAATGAAGAATTACACCTATCCCAAAGAACAATATTCCCAAAAGAATGCCCCTGGTTTTATATAAAAAATATGTAGTAAAAAATAGAGAAATTAAAATCCCAACATTCATAATCGCAATACCATAGATCCCTTCCCTTTCCAATAAAAGTTGATCCTGAAAAAAAATTCCAAGAATAAAGCATATGGCTAAGATCAACAGTGGTTGTTTATTCAATTTCAATTAATTATATTACCAATATAGGAAATTGATTCATAGATTATTATCACTGTAATTACTAAATAAAACACCCTGCAAACTTCAAAGAGATTAACAGGGCGCTTATTTTTTTGCTATGAAATTAAGTTTATACGAAAAAGTTTTACTTTCTTTTCAAGAACTTATCCGTCAAACGTTTTGTTTCTTTGATATACATCCATGGATCTTTGCCGTAATCTTCGTAGGTGAAACGGTCTGTCTTTTTAGGAATTGCAGACTCTATCTGGGTTCCTTCATGCCATTCGTTAAATGAGGTAATGCCTATTAATTCAGGATTCATTTTAATGGCAGCATCAAACATTCTTTCATAATATTTTCCACCTTCTCTGCTTTTAAAATTAGCTTCATTCCAAGGTCTGATTCTTGTATCGGAATAACCAGGACCTACACATGGAATAAAAATAAGATCACGATCTTTTGCATATTGAGCCATATACTCCCAATTGGAAGTTGTACTTCCAAAAACAAAACCTTCACTGGCAAAATAAGTATAGAACCCATCAAATCCTGCAGTATCGAAAAAAGAAGAATCATTTTTTTCTACCCATAGCCCAATATAATAAGCATCTAAAGCTGTGTTTCGTACTGTTTTTTCTCCATTTCTAGAAAGCAACTTCTTCCATTCTTCCGGTGCTATTTTATAACTGTCATAGACATAATATAAAGGTTTTCCATTTTTTTTGTAAAAAGCATGATGATGAGCATATGTTTTAACAAGATAAGAAAGCTGATCTCTAAGTTCAGTGATTGTTTTATAGAACGGCTCTATATGAAATGCTATTTTTAATCCTAAACGGTCTGCGACATCCAGATATTTCATTAAACTTTTATCCGTAAAAGAATCCTTTCCCAGCCAGCTTACCACGACAACTCCTGCACCAGATTCTTTAATCATCTTCAGATGTTTCTCTATGATTATTTTATCATTGGAGCTATAATTCCCTAATTCCGGGTAAAAATTCGCACCAATATCATCTCCGCCTTTGTAATGTCCGAGATTATTCCATTTAGGATTATTCCAATGCGGGATAATTTCATGATTCCAATGTTGTAGACTTCCGTCTGTTTTTTGGTTTCCGTACCAGCCATAATAGAAAATCTGGACTTTATCTCTTGATACTGCTTCTTTTTGAGCAAAACTTAATGAGAAAATTGTACAGGCAATTAATAATAGAAAATTCTTCAAATGCTTCATGGTAATAGAGGATATATATTCTTCTCAGACTTTTAAAATCACATCAGCAGCATGATCACTGGCTCCTTTTCCGCCAAGCTTTTCTCTCAAAAGGCTATAATCGTTAAGGACCTGTTCTCTTTTTTCTCCTTCTAAAATTTTATTGAGTTCGTCTACCAGATTCTCAGTATTCAAATCGCTCTGGATAAGTTCTTTCACGACTTCTCTATCCATGATAAGGTTCACTAATGAAATATAATTGATATTTTTCACAAGCCTTTTAGCAATTGCATAAGAAACCGCACTTCCACGATAACATACCACTTCAGGAATATTCAGTAGAGCTGTTTCTAACGTAGCTGTTCCGGAAGTTACCAGAGCTGCTTTTGAGCATCTGAGCAGATCGTAGGTTCTGTTCGAAACAAAATGTACATTATCATCTACATATTTCTCGTAAAAATCTTTAGGAAGACTTGGCGCCCCAGCAATCACGAACTGATAATTTTTAAAATGTGGTCTTACGGAAAGCATAATTTCAAGCATTTTTTCCACTTCCTGTTTTCTGGAACCTGGTAAAAGGGCTATAATTTCTTTTTCGTTTAATCCATTTTCTTTTTTAAACCCATCAATACTGATTTCCTTTAGATCAGAGATCGCATCCAGTAAAGGATGACCTACAAAGTGCGAATGAACGCCATGCTTTCTGTAAAAATCTTCTTCAAACGGAAGAATAACCATCATTTCATCCACATACTTTTTGATG
Source organism: Chryseobacterium capnotolerans (assembly GCF_021278965.1). Classification (NCBI taxonomy): domain Bacteria; kingdom Pseudomonadati; phylum Bacteroidota; class Flavobacteriia; order Flavobacteriales; family Weeksellaceae; genus Chryseobacterium; species Chryseobacterium capnotolerans. Next base: position 181,497 of record NZ_CP065589.1, on the reverse strand, counting down.
ATCTCTACTCTTCCTTCTTTCCAGGCCCAAAGCTGGGGTGAAATATAATAAATTACCTTAATACCTAATTCCTTGGCAAATTTGGCTATCCTTAAATTAAATCCCGGATAATCTACCAGAATTAAAACATCAGGTCTGTTATTCTGAATATCTTCTTTGCAGAATTTGATGTTATTCAAAATCGTTCTCAGATTCATGACCACTTCCAGAAACCCCATAAACGCCAGATCACGGTAATGTTTTACCAATGTCCCGCCCTGAGCTTCCATTAAGTCACCTCCCCAAAACCTGAACTCAGCATTCGGATCTTTTTGTTTGAGGGATTTCATCAAATTGCTTCCATGAAGATCACCGGAAGCTTCTCCTGCAATAATGTAATATTTCATTTCTTTCGAAATCTTTATTTGTTTTAATAACCGCCAGAAACAGCCTTTTGCTGTCAATTATGGTCAGTTTCTATAGTAAGGATAGAGAACAAATTAAAATGTATATTGATCTTAATTCGTAAATTTGTTCAAAGATAATGATAAAAATGTCAGAAGAATTTGAAATCCGAAATAAAGTTGCTGAAAGCGGCCTTGTGAATTTTGACCTTGCTACTCTTCTTCCCAAAGGACTAAGAAAAGGTATTGACCTTAAAGATTTTCTTTTTCAGGAGATGATCCTGAAAGAGAAAGATTTCCGTGAAAAAGTAGAAGCCATTAATGTTGAAGAATACAGAGATTCTTATATTTATATTTACAATTCTGTAGATACTATTATTCCGCTGTGGGCTTATTTTGTACTGACGGCCAAGCTTACAGATGTTGCAAAAAAAATCGTATTTGGAAGCAAAGAAGATTTAGAAGTTATTCTGATGCATAATGCCATCCAGACCTATGATTTTGAAGACATGAGAGGAAAAAGAGTATTGGTAAAGGGATGTTCAGATAAGGAAATTCCTGAAAATGCTTATATAGAGCTGGTGGAGCAGCTAAAACCTCTTGTAAAATCTTTGATGTTTGGTGAAGCATGCTCTAATGTTCCGATTGTAAAGAATTAAAGATTAAGTTTTTGTAAAAGCATTTATTGATAAATTTTATATAATTCTCAGTTTTTTAGAAAAACCATCTTTCTTAAAAAGGGATAGGATGCTTCAAAACAGAGATCAGGAAACTTTAACAATAATTATGAATCTGAAGTATTTTGTGAGGCATATTTTTTGATAACTTTGAGTCAATTAATACTTTAATAAACACAAACAATGAGCTTAATAGACCTACTTACAGGGAACACTAGCAACCAGGTTGCTGAACAGGCTGAAAACAAATTCGGAATCAATAGAAATCAGGTAATTGCTTTATTAGCAGTAGCTACTCCTCTTATCATTTCTTATCTTAGAAATAAATCTCAAGATGCTAAGGAAGCTGAAGCATTAAACAGTGCTCTAGATAAAGACCATAACGGAAGTATTTTAAACGATCCATCACAAATTGAAGCCAGACAGGCTGAAGGCGGATCTATACTTGATCATATCTTTGGCGGACAAAAAAGTACAGTAGAAAACCAGTTATCACAAAACACAGGGATCTCAATTGACAAGATAGGACCTATTCTTGCTATGTTGGCACCAGTTGTTATGGGATACATCGGACAACAAAAACAACAGAGCAATGTTGGAGCCGGAGGTTTAGGAGATCTTTTAGGTGGGATTTTAGGAAATGCTTCTAACCAGGCACAGACCCAACAATCTAGCCCATTAAATGACATTCTTGGAAGTGTTTTAGGTAGTGGGCAGTCTCAGTCATCAGGAAACCCATTGAATGATATCTTAGGAAGCGTACTTGGCGGTGGTGGAAACCAACAGCAACAAGGCAATGGCGGATTAGGAAGCATTCTTGGAAATATTTTTGGGAAATAATTAATTTAATTTGTCATAGAAAAAGACCGGAGAAAATTTCTCCGGTCTTTTTTATTGTCATTACTTTTTAGATTTTTCTTCTGAGGCTACAATCGATTTTGAAGCCTTTCTAGGTCTTCTTTTTCCATAGTTTCCGGAATTGATTTTACCTCTTCTGGATTTTTTGTCTCCCTTTCCCATAGTAATAAATATTTGTTGTTATTACGAATTTAGGAAATACATGCCTAAAATGCAAATATTTAGGTAAGGAAGATGGATGCTGGAAGATGGAAGTTCTGTCAGTCGTTAATGTGATATTAGCTTGATCAATCTATTACAATAAAAGATGATAATTTGTACTTTAACCTTCATCAACCCCCAGCAACCATCTTCCCGCTTTCTTACTTATACTTTAACGGTTTTCCACTTTCCTCTTCTAAACAGAATAAAGGCAACAACAGTAATCAAAGTTTCTGCAGCTGGAATGGAGATAAATACTCCTTTAGGTCCCATTTCCAGATATTTGGAAAGAAAATAAGCTAAAGGAATTTGAAACAGCCAGAATCCAAATAGATTCACCCAAGTTGGTGTCCAGGTATCCCCTGCCCCATTGAATGCATTAATCATCACCATCCCGATTCCATAGAAAATAAACCCTATACTCATTATGTACAGTGCATTTTTAGCAAAATCCTTAATCTCTACTTCCTGAGTGAAGAAGCCTACTAAGAAATTACCGAAAAGAACAAATATTAAACTTACAATTACCATGAAGATCACATTATACTTCACAGTTTTCATTACAGACTGTTCTGCTCTTAGCATTTCATTAGCTCCCATATTTTGTCCCACCAAAGTGGATGCTGCATTACTAAGTCCCCAAGCCGGAAGCATAAAAAACATCATTAATCTTAAAGCAGTCTGATACCCCGCCGAAGCATTTTCACCTCCTGTAGTGGCTACCAGTTCAGCCAGAAAAATCCAGCTGCACGAAGCAATTACAAACTGAAAAATTCCGGGAGTTGCAATTTTTATGATAGATTTAATTAATGCTGTATCTGCTTTAAAGTAAGGGAGCTTAATTCTGATCTGTGTATCTGCCACTAAAAGATGATACAGCTGATACATTACCCCGATGCTTCTTCCAATAGTAGTAGCCAACGCCGCTCCTGTAAGTCCCATTGCCGGAATTGGCCCCAATCCTTTAATAAGAACAGGACAGAGAATAATATTGGCAATATTCGCAATCCATAAACTTTTCATAGCAATCATTGCATTTCCAGTTCCTCGGAAGATCCCGTTGATAAGGAATAAAAGCATAATGATTGTGCTGCTTCCCATCATAATTCTCGTAAAGTTTTTTCCATAAGCAGCGGCTTCCGGTCTTGATCCCATCAGAATCAGAATTTCTTCGGCATATACAACGCCTAAAATGCTTAGAACAAGCGTAATTGCAAATGAAACCAGCAATACCTGTGCTGCGCTTCTGGATGCCTGTTCAGGGTTTTTCTCCCCAATTCTTCTCGCTACCATCGCTGTTGCAGCCATACTCATCCCGATCGCGATAGAATACATAATGGAAAGTACAGACTCAGTAAGCCCCACCGTCTGAATGGCAAAACCACTCTCCTTCAGATGTCCTACAAAATACAAGTCTACCAATGCAAATACTGACTCCATCGCCATTTCCAACATCATAGGAATGGCAAGAAGCAGAACAGCACTCCTGATATTTACTTTTGTAAAATCAGTTTCTTCTCCACTAAAGGCTTTTTTAATAAAGTCAATATACTTTGCCATAATTCTTCTTTGTTTGAAATACAAAAATATTCATTCAGAAACAATTACGGATTAGCATATGGAAAGTTTTTCAGGCTAAAAAATATGATCTGCTTAATAAATACTGGTGTATTGATGGTAAGAATTAATATTATACAATATAACAAGAGCAAAAAAACAATATTTTTTTATTGTAATACGATAATTATTTATACATTTACAACAAAATAACAGTATATGAAACTCATTGGAACAAATTCACTATCTACAATCTTAAATAAAATACTGCTCATAGGATGCATTGGTCAATTGCTGTATTTAGGCTATCTCCTCTTTGGATTTATGGTCATTTACATCAATCAGAATACTGGTACAGATTATTTATCTGAGATATTTAAGCTTGGTAATTTCAATAACGAAGGAGGAAAACCTGTTTCTGATTCTTTAAAATTTCAATTCAGCATACCATTCTCCGATTCCGTTACTACAGGAGATTATAATTTACATACTCTATTTTCTATTCTATTTTTCTTAGGGTTCTACAGTGTATTCACTTTTTATTTATTTAAAATATTTAAAGGAATGAGCAATGATATTATTTTTAACAAGGAGGTAATTCGTTCACTAAAGCAGTTTGCCTTTCTTAATATTCTGTTTATCCCGCTGTTTTCAATCACTCTATACTTTATAAATCAATCTGTGTATGATATTGATCCCATGTTTATATTAATTCATCTATCCATGGGAATTGTTATTCTCTTCATCATAGAGTTCTTTAAAAAGGGATACGAATTACAGATACAAAACGACTTAACAATATAATTATGCCTATCATTATCAATATTGATGTAATGCTCGCCAAACGAAAAATGCAGTCTCAGGAATTGGCAGAAAAAATAGGTATTACTCAGGCTAATCTTTCCATTTTAAAAACCGGAAAAGCCAAAGCTTTAAAAATCTCAACCTTAGAAGCCATTTGCACTGCGTTGGACTGCCAGCCAGGTGATATATTAGAATTCAAACCATAAAAATCAATACTATGAAACAATTTCAAACACTCAAAAAAACATTTCTTTCCCTATTGATAATATTCTCTGCTATTAGCTATAGCCAAGAGCTAACCCATGAGCATAAGCAAATGCTGAAATATGATAATACTGCTTATTTTGCAACAATTATCAACAAAGAAAATATGAATACCTGCTATCAAATAGAAAATAATAGTTATACTTTACTGGGGCTGGCTATAAAAATGAACAGCCAGCAAGTATTTCAAAAACTTATTGAGGAAAAAGCAGATCTGGAAAAAGCTTGTGACGGAAAAACACCATTAATGTTTGCTGCTAAGTATGGTCATGCAGATTTCACTAAAAAACTTCTGGCCAATGGTGCTAAAAAGGATACCAAAACAGACAAAGGATATACAGCACTGGATTATGCCCGAAAATATGAAAAACCGGAAATCATCAAACTTCTGGAATAAAATTCATCTTTATTTTTTACATAAATGTCCATTAAAAGACAAACCCAATATTCAAAAGCTTCCTTTTCGGAAGTTTTTTTGTTTTAAAAACCTTCAAAAATCTTATCTTTGCAAACGTAAAAAAAGGTTCTAAGCTGAACCTTAAACATTGAACTTTAAACAAATAATTATGTTTCGATCACACACCAACGGAGAGCTATCTCTGAAAAATCTGAATGAAGAAGTTACACTATCTGGATGGGTACAGACTATCCGTGATAAAGGATTTATGATTTGGGTAGATCTTCGAGATCGTTACGGAATTACCCAGCTGGTATTGGACCAGGAGCGTTCTTCTGCACAATTAATGGAAGAAGCTAAAAAATTAGGCCGTGAATTCGTTATTCAGGCTACTGGAAAAGTAATTGAGAGAGTAAGTAAAAATCCTAATATTCCTACAGGAGAAATTGAGATTTTAGTTGAAAAACTAACCATTCTGAATGATTCTCAGCTTCCACCTTTCACTATTGAAGATGAAACTGATGGTGGGGAAGAATTAAGAATGAAATACCGTTACCTGGACATCAGAAGAAATCCTGTAAAAGATAAATTGATCTTCCGTCATAAAATGGCTCAGAAAGTAAGAAATTATTTATCTGATGAAGGTTTTATTGAGGTGGAAACTCCTGTTTTGATTAAGTCTACTCCGGAAGGGGCAAGAGACTTTGTCGTTCCGAGCAGAATGAACCCGGGACAGTTTTATGCTCTTCCACAGTCTCCACAGACTTTCAAACAGCTTTTGATGGTAGGTGGAATGGATAAATATTTCCAGATTGTAAAATGTTTCCGTGATGAGGATTTAAGAGCCGACAGACAGCCGGAATTTACACAGATAGATTGTGAGATGGCTTTTGTAGAGCAGGAAGACGTAATGAACGTTTTCGAAGGAATGACCAAAACGCTTATCAAAGATATTACAGGTCAGGAATTTGGAGATTTCCCAAGAATGACCTTCGCAGATGCAATGAGAAAATACGGAAATGACAAACCGGATATCCGTTTCGGGATGGAATTCGTAGAATTGAACGAGCTTGTAAAAGGAAAAGACTTTAAAATATTTGATGAAGCTGAACTGGTTGTCGGAATCAATATTGAAGGATGTGCAGACTATACAAGAAAGCAGATTGATGAGCTTGTGGATTGGGTAAAACGTCCACAGATTGGTGCTTCAGGAATGGTTTGGGTTAAATTCCAGAATGACGGAGTGAAAACCTCATCGGTAAACAAATTCTATAACGAAGAAGATTTAGCGAAAATCATTGAAAAATTCGGAGCTAAAGAAGGTGACTTAATGTTGATTCTTTCTGGAAACGAGAACAAAGTAAGAGCTCAGCTTTCTGCATTGAGAATGGAGCTTGGTAACCGTTTAGGGTTAAGAAAAGGAAACGTATTTGCACCACTTTGGGTTGTTGACTTCCCTCTATTAGAATGGGATGAAGACACTGAAAGATATCACGCAATGCACCACCCTTTCACATCTCCAAAACCTGAAGACATTCACTTACTGGAAACAGATCCTGGAAAAGCAAGAGCCAACGCTTATGATATGGTACTTAACGGTAACGAAATCGGAGGTGGATCTATCAGAATTTTCGACAGAGATCTTCAATCTAAAATGTTTGACCTGTTAGGATTCTCAAAAGAAGAAGCAGAAGCTCAGTTTGGATTCTTAATGAATGCATTTAAGTACGGAGCACCGCCACATGGTGGTTTAGCATTCGGATTTGACCGTTTGGTAGCGATCCTTGATGGAAATGAAGTGATCAGAGATTATATCGCATTCCCTAAGAACAATTCCGGGCGTGATGTAATGATTGATGCGCCGGCTTCCATTGCTGATGCACAACTTGATGAACTAGAGTTAAAATTAGATTTAAAAGCATAAATTTAAAGCGGGGTATTTGCCCCGCTTTTTTATACTATGGAAATTTTTATTCAGATACTTACTTTAATTAAATATGTATCATTTTTAGGAATTGCAATATCTATAATACTGATCCTACTAAAAAAAATAATATATCATCCTCCCAACACAATAAATCAAGTTAAAGTAAAATCTTCAAAATACCAATCCATATTCGGTTTATGCCTTTCATTAAGCATTGCCTGTATTGTAGGCAGCAAAGCACTTATAAAAGAAGACTTTCAAAAAATGCTGAAAGAAAATAAGATTCTCTTAGTAGAAATCAACGGATTTTCTTTCGTTCAGGAAGATGCCGCTGACCTTTTCACAAAATTTGAAGGTGATCCAGGGCGTTTTCATTGTGAATCTTATTTAGGATATATTACTTTTGAAAATAATGAATCAATTCCTATCGAAGTTATTCAACATTGTTATGAGGAAAATAAATACATTATTGTCTCCAGGAAGTACTCAACTGATAGTACCATTGGAATTATAACGACTTCAAAGTTCAATTATATAAAAAATAAAATTTCTTCTACTGATCAACAATAGTGCTCAAGATATCTATCTCATTTTCAAAATCTCTTCTCTTCCCGGACCGATAGAAAGGTAGGTTACCGGAACTCCTACTTCTTGTTCCAAAAAGGAAAGAAAGTTCATCAATTCCTGTGGAAGAGCAGAAGGATCTTTAATCATTGAAAAATCAGCATTCCAGCCCTCCAGCCATTGGAATACAGGTTTAGCATTTTCAGGAAGTGTTCCGGCAGTGGTTTCAATAGTTCCATCCTCCAACTCATAATGAGTACAAACTGCTACTGATTTTAATCCGCTTAAAACATCCGCTTTAGTCAGAACCAATTGGGTAACGCCATTGATCATTACTGCATATCGTAAAGCAGGAAGATCTAACCATCCTGTTCTTCTCGGACGACCAGTGTTAGAACCAAATTCATTGCCCTTTATTCTGATTTCCTCACCCATCTCATCAAACAACTCCGTTGGGAATATTCCGTTTCCTACTCTTGTACAATAAGCTTTGGCAATACCATAAATCTCACCGATCTTTTTCGGAGAAATACCCAATCCACTGCAAGCTCCAGATGCAATCGTGGAAGAAGAAGTTACATAAGGATAAGTACCATGATCTATATCTAATAATGTGGCCTGAGATCCTTCTCCTAATATTGTTTTTCCTTCAGCTAAAGCTTTGTTAAGGAATAAGTCAGTTTCTGCACAATTGAATTGCTTTAAAAACCCTACCGAGTTAAAAAATTCTTCACGAATTGATTCTAAAGATGGTAATTCCATTCCTCCATCAGCCAAAAACTGATAGTCTCTCTTCAGAATATGATCTACCTTTTCCTCAAAATCCGGTAAATACATATCTCCAATTCTTACATTCTGTCTTAAAATTTTATTGGAATACGCCTGAGCAATTCCATTCTTTGTTGTTCCTATGGTTGTATAAGCCGGATTTTCTTCCATGAAAATATCCATAAGCTTATAAGTAGGCAGAACAAAATGAGCCTTTTTAGAAATAATCAGATTTTTCTCTGGCTGAAGCGTTTCATCAAACTTCTTTAGATTCAGAATTTCATTTTTAAAGCTTACAGGATCAAGAACAGTTCCCGTCCCGATCACATTCTGTACTCCCTGCATAAAAATTCCTGAAGGAATCATTTTAAGAGTGATTCTCTTACCGTTTCTTTCAATACTGTGGCCAGCATTCGAGCCACCATTAAAACGGGCTGCAATATCATAATTTTCACTGATAAGATCAATAAACTTTCCTTTTCCTTCATCTCCCCATTGAAGTCCTAATACAATATCCATATCATTATTTTTATGATGCAAAGCTATGGCAGTTTAAAAGAGAGACCATTGTCATTTGGCAAAAACGTGTGTTGCAGGAATTTATAATACAAATATTTATGAATTTGATCCGAAATTTATTTTTGGGGTTTAATAGGTTTTGGCTAAAAGCCGATGGAATATTTTGTTAATAATAGAATGAGCTAAAGTCCATTCCTATTGAATTTACCATTCGCATGTATATATTAAACAAAAAATAAGAAGATCGGAGACCTTGTATTTTACTATGAGAAGACTGTATTACTCATTGATCGTTCTCCTGATCCTGCTCAACGACGAAGGCGTCACCCCAAGATAAGAGGCCAGCATAGATTGGGGAACCCTATTGGCTAATCCCGGATAATGAGTGAGAAAATGAATGTACCTGGATTTTGCATCCTGATTAAGCATAATGCTTGCCACTTTAAGCTTATTCTCAGCAACAAAACCATGAATACGGGCAAATAAAACAGGCCATATTGCTATTTTTTCCTCTAATATTTTAAAGTGACTAAGATCAATAACAAGTAAAACGGCATCGGTAATTGCTTCTATGTATTCATGAGCAGGAAGCTGATCGGTAAACCCCTGAAAGTCTCCAATAAAACGACCTTCATAAATAAAATAACGGGTAAAATCATCACCCTCTTTATTATAATACAGAGACCGGAATACTCCTTCTTTAACAAAAGCAATCTTTTGACTTACTTTTCCTGCTTCTACAAAAATTTCGCCTTTCTTTACAGCAATTTCCTGAATACCCTCTGCAATCAGAAGTTCATCCTGTGGTTTTAATAATCCGAATTTTTTGATGTAATTGAAAAGCTCTTCCATATTATTTTATCCACAGAATGTGGAAAAGTAAAGGTATAAAAGTAGAATGTAAAAACAATTGTCATTTGGCAAAAAGAACTTCCTTTTCATATTCTTTAGCTTGGATAAATTATCGTATTCTGGCTTATAGGAAAGGATTAAATATAAATCGAACTTATTCTGATCTGCACTGAAAATCATCAAAGAATATTGATTATTTTCTATATTTTTGCCCAAAACTATAATTATGGACGAACCTATTAAACTGGAAGTTCCTTTTAATGAAAATGCAGAACGCGAGCAACAACAATTTTTCTTCCGCTACAAATGGAAAAATGGGTTTACTGAACTTAAAAAATCAATTATATACTCGATAATATTTCTGTTTCTAGGCTTTTTTTCTCAATCAAAGTTTATTAACAGTAATCCTGCTTCTACTGTATTCAGATATGCAGGGTTTATTTTTCTGGGTTATATCTTCTTGCTTCTTTATCAATATTTCACACGCAAAAAGAAGTTTCATGAACTCATGGAAGAACAAATCAATGATATTAAACGAAAGGATGAAAAATACAGTGTTGTAATTCTTAATAAAGATAGTATTACTATAGAAAATTCATTGAGTACAATGGGAGCTGTATGGAATAAAACCAGCTATAAATTTGTGGATAAATACCTTATTTTAGGTATTCTTAATAACAGCCTTCATTTTATTTTTACCGAAAATGACTTTAAGGAAAATGATTATAAGACTCTCATTGGGTTTCTTGAACAATATGCAAAGAAAGAAAAGTAAAAAATATCATGACTAGTCCTGAAAATCTGATAAAGATTATAGGACAAAAATAGATAATTAAACCAGAGCAAAGTTTTTTTTGCTTTGGTTTTTATTTTTATAAGTTCTCATTCTAATTTTTGTCTGTTTATGCATTTGATTTGGGGTTAAATAATAATTTGAAAAATGAGGACGTAGATTATTATAGGTTTCAATGGATTCATCTACTAATTTTCTTCTTAAAGCATTGCTTATATGATGTCTATCAATATTAAATTCATGCTTCAAAATACCATTTATCCTCTCTGCCACTGCATTTTCATAAGGATCTGAGTTCTGTGTCATGCTGCATTTTAATTGATGTTTTTGCAAAACTTTCTGATATTCATTCGAGCAGTATTGTAAGCCACGATCAGAATGATGGATTAATGAGCCTACCATACCTTTGTGATTCTTTAAAGCTCTTTTCAATGCTATAAGACTACTTTCTGTATTTAAATTATCTGCTACAAAATGCCCCACTATTTTCTTTGAATAAGCATCAGTTATTAAGCTTAAATAGCTTGGATCTTTTCTGTTTCCTATGTAAGTAATATCAGCAACCCAAACCTGGTTGGGCCTTGTGATCTGATAGTCCAGAATCAAATTTTTGTGCTTTCTGAAGCGATGATGGGAGTTGGTAGTAACATGATAATTTTTCCTAGGTGCAATTAATAAGTGATTGGCTCTTAGGATATCAAAAAACTTATCTCTTCCCACTTTCATAGAGCTTAGGGATTCTTGTAACATAAAATATAGTTTTCTGCCTCCTAATCGGGGCATTTTAACACGAATACTCTCTACCAGCTCTACAACCTCTGAAGCCCTGTTCCTACAAATTTTTGTACGCTTGATACTTCTATAATAGATTTGTCTATTTAACCCTAACAATCCACAAGTAAAAATCAAAGTTTCTTTTTCTTTACTGCGGAAGTCATCGATTGTTCGGGTGGTGAGTTTTCCATGGCATAAGGTCTTTGGTTTTCCCAATCAAAGTTACCATATTTTCTGAGCCAATTTAAAATAGTCCCGTGAGATTGTATACCATATTTCTTGCGACAAGTACTAATGGTAGATTCTCCGGATTCAACTTCTTTTACTATTTGAAGTTTTAAACTTAAACTGTAATCTTTCTGTGTACGTTTGATGTACTCTGATTTTAATTGTTCTTCCATAACGATTTGTTTTTGTGTATCGATATTTCAGGACTAGACATCATTTTATAATAAAAAACTCCTGCATTACTTTAATACAGGAGTTTTTTATTATTTGTTTAAATTATTTTAAAGAACTATTTATTGTAAACATGGATATCTCTCTGTGGGAAAGGAATTCCGATTCCAGCCTGATCTAAAGCTTCTTTACAATCAATGATAAGTTCTTCGTTCAGTTTCCAGAAATTTTCTGTATTGGCACTCACTCTCACAGATAGATTAATCGCGCTATCTCCTAATGCAGTTACCATTACCTGAGGTGCTGGCTCGGAAAGAGCATATTGATTCTTATGAATTACTTTCATCAAAACTTCTTTCGTCTGTTTAAGATCTGCATCATAAGCAACTCCAATATCCAGAGAGGTCCTTCTTGTTCCTAGCTGAGTAAAGTTGGTAATACTGTTATTAGAAACCACTCCATTAGGAATAATGATTAATTGATTTTGTGGAGTAATCAGTTTCGTATGAAAAATATCAATAGCATCTACTGTTCCTGAAACACCAGAATTAGTGGAAATAAAATCTCCTATTTTAAATGGTTTTAATAATAGAATAAGGATTCCACCAGCAAAGTTTGTCAAAGATCCCTGTAAAGCCAGACCTACCGCTAAACCTGCAGCACCAATCATGGCTACAAAGGCAGAAGTCTGCACTCCTAATTGAGTAACTACTACAATAAAGAGAAGAATATTAAGCCCCCAATTGATAATATTAAGTAGGAAATGCTGTAAAGAAGCTTCCATATTACGTTTTTTGAAACCTTTCGCAACAAGTTTCTTAATGATTCTGATCATCCATGATCCGATCAGGTAAATCAATAATGCAGAAACCACGGCTGTAAAGATTCTCGGAGCCCATGAAATGGCTGAAGTTATTAAGGTATCCCAATGTTTTTGAATGTTGTTCAATTGTAAATCGTCCATTTTTTATACTACTTATTTTATATATTACTATAGATATTCGTTCCTTGAACGACAAGATTTCAAAATGAATCTGAAGAGAAAGCATCGTTTTTTCAAAAAAAATGTAACCTTAACTCTTTGGAAGTTAAAATCAATGGTTATATGCATCACAATAGATTGACAGCAGAACAGATAATTTCTGCTTACTCAATGATTATTTTAGAAATTGAATCTTGCGGGAAGAATAATTCGGGGGTATCATTACAAAAAAAATACCGAAGTCTCTTTTCAAGGGAAAAATCTTCCTTAAAATAAATTTTCAACCTTAAAAATTAAAAAGCTATGGCAGTTTTGCAGCCAGGCTTTCCGGTAAAAGTCTCAGGATATGATAAATAATTTTCCATTTAAAATTAGGAACGATGGTAAAGGAATTTCCGGCATTCACAATGAATTTTGCCACATAATCCGGTTCCATGATTAAGGATTCATTCAATTCTAGTCCTTCATTAATTTTTGTACGGATATACCCTATCACCAAAACATTCACTGTAATTTTTCTGAAAGCCAATTCTTGTCTTAATCCCGCCAGATATTGGGTAAATGCAGCCTTTGTACTTCCATATACAAAATTACTTTTTCTGCCTCTCACTCCGGATAAGGAAGATAGACCTATGATTCTTTCCAGGTTTTTATTGCTTTCGTCCATCGCAATTATATTCAGAATAGAAACGCCCCCCATATAATTAACCTCCATCATTTGCTTGGCTCCTTTAAAATCTCTCAAAGCTTTTTGATTATCAACGAGAAATCCTGCCGAATATACTACAATATGAGGTTTTACTGGAAGTTCACGGTAAAACTGTTGATGAGAATTAAAATCTGCAGCATCAAAATACAAAACCGTTACTTTGTTCTGATCCAAACTATTTGACACGATAAAATCTTCTAATGATTTTGTGTTTCTGGAGGCCGCTATCACAGAAAATCCTTTTTCAAGGTATTGGATGATGCATTGCTTCGCTACGTCTGAATTAGCGCCTAGAATGAGAACTGTTTTGCCTGTGTTTTGATTCATAAGGCAAAGATAATTTTTTATTGACTATTAATTTCATGGATAGCCATACAAATGGATTGATATACTTATGATGCTTTTGGGAAACTTATCATTCTCAGATTCTTGATTATGTTTCGCTTCATTCAGAATGGCACATACAGGTTTTTAATCGAGATGTCCTTAACAAATATGTAATTATATATAAAAAAATTGCGGCGGGTGAACTTCGTTCACCCGCCGCAGCTAAATATTTTCAAACTGAATTAAATTATTTTTTTTCTTCAGTTTCTATTTCTTTTTATCTGCTGGTTTATCGGCAGTTTTTGCTTTATCTCCAAAACGACTTTGAGTCATTTCTCTGGAAACAGCAGCTTTTTCAAACTTCAGTTTTCCGGATAATGTTTCGATAACAAAACCGTCATCCTGAACCTGAGCAATTCTTCCGTGAAGACCTGAAGTAAGCACAACTCTGGTTCCTACCTTAAGTTCTTCCTGAAAGTTTTTTTCCTGTTTCTGCTTCTTCATTTGTGGTCTGATCATCAGGAAATAAAACCCTACAAACATCACACCCATCATAATCAGCATCATAGATGAAGAACCTTGTGGCTGTGCCTGTAAAAATAATGTTAACATATTTTTTAAATTATGGTTGAATGTTCGCAGTGAACGTTAATTTGATTGGAGACTTTTCTACGTTTGCAAAAACATCTGCATATTTCTGAACGTTTCCATCAAAGTTTGAAGAGTCAAAATGTAATGTAATTTTTCCTTTTTTACCTGGCATGATAGGCTCTTTTGTAAAATCAGGAGCTGTACATCCACATCCAGGCTTCACTTCAGAAATAACCAAAGGATTTTTCCCTGTATTGGTAATTTCGTATACGTGCTCTACTTTATCTCCTTTTTTAATTTTTCCAAAATCGAAGTTGCTTTCAGATAAAGCAATAGAAGTAGATGGTTCGTTAGAAACCGGTGCAGCAGGAGTTTCTCCTGTTACAGGTGCAGCTGTAGAATCAGTTGGTGCAGGAGTTCCTGCAGCCGTAGAGTCAGTAGTGACTGCATCAGCGCTTTGAGTTTCTTTGTTTTCTTTTTTACAAGAAACTAATCCAAAGCCTATAATTGACAAGGCGATAATTGATAACGTCTTTTTCATTTTATATTCTATTTTGATCTTTACAATATTTATCTAAAATACCATTAATGAAGATATTCGAACGGTCTGTAGCAAACACTTTTGCAATCTCAATATATTCATTAATAATTACTCTTGAAGGGGTGAAGGCGAAGTTATCAAGCTCAGCAATAGCAGTTGAAAGGATTACTTTATCCATTAGGGAAATTCTTTCAAGATCCCAGTTTTCCAATCTTTCTTCCAGCTTTTTCTCGTTGTTTTCCCAGTTGTTCAGGGTATCTTTCAATAATTTTGCCGCGAAAGTTTTGTCATCTTCATCTTTAATCATTTTGATTAAAGTTCTGCTTTCTTCATCTTCTCTTAGGAACCCGATTGTTTTTTGTACCATGGAATTGGCAATATGGATATCGTCATACCATGAAAGTTCTTTATCTCCAAGATAATCGTGGAAATCATCATTTTCAGCAATATATCTTAAAAATAATTTCCCGATAAACTTCTGATCCTCTTCAAAAGAAAATCCTTCTTCTTTCATGAAATCCTGGTAACGTTTTCCAGCAGTAATTCTTTGGAAAGTCTTTACCAATAAATCATCATGCATATCCCACTTCAACTGCTTGTGCTGACCTGTGAAGAATAATCTCTCTGGATTTTCTTCCAGCTTAAGCAATACCTGGTTGTTGATGAATTTTTGGTTAGGATTAATATCAGCATCGGTTTTAAGATATTTATTCTTACCGATTTCAATTTGATGTTCAGCTAATTCTTTTAGACCTACTAAAAAATTAAGCTGATAGATATAGAGATAATAGATTTTCTCTATTCCAGCGAACATGTTTTTCTCTAAAACATCAAATTTTACAGGGTTCTGATAGTATGAATACACCGCCTGTACTACTTTTTCACGAATTTGTCGTCTTCCTAACATTCAAAGAGCTTTTTAATGAGTGCAAAGATACAAAATTTAAAATTGATGAGATTCGTAGTCTGATGACATTTTTGTAATTTTGTAAAACTATATGAAAGCGCTAAAAACCTTAAACCCCTATTTTTGGAAACACAGAATCCTATTGTTTTGGGGTGTATTATTTATCATTGCCAGTAATTTTTTCAATATATATAAAGTTCAGTTTGTAGGAAAATCCGTAGATGAGCTTACCAAAAGCGGAAATCTTGGTTTCAATCAGCAGGTACTTATTTATGTCGGAATTATTGTAGGCTGTTCACTTTTAACAGGATTCTTCACTTTTATGATGCGGCAGACCATCATTGTGGCATCCAGAAGAATTGAGTACGAACTTAAAAATAAGATCTACAGACATTATCAGGATTTATCTTTAACAGACTATAAACAGACTACTATTGGGGATTTAATGAACCGATTAAGTGAAGATGTAGTGGCGGTAAGAATGTACCTTGGTCCTGGAGTAATGTATGTGGCCAACCTTATTGTTCTTGTACTGATCACTGCTATCTATATGATAAAGACAGATGCATCCATGACTTTATGGACTTTGCTGCCTCTTCCTATTTTATCATTTGCTATTTATAAGGTGAGTTCAATTATCAATAAAAAGTCGAAGGTAATGCAGAAAAGCCAGTCTGCCATTTCAACTTTTGTACAGGATAGTTTTTCAGGAATCCGTGTTGTAAAATTTTTCGCAAGAGAAAAATATATTCAAAAAAACTATGGAATAAAAGTTACTGATTACCAGAATAAAGCTTTGGACCTTGCCAAAACAGAAGCTTATTTTTTCACCATTATTCTGTTTGTAATCGGCTTACTGAATGTTGCCATTATCTGGATTGGAGGAACAAAATATATTGCTGGAGAATTAAGCATCGGTAAAATAGCTGATTTCTTCATGTACATTAATACACTGATCTTCCCATTTTCTATGGTAGGCTGGGTAACGTCTGTAAATCAAAGAGCAGAAGCTTCTATGCAAAGGATCAATGAATTTATGGATAAAAGGTCTGAGATCATCAGTACTAACTTTGAGACATATCCTATTAAAGGAGATATTGAGTTCAGAAATGTATCGTATGTTTATCCCAATACGGGTATCAAAGCACTGGAGAATTTAAGTTTTAAAATCAAAGCCGGAGAATCCCTTGCCATTATGGGGAAAACCGGAAGCGGAAAGTCTACTATAGCACTTCTTTTATGCAGACTGATCGACCCTACTGAAGGAGAAATCCTTATTGATGGTAAAAACCTTAAAGAACATAATCTCGAGAACTATAGAAACTTCATTGGGTACATTCCTCAGGAAAGCTATTTATTCTCTGATTCTATTGAAAATAATATCGGATTTGCCATTGATCATCCATCTCATGAGAAAGTAATTGAGTATGCTCAGATTGCAGATGTCCACAAAAATATTGTTGAGTTTAAGGAACAATATAAAACACTTGTTGGTGAACGCGGAGTCATGCTTTCGGGAGGCCAAAAGCAAAGAATTTGCATTGCCAGAGCCCTGATTAAGGACCCAAATATCATTATTTTTGACGATTCTTTATCGGCTTTAGACACCGAAACAGAGCAGAATATCCTTGAAAATATTGACCGAAAAATCAGTAATGCGACCTCCATAATTATCACACACAGAGAGTCTAGCGCTCAAAAAGCAGACCAAATTATCAACCTCACCGAAATTACCAATTCTGTAACCGCATAGCTGTTTCGTTCCTAATTGTTAAATAAATCATAAAAAAAATTTTGTGATTAAAAGAATTCTTTTATATTTGTTCTTAACAAGATTAAAAAATATCTAACAATGAGTGAATACAAGGAACGCCATGAAAATGAAATTTTCACGAAGGTGTTAAAAGCAGGAAGAAGAACTTATTTCTTTGATGTGCGCGAGACGAAAGCAGGAGATTATTATCTTACCATCACTGAGAGTAAGAAAAATTTCGGAGAGAATGGGGAAGCTACATTCGAGAAGCATAAAATTTACCTTTACAAGGAAGATTTTAAGAGTTTTCAGGAGATGTTTAATGAGTCCACAGATTTCATCATTAATGAAAAGGGTGAGGATGTAATTTCAGAAAAACATGACAAAGATTTCAAAAGCAGATCTTATACAATAGATTCTGACGACGAAGTTTAAAAAAAGAATATCTAAAAACACAAGCATCTGGAAAAGATGCTTTTTTTTATGCTCTGAAATTAGCTTATGGCAAAATAAAAGGTACACTTTGAGAAGCATACCTTTCTATTTTATACATACTCTCGCTTGATCTGCGACAATATAGTTGGATCCTGAATTTCATTGTCCTTAGCAAGTAATAATACTTTAGACAATACTTCTGCTGATTTCGGATCATCATCTGCAAAAGGTAGGAATAATCGTCCTCGATGCTGAGAATGAACCGGAAGTATAGATAAATACAGTCCTGGAGTCTGATGTACAACAGCACTTCCTAAATGCACACTGTATTCTGCCATCTTCCCTTTTATTAATACATGAGCTCCTTCAATTCTGACATTATCCAGTTTAAATAAACGGGCTGTCTCTCTCATCAGCACGGCTCTCATTTCAATAGATGAATGACTGGCTTCAGGGTCTACTCCGCCTACATGGGCCACGGAAACCACCAGATCTACATCCCGCATTACCTCAGAGAATAATCTTGGATTAATTTCTTCAAAAGGAATATTCTTATAATCCTTTAATGAATGGAATTCTATCGTTTCCAGAGTCGGACTTTCTATATCTGCCGGAGAAAACCAGTCTGCCATGGCATACAGCTTCACCTGGAACCCTTCTTTATGATACACTTTCTGCAATCCCTCCTCATAATCTACCTTCCAGCCTCTTGTTTTTAGCAATGCCAATGTTTGCTTAGGCTGAATCTGATGTCCTGCATATCTGCGGGAAATAGATTTTTCCTTCAATTCATCAGGAGTCGGAACATACAATTCTCTGAAGATCTGCTTGAACGGCTGAATAAGCTTTTCTTTAAAGCAATAATGCTGATAATCACTCCATACAGAATGTTCATGAAGGTCTATACAATGTGCAATACGTAAAGTATTTTCTTCATTTAATTTCTGGATCTCGCCATGAGCATTAACAAGAATTCCATCATGGTAGAAACCTATTTTATCATCGTTGGAAATAAATACTAGCTTCTCTAAATGTTTAACAATAATTGGATGTTCAAAAAGAGTTTTAATTTCTTTTAAGAAAAATTCATCACCTCTTATCATAGCTTCTTCTAACCCTTTTCTGGAGCGGGTCCATTGTTCCCGCATGGCCTTCCGATTGTTGGTTAGTTCCACAATGGATTTATCTTTCTTAATTTTCGGCGGAATAGATTTCAGCTGTTTATCATCCCTGAATACAACCAGTTCCGCTTTTCCATTATCCTCTATAATCAAACCTACAGTCACACCATCAATGGTCACTTGAGTTTCTTTTGATAAAAGCAATTGAATCTGCTTGGTTTCCATAGCCCATGTCAATCTTATCGGATCAGGATACCCTGCATTTCTTGCCAGGTTTTCAAGAGCCACACGAATTGCTAAAGCTTCACTCGACTGCTTCATAGAACCAAACTCTTTACTCTCTTTTTTGAATTGCTGAATGTATTCGTATCTGCTCAATACATCCTTTTCCGGATTTGTTTTGCTCAAAGGAACAAGCCCATAGACACGAAGATAATCCTGATCACGCTTGTCTTTTACTTTAGCTGTTACTTCCTTGATTTTTAAGCTTCCGGATAAGGTATCAGAATACAACCTTGCTCTTCGGTGTCCGTTTCCGTCTGAAATGTATTTTGCAGACTCATATAACATCTCCCAACGGGCTTTACCTAATTCTTTATAGGCTTTTGTAAACCAATCTTTATCTACTGCTCCATCTTTAAATTCTTGAATATCGACTGATGAATATTTGGCAACCTCACTTTCCAGTTTAGCATTCTGTTCTTCATACGCTCCGGTTTTCGTATGGGCATGCATCCACCAAATCGCGGAATCCAAGCCCTTCCACCCCAAATAGCTACTAACAAGTGACTGCCATTGCGGTGCATACACTGCAGCCTGAATCAAACGAAGCTCAGAAATTTTTTCTTTCTTCATGATTTCATTAAATCCCTTCTGTGTATCACTTTCTAATGGATAACATTCGGAAATTAATTTAGAGAATAGCTTTTGCTTGGTCATACTTTGATTACCATAGCTATAAATATAATTGGCATATAAACCTGATTTACCAAGTCCTTTCAGAATCTGTGCAAAACGCTGGGCTCCATATATTGTCTGAAAATCCTGTACAAAATGAGATACAGCAGTATTAGCATCTCCCCTTATAAGTTCTATGTCAAGGAATTTATCCTGAATTTCCACAATCATAGGTTTCAGGAAAGGAAACTGTTCAAGATATTTTTCTTTATTGTAATAATTAGTTTTCACCGTAGTAAGTTCTCTTATTGCTGAATCAGCGGTCAGAATCCCTTCATACAGTTCTTCTTTTGTGATGAGTTTTAATTCATATGCTTTACAGAAAAAATAAAAATCAGGAACAGATTTTTTAATATTTTCTTTCAAACCATTATACTGCATCCATCGGTATAAATTCCATTGCTTGGTATGTTGTTCATCGGTAAGATTTGTTTTTGGAACAGCCCATAAGAAAGGCATGAAAAAATCCAGTTTCTGCCAGCCATTTCCCTGGTCCTGGTAGTAATAATCATTACTGTCTTTTCCTTTATAGCTGATAACATTTTCAGGAAGGTTAGCAAAAATTGTACTGGTAGCATCTAATGCAAAATCTATACGCTCTTCAAATACGAATTTATCCCTTAACGACTGCAGAATCATGATGATTGGATTTTCCCATGCATATCTTCCTTTCAGAGGATTTATTAAAAGATCTTTGTAGTAGAATACATAATTCTCCATAAAATCTCTGAAAATTTTTCTGTCACAACTCTCAGCCAATGTCAATAAAAATAGATCTCTAGGCTGTAATCCTGAATCCAGATACCATTGTTCCCAGACCTCATGCAAAGGATAATTTTGCGCCATTTGCTCCAAAGTAAACCCCTCTGTATTCCTTTTAATTTGACGGAAAGTATTTCCCATCAGCAAAGTTGTTACAGAGCCATCCCATTCATCAGATTCATATTCATGATCTTTATATTGAAGAAATAAATCATTAAGCTTCTTTATTTCCGCTTTTATCTCATCCATAGGTTTTGTAAACCCATATTTATCTTTTTTAACAGCCTGTGCATATATTGAGTTTGATTCTACTTTTGGCAAAGCAAACTTTGATATCACACCAGGACTATAAAAACCATATCCATTATCTTCAGAAAGAATGGTCTGATCGCCGGATGGGTTGATCTGATCCAATAACCCTTGCTCTCTTTCTGTTATTTTTGGTCTTTCAGTATATTGTTTGGTCCAATTGGTAATCTGAGCAGATACTCTTTTTTCATTTTGAAGCTGAAGCATAATGTCCAGAGATGCTGCACGTTGCTCCAGATCTCCTTTAACCATCAATTCATCGACTAATGGAGAAATGACACCATCTTCCTGCTGAAGAACTAATTCTATAAGCTTTTTACGAAGTACTCCACCTTTTCTTTTAAATAAGTCAAAGAAAGCCATGATTTCTTCTTTGCTTAAAGGGTCTTGCAGCAATACATTAATTCCGGAGGCTACCAGTGCCTCTCCTCTGTCTTTTAAAATTTTAAAAGCAAATTCTTTTTGGAAAGCTGTTACTTTCAGTTTCTTTTTTCCTGTTGCATACGACAGGGAGTAACAGTAAAACTCACGTAATATATTCCGGGTCAATAATTCACGTAGTGAAAGGTCAAATTGGTCAAAATAAGAAAGTAGCAGATCCAGCTTATCACTATCCTCTCCTACCAAATAAAACATGGAAGCATACAGATCACTTTTTTTGAAAGTAACATTCAGCCATGAGAATACCTTTGCTTCAAATTTCTTTTCCTTAATCTCAATTTTTTGAGTCAGCTCATGAAGTTTTTCAAAGAAGTCCGGATAATCTCCACTATTGATAAAAAATTTCGTTTCTGTATTAGCACTCAGTAGTGTTGACATAGGGTCACCAGCAAAAGCCAGTACTTCTAAGTTACCATTCAATACAGCTTTATAATACAAAGGCATCTGAATGTAGGGGTCAGCTGTTTCTGTGGCAAATTTAATAGCCAGGCATTTCTTTTCCGTATCACCTTTATCAAATAGCTCATGCAGATAAGGAACTGTTTTTTCAACATCCCATACCGCCTGTACCCACAGTGCCATATAGACTTCGTTATTGTTCTTACTTTTTACCGCTGTTGAAATTTCTGTTGGATTTTTAAAGTAATGATCCGCTAATGACAAAATACTTTTCACTACAGATTCTTTTTCTGCTTCCCAGCCTAAGCCGGTCCAGGTATCTACAGCCCTTACAACAGATGAAAATCGGGTAAGTTTTTGCTCAATAATTACATTCGTCATATATTCCAAAGCCCCAACGCTTGTTTCATCCAAAGCTTCAAGGATTGTCTGCCGTAAGCCTTCCTGCCTTTGAGCAGCCAGTAAAAGCTTTTCTACCAATTCCCAACATTTCTTCTGCTCACTATTGAGTAAAGCTTTGATAATATTCAGAGAAACTTTTCCTTCTGGATGCTTATTAAAAATAACATCTTCAATTAATTGATAAATAGCTGTATTTCCAGTATCTATTGCGGCAGACCAAATATAAAAACGGCTTGAATTATGCGTAAATTCATTATCATAAATAATTTGTTCTTCTAAAGACAAGTCAAAATTCTGATCTCCATTATAAGAATAAATACAAGGAAACATCATCAGTTCCCGTATAAAGTTAACCTGATTGAGGAGTGTATAATCTTCACGGTGAGGTGCCCGGAACGAACGTCTGAAATAACTGCTCTGATACATTTTATAAGGCATTTTATTCCATACATATTTTACCAGCTCAGCATTCTCCCCAAAGAAATAAACCAATAAATCATAATAATTCGGATCTTCCCAAATATCAGTTTTGATATATTCTTTAAGTTTTTCAGCGTCTTTTGAACCTAAGTTTACTCTTTCAAAATAATTAGGCTTACCTTTCAGCAATTTACCTAGCTCTGCTACTTCTTTTGTAAGGATAGGTCTGCCTGGAAAGAGCGAAGAAGGAACTCCTTGTTCAGAATGTTCTAACAGGTCTTTCCTCTGCTTTTCATAAAAGTTTTTAACAAGTTTTTTTCGATTCTAATTTTTTTGTGATTTCCATGTATCTTGTTTATTAATATAGTTTGACTACCAATAACTTCCTGCCAAAAATGCAAGTCTGATAAAGGTAAATGGGTGTTGTAGATTCAAATCGATAGCTTGGTTAAGTTTTTCAAGTTGTTCATCATTGTAAAATACAGCAAACATCCCGTCTTCAAATGCCTGAATTGCATTATCCTGAGCTTTTTGTACATCTGCTTTTTTAAGATTATAAATACTTCCAAAACCAACCTTACCCGTATCCGTAAGAATGTTCAGATAATTGTCTGTGGGAATTTTGGTATCATCTTCGTCTTCAAGTTCAAATGATTGAGCATTAAACTCCGCTACCTGCTGCTGAACGATGAGCCTTAGTAAATTTTCTAATGAAATATTGGAGTCTTCATAATCGATTTCTATTATTTGTTCCGAAAGAACAGGATGTTTCCTGCCCAACTGCTTTACAGTGACTTTTATTTCCATATTTGAACTTAGTGTGTTTAAATATAGTGAAATTTAAAACCCTTATTGTATCAAATTGAGATTTCATGACGAATATCAAGGTTTTGAAAATGAGATAGGAATAAAAAGTAAATGGCCAAACGGGAGTTTTGCTTTGCAGTTGAATCGTAATAAGATGAAAAAAGAAATTAATGCTATTACTTATGAAATTAACCCTGATAAAACGGTTAGATCGCAAAAAGCAACACCATTTTTAGGCACTGACGTAGGGTGTATGAGTAAGCAGAGGGAAAAAGCTTCTGTGAAAAAGATAAAAAAAGGATATTATTTCACCATCAAAACAGATACAAAATAAAAAAGTACACTTTCAAAAAGTGTACTTTCTTTGGGTGAATGAGGGGTCTCGAACCCCCGACCTTCGGAACCACAATCCGACGCTCTAACCAACTGAGCTACAATCACCGTTTTCTGAGTGCAAATATAGGACAAATTTCTCAACTACCAAACAATTCCATCAAAATTTTTCAAAGAAATTAATCTTTCTGACGTAAAGCCCTCAGCGTAAGTAACTCCCGATAACCGCCCTAAATCCTGTGCACGGTAAGTTAAACTCTCAAAGAAGTCTTTTGTAGTAATTGGAGTCTCAGGTTCCTTAGAAGTAGGATCATAAAATTGGGTTTTGTAAGCCATACATGATGCAATCTTTTTATCAAGAAACTCTGAAATGTCAATAACGAACTCCGGTTTAATATCTTTCCATTGGATATAATGAAAAACATGCTTAGGCCTCCACACTTCCTGAGCTTCCCCGTCTATTACAGTCTCAATTTTTCTCAGCCCGGACAAAAAGCACGCATCCGACACTAATTTCGCTCCTTTTGCATGGTCTGGATGTCTATCATCAATAGCATTGGCTAAAACGATTTCTGGCCTGTATTTGCGAATCATTTTTACAATCCTCATTTGGTATTCTTCGGAATTCACCAAAAAGCCATCTTTCATTCCCAGATTCTCTCTTGCGGAGAGTCCAAGAATTTTGGCAGCATCTGCCGCTTCAGCTTTTCTTGTTTCATCTGTACCTCTTGTCCCGAGTTCTCCCCTGGTAAGATCTACGACAACACATTTTTTTCCTTCAGAAACCAATTTAGCAATTGTTCCTCCACATCCTAATTCTACATCATCAGGATGTGCACCAAAAGCAAGTATATCTGTTTTCATAATATCAAAGATAAGTTTAAAATAAAAACTTCCCAAACATTACGAATGGGAAGTTCTTATATCTATAATTTAAATTTTAAATTATTTGTTGATCTCTGCATTTAATTTTACAGCATCCTGATAAGTAGGATCTAGCTGTAAAGATTTAGCAACATAATCTTTTGCTTTTGCAATATCAGAATCTTTGCTCATGTAAGCTACTGCAAAATAAGCGTAAGCAAGGGTCTGCTTATTAGCTTCCTGATCAGCAGGTTTTACAGTGCTGATGAATTTTTCGTAAGCAATCTTCGCCGCGTCATTATTACCTGCCTGTTGGTAAGAATATCCCTGGCTGTAATAAGCTGGAGCCCAATCAGGAAGAAGTGCTGACATTTTCTGCCATGTAAGAATTGCTCCACTCCAGTTTTTAGCATCCTGATAAGCAGTGGCTAATTTGAATAAAGCATCAGAATCCTGGCTATTAGCAGCTACTTGCTTCTTCAATGCTTCGATTGCCGGGTTTGTAGGTCCTTTATCAACATCGGCCTGAGAAGCACCACCACCTCCAGCGATATTTGCCAATTCTAAATCCCACTTCATTGTTTCGTCTTTCGCAGCTTTAGCAATAGCAATTTTTTGCTGAGATTCCGCAGTTAAAGCAGATTTTTTAGCAGCATCTTTCTCATCTTTTGCTAATCCGGCAGCGATAAGTCCTTGTAGACCTTCGTCAGCTGGCAATACTCTTGTTTTTTCAGCTTGAGAAACAAAAGTATCCATGTTTTGTTTAGCACCTGCATAGTTTTTATCTGCGTACTCCTGGTAAGCTCTTAACTTGAACTTAATAGGATCTTCAATTTTATCAAAGATCTTATCTAATACTGTTTTAGAGTTTGCGTAGTCTTCATTAGTGAAGTATAATTTTGAAATCTCCAATTGAGTATAGGGATCTTCGTCAGCATATTTTGTATAATTGATAAGGTCTTGTGTAGCCTTAGCATTTTGCTGGTATCTGATATCGTATCCAGCTAATGCTTTGTATGCAGGGGCATAAGTAGGGTCTACAGCGATAGCTTTATCAACACTTTCTTTCGCTTTCTGCCAAATTTGTGCAGCCATCCATAAAGTAGCCATTCTTGTATAAACGGAAGCTTTATTTTTAGCTAAAGGTAATGCTTTGTCATAAGCGGACATTGCTTCACCCGGAGATCTTTTTAATCTGTAGGCATCTCCTAATGTATAATAGTAATGTGCAGGAACTCCTTTCTTCTCAGCTTTTTCAATCGCCTTAGTCAGGTACTGAATGGCAAGGTCCGGAGAACTGTTCTTTTCAAATAAAGTTAACGCTTCTGCTGCTCTGAATAATACTTCAGCATCTTTTTCTTTAGAATCGGTTACTATTTTCTGAATTTCTGCAACAGCGCTTTTATCGCCTTTTCCTAATTTTACGGTAGCTAAACCGATTTTGTTAACAAAGCTTTTAGCATCAGCAGCTAAACCTTTATTAAAGTTTTCAGTAGCCTTTGCATAATCAGGCTCTCCTTGCTTCAGGAAGGTATTTCCTAAATAGAAGTAGTTCTCAGCGGTAGGCTCTTTAGCGATCATATCAGTGAAGTTTGTTTTTGCCTGAGCAAATTTATCACTGTCTATACTGTTAATACCATCCTGCAATGTCTGTGCAGTGGCAAAACCGGTAAAAAATACCACGGCTGCTCCAAAAGCAATCTTCTTTACATTCATATTCATTATATCTTTCATTTTATATTTTCTAATCAATTGAGTTATATTCTACACAATTTTCAGACCAAAACACTTTATGGATTGGAGGTAAATTGTGAAATTGTATTTTTTAACGCATCTGTACCTCTCTTTTGTAGAGGTTATAAGGTTGCAAACCTTCTTTCTGTACAATTTTTTGTCCCAAATGGGTACATGAGAATCTTATAAATCCATTGGCAATATTGAATCCACTTTCGTTATTAAGGAAATAAAGAACTCTTGTAAATGGATATTTCATGGTGCGAAGTCCTTCGGAATCGGCATTGTATGTTATTCCTTTATCGACTACCGGAAGTACTTTAACCATTTCTCTAAGTTTCTCTGAAGTTTTATCGTAAGGACGGCTGAAAGTATTAAGTCCTATAACGCCTATTTTATTCGGATATTTTCCTAATTCCTCTATCACCTTCTGATTTCCAGGAATAATGGAAAATTTAAGGTCTTTAGGCTGTTTTTTAATTTTCTCAGCCACAAAATTAAGATTACTGGAATTTGTCCCGTCAAAAATAAAATCTTTTTTTTCAGAAAGCAGGCCATTAGTGATCTCATCTATGGTAATACTTTCTTTCGGAGAGTCTTTTGGAACCACAAAAACCACAGCGTCTGCGGCAAATCTTGCAGGAAGGAATTTTAATTCTGTTCTTTCTTCGTAACTCTTTATTTCTTTTGCAGTCAGATTTCTGGACATCACAATAATTTTTGCTTTGTCATTCAGTAAATCCACAAACCCTAAGTCTTCTTTTTTGGTTTCTACTTTAATATGTGTTTCAGGATAACTGATCATGTAACCATCAGCCAATGCTTCTGTAACACTCTGAAAAGACTCATCAGTAAGAATTGTAAGATTGCCTTTATTATAAGAAGGACTTGTATCATCCTTTTTTTTGCAGCCTATCAGTATTACACTAAAAGCAAAAACAGCTGCAGCTTTAAAAAAGCTATTCTTCATCTCTGGATTTTTTGATTTGTGAAACGGCTCTATAGATTCTGAATACACCATAAAGCGCAAATACCCCACCTAAAGCATAGGCAACAATAGGGTCTAAAATAGTAAAAAAGAATCTGTAGACAATGACTACAATTCCTAAAACAATATAAAACAATCCCGCGATAAGGGATAACCACTTGAACATCATGTAACAAAAATACAAAAAAAATAAAAGAGAAGCATAAGCCTCTCTTTTTATTTATATTCTGAATGAATAAGTTTAATTATTCAAAGTTCATCGTAAATGGTACGCTATAGTAAGATCTAACGCTCTCCCCGTTTCTTTTCGCAGGAGTCCATTTTTTAAGTTTCTTAACTACACGAATTGCTTCATTGTTGAAGTCGCTATTTGGAGATTTCTCTTCAATAGTAACAGCGGAAACAGTTCCGTCTCTTTCTACAACGAACTTAAGCTTAGCTTTAAGGGTACCTTCACCTCCTTCCATTAATGAAGTATCGAAGTTTTCACCTAAGAATTTTCTTAATGCGCCCATACCTCCAGGATATTCTGCAGATTGGTCTACATCTTTGTAGATTTCGTTAGGGTTATTCGCTTTCACTTCCACAGTTGCAGTTTTTGTACCTGTAGATGGTGGTGGCGGTGGTGGTGTATAAGCCGGAGCTTTTACCCCCTCCTGATTATTCAAACCAGTTGTAGTTTCCAACTGCTTAGAAATTGGTGGAGGTGGAGTTTCAATTTTCGGAGCTTTTACAGGCTCTGGAACCACGTTCTGAATTACCTCAATTTTTGGTTCCTCTTTTGGAGGAGGTGGTGGTGGAGGTGGTTCTTCTTCTTTAGGCTGCTCAATAATCGGGTCCTCTTCAACAATATTCAAAAGATCTGCCTTAACTTCTGTTTTAGGCGGAGCTGTAAGATTCTTAATTGTAAGATAGATGAACGGAGATAAAGCTACCAAAAGAAATATAGATGTTCCAACAATAAATGATTTTGTCAGAAGTCTAGGATACTGATGTCTAAGATCATAGGCACCATATTCCTTGTTTCTATTTTCAAATACAATCTCATCTAAAGTAAGATTTTGACCGTATACATTTTCATCTGCCATAGATAATATAACAATTTTATGGTTAAATTACTTTGTAGCAGCCGGTGCAGCAGCACCACCTACTTTTCTCTCATAAACAGCTTTTTCCCAAGGTTTGATATCAGTAACACCGTACTGCTCACTTTTGGTAATTGCCATTTCGTCAAGAATATCAACAAAGTTCTTATATACAGCATCGTCAGTTGGCTTAATGATCACAGTAAATTTACTTTGATCTGCAGCTCTAGATTTTGCCTGTTCAATTATTTTTCTAATTCCCTCTCTGTCAAAACTAGTTTCCATAAGAGTCTGGTCATTCAAGGAAGTTGCATCCTGCTGGTGCCAAAACACTTTATTGTCTTTTCCTAGTAATATAGAAATTGAATTTGAAAGCTTAATTTCTGTTGGAGGTGGTTTTTGTTTTTCATCTTTCGGTTTAGCCGGAAGACCCAAATCCATTACATTCGGTTTACTAAAAGTTGACGTAAACATAAAGAACATCAATAGTAAGAAATTAAGGTCAACCATCGGAGTCATATCGACTCTGGGGTTGTTTTTCTTGGATCGAACCTTGCCACCCTTGGCACTCTTATCCTGTACTTGTACTTCTGCCATTTCTTATTAATTATTCATTAGGTTTACCTTCTTGTGATGTAATCAACCAAAATTTAAGAAAATCGATATCTCTTAAACCCTCAAATAGGCTTTTAACTTTAGGGTATTTAGTCGTAACGTCACCTTTAATGGCTAACTTGTAGTCAGGGTTTACGCTTAAACTTTCTTTTACCCAATCAATTAATTGCTTATTTGTACTATCCATAGGAATCCCTGTAGGACTCTTGTAACTTTTTTGCTCATCTTCAGGCATATCCAAATAACTTTTCAATTGGTTCATTGGAACTCCAATTGCCTGAACTTTCTGGAAAGCTGCTTTTTGATTATTATCAAAAGTAACGCCATACTTTTGACCCATCTTATCTAAAAGTGCAAGTCTTTCTGATGCATTTTCTACTGGCTGGAAATAAAATTTTCCGTCCGGTGTAGCATTGATAGTCATTAAACTAGCATCAGGAAGTAATTTTTCCGAAATTGAAGATGGCGGTTTGATCTGCTCCACATCAGGTTTTTTAAACTGCGTGGTCATAATAAAGAACGTAAGTAATAGGAACGTAACGTCGCACATCGCGGTCATGTCCGTAACTACTCCATGTCTTTTTGGTTTAATTCTCGCCATTATTTTTTATATAATTATTTTTTAAACTTCTTTTATTGTGCAAAACACAGTTCCATCTTAGTGGAATTCAGCAAAAGACTGTTGGATGCTCATTGCGATCTCGTCGATCTTATAAGTTAATCCGTCAATTTTAGAAGTAAAGAAGTTATAAAGAATAATCGCTACTGCAGAAGTACCAATACCTAACGCCGTGTTAATCAAGGCTTCAGAGATACCGATTGATAGAGCTGCTGCATCTGGAGTACCTCCTCCAGCACCTAAAGCAAAGAATGCTCTAATCATCCCGATTACCGTTCCTAGTAGTGCTACTAACGTTGCAACAGTACCTAATGTAGAAAGGATCATCATGTTTTTCTCAAGCATTGGCATCTCAAGAGTTGTAGCTTCTTCGATAGCTTTGTTAAGCGCTACCATTTTCTGCTCTTTATTTAAAGTAGTATCGTGAGCAAGTGCTTTGTAAGTAGTAAGACCTTCTTTTACAACGTTCCCTACAGAACCTTGTTGTCTGTCACACTCTTCTAGAGCTTCGTCAATTTTGTTTCCGTTTAGTAAGCTTCTTACTTTTACTACAAAGTTGTCTACGTTACCTGTACCTGAAGCTTTGTTTAATACAAAGTATCTTTCAAATGAGAAAACAATAACAGTAATCATGAATGTTACAAGTAATGGTACAATAATACCTCCCATGTAGATCATCCCTAAAAACCCTTCTGGATGCATCTCTTTACCTTCTACATCAGAAAACGCTACTGATGCACCTGCTAATCTTGGATCAGCTTTAAAATTACCTGGGTTACCTAAAACGAATAACCAAATACAAATCCCTATTACTAATAAGATAGGAATAATAACAGCTGGATTTAAACCTCCCGCTTTTCTAGCAACTACTTGCTCATCATTTTTTGAAACATTCATTTCCATATTTAACTAAATTATATTGTTTTAAAATTTTACAGGGTGTAAATTAAAGGCAAAATTAATTAAAATGCAAGAGTCTTAATTAAACATTTTGATATTTTTTAATAAAGAAAATTTAATACGATTTTGATATTATAATTATTCGCAATTATTTTATTTATTTTCCTCAAATTTAACATTTGAGTTAAAAAATCTAAAAAATAAGGACTTCATTTTTTTTAATTTCCCAATGTTAATTTTTTTTTAAATTACGATATTCACAATACGGTGAGGGACTACAATGATTTTTTTAGGGGTTTTACCCTCCAAAATCTGTTGCATTTTCTCATTTGAAATCACCAAATCTTCTACCTCCTTCGCAGATAATTGAGCCGAAAGAGAAATTTTGAACTTCATTCTACCATTTATGCTTACCGGATACTCAATTTCATCTTCTACCAAATATTCCTCATTTAATACTGGGAATTGTTCAAATTCTATGGATGTATCATGTCCTAATAAACTCCACAATTCTTCACAAATATGAGGCGCATATGGAGAGATGATAACGGCTAACGGTTCTAAAATATTGCGTTTGTTGCATTTTATTTTCTGAAGCTCGTTTACAGCAATCATAAATGAAGATACTGATGTATTGAAAGAGAAGTTTTCAATATCGTAAACAACCTTCTTTATTAAAGTATGTAAAACTTTATACTCAGCTTTTGTAGGTTCTTCATCAGAAACTTCAAATACATCTCCATTGAAATAAAGGTTCCAGAATTTTTTAAGGAAACCATATACTCCACTTAATCCTTGTGTATTCCAAGGTTTGGACTGCTCCAATGGTCCTAAGAACATTTCATACAGTCTTAATCCGTCTGCTCCGTATTCTTCACAGATGTCATCAGGATTCACCACGTTGTATTTTGACTTGGACATTTTTTCTACTTCACGATCTGTGATGTATTTTCCATCTTCCAAAATAAATTCAGCTTCTGCATAGTCTGGTCTCCATGCTTTGAATGCTTCAGTATCCAATTCATCAGATGTTCCTTTTAATAAGGATACGTCAACATGGATCTGCTGAGTTTGATATTCGCTTGCTAAATTTTTAGATACATATTGATTAGTACCATCAATTCTGTATACGAATGCACTCATCCCAAGAATCATTCCCTGGTTGATTAATTTCTGGAAAGGTTCATCATGGTTGATATATCCTCTGTCTTTTAAGAACATATTCCAGAAACGGGAATACAATAAGTGACCGGTTGCGTGTTCGCTGCCTCCTATATACAGGTCTACCTGTCCCCAGTAGTCTGAAAGATTTTTTGCGGTGAACTCTCCATCATTCTGAGGATCCATATATCTAAGGAAATACCAAGAGCTTCCAGCCCACCCCGGCATTGTAGATAATTCTAAAGGGAATATAGTCTGGTCATCAATTAGATCTGTAGCGACTACTTTCTGATTTACTTCGTCCCATGCAAATGTTTTAGCATTTCCTAGTGGTGGATCTCCATCTTCAGTTGGCAGATATTTTTCAACTTCAGGAAGTTCTAATGGCAAAGCAGAAACTGGTAATGTGTATGGCATTCCATCTTTATAATAGATAGGAACCGGTTCTCCCCAATAACGCTGTCTTGAGAAAATCGCATCACGCTGTCTGTAGTTCGTAGTTCCGTGACCGATTCCTTTCGTTTCAATTTCTGAAATTATTTTTGATTTGGCATCATTATAACGCAATCCGTTTAAGAAATCTGAATTTACACAAACTGAGTCTTTAGATTCAAAAGAATTTTCCTGAACGTCTTCTTCTGTTTCTACAACTTTTTTAATTTCTAAATTAAATTTCTTTGCAAATCTGTGATCACGCTCGTCATGTGCAGGAACAGCCATTACAGCTCCTGTCCCATAGCCCATCAATACATAGTCTGAAATATAGATCGGCATTTTTGTTCCGCTGAAAGGATTGATTGCATAACTTCCTGTGAAAGCTCCGCTCACGTTTTTCACGTCAGACATTCTATCTCTTTCAGTTTTCTTGGAAGTTTCTTCTATATATGTATCTACTTCTGCTTTTTGAGCATCAGTAGTAATTGTATCTACTAATGGATTTTCCGGAGCAAGCACCATAAAGGTTGCTCCAAATATAGTATCAGGTCTTGTGGTGAAAACCTCAACAATTTCGTCATGACTTTCTACCTGGAACTGAACCTGTGCTCCCTGAGATTTTCCAATCCAGTATTCCTGAGCATCTTTCAACGGTTGCGGCCAGTCTAATGTAGAAAGACCTTGTAGTAATCTTTCAGAGTATGCGGAAATTCTCATGCTCCACTGCATCATTTTCTTTTGGAATACAGGGAATCCTCCTCTTTCAGATTTTCCGTCTTTTATCTCATCGTTTGCCAAAACGGTTCCCAATGCAGGGCACCAGTTTACAGTCGTCTCTGCTCTGTATGCAAGACGATAGTTTAATAAGATATCTTCTTTATCAAGATCAGAAGCATTAGTCCATTCTTCAGCCGTGAAATTCAATTCATCATTTTGATTGGCATTTAACCCTTCTGTTCCTTTTTCTTCAAAATGTTTGATTAGGGTTTCGATAGATTCTGCCTTATCTGTATTTTTATTGTACCAAGAGTGATACAACTCAATAAAGATCCACTGTGTCCACTTATAATAAGATGCATCTGAAGTTCTCACTTCTCTGCTCCAGTCAAATGAGAATCCGATTTTTCTTAATTGCTCTTCGTATCTGTTAATATTTTGTTCTGTAGTGATGGCAGGATGCTGTCCTGTCTGGATTGCATACTGCTCAGCAGGAAGCCCGAAGCTGTCATAACCTACCGGGTGGAGAACGTTAAACCCTTGGTGTCTTTTATATCTCGCATAAATATCTGACGCAATATATCCTAGTGGATGCCCTACGTGAAGTCCTGCTCCGGATGGGTACGGAAACATGTCGAGTACATAAAATTTAGGTTTATCGGTATTGTTGGAAGTTTTATACGTTTGATTATCCTCCCAGTATTTCTGCCACTTTTTTTCTATCTGCTGATGATCGTAAAACACTTTATATAGATGTTTATATGTTAGACTTTAATATTGAATTGTTTTTCTTGAAAACAAGACTCACAAAAATAATGATTTTAAAGGAAATAGAAATTTAATTTATGATGAATTACAATTCCTTATTAAACAGAAAGATCCCACCCGAAGATGAGACCTTTATTATATCTTGAAGTATACTATTAAGGCTGAGGCTTTACTCTTTTAAAAGTAATCGTTCTTGTTTTATATATTGTAGGATCTTCAGTTTCTACTCTTATTGATAAGTTGAGTGTAGTTGCATCCAATGTCATCACTTTTGTATTCTCCGGTGCTACGACTCCCTGATATTTTATCTGAAGAGTTTTACCGCTTTTGTCATAGCTGTAAGTAAAGTTTTTATCAGGTAAAATATTACAGGCTGTTCCTGTAATAGGATCTTCCACATCTATTCTTTTTCCAGCTACTTCCGTATTGAACCACCATCTGGATTGTTTCTGGCAGTCGGTATACGTAATCACATCTGAAATTGGCTGCTCCCCTACCTCAACAGTAGTAACCACCTCTTTTATCGGTTGCCAGAGTCCAATAACGGGTTCATCTATAACAATATCGTTGCTATTATTACATCCGGTGGTCACCAATAATGATAAACCAAAAAATAGTAGTGCTAATTTCTTCATAGATCAATTTTTTCAAGCGCTAAAATTATAATTTTTTTGATTTATATTACTATTTTTTGTGAAAAATTATTTCATCAGCTTTTATTTATACATATTTTAAAACATCAAGCGGTCATATTGCCTTTATTTAAAAAATATTGAACATATGAAAACTCCTCTGTTTTATTAAAAAAGTTATTTTTGTAGGAAAGAAAAAAAATGCAAGCTATAACGAAAAACAATTTTGACTTCATCCGTGTTCTCCTCGCTTTTATTGTCTTTGTAGGGCATTTGGGTGCTTTAAGCGCCTCTGAAAAGCTTTCATTTTTAACGCATAGCCCTGTTGAAGTTGCTGTTTTCTCATTTTTCATTGTAAGTGGTTTTTTAATTGCGAGAAGCTACGAAAGGTCTTCCAGTTTAAAAAGCTATGCTAAAAAAAGGTTCAACAGAATTGTTCCCGCTTATTTACTTGTTGTATTTCTTTGCACTACATTATTGAGTCTTGTCAGTACTTTACCTTTCTCTGAATATTTCAGCGATACACAGGTCTATAAATATTGGTTCTGGAATTCAATATTCCTCAACTTTAAGGCGCCTTGGCTTCCCGGTGTATTTGGAAACCAGGCTGTAAATGGGGCATTATGGACGCTTAAGATCGAAATGTGTTTTTATATAGCTGTCCCATTGATGTTTTTATTGTTTGGAAAAAATAATAAATACCGTACTACCAGCTTAATTGTTCTGTATTTTCTTTCTCTGATTTATCTTAATTATTTCGAAATGACTGGAAAAGCCTCTATTTCCAGACAGCTTCCAGGCTCATTATGCTATTTTATCGGAGGAATGCTTTTGTATTTTCATTTTGATAAATTTATTCAACATAAAAATGTTCTTTTTATTATTGCTATCGTTACGGTTTGGATTGATCTTATTTTTGATATAAAGCTATTCTCACCCATGATGATTAGCATTATTGTTCTATACATTGCTTATTCTTTTAAATTCCTAAATAATTTCGGAAAATACGGAGATTTCACTTATGGAATTTATATTTTCCACTTCCCTATCATCAGAGTATTTGCTACGTTGGGACTTTTTGCCAACTACAATCCATACCTTATGAGTATTGTGTGTATGTTTGTGGTGATTGGAGTAGGAATTGCTTCATGGCACCTTTATGAAAAAAGATTTTTATAATTTTACCGATATTTTACAACACGAATGAAAGACTTAGTCTCCATTATCACCCCCTGCTACAATTCTGCTGATTTCATTGAAGAAACGATACAGTCTGTCCTTAACCAAACCTATGAAAATTGGGAATGGCTGATTACTGATGATCTTTCTAAGGATAATACCGTTGAAATGATCAGAAAATACAACGATCCGAGGATCAAGCTTCAGGTTCTGGAGAAAAACGGAGGTGCGGGAAATGCAAGAAACAACAGCCTTGAGAGAGCTCAGGGCCGATATATTGCTTTTCTGGATTCTGATGACTTCTGGTATCCTGAATATCTGGAAACGATGACAGAATATATGCAGGAACATCATGCCGAGCTTGTCTACTGCAATTATTCAAGATGTGATGAACAGCTTCAGCCTATATTAAAAGATTTTCTTGCAGATAAAATCGTTACTTTTTCCAACCTATTGAAGACCTGCCGACTGGCTCCAGTTTCCACAATGTATGACACAAAAAGAGTCGGGAAATTTCTGTTTCCTGTAAAAAGCAAGCGCGAAGACCATGTAATGTGGTTAAATCTATTGAAAGTAATTCCGGAAGGGATGCCTATCAATAAGACAATGGCTAAATACAGAATGCGCGAGAATAGTGTATCTAGAAAGAAAAAAAATATTATTAAGGACCAGTATCTGGTTTATAAGGATTTTATGGGATTCTCCACTTTAAAATCATTGTATTATACAGCAAACTGGGCGGTAAACGGATTCATGAAATATTCAAAAATATTCAACTAATGGAGTATTCAAAAGAGTTTAAAGCGGCATTGAGTGCATTTTCCAGCACAGAAAAGGATAAACTTATTTTCAGACTCCTGCGAAAGGATAGATTATTATCTAAAAAACTGTATTTCGAGCTTATTGACCCGGAAACTACCGACGATAAAAGAAATACAATGGAAAAAGATGTGGAAGAAAAAATTCTCCTGGCATCAAAATACATTGGCAACACTAAATATTTCCTGACTATTATCCGGAAAATTAGTGCAGAAATCACTGAGCATATCAAAATAACAACAGACAAGTTTGGTGAAGTTTCCCTGAATCTGCTGATGGTTGATAAAATTTTGGATTATAATACTGATCTGAGCAGACAACGGTTTGATAATGTTTACAAGCTTTACATTTACATCATCAATAAGATATTCAAATCTCTGACTTTAATTAGGAAACTGGATGAAGATTACTGGATGGAATTTGATGAGCTTTTAAGAAGCCTGCAACAAAAGGTTTCCGAAAACCATTATCTCCAAAAGCTATGCATCAATAATGGTCTTGACCTTAACTGGTTTGAATCTGAAAGCATTCCTGAAAATATCGAACAAATCATGAAGGACATCAAAAGTCAGGGATTCTTAAGATAAAATCTTCTGAAGGATCATTTGTGTAGAATTCGGTTTTTCATCAACAAAATTCTTTGCATTTTCAGACATTCCTGCAAGCTCTTCTTCATTATCCTCATTGGCAAGGAATAAAACGAATTCTGCAGCCGTAGGATCATCTGTGAAAGATTTCCCGCCGTTTTTACTGATAAGATCATCAGCTTCAGGATTCTTTTTATAATGACTTCCAAAGATCACAGGAACCCCAAAAGTGGCAGCCTCCAGAATATTATGAAGCCCCGCAGCATGGAATCCACCACCTACAACTGCTATATCAGCATAGGAATATAGTTTTGACAACAGCCCTATGCTATCTATAATCAAGATTTGAGAATTAAAGGTTAAAGGCTCAGAACCTTTAATTTTGCTATACAATAAAGCATCGGGAAAGGTATTTCTCAGGTGCTCCACTCTCTTCAGATCATGAGGGGCAATGATTATTTTGATGGTGTTGTTTTTACGGGAAACCATTGCTGCAATTTTCTCTTCTGCCTGCCATGAGCTTCCAAAAACAACCGCTTTACGGTCTGCTATAAAGTCTGTAATATATTCAACATGATTATCACGATCCCGCAGCTGTTTCACCCTGTCAAATCTTGTATCTCCTGTTACAGAAGATTTCACCAATCCTACGCTTTTAGCCAAAGCCAATGAGAATTGGGTCTGGTGGAAAAACCAGTCTACATCTTCTTTAAGCTGTTTTACAAACCATTTTCCATAAGAGGTAAAAAACGATTGATGCTCATAGAACAAGGCAGAAATCACATAGATCTTTGCTTGTTTTTCTTTCAGCGCCATAAACAGGTTATACCAATAATCATATTTCACCGTAAAAAATAGTTTAGTATCGAATTGTGCTATAAATTCGTTTACAATACTCTTTTTATCAAATGGTAAATAGCAGATCACATCTGCAATATGTTTCTTTTTAATTACATTTTCATATCCTGACGGGGAAAAGAAAGTCACCAGAATCTTATGATCGGGCAGCTGAACTTTAAGTTCTTCCAGCACAGGCAAACCTTGCTCATATTCTCCTAAACTGGCAGCATGCATCCAGATTACTTTATCTGTTTTTGAAAAAGCAGATTTCACCTTATCTAAAGACTCTTTTCTTCCATCAACGCCTTTTTTAGTTTTATCATTAAATAATGAAAAAACCTTCATTCCAAAAATGAGAAGACTGATAAATATGTTATAAAGTAAATTCAATTTTGATAGATCTAGTCGTTTGATTTTGTTTTACTATCTCGAAGTGATTTTATGAGTCCTATGGCAATTACAGCAAACAATAATCCTAAAATATAGAAAACAGCATCACTAAGCTCTGTCTGTCTTCCTTCTGCAACACGGATACTTTCAACAACGATATCAAGAAACAGTATCATTATGGGAAGTTCCAGAGAAAACAGATATAGTTTCAGCGTTCTTTCATTGCGGAAACTTTGAGGTACATTCACAAGCGGTGAATTTGGATCTTTTATTCCAATAAAAAGGAGATGAATAAAAGCAGCAATGCATGGCAAAATCCAAATTGTAGTTTTCCCGGATTCTCCATCTACATTTCCATGAACATCAAAATGGGTAGGGATAATTTCAGGTAATCCAGCATACTTGATTCCTGTAAAAACCCAGATTACAATCAGTAAAAGAGTATTCACAATTAATAATATACTGGAAACTCTCATGTTTTACATAATGCTTTTAAGCACTCTCAGTTTGTGAGTATGTTTGTTCATTTCCTTATTAAAGATTCCGGTAGAATCCAGCGTATCAATTCTTACCTTTCCTGAAGCATGAATAATCTTCTGGTTCTCCAGCATAATCCCTACATGAATAATCTTTCCTTCAGCATTTTCAAAGAATGCTAAATCTCCGGGCTTTGTCTCTTCTACAAAAGTAAGATCTTCTCCTATCTCTGCTTGTTGTGAAGCATCTCTTGGAATTTTAATCCCATGAACTTTGTACACCAATTGAGTAAATCCGGAACAGTCTACCGCGAAAAAGCTTTTACCACCCCATAAATAAGGAACATTAAGGAATTCTTTAGCTGTAAGAGCAACACTTTCCCTTATATCATGACTTCTTCTTGAAGCCACTACCGGAAACTCCACTTCAGATCCCATAGAAAGTAAAGTTTTGCCATCATTCATCAATACAGAGGAAAAATCTTCTGTAACAACAGTCACTTTTCTATTGGCCAGTTCTTCATCTGTTACCATTTTCAGCTGTTTGGTATCCATCCATCCTTCATAGCCATCATAATGCATCTTTATTTTAGTCCAGTTTTTATTAACTTCTAAAATATCTGCACTTTCTCCAAACAATATTTCCGTAACAATTTCAGCTCTGTCTGAACCTTCTGCACGAACCGGCGCTACTGTTACGATACAAATTCCTTTATTCATTTTATTCATTTAGAAATTAGGAAAATTAAGAGATTTAGAAATCACATGTATGCTTTATTTCTAAATCTCTTACTCTTTTCATTTGATTACTTCCTGCGAAGGAAGTTGACTCCATCCCGCAAAGGTAAAATAAGATTTTCAAAATCTTCGTCTTTTGCCACTAAATCGTTCAACTCCTGAATAGACTGTGTAGATTTCATCTTAGGATTTTCTTCCAAGACTTTTCCATACCATAAAACATTATCAAACATCACTACTGAGCCTGATTTTGTATGAGGTTTGATCAGTCTGAAATATTCTGCATAATTTTCTTTATCGGCATCTACAAAGATCAGGTCAAAAAATTGATCTGTTTCTTTTAAAAATTCTTTAGCATCCTGAAGCCTGAAATCGATCTGAGCAGCATATTCACTGGATTCAAAATATTTTTTCGGCAGATAAGCCAGATCTTCATTTACATCCAGTGTGGTAATTTTACCATCTTTTGCTAATCCTGAAGCCAGGCACAACGTAGCATATCCGGTAAATGTACCAATTTCAAGAATGTTTTTAGGCTGCAGCATTTGGGAAATGATTGTTAACAACCTACCCTGCTGATAACCCGAAATCATATGAGGTTGTGTTGTTTTCTGATAAGTTTCTCTTCTCAGCTTTTTCAGAATTTCTGATTCTGAGGAAGCATGTGCTTCCAAATATCTATCCATTTCAGGATTCTTTTCTTCAAAAAAACTCATACCATTTTAATTTAAACAAATTTACGGATTTTAAACTTCTTTTTAACCAAACCGCCTCTGTTCAGTATTAGATACAAAAAGAGAGGATTATTTCCTCTCTTTTGTATCTAATTTTTATTTAAAAAATAATTATAGAGCTATACAATATTGTCTTATACCAGCACAAACCCATCCTGGGCAACACTTTGTCTGTGGACTACTACAAAATATCTGTGGATTACACCCATTAATAGCGCCTTTTACAGTTTTCATTTCTCCTCTTGAAAGTTTTTTTGAATTTTTCATAATTATTTTGTTTAGTATTAATTTCCTACTCTTTAAGATTTTCGGATCCCTCTCTTTTTATTTCCTTTTATGGAGATTTAAATATACACATTCTTTTATTAATCAGACAATTATATTTAAAATAAAATATTATATAGTATTTTATCATCTAATGTTCGGGAAAAAACCCATACAAAATACCGGGAAAATACGGATGTTATTTCCGCGGTAATAGTTATAAGTTTGCAAAGAGAACGAAGGGGTAAAAACACTAGAAAACAAA
Source organism: Chryseobacterium capnotolerans (assembly GCF_021278965.1). Lineage (NCBI taxonomy): Bacteria > Pseudomonadati > Bacteroidota > Flavobacteriia > Flavobacteriales > Weeksellaceae > Chryseobacterium > Chryseobacterium capnotolerans. Next base: position 140,754 of record NZ_CP065589.1, on the reverse strand, counting down.
ATGATTGCAGAAGATCAACCACAAACTAATCATGAGAATCAAAAAAAGTACCTCCAAAAGGAAGTACACAATCTTCTGCAAAAAACAAGACTGAAATATCCAATCATTTTTTACGACGAATTATTTCCTTTCTAAAAAAAGAAGAATTAATTTGATTAAAAAAATTTCCCGAATTTCTTCGGGATTTTTTTTTTGAAAGGTTTCAAATGATGAAATCCTACAAACTTTATTTATATTCTTCTATAAGTTGTTTCAATGCAATAATCTGCTTATTAACACTTTCTTTGTGTTGCGGATTGCTTTTTAAATATTCATTCTTTTTATTCAATCCGGCTTCCAGCATATTATAGATTGCTTTTTTCGTCTCAACATTTTTCATCATTTCAGATTTTGCCTGAATTAAAATTCTGACAATTCCTTCTGTAGCCTTGCTATTATCAGACTCCATAATCCTGTTGAATCCTTCTTCCGCAACTTTACCCAATTCCGGATTATTAGGTTTTATTAATGGATAAAATGCCACAATGGAAACAATATATTGCATTTGGGAATCTATTTTATTTTCAACAACAATGGGAAGCATTCTGATGATTATGTCTTTAGAAGCCCCTGAGAGATCCAGCCGATCAATCACTGTTTTCATTTTTAAAGAATCTGTGGTATTGATGGCAATTAATGAATTTGCTTTTACCGCATTGGACACCGCATCCATTCCTTTTTCGAATAATGGAAGATATTTTTTATTTTTGGTCTTTGCCAAGGCAGAAATAGCAGCAGCCTGTACCAATGTTCTTGGATCTTGAGTCGCTAACTTCTCAACATCAGCCACCAGATTTTTATTTTGATTTGAATTGGTAAGATCTAATATCTCCAATGCTTTAATTCTGATTCTGAAGAAAGGGTCCTTTAATGCAGCTGATAATAATTTAATAGACGCGGGGCTGTTTAAGTCATTCTTAATTCCAGCAAGTGCTTTATACCGGCTCAAAAATTCTTTGGAATAAGTAAATTGTAAGAGATTTTGTTCCGCCGTCTTTTTATCTGCAATTTCAGAAAGCAATATCCCATCGGCATTGATATTGATCAAATCAGGTTTTCCAGAAACATTAAAGCTTAAAGTATTTCTTGCTTTAGCATTGATCCATACATTATACCGCGTTGGTTTTCCATTATCATACACATCTATTGCTAAAGGAAACTCAAAAGGCTTTTCCTGTAATTGATTAATAACTACTTCCACCTGCTTTTTAACAGGCTCAAAAGTATATGAATACTCTAATTTGGGATTACCACTTCCATAATACCACTGGTTAAAAAACCAATTAAGGTCTTTTCCTGATATTTTTTCAAATGATAATCTTAATTGCTGAGCCTCCGCGTTTTTATATTCATAAGTCTTTAAAAAATCACTTGTTCCTGCGAAAAAAGCATCATCACCCAAATAATTTCTCAGCATATGAAGAATTCCACCTCCTTTCTCGTAAGATACCACATCAAAAACATCTTCAGGAGCATCATAACTGAACCTTACAAGATCTTTCTTACAATCCTCAGGACTGTTGAAATATTTATTAACATTAGACATTAAATGATAATCTGCCTGATCTTTTCCGAATTTGTATTCGTTCCAGAGATATTGAGAGTAGTTGGCATAGGATTCATTCAGCGTAAGATTACTCCAGCTCTCTGCGGTTACCAGATCCCCGAACCAATGATGAAACAGCTCATGAGCAATATACTCCTCCCATCTATTTTCATCGATCAGTTGCCCCGGCTTCTGCATAACTCCCATATTATGAAGAGTAGCAGTAGTGTTTTCCATGGCTACACTTGGATAATCTCTTGCAGAAATTTGTGAGTATTTTGGCCAGGGAAAATCATAATTTAATTTTTTAGAGAAAAACTCCATCATTTCAGGCGTATGTCCATAGATCTGCCTTGCATAAGGCTCATATTCCTTTTCCACATAATAAACTATAGAAATATTTCTCCATTTATCTTTTACGATACTATATTCTCCTACTCCCATAAAGAAAAGGTACACCGCATGCCTTTGATCCATTACCCAATGATCTGTTCTCATATTTCCGGACCCTTTTTGGGATTCTTTTAAAACGCCATTAGAAAGCGTAATATATTTATCAGGAACTGTCATATAAATTTCCTGAGTTGTCTTTTGATTAGGCTTATCTATCGTAGGAAACCACACTGATGAGTATTCAGATTCACCATCTGTCCAGATCTGAGTGGGTTTATCAGGATCTTTTCCATTCGAATTGATGAAATACAGCCCCTTGGCCGGGCTCCCCTGCTGTTCAACTACATTAGGACGGGACGTATACTTGATATAGACAGTATAATCCTGATTCCGGTTATAGGTTTTATCAAGATTAATTTTAAGAATATTGTTACCATAATAGTACTTTAACGGAGTCCTATCCCCGCCTCTATCTATTGCCACCTCATGAATCAACATCCCTTTTGCATCCAGCACCAATGAGTCTGATGGATAAAAATAAGGTGAAGCTGTAAGCCATTCTTCACCATTCATTTGTTCATTCTGATAATCAAAATTTACTTTCAGTTTGGTGTGCTTCAGTTCTGTACTTTTTGTATGGGTTGCTTTATATATTCTTTCTCTTCCTGAAGTCTCCGTTTGTGCAAGAGCTGTTCCGGTTAAAGAAGATCCTAATAAGCTTACCAATAGAATAATTCTTTTCATATCACTATTATATTTATGGTAAATTCTTGATAAGTGGCGGCACCCCTCAGCAACAACACATCTCATTGATTTCCAAAGACTATATCAATTATTTTCTAAATAAGTAGAACTCTTTCTTTAAAAGTTACATCCAATTTACTGCATAAAAAAAGATCCCAAAAATCGGGATCTTTTTTACTGTATTTATCAGTAATTATTTTTTGGGAGCAATATCCATTAGTTTCATGAACTCATCCAGCTTAGGCATAATGATGATTTCTGTTCTTCTGTTTTCTGCTCTTCCGGAAACGCTCATATTAGTAGCTTTCGGATTGTATTCAGAACGTCCTCCTGCTGTAATTCTTGCAGGGTCTACTCCAAACTGAGTCTGAAGAACCTTAGCAACAGAAGTACCTCTTAATGCAGAAAGATCCCAGTTGTCTCTTGGCAGGTTTGCAGAATTTAATGGAGCATTATCTGTATTTCCTTCAATCAATACTGAATATTTATCATAATCATTGATTACTTTGGCTACTTTACCCAGCACTTCCTGAGCCGCCGGTAAGATATTGTAATCTCCTGTTTTGTATAACATTTTGTCTGAAAGGGAGATCATTACTACTCCTTTCAATACTTTTACCTGTACATCTTCATCTGATACATTATCTAAAGATCTCTTCAGCTTGTTAGACAAAGCGAGGTTTAAGCTATCATTTTTAGCATTGCTTGAAATCAACTGCTTGATATATGAATTGGAAGCATTGATCTCTCCCACAAGTTTATCAATATTAGCAGAGCTTTTTCCTGTATTGGATAGACATGCATCTAATGATGACTTTAAAGCATCATGCTGGCTTTTTAATAAATTATTTTCACCTGTTAATGCAGAGTTTTGAGATTTCAAATCCTGAATTTCTCTCTGTCTTTCTCCGATATTTTCAATACATTGCTTATAGTTTGTGCTTAAGGCATCATACTGCTTCTTGCTTACACAAGAGGTCATCCCCAACGCCATTGCAGAAACCGCTAAAATTTTTAAAATCTTCATAAGTAATCATTTTTAGACTACTCAAAGTTAGGAAAATTCAATTGAATTATATGGATTATCTTTGTATAAAAGAAATTCTCAACACCTATGTTGAAAAAATCAAGCTTTAAAAAACAATTAGAAAATCTTATTCACCAGCCTGAAAAACACACCTATCTTTTAGCAGTGAGCGGTGGGGCTGACTCTATGGTGCTGGCCTCTTTATTCCTTGGTTCCAGGGACAAAAAAGAGAATCCAGCGTATTCATTTCAAATAGCTCATATCAATTATAAACTTCGTGGAGAAGATTCTGATAGAGATCAAAAAGTGGTACAGGATTTTTGTGAGAAAAATCATATCAGGTTTCACCTGTATGAAGTTTCGGAAAAGGATAAAAAACCGGAAAATTCCATTCAGCTCTGGGCAAGAGAACTTAGATATGCATTTTTTAAGGAAATTCAGGAAAAGGAAAAACTGGAATTTCTGGTTACTGCCCATCACCTAAACGATCAGCTGGAAACGTTTATCATTAACCTTTCCAAAGCAGCAGGAATTAATGGACTGAGTGGCATTCCTGCCAATGACAACCATATTCTTCGTCCACTTTTACAGTTTTCTAAGCAGGAAATTTATCAGTTTGCAGCAGAAAACAAGATTGAGTTTCGGGAAGATTTGTCCAATACAAAGAGTGATTATCTAAGAAACAAGATCAGAAATGACATTGTTCCAAAATTACAGGAAATCAATGATCATTTTCTGGAAAACTTCAAAAAGAGCTCTTCATATCTAAACCAGACCAAAGATTTTGTTCAAAAACAGATTCAGGAAATAGAAAATCGCCTTACGATATTTAACCCAGACCATAAAATCTTATCAAAGGAAAAGCTGGATCAGGAAAGTGATTTCGTGAAATTTGAAATTCTAAAAAAATACGGGTTCAATCAGGAAGAAGAAATCCCTAAATTTTTTAAGGCAGAAAATAACAGTTCTTTTTTTTCAAAAGAATATCAGTTGATAATCAATCGTGATGAACTGATTTTTATGGAGAAAAATAATGTTTCGAAAATCGAAGAAGAAATCATACTGATCAATCATTTTGATTTTTCCGAAAACCAAACCATCATCAATCTCGTAGATCATATTGAAAACATTAATGAAATCAATAAAAGATTTGAATGGGATTTTGATGTTGAAAAGCTTCAATTTCCACTCTATTTGAGAAAACAGCAGGATGGAGATGAGTTTTATCCAATAGGTTTTTCGGGTAAAAAGAAAGTTTCTAAATTTTTTAGAGACGAGAAGCTATCTATTCTGATAAAGGAAAAGACTTGGTTATTGTGTGATTCAAGAAACCATATTCTGGGAGTAATCCCACTGAGACAGGACCGCAGATATCAGACTGATAGAAATACTCAAAAAAAGGTAACTGTAGTATGGACAGAAGAACAACTAACTCGTTAGCGGTTGATGATTTTAAAAAAGACAGCAATATAGCTTTTGGTGTTTTATACCAACAGTATTTCGGGTATACAAAAAAATTTATCCTTAAAAATAAAGGTAATCAGGAAGATGCAGAAGATATTTTCCAAGATGCCATGCTAATCCTTTATGAAAAATTGCATGCTGACAATTTTAAGATCCAAACCTGCCTGGGAAATTATCTCATTGGAATTTCTAAGAATTTGTGGTTAAAAAGATTGAGAAATAGAAATTTTTATGTAGAGTCTCCTGAAAACTATTTAACAGACAATTACCAGGAAATTACCTCTGCTATCGAAAATGAAAAATATTATTGGGAGAAGCTGGTTGGCTATGTTCAGTCTATCTCTCTGCACTGCCAGAATCTGATCCATGATATTTTTATTGAAAATAAAAGTATTGAGGAAATTCAGGACAAATACAAATATTCCAGCAAGCATAATGCCCAGAACCAAAAATATAAATGTGTTGAACAAATCAAAAAAATAAGAAACAACAGCAATTTTCCAACCTAAAAATCAACACATTACATAATAAAAATAAATTAACGGGTGATTTTTCCTTTTTTAATGGAACATATAAAAAAGAAACATTATGTTCAAAAAAATAGTATTGAGTCTCCTCATATTAGCAGGAGTTTTATTTAATGCACAAAACACTGGTATCAATTTTCAAAAAATTGATTTAGAGGCAGCGAAAAAAATCGCAGCTAAAGAAAACAAACTTATTTTCATTGATCTGTATACTACCTGGTGTGGACCTTGTAAACTTATGGCAAAGAATACTTTCACCGATCCTCGAATTGGAGAGATGTTCAACAAAAATTTTGTAAATATTGCTATAGACGCAGAGAAAGAAGGGGTAAAACTGGTAAAAGAGTTTAAAGTTGTCAACTATCCCTCTTTTTTGTTCCTGGACCCAAAGGGTAAACTGGTTCAATATGATTTTGGATATTATAATCCAGAACAGTTTTTAGAAGTCGGAGCATCTGTTTTAAGAAAAAAACGTTCTCCCTCAGGCCAAACTCTTGATCAGGTAAAAGGAAAAATGATTGGAGATAAGATTGATAATTTCAATGCTAAGGATCATTTGGGCAATACATTTTCTTCATCAAAAGAAAACGAAAAAATGGTTGTTGTTTTTATCAGAGGACAGTGGTGCCCGTTTTGTAATAAATATATTGAAACATTACAGAATATTGCACCTGAACTAAAATCCAAAAACGCTAAACTCGTTATTATATCTCCAGAAAAACCAGAGTTCATAGAAAAAACAATTAATAAAACAAAAACGGAGTATACTGTTTTATATGATGAAGGTTATAAAATTGCAGAAGCTTTTGATGTTCTTTATACTCCTAACAGTGAAACCCTGAATTTCTACAACTCAAAACTGAAAGATGATTTCACCAAAAGCAGGTCAGATAATTCGGGAAGACTTCCTGTTTCTGCAACATTTATACTTAATGAAGCTAAAGAAATAACTTGGAGGCACTTTGACCCAGACTATAAAAAAAGAGCTTCTGTAGAGGATATTTTAGAAAACTTACATTAATTTTTCGCAAGTATTTTTTACTAAAATAAAATTATTTATAAACAAAATCAATAATGGTTTAGAAATATCAGAAGGAGCAATTCTACTATGAGACTGAATATTTTACCCATTGGGGGCAAAAAGAAAGTTTCTAAGTTTTTTAGGGACGAAAAATTATCTATTTTAGCGAGGCAAAAAATCTGAATAGTGACTGACAGCAATGATTCTCTATACTCGGGGACCATTTCTTTCAGACAGGATAGAAGATATACAGAATGAGAAGACTAAATGAAGTCTTAAAATTTTTAATGAAATGAACAATGAAATTTAGAAATTGGTTTTTATTAATTCTGCTGTTTTTAGCAACAGGAATTAATGCACAAATTAAAAATCCTGTAAAGTTTAAGTTTACGATCAATGATCTGGGCAACAACCAGTATGAGGCAGTTTTGAATGCCACCATGGAAAAAGGCTGGCATATTTACTCTAAAGATCTTCCTGAGGATACAGGGATTCCGACAGAGTATAAAGTTTCAGGAAAGAATATTGAACTTATTGGCAAATTTACCGAGGTGGGTAAAAAACATGAAGAATTCTCTGAAGCTTTTGGAGGAACTATTGTTTTTTATTCAAATACAGCTGGATTTAAGCAGAAATTCAAACTGAAAGATCCTGCCAAACCAGCTGATGTAACGTCTGAAATTACTTATCAGACCTGTGATGACAGGGTTTGTCTGGCTCCAAACACTTTAGAATTTAATCAGAAAGTTACTCCAAAAGGAGCTACAGAGGAAGCCGTTACTGAAGAAACTACAACCCCTGCAAAAGATTCTGTAAAAGTTGTTGAAACAGTTACTGAAAACCCATCCAAGACACAAGTTAAGATTGCCGAAACCTCAACATTGGATCCTAAGCAGCTGAAAATTGAAACGCTGGATTTCAAAAAACCATTAACGGATTGTGGAACTGCATCTACAAAGGTAGATGAGAACTATTGGACTTATTTATTCTTAGGGTTTATTGGAGGTCTAATTGCCTTACTGACGCCATGTGTATTCCCGATGATTCCTTTAACAGTTTCATTCTTTACGAAAGGAAGTAAGGATAAGGCAAAAGGTAAAAGAGATGCATTGATCTACGGCTTTTTCATTCTTCTTATTTTCGTTTTATTGAGTATTCCTTTCCACATTATCGATGGGATTGCAGGAAACATCTTCAATGAGATCTCTACCAGTGTATGGCTTAATATCGCCTTCTTTATCATCTTTATATTCTTTGCCGGAAGTTTCTTCGGGTACTATGATATTACATTACCTAGCTCTATTGCCAACAAATCTTCAAAAGCTGAGGAAGCTGGTGGTATCATCGGTATCTTCTTCATGGCATTAACGCTGGTTATTGTTTCTTTCTCTTGTACAGGACCTATCCTGGGAAGCTTATTAGGAAGTGCTGTAACAGGTTCTTCAAATGTTCCTATGTTATTAACATTTGCACTGGCTGGATTTGGATTAGCATGGGCTATCATTTTCGGACTATTAGCTTTATTCCCTCAGGCATTACAAAGTCTACCGAAATCTGGCGGCTGGATGAATACGGTAAAAGTGGTATTAGGTTTTGTAGAATTGGCACTGGCTTTAAAATTCTTATCAAAAGCAGATCTTGTATCTAAGACTTTCTTCTTAAAGAGAGAACTTTTCATCGCGATCTGGATCATTGTTGCTTTGGGATTAGCGCTATATCTATTCGGATTAATCAAGTTTCCGCATGATGATAAAAAGCCTAAAATCTCCATCACCAGAAAAATATTAGGTGCATTAGGAATTGGATTCGTGATCTATTTGATTCAGGGATTAGTACCTTCTGATCGTCCGAAGCTCCAATTATTAAGTGGAATTTTGCCTCCATTGAATGTTAGCTATTTCCATGATGAAAAAGACGGTATTTTAGGAATGCATCCGGAACATGATTTCTTTAAAGCCATAGAAATTGCTAAAAAGGAGAACAAACCAATCTTGATTGACTTCACAGGGTACGGTTGTGAAAACTGTAGAAAAATGGAAGAGTTTGTATGGAGCGAACCGGATATTTTACCTATACTTCAGAATGATGTTGTTTTAGCCTCTTTATATGTGGATGACAAAGAAGAACTTCCTGAAGATCAAAAAACAAAGATCGATCTTGGCGAAGGGCAGATCAAAAAAGTTAAAACGATTGGAGACAGATGGAGCTTATTCCAGCAGGTTAACTTCAACAACAACTCTCAGCCGCATTATGTTTTAATCACTCCAGACGGAAAAGTAATTAATACTCCTGTTTCCGGGTATATGCCGAAGGAAGATTTTAAAAAATTCTTAGAATGCGGAGTTAATTATTTCAAGAAAAGCAAATAAATAATTTATATAAAATTTTAAACTCACACTTCCACAGTGTGAGTTTTTTATTTTCACGATGATAAAGATTATCAGCATTCAACTCAATTAGACATAATTTTTAACGTTATTTAAATACAATTTTTCAAAAAAAATAAAAATTTGTTACATATTTTTAATTTTAGGTATAAACTTTGTATCAGTTTTTTTAAATCACGATCGGATTTTCAAAGTTTTCATCAAATACCGTTTAACAATTTAAAATATGAATCATGGCTGAAGTAATAGCACAAGAACAACAAGCTGGCAAGCAAAAAAGAAATTAATTAAAATTGACATGACCCCAATGGTAGATCTCAATTTTTTACTATTAATGTTTTTCATGTTTACCACAAACTTTACAAAACCCAACGTGATGGATCTTGGGCTTCCTGCAAAGGGAACACCAACAACCGATCCTGTAATGAATCAAAAAAACCAGGTGACATTTATTCTTGGGAAAGACAACAGAGTATTTTATCACCAAAGCAATGCAACAGATTTAAACACTACTAATCTTAAAGAAACAGATTTTAGCGGAGTACATGTTTCAAAAATTATTTCTGAAGCCTATAAAAATGCTCCAAATCAGGAAAACTTCACAGTAATCATAAAGCCTACTGACGAAGCCAACTACAAAAATTTTGTAGACATGCTGGATAATCTGACTATCGCTAAAAAGAACGCTATGGAGTAACAGATATCAAACCTTGGGAAACAAAGATTTACAAAGAATTAACTCAATAAAAAGAAAAGGGCATTTTTAAAATGCTCTTTTTTGTTTACATTTGAAAGGAAAACTAAACTACAGCAAACAAAATGCTGTATTATTTTTAATCTATAAAATGTTGGAATCATGCTGAACTTTGAAAGAAAAGGAAATGGAAAAGAAACATTAGTACTCCTTCACGGTTTTATGGAAAATCTATCCATCTGGAACGATATGGAGCCTCACCTTTCCAAAGATTTTTCACTGTTAAAAATTGACCTTCCCGGTCATGGACAATCTGAAATTATGGGCGAAGTTCATACTATGGAATTGATGGCTGATGAAGTAAAGAAATTACTAAATGAACAGAATCTAGAGAAAATACATTTATTGGGACACTCTATGGGTGGATATACCTCTCTGGCTTTTGCAGAAAAATACCCGGAAACATTAAAAAGCTTAACACTATTCTTCTCCACTTATTTTGCAGATGATGAAGAGAAGAAACAACAGCGTATCAAAAGCTACAGAATCATTAAAGATGCCTTTGCTCACTATGCAAGAGCTGGAATTCCAAATTTATTCAATCCCAACGAAAGAGATATTCTGGAAGGAAAAATTGAAACAGCGCTGGAAACAGCACTTTCTACCAATAATCTAGGAGCTCTTGCTTGTGTAAAAGGTATGGTAGAAAGAACGGATAAAAAGCACATCATGCAGAATCTGGAGTCTAAAATTCTGGTACTTGCAGGTAAACATGACAATGCTGTAAAAACAGACGTTACCATCAAAAATCTTCCAGACAGAACGAATATCAAATCTTACGTATTAGATTGCGGCCACAACGGTCATTGGGAAAAACCCGCCATCTGCGCTGAAATTATCAATACAGAGCTTTTACATAATCTTCCTAAAAAATTAGTATTGTAAAAATATGAGAATTGCGATCATTTCCATCTTTCTGCTTTCATTTTTAAGCTGTAAAAAGAACAACCATCCGGCTTCCAATACGACATCAGCAGATAAAACTAAAATAGTATCTCCAAAAGCTGATCCTGTAATCTCCGTTCAACCTAAACAGGAAATGTTCCAATTTGTAACGGAATTATGTGATAACAAAGGATATTTTGACAGTAACAAATATTCCAGAGAAGAAATTGAAGGCACTTACAAACTCTGGTTTGAACTGAGCGGATCACTATTGAACACTCCTTTCATTCACAATCTCAAAGACCTTAATGAAATAAGAAACAATACAGATCAGGTTCTGGCAAAACTGGAGAAAGATTTTGCAGAAAAGAAAGCTCAGATCATGAATCTGAAAATCGTCAATGTCCCTTACTGGCAGAACGTCAAAAAGAAAAATCTTGAAAGTCTTGCGCAAACGTATGAAATGGAGAAAACCCAACTCATCGCGTACTCTGATCCTTCCATCCTTCTCAAAAACAATACCTGTTCTAATTTTTCCAAGGCATTAAATTCAACCGATGAACAGATGTTTGCAGAATGGAAAAAGCTTCGTGAAGAAATGAGCAAAAATAATGGTAATCCACAACGTATTATCAACCAGTTCAACGAACAGCTTAATTCTTCAGATAAAAGAGATTATGCTATCATTGACCTGATTACTTTTGGCTGGGGCAATTGTGCAAATGATAAAATACAGCGTGTTTCTCATGACGAAAAAATGAATAATGAGTTTAACGCCTTATTTATTAAAATCGACTCTGAATGCGACGAGCCATAAACATTTAGAAAAATCCTGTATATTAGTGTGGTATAATTTTCTCAATGGGAATATTCTCGTTTAAAAAAAAGACACCTCCGAAACCACCAGTTATCGGACTTACACTTTCAGGCGGAGGAATGCGTGGAATTGCCCATATTGCTGTTTTAAAAGCCCTGGAAGAATACAATCTGAAGCCCCATATCATTTCAGGAACCAGCGCAGGTTCTATCATTGCTGCTTTTTATTCGTTTGGAAAAACGCCGGATGAAATGATGGAAATTGTAAGGCAAACTTCATTTTTTTCGCGGTCAGCCCTGAAGCTATCGAAAAATGGAATTTTCAGCTCTAATTTCATCTTAAAACTTTTCAGAGACTACTTTCCTGAAGACAATTTTAATATTCTGAAAATCCCTGTTTATGTTGCCACTACAGAAATGACTCATGGGATTGTTGATTTCTTTTCTGAAGGTGAACTTTTCACTCCCCTCCTGGCCTCATCAAGCGTACCTTTTATTTTGCCTCCGGTAAGAATAGGTGAAAAGATCTATGTAGATGGCGGCGTCCTTGACAACCTTCCCATTGAACCCATTATGGATAAATGCGATTTTCTGATTGCCTCTCATGTCAACTCTATAAGCTATGACGAGTTAAACAAAATGAGCCTAATGAAAGAGTTTGATAGGATTCTCCATTTAGCCATTGCAAAATCAGTTTACTCCAAAGTCAAACACTGCAATATATTTTTAGACCCGCCTAAAATGACAAAATACAGTCTTTTCAACAAAAAATATATGGATGAAATGTTTCAGCAGGTATACGAATATACCTGTATGGAACTTGAGGAAAAGGGCTACATTAAGGGTTGAGAGTCTTAGAGCTTGAGGGTTTTAGAGCCTTAAGAAATTGAGTTATCATTTATCTTTTAACGCCTTTCTACAAATTTTCTTCGATTAGTCTTGATTTGAATATTTCTATAGTTCCTGGCAAAGAATCATTGGATTTACCTCCTGCTGCATTAATGTGCCCGCCACCATTAAAGTATTTTCTGGAGAATTGGTTTACATCTACATCATCTTTACTTCTGAATGAGATCTTAATAAAATCTTCATATAGATCTTCCATAAAAAATGCAGACATTTTAACTCCGGCAATACTTAATCCATAGTTTACAAAACCTTCCGTATCTCCTTTTTGGAAACCAAATTCTTTAAGTTCATTTCTTGTCAGGCTTAAAATCGCAACCGTTCCATCATTCACCACTTCTATCCTTCCCAAAACCAAGGCCAGTAAGTGAAGACGGGAAACTGTATTGGTATCCCAGGTATTAGAAGTAATCATTGCAGGATCTGCTCCTTTTTCTATTAAATTAGCAATAATCCTATGGGTAGTTGCACTGGTAGAACGAAAACGGAAACCTCCTGTATCCGTCATAATTCCGGTATACATACATTCTGCCATATCCTGATTGACTAGTTTTTCATCATTTAATGCTTCGATGAAATGATAAACCATTTGTGAAGTGGCAGGAATTACTGTATCTGAATATACAAAGTCAAACGGTTCCGGCTGTTGGTGATGGTCAATAAGAATTTTTTTCCCTTGAGCTTTTACCAGCCACTCACCCAATAACCCGATTCTTGAAGGAGAATTAAAGTCAAGGCAGAAAATAACATCTGCTGCTGCAATCATATCAGCTGCCAATTTTCTTTTATACTCTGCAATAATGACTTTTTTAGCCTCCGGCATCCATTTCAGAAACTTAGGAAAATCGTTGGGTACAATAACTTCTGCATAAATTCCTCTTGCCTTTAAATAATGTTTTAACCCCAGACTGGAACCAATAGCATCACCATCCGGATTATAGTGGGTAAGAATAACTATTTTGTTTTCAGGTGTAAGTAATGTATTGATCTCTAAAAGTTCTGCTGGTGTAAACATCTTGTGTTTATTTTCGTTAAAAATTAAGTTTTCAAAGATAGAGCTTTTATATAAATCATTTAAATATTATTTTTGCACGAAGAAATTCAGGTTTCTATAAGGGTTTGTAAATATTTTTGGAAAAAGCATCACAGATAATTTTTAAAAAAAATAATTTAAGTTTGTATCTTATAAAAATTTATATATCTTTGCAACCTGAAAATTAATAGATTAATTACGATTTAAACATATAGTAATGAGTAAAAGAACATTCCAGCCATCAGAAAGAAAAAGAAGAAACAAACACGGTTTCAGAGAAAGAATGTCTACGCCAAATGGAAGAAGAGTTTTGGCTGCTAGAAGAGCTAAAGGCAGAAAGAGTTTAACTGTAAGTGCTGCACGCGCTAAGAGATAATCTTTTTATTATCATATACAAAACATGCTTGAGAAGTTTCTTTTCAGGCATTTTTTGTTGTTAAAATTTATTAAAATTAGAGTCAAATAGACTTCTTTTTTCTATTTTTAAAGATTGAAAATTTTTTGTTAGAAATAGCCTTTAAAATTAAATTATGCCACATACAAATATCTCCGGAGACAATATTATAAGTTTACAGCACGCCAAAATTGCGCAAAAAAACTTTACTGTTCTTTCTGATGTAAATCTTAACATTAAAAAAGGTAGATTCTGCTACCTTATTGGAAAAACAGGTTCCGGAAAAAGTTCCCTTCTGAAAACGCTTTATGGACACATTCCATTAGCATCAGGACATGGATCTGTGGTAGGATTTGATCTGGCGAAACTAAAGCCGTCTGATATTCCTAACCTTAGAAGAAAACTAGGAATTGTATTCCAAGATTTCCAGCTGCTTTCCGACAGAACCGTTGAAAAGAACCTGAAATTTGTTTTGGAAGCTACAGGATGGAATGATAAAGTCAAAATAGAAGACAGAATTAATGAAGTATTGGGAAGCGTGAACATGAAGAGCAAAAAGCACAAAATGCCACATGAACTTTCCGGAGGTGAACAACAGCGTATCGCCATTGCAAGAGCCCTGCTTAACCATCCGGATCTCATCTTAGCGGATGAGCCGACAGGAAACCTTGACCCTGAAACTTCCAACGAAATCATGACCTTACTAAAACAGGTTGCCCTTGAAAACGGAGCTGCTGTAGTAATGGCAACACACGACTACCATATGATCCAAAACTTCCCTGGTGAAGCGATCAGATGTGAAGATGGAAAAGTATCAGTATTGGATACAGCAGAACTATTTGAATAAGAATAATAGATTGAGAATAACAGAATATTTCTTTTCTGTCTAATCCTCAACCTCTTTAAAGACATGAAACTCTTTGGTGAGTTCAAGATATTGGTCCGAGTATTTTCTCGGACTTTTTTCTATAATAAATTCGGATTCCAGAAGGCTCTTTTGGATTGATGAAAACTCTAAAACCAATCTTTTTGCCTTTGAATTTTCAATGCCTTTGATATTCACCTTTCTGTTCAGAAACAGATTATTGTCTTCAGCAATTGAAATAAAGACTTCTCCTGCTTCAATCGGGATAATTACCGAAAGAAGTCCATTCTCGGATAATAGCCGGGCAGATTGAGTGATAAGCTGCCTAAAATTCAATTCTACGGTCTGGCGTGCAATTTTATCTTTATCAGATCCCGATTCTTCAAAGTAAGGTGGATTTGAAACAATCAGGTCAAACTTTGCTTCTGTTTCAAAATTCTTAAAATCCTGGTGGATATTCTTCAGCCTTGCATGAAAGGGAGCATTTTGAAAATTAAGCTTTGTAAGAGCTACAGCATCCGCATTGATATCCAATCCTAGAAAATCTGCTTCGGAATTTCTTTGAGCCAGCATTAATGAAATCAACCCCGTTCCCGTTCCTACTTCCAACACATGAAAGGCAGACTCTATATCTGCTAAGGCTCCAAGCAACACCCCGTCTGTTCCTACACGGAAGACGTCTTTGGATTGCTGAATTTCAAACTGTTTAAATTTAAAAGACTTCACTATAAATTAGTAGGCAATGTTATGATGAATGTAGACCCTTTTCCTAGTTCTGATTTTACCGAGATCTCTCCTTTATAGTCTTCAATCATTTTTATTACCATAGACAATCCAAGTCCCATCCCACTGGTTTTAGAAGTAAAATTAGGTTCAAAAATTCTTTCATACATACTTTCAGGAATTCCAACACCGTTATCCTGAACAGAGACAATCACCCTTCGCTGGTGCTGTTCTACATCTACATTAATGATCAGTTTTCTTTCATCACTTTCTGCCTGTTTAGCATTAGTCACAAGATTGGTAATGATTCTGGACAAATAAATCCTGTCCATATTAATCATAATATTACTCTTGTTGGCATGCATGAAGATACTGTCATCATTGAATACACGGAGGATATCTTCGACTTCGGTATTCAAATTAATCACTTCATTATTTTTTTCGGGAAGCTTAGCAAATTCAGAGAATGCAGAAGCTACTGTAGCGATCAGATCAATCTGATCCACCATCGTTTTACTCATCAACTTAACTCTTTCCCTTATATTTGGATCTTCCGGATCAAACTTTCTTTCAAAATTCTGAATGGTTAGTTTCATAGGAGTAAGTGGGTTTTTCACCTCATGAGCAACCTGCTTCGCCATTTCTCTCCATGCCTCTTCAGATGCTTTAAACCTCAGTCTCTCTTTCTGATCCTGAATCTGTAGAATCATTCTATTGTAAGCTCTGGCCAAAGCATTCAATTCATCATTTTTATAATATCTGATAGGACGCATTTCATTTTCGAACAATGTAATACGGGTAATCATATCAGAGAATTTTGTAATGGTCTTGGCCAGACTATTAGAAGTCACCCAGCTTATCCAGATACTGAACAGAATAAGAAAGATATCGACTAAAAGAATATATTTTACATACTGATGCAATACATCCAGATAGGCTGATTCATTATGATATAAAGGAATATAGACAATACCAATTGGCTCCAGCTCGTTATTCTTCAATAAAAGATAAGAAGAAGTAAGCTTGGCATCTTTAGCAGCATCGTATCTGGTCATATCAACTCTGGCATCCGTAGAGAGAATTTTGTTGATAATTTCCATGGAAAGTGTTTTCTGATCGATCAGACTTTCATCTTTATTAGAAAGTACATAGTTTCCCTTCAGATCATAAATAACAATATCATGCTGGTTAATATCTGCAATTTCAAAAATCTTATTGCCTAAAACCTTTGGCAGATCCTTTGTCTCTACCAATGTACGGCTTACTGCATAATCCAGATATCTCATCACTGCATTGGTTTTCTCCTGCATATCAATATTACTCTGCTGCAGGGAATTATTTCTCAATACAAAATAAGGAACCAGCGATGTTGCCACAACACTTAAAAAGCATACCAATAAGAAACCGAAAAACACACGGTTTCTTAAACTATATCCTTTATATTTATTTAACGACATCCTACTTTTTAATTAACCTAGCAATATACTTACCAATAATGTCAAATTCTAGGTTCACTTTATCTCCAATTTTCAAGTGTTTCATATTGGTAAATTCCCAAGTGTAAGGAATAATAGCTACCGAGAATTGTGTATCCTCGCTTTTTGCTACCGTTAAACTGATTCCGTTTACAGTGATAGATCCCTGAGGCACAGTCACAAAGTTTCCGTCTGCTTCATATTGCATGGTGATGAAATAGCTTCCGTCTTTATTTTCAATTCCTACAACTTCCCCGGTTTTATCAACGTGTCCCTGAACAATATGGCCATCTAACCTTCCGTCCATCTTCATACAACGTTCAAGGTTCACAACCGTTCCCAGCTCCCATTTCCCAAGGTTGGTTTTCTCAAGAGTTTCGTTGATTGCTGTGACTACGTATTGACTGTCTTTAATCTCCACAACAGTAAGGCAACATCCGTTATGTGCCAGGCTCTGATCAATTTTAAGTTCGTTTGTAAAAGGGCATGTCAGGGTGAAATCTATGTTACTTCCTTTCTCTTCAATCTTTTCAATAACACCAACTGCTTCAATAATTCCTGTGAACATATTATTTTTTGCTAAATTTGTAAATTATAATCTTCAAAGATAATCAAAATGAGCCCAAAAAACCATAAAGTACGAGTAGGAATTTCAATCGGTGATTTCAACGGCATCGGTCCGGAGATCATTATGAAGTCTCTGAAAGACAAAACCATTACAGATTTTTTCACGCCTGTAATTTTTGGTTCGGGGAAATTATTCACTTATCAAAAAAACATTTTCAAGCTGAATCTGAATTTCAACTATGTAAATGAAGCTTCTCAGGCACAAGCCGGTAAGCTGAATATGGTAAATCTGACCAAGGAAAACGTGAACGTTGAGCTGGGTGTTCCCACTGAGGAATCTACCCAAATGGCTATTGATTCTTTGGAAGCAGCAACTGAAGCTTTAATAAAAGGTGATATTGATGTTTTGGTAACCGCTCCTATCAACAAAGATGAAATGGTGAAGATGGGCTTCAAGCATGCCGGACATACCGGATATTTTGAAGAAAAATTCAGTAAGAAAGGATTAATGTTCCTCGTCACTGAAGATCTTAAAGTGGCAGTATCTACTCATCACATTCCTATTGCGCAGATTGCAGAAAATATTTCCAAAGAAAAAATCAAGAAACAAATCAGGGTATTGAACCAAACACTTATCGAAGATTTCTGTATTCAGAAACCGAGAATTGCTGTATTAGGATTAAATCCACATGCTGGAGATGGAGGTGTAATCGGTACTGAAGAAATAGAAATTATCAGCCCGGCCATCCAGGAACTTTCAGATCATGGAATACTGGCATTTGGCCCTTTCCCGGCAGACAGCTTCTTTCAACCGAACAAATACAAAAACTTTGATGCCGTTTTAGCCATGTATCATGATCAGGGGTTGGCTCCATTCAAAACATTGGCTTATGAAGAAGGGGTAAATTATACAGCAGGACTTCCGTTTATCAGAACCTCTCCGGATCATGGGGTTGCCTATGATATTGCGGGAAAAAACATTGCAGATGAGCAAAGTTTTACAGAAGCTATTTTCACTGCTATTAAGGTTTTCAAGAACAGAAGTGAATACAACGAACTGATGAGCAACCGTCTTCAGCCTAGAAAAATAGCTGTAGATAACGGAATCGACGAAGATCTGCCTGAGGAAACTGAAGCATAAACCGTTAAAACAAATTTTAAATTAATTTGTTTTAGATTTTATTTGTTATTATAAAAAAAATGCATATTTTTGCACACTCATTTTATGGACAAGTTAAGAAACTATGACGTAAGCTTTTCCGGACTTAAAAACGGAAAACACGAGTTCAAGTTTGAGATAGATAAAACGTTCTTTCAATTATTTGACACTGAGCAGGAATTTACAAATCCAAGAATAGAAGTGAATGTCTTTTTAGACAAACACACAACTTTTCTGGAGTTTGAGATTAAAATAAAAGGTTTAGTTGAGCTAGTTTGTGATATTACAAATGAAGATTTCGACTATCCTATTGAGAATGAAATCAAGATTCTGGTGAATTTCGGGGAAGAATATGATGACAGCAATGAAGATGTCATTACCATTCCTACCGCAGAGCATGCTTTCAATGTAGCGCATTTGATCTACGAAAATGTAATGCTTTCTATCCCGATGAAAAAGATTTCACCGAATGTAAGTGATGAAGATATCAAAATCCTAGATCAGTTCAGTCCGAAAGATATTGAGGAAATTGAAGAGGAAGAACATGAAAGTGACCCAAGATGGGATGCTTTAAGAAAATTAAGAGACAATAATTAAATAGAATAATTTAAATATGATGAGATGATGAATCTCATCGCTCATCAATTAAAAAAGTTATTAGAAAATGGCACATCCAAAGAGAAGACAGTCGTCGACAAGAAGAGATAAGAGAAGAACTCACTACAAAGCTGTAGTTCCTCAATTAGCTAAAGATGCAACAACAGGAGAGCTTCACCTATACCACAGAGCTCACTGGCATGAAGGAAAACTTTACTACAGAGGTAAAGTAGTATTGGAAAAAGAAGTAGCTGCTACTGAAGAAAACTAAGAGTCGCTTTTCACTGAAAAAGCCTCATTTTAATACAAAAACCGCCCAATTTTGATAAAATTTGGCGGTTTTTTGTTGTTTTTTACGTTTTTTTGGTATCTTTGAGCCAAAATCAAATATCAAATTTATGGACATTAAAGACATACAGAATCTTATTAAGTTTGTATCTAAGGCTGAAGTTTCAGAAGTGAAGTACAAGACTAAAGATTTCGAAATCACTATTAAAACTCCATTAGCTGGAAGCGAAGCTGTTTATGCACAACCAGCAGTATACCACACTGCTCCGCAAGCGGTAGCTTCTCCAGCACCTGTTGCAACTCCTGCTGCGGCTCCTGCTGCTGAAAAAACTGAGGCTGCATCTGATGACAGTAAATATATTACGATCAAGTCTCCAATGATCGGTACTTTCTACAGAAAGCCATCTCCGGATAAAGACGTATTTGCAAATGTAGGTGACGATGTTTCTGTTGGTAAAGTAGTTTGTGTTATTGAAGCAATGAAATTATTCAACCAGATTGAATCTGAGGTTAGCGGAAAAATCGTTAAAATCTTAGTTGACGATGCTACACCTGTAGAATACGACCAACCATTATTCTTAGTAGATCCATCTTAATTTAGGGGTTAGATGTTAGACATTAGATGTTAGATTAAATTCTACATTAAAATAACATTATCTAATTTTCAAATTATCTAATTTTCAAATTGAAGAAGATGTTCAAAAAAATATTAATAGCCAATCGTGGCGAAATTGCAATGCGTATTTTACGTACTTGTAAAGAAATGGGGATCAAAACTGTAGCTGTATATTCTACTGCTGATAAAGACAGTCTTCACGTAAGATTTGCTGATGAAGCGGTTTGTATTGGTCCAGCAATGAGTAAAGACTCATATCTTAAAATCCCTAACATTATTGCTGCTGCAGAAATTACCAATGCAGATGCTATTCACCCAGGTTACGGATTCTTATCTGAAAATGCTAACTTTTCAAGAATTTGCGAGAAAAACGGAATCAAGTTCATTGGAGCTTCTCCTGAGCAAATTGAAAAAATGGGAGACAAAGCTAACGCTAAGGCTACCATGAAAGCGGCTGGAGTACCTTGCGTACCAGGTTCTGACGGATTGATTGAATCTTATGAGCACGCTGTAAAAGTTGCTGAAGAAACAGGATATCCCGTAATGATCAAAGCTACTGCCGGTGGTGGTGGAAAAGGGATGAGAGCAGTTTGGAAAGCTGAAGACCTTAAAGATCACTGGGAGTCTGCAATTCAGGAAGCTGTAGCTGCCTTTGGAAACGGAGGTATGTATATGGAAAAACTGATTGAAGAGCCTAGACACATTGAAATTCAGGTTGCAGGTGACCAATTCGGTAAAGCTTGCCACCTTTCTGAAAGAGACTGTTCTGTACAGAGAAGAAATCAGAAATTAACGGAAGAAACACCTTCTCCGTTTATGACGGACGAACTTCGTGAGAAAATGGGTGATGCTGCTGTAAAGGCTGCAGAATTCATCGGATATGAAGGAGTGGGAACTATTGAATTCCTTGTAGACAAACACAGAAATTTCTATTTCATGGAAATGAATACAAGAATCCAGGTAGAGCACCCTATTACTGAACAGGTAATTGATTATGACCTAATCAGAGAACAAATTCTTTTGGCTGCAGGAACTCCTATTTCAGGAATCAACTATTATCCTAAATTGCATTCTATCGAATGTAGAATTAACGCTGAAGATCCTTACGCAGACTTCAGACCGTCTCCAGGAAAAATCACAGGATTAAATATTCCTGGCGGACACGGAATCAGAGTAGATACTCACGTATATTCCGGATATACAATCCCTTCTAACTACGACTCTATGATTGCTAAGCTTATTACTACGGCTCAAACCCGTGAAGAAGCAATTGCAAAGATGAGACGTGCTCTTGAAGAATTCTATATTGAAGGAGTAAAAACAACTATTCCTTTCCACAGACAGCTTATGGATAATGAAGATTATCTTGCAGGAAACTATACTACAAAATTCATGGAGGATTTTGTAATGGATAGAAAATATGATAATCATTAAAAAAATATCATTCATATAAAAAAGGCGTCTAAAGACGCCTTTTTTAGTTACAAACATCTATCAATTTTTATATCGTTCTAATATGCCAACATAGAGAATATTCCCCCTTCATAAAAAGCCAAAGTAATTTTATTTTTGAAAATAAGATAAGTTATTTTTGTACTTACAAAAGATAGAACTTGTTGTAGTATAAACAAAATTAACATAAAAGCAATGGAACCAGCAATACAAGAGAAATTAGCAGAGACTCTTCAAATTTCTATGGAACGTGCGGAGGAATTTCTGGAAATTGGCTACATCATAAACTATGATAAAAACAAAATGATAGAACCTAAAAATGGAGTTTTTGACCGTTTAGGATTCATTTTGAATGGCGCTGTCCGAATTTATTACATCAATGAAAAAGGAGAAGATATCAGCTATCTTTTGCAAGTAAACAATGATGTTATTGGTGATTATGCAAGTTATATTACTGGGAAAAAATCAATGGCAGTTATCCAAACTCTTCTAAAAACAGAAGTTTTATATTTTGACAAAAAAGATATTGAGGCTTTGGTGCAGAGGGATACTTTCTGGCTGGGATTAGCAAAACATATCTCTGATTTAGCATTTTTAGATGCAAAGCAAAGGCTAGATGAGCTATTTTTTTACACCCCGGAAGAGCGTTATATCAATCTCCTGAAAAAGTCGCCTGAAATCCTGAACAAAATTCCGCAGAAATATATTTCGTCTTATTTAGGAATTACACCACAGTCGCTAAGCAGAATACGAAAAAGAATTTACTAATTCATAAATTACCTTAAGTGAACGTTTTTGGCCTTTCTGACCTTTAATTTTGTCTCACAATATAAATGTAATCAACAATGAAAATAGCAATTATCGGTGGCGGAATTGGCGGTTTAGCAACGGCTCTAGCTTTACAAAAAAATAATCTGGATATTACCATTTATGAAAGTGCCTCCGAAATAAAACCTGTAGGTGCCGGAATTATCATGGCCAATAATGCAATGCAAATTTTTGAAAAGCTTGGTATTCGTCACAAAATCGAAGAAGCCGGGCACAAAATTTCGACTATTAAAATTACTGATCCACAGCTCAGAACCTTATCGGATGTACCACTGAAAAAATTTGAACGTAAATATGGGGTACACAATATTGCTATACATAGGGGCGACCTACAGATGATTTTAGCTAAAGAAATTGGTTTTGACAACATTAGACTCTCCAAACGTTTATCTAAAATTGAACAAGGAAGCAGCTATCTATTAACTTTTGAAGACGGAACTACTGCTATTGCAGACGCTGTTATTGGAGCTGATGGCATTAAATCAGTAGTGCGACAGCAAATTTTAAACATAGGAAAACAAAGATCTGCCAATCAAAAATGCTGGCGTGGCGTTAGCGAACTCGATTGGACAAAAAAATACAGCCATCAAGCCTATGAGGCATGGGGAAAAGGTAAACGCTTCGGTTTTGTCAGAATTAATGAGCAACAGCTCTACTGGTATGCTGTGGTTAACGATAACTTGGTTAAATATCCTACCCAGCTTGCAGAACTTTTTAGCGAATTTAACTTAGACGTTTCCAGAATAATTTCCGAAACCCCAAAAGAAAAGATATTTATCAATGACATTATCGATTTGGAGCCAATTTCTCAATGGCAAAAAGATCGCGTTTGTTTGATTGGTGATGCAGCACATGCAACGACTCCTAATATGGGACAAGGGGCTTGCCAGGCAATTGAAGATGCGTATGTGCTCGGAAAGCTTTTTAGTGAAGGAAAAAGTGTGGAAGAAACTTTCAAACAATATGAAGAAATGCGTATGAAAAAAGCGCATTACATTGTCAACACGAGTTCAACAATTGGTAAAGTTTCTCATTATGAAAACAGCCTGGCAGTTTGGCTTCGTAACACTTTATTAAAAGCAACTCCTAGCTCCACCAATGAAAAGCAAATGGAAAAAGTATTTGACATTTCGTACTAAAAGCAATAGATTTTGGACCAAATAAATGCAAAAAAGGTTCCCTGATATAAAATAAATAATATGCTGAAGATTATCCTCAAATACATGTTCATTGCAGGGCTTTCCTGGCTTACTATTCATTCATTGTACATCACTTATGATGGCCTTACAAATTGTAAGCAAAAAGCAGAGCTTGCCGTGGTTTTCGGGAATAAAGTAAACGAAGACGGCACTCTTTCTCCACGATTAAAAGCAAGATTGGATAAAAGCATTGAACTCTATCAGAAAAAACAAATTAAAGAAATCATGGTCAGTGGCGGCTTAGGGAAAGAAAGCTATTGGGAGGGTACAGAGATGAAGAAATATCTGATAAAAAATAAAATTCCTGCTCACTATATTCTCGTGGATAACTTTGGAAATAACACTGAGAAAACCATTATCAATGCCATAAAAATTGCTGATAGCCTCAAGTATAACCGTATTATTTCAGTTTCGCAGTTTTATCATCAGACCCGAATCAAAAAATTATTCAGGGAACATCATTTTAAAAATATTGAAAGCTCCAGCCCTGAATATTTTGAATTAAGAGATTTTTATTCTGTTTTCAGAGAGTTTTTTGCTTACTATTTATAAAGGAGCTTCATGAATAAAATCTTATGAAACTGCACAAAAACATAAACAAAACATTAAAATGGATACTCATAGGAATAGCAGGTACAATTCTCCTCTATTTTCCTGCAAGTTTTATTGCTGTTTTCATGCTTACCTATTTCAGTTCATCCAAAAGAATTGAAAATAAGGGTGAGGAAAAGTATTTGAAAAAATCAAAAGAGACTATCATATTGAAGAGCTGGAATGATATCCAAAATACGAAAGAGAAATCAAAGATAAAGATACCATTACTTATACTTTATATCTCTACAGTAAAGATCTTTGCAA
This sequence comes from Chryseobacterium capnotolerans, assembly GCF_021278965.1. Taxonomy (NCBI): domain Bacteria; kingdom Pseudomonadati; phylum Bacteroidota; class Flavobacteriia; order Flavobacteriales; family Weeksellaceae; genus Chryseobacterium; species Chryseobacterium capnotolerans. The sequence goes on along the minus strand of NZ_CP065589.1, from coordinate 116,191 downwards.
TATCCAAACTGATTCTGTGAAGAAAAATCTTTGAAAATTGCTAAGGAAATCAACATCGTAAATCTGGATCCAAAATTCCATCAATATCGTTTGGTATTCTGATGCAAGCTTTATAATCCTGTTGGAACCACGATTCAATATGCAAGAAAATATCTTACACCATAAAAATATAGAATAAACTTCCCCGCATAATTTCATAACTGCTAAAGATAGAATACCTGCAACAATTTATCTGCTAAGAAAATATTTTCGTTACGGGGTCTTTTACCCTCAAAATATACTTTAACAGCCTCATTCTACCCTATTCTACTTTTGTTTATTCATATCATTAATATTGCGTAAATTTGTCGAAAACCAACAATATGTCAACAGCAGAAACAACAAAAAACTCACAGTACTTTATTGACCTTGAAGACAAACATGGAGCGCATAACTATCACCCTCTTCCAGTAGTTCTGGACCGCGGCGAAGGTGTTTTCGTTTGGGATGTAGAGGGCAAAAGGTATTATGATTTTCTTTCAGCATATTCTGCTGTCAACCAGGGACACTCACACCCTGCAATTGTAGCTGCTTTGGTAGAACAGGCAAAGAAGCTGGCTTTAACTTCAAGAGCATTCTACAACTCTAAATTAGGAGAATACGAGCAGAAGATCACCACTCTTTTCGGGTTTGATAAAGTGTTACCTATGAACTCTGGCGCTGAAGCCGTAGAGACTGCGGTGAAATTAGCCAGAAAATGGAGCTATGAAGTAAAAGGAATTTCTGAAAATGCAGCAAAGATCATCGTTTGTGAAAACAATTTTCACGGAAGAACAACAACAATTGTTTCTTTCTCTAATGATCCGGATGCCAATCAAAATTACGGTCCTTTTACCCCAGGATTTATCAAAATTCCTTACAATGACCTTACCGCATTGGAAGAAGTATTAAGCAGAGAAGCAGGAAACATTGCAGCATTCCTTGTAGAGCCTATTCAGGGAGAAGCAGGAGTATATGTTCCGGATGAAAACTTCCTTAAAAATGCTTCCGAACTATGTAAAAAGCATAATGTTCTTTTTATTGCTGATGAAGTACAAACAGGTATTGCAAGAACCGGAAGACTGATCGCTTGCCATCATGAAAATGTACAACCAGATATTTTAATTCTTGGAAAAGCACTTTCAGGAGGAATGTATCCAGTATCTGCAGTATTGGCCAATGATGAAATCATGAATGTGATTAAACCAGGACAACACGGATCTACATTCGGAGGAAACCCTATTGCCTGTGCGGTAGCGGTAGCAGCATTAGATGTAGTTGCTGATGAAAAATTATCTGAAAGAGCAGAAGAACTTGGTCAGCTTTTCAGAGCTGAGATCAATAAACTGATAGAAAAAACAGATCTGATTACTAAAGTAAGAGGAAAAGGACTTTTAAATGCGATTCTGATCAATGATACTCCTGAAAGCTCTACAGCATGGAATCTTTGCCTGCAGTTAAAAGAAAACGGATTATTGGCAAAACCTACTCATGGTAATATCATCAGACTTGCTCCACCATTGGTTATTACAGAAGAGCAATTGCTTGATTGTGTAAAAATCATCGAAAAAACGGTATTAGAATATTCAAAATAACATTGGTAGATATTATTATTCCAATCTATAGGGAAATACCTGAGGGGGATGATTTGATTGCACTCAATCAGGTATTTCATATTTTAGGACAGTATAAAATCACTTTTATACATCCTAAAAGCCTGTCTCTTGAAGCTTATCAAAGCTTTAAGGCTTCTTTTCTCAGCTTTGATGATCATTATTTTAAAGGAATCTATGGGTATAATCAACTCATGATGAGTTCAGAGTTTTATAAAAAATTTTCTGAAAAATATATACTAATTTATCAAACAGACTGTTTTATATTTAAGGATGAACTAAAATACTGGTGCCAGCAAGACTACGATTATATTGGAGCACCCTGGATACGAAGTGCAGAAAAGATTCCTTTTTTTAAATTAATTTTTGATAAAACCATTTCCGGAATTAAATCGTTGATCAATTTCAAAGGAAACGGAAAGTGGCAGAAAGATAAATCTCTACTCTACAATAATGTAGGAAATGGAGGCTTATCTCTAAGAAATAGAGAAAAATTCATTAAGGTTCTTGAAGCAATACCGGAAGTAGTGAGTATTTATCTGGATCCTAAAAATTCAGGCCAATTTTATGCTGAAGATGTATTTTTCAGCATTGAGCCAGAAAGAAATGGTATAATTTTTTCTAAACCTAATTATAAAGAAGCCTGCTTCTTCTCAATTGAGAATAAACAGGAGAAAGCAATGAACATCAATAAAGGAAAACTTCCTTTTGGCTGCCACAGATGGAATAAGGAGAAGGACTTCTGGAGACCTTATTTTTCTGATGCAGGATATTCAATATAGAAATGAACGACTTTAAAGATAAAAGTATCATATTAGCAGTTCCAAACCATTTTGGATTGCCAGAGGTTTTTAAAAAAAATCTTGAGTACCTCGGTTTTAAAGTATTTACTGTAGAACATGATTGTTTACAAGTAAAACTGAGTGCTGAAGAGTCTTTAATCCATATTTACAAAAAGGCATTCAGCAACAACAAAACATTTAAAGCCAAAGTACTGGCCGAAAAAAAGGAACATCCCCAGCTGTTTTTTCTTGACAAAATCAGCCATGCCGATTATGCCCTGATTATCCGCCCTGATTTATTCAGTAAAAATGTCTTGGCCAAAATTCAAAAGAAAAGTACCCTTACCGTAGCCTATCAATGGGATGGAATGCAGAGGTTTCCTCTGGCTGGAGAAACCATAAAATATTTTGACCGCTTTTTTGTATTTGACGAAAGAGATACTATAAGATATCCTCAGACCCAGCATATTCATAATTTTTATTTTGATTATCTGCCCACAAACTCCGAGATCAAACAGGATCTGTTTTTTGTAGGCACCTTTATGAAAGATCGTATAGAGGAACTTTGTAAACTTTCGATATTATTTCAGGAAAAAAATCTGAAAACCAATATCAATGTAATCTATACTAAAGAAAAGCATATCAAGAAGTACCGGGAATATCCTATAAATTTCACAAAAACCGGAATGAGTTTTGAGGAAAACATGAAAAATGCCAAAGCATCAAAAATTATTCTTGACTTTCAAAACACAGTTCACAAAGGACTTTCTTTCAGGGTTTTTGAGGCTATAGGATACAGAAAAAAATTAATCACTAATAATGAATTAGTGAAGGGATATAGATTTTATAATCCTAGTAATATATTTCTGCTGAATGATGATAATATGTCTGAAATTACCAATTTCCTGGCAGAGGATTATATTGAATCTTCTGAAGAAACTTATCAGAGATATTCATTTAGTAATTGGATCCAAATTTTGTTCAGTCAATTTTATAAATAAGGCTCCATGAAAACCTCAGTTGCTCTTTGTACCTACAACGGAGAAAAATATATAAAATACCAGCTCGATTCTATTTTGAACCAAACGGTTCCAATAGATGAAATTATTATATGTGATGACGGCTCTACCGATTCTACTATTTCTATTTTAAATTCTTACCGGGAGCAATACCCCAGCATTTTCAAAATCCACACTAATGAAAATAATCTTCGGAGTGTAAAAAATTTTGAAAAAGCCATTTCTCTGTGTAGCAATGAATTTATTTTCCTAAGTGATCAGGATGATATATGGGCTGACCATAAAGTTAAGATACATTTAGATTTCTTTAAAAAACATGAAAATATCAATGTAATAGCTACAAATGGTTATTGCATTACTGATGATGGTGAAAAAAAGGAAATGTATTCTTTCTGGGATCTTCCTGCTATTGCAAAATCAGCTGATAAAAACTTCAGTATAAAGGAAACTCTTTCTAAAGTAACCAATATTGCAACAGGAGCATCAATGTCTTTAAGAAAGTCTTTTTTAAAGGAAGTAATGCCTATTCCGGACTCTGAAGGTCTTCATCATGATGAATGGATCGCCTTCATCGCAGCCCAGAAAGATTCTTTTGTTATGCTGGATGAAAAATTATTTTATTATAGAATTCATGAAAATCAGCAAATTGGCGGCGTTTTTTTTGAAAGGAATGAAAAGTCCTTGCTGTTTCTTAAAAGAACATTTGGTCTTGTTCATGATTTTAAAGGTCTTTCCAAATATATAAAACGCTTAAGCAGCAGTTATAAAAAAAATCAGCTGTACCTAAAGATCCAGCCTCATCATCATCAAATGATAAAGAATAACATGAAGGAAATTGAAAGTATCTATACGGAGAAAGTACAATTAATGAAGAATCAGTTTCCCGTAAGATCAGCCATTTTGTTTCTTACCGATTTAAAAAATAAAAGGAGACTCTAACGTCTCCTTTTTACTTTTATAGCTTTGTTGTAATAAAAACAATATTATTGTCTCCTAAAATTCCGTTTATTATATTTCGTTCTCTGTTGAGAGCTACTTTAAACCCTATAAGCTCTAGCTTCTTCTGCATTTCTTCTGCAAAAATAGTGTATACCAGAATCCCTTCATCACTTCTTATTGGATCTCCATGATATTCAGGCTCCATGGTATAAACAATGTTATTGTTATCATCTAAAAATGCCCTCACCTCATCTTTTTCTGTATTCTCATAATAAGGTACTGTAAAAACATGTGAGCCTCCTTTTTTTAAAATTCTGTGTACTTCATGAAAAGCTTTATAAGGATCAGGAATATGTTCAAAAACTTCAGTTGATACAACAAGATCCAATGTATTATCTTCAAATGGAATATTCATTAAATCTACATTCAAAATTCCATTCTTTTCTTTACCATGTGTTTCATAAGGTCCAAAATATTCACTACAAATATAATGATCAATATGTTTAAGGTAATGATGTAGGGCTCCATTGGATTCAACATTATAAATTCTCAATCCCGAATCTTTACTTATTTCCCTAAGGCTGCTATAAGAAGTATTATTTTTCCGATTTATTAACTCTAAAATAACCTTAGACAAATGCCTTTTTCTGGAAATGGAATTACACTTTTTGCACGTGGCATCTTCTCTTAGATTATTCGTTCGTATTTTGATTTTTCTAATGCTTCCACAAACATTACAAAATATAAAACTGAAACCTATTCTAGTTAATTGTTTTTCTATATAATTAATCATGATTATTCAAACTTAGGCAAGCAACTTTATTTCTTATACAGCGATGAGATTAAATTAAGCACATTTTTCCCCTGTACTTCTCTTGAAAAGGGATATAAAGCCTTCTTTGAATTCTCTTTTAATGTATTCCACATTTCTTCATTGGAATACAATTCGAGAATATGATCGGCGAAAGCCTGTGCATCACTGATATCACTTACCAGCGCATGAATACCGTGTTGAAGGTTCATCCCCTCTACTCCTATGGGTGTAGTGACAATTGGGAGTTCATATTCCAGAGCCTGTCCTATTTTTCCTTTTACTCCGGCTCCGTATCGTAATGGTGCTACAAAAACCCTGGAGGAATCAAACCACTCATCAACTGTTTCCTGGTATCCAAGAATTCTGACTTTATCTGAACTGTATTTACCGGTAAGTTCTTCGGATAGCTCAGGGCCGATAACATTCACAAAAATAGAATCATTTTTTTTCCACACCAGCGGCATAATATCTTCTACAAGGAATTTTAATGCATCGATATTGGGAAGATGCCTGAAACCTCCGATAAATAACAACCCCTCTCGGTCTGAAAATCCATTTTTATTCACTTGATCCAGTGTATGGAAATTACTTACCACATGCACTTTTTTAATATCGATTCCATTCCGGGAAACAATTCCTTTTTCTACATCACTGATGGCAGCCACTGCATCAGAAGTCTGCATCGCTGAATATTCAAGCTCCTTGGTCTTCTGATTTTTTCTCTCCATTTTCGGTGTGGTCGGCATATATTCCTTTTCCCTTTCCACCCTTAAATAATGAAGATCCACCATATCATAGATCAGTTTCTGTCTGGTGATATGACTTTTAAGAACTTTATGCCAGTTTTTAAACCCATTCGGCCTGAAAATCCAGATTAAATCAACCAATGGAAGTTTTTCAATAATCTGATCATTGATCTTGACAATTTTATTTTTAGGTGTCACAAAGTCCTGAAATACTTGAATCCCAAGAGACTCACAATATTCTATATATTTCTTGTCTGTTTCATTAAATGCAGGGATCCCCAACAATATTTTATGATTGTTGGCAATAAGGATTTTGAAAATTTCATCCAGCCTTCTTGAACCACTATCCTGATCATACTTAGGCATAGATTCCTCAAGGAAAAGAATCGTAGGCTGATGAAAGTTCTTATAGATATTCAGGTGTTTTTTATGGGCAATTTCCAGCCATTTATCGCTTTCAAATCTGGAATTCCAGCGGTCTTTGAATTTTTTTGCATTTTTTTCCAGTAGTTGTTCCTTATTGGAGTTCTTTCCTGTATAACTTATATTTTCAAAATGAAGAATTTCAGATTTCGGCTGATAATAGATATCCATATTCTGTACGTATTTCAGTCGCTGGCAGAAATCAGTTTCTTCATAATAAGCAGGTAAGAATTCTTCATCCAGGAAGTTTAAATTCCCGTTAATGTCAAGTTTTTTAAATAAAAGGCTGCATCCTGAGCAATAATCAACTTTTCTTAAAAAATTGAAAGATGGGTCATCAATAGAACTGAATCGTCCAAGATTTACAATTTCACAGTCTTTGAATATAAGACAGCCAGCTTCTTGAAGCGTATTATCTCCAAAAATCATTTTTGATCCTACAGCTCCCACATTCTCTTTAGTTTCAAAAACATCAAGAAGTGAGCTTAAATAATTCTCCTGAACTTCCGTATCATTATTCAGCAGGTATATGAATTCACCTTTTGCTGCCTGAATTCCTTTATTGACATTTCTTAAAAAACCAAGGTTTTCAGCATTATTAATAATTGTAATTCCCTTTATTTTGTTCAGGTATTCCAAAGTCTCATCTGAACTATTGTCATTGATAATGATAATTTCTCTGGAAACATTCTGATCATGTTGTTCAATGGTATATAGACAGTTAAGCGTATATCTGATCTGATTATAAACAGGAATAATAATAGAAACCTGAGGCGTATGGGAATCGGTATTTAAATTGAATTCATAGCGTTTAAAGAAATCAAGATCAAAATGATTAATTTCGATTTTTCTTTTATTTTTTATGAATTTGTAGTCTTTTATTTTATTTTTGAAAAATCTTTTAATTCCCATTTTAAATTTATTATTTTGTCGGATATAACCAATTAAGGAAACGAAATTAAGCATTTATTACAAATTATGATAGTAATAAGTCTGTTATCTTTACCCTGTGATTATTCATATTTTCACTTCTGTTAAGTATATTATAATGATGTTAATAGAAGTGTTATAAGATATCAATCTTGTAAAAATATAGTTTGAAGTTGTGTTAGCTCAAGAGTTCTATAATGCATTACAAAACTGTTTTTTTATGTTTAAGAAATACAAAATGATAAACGAAGAAAGTGAGAATACAAATTATTAAACAGAGATCGTTTTTTTTACCCAGGCAGGTCTTTATAAAAAGAATTACCAACAGATTAGTTCAAAAAAAACATTCATATTATTATGAAAGAAAGAAAAATATATTTTGTATGCCCGTCAGTTTCAGTGCCGTTTGGGGGTATAAAGCAAATCTACAAATATGTAAATATTCTAAACAATCACGGTTATAATGCTGCTGTCTTGCTTAAGAAAAATAAGAAAAAAGTTAATATTTGGTATCCATTTACAAAGATTTCTTATAATTATGAGCTTATTAAGAATATTGAAAACAGCAGTAGCTCTAAAAATCATAAAAACAGTTTATATGAAAAATTAAAAATTTTCTTTCATCGTTTTTTTTCACCTCAAATAGAGAAAGATGCACTATTTGTTTTTCCGGAAATATATGGAAAATCATTTCATAAAACCATTCCCAATCATCAGTATGTAATCCTTAATCAAAATTGTTATTATACTTTTCAGGGTTACGGATATGATTATAGTGAGGAGAATCCTTATTTAAATAAAAACTGTATGGGAACTATTGTAGCATCAGAAAATGCGAAGGAGTACTTTGATCTTGTTTTTCCTTCTCATAATTTATATAAAGCACGTTTAGGAATTGATACTCAAGTCTTTAATTTTGGAAATAAAAAAAAGCGAAAAATTGCTTTTATGCCAAGGAAACTTTCTGAGGATTCTTTGCAGATTATTAACATTATAAAAGCACGCAAAAAATTGTATGATTGGGAGTTTTTTCCAATTGATAATATGAATGAAAAAGAAGTTGCACAACATTTAAAAGAATCTGTTTTTTTCTTAAGCTTCAATCATAGAGAAGGTTTTGGACTTCCTCCTGTAGAAGCAATGTCTTGCGGATGTTTTGTAATTGGGTATTCTGGACAAGGGGGAAAAGAATATTTTAAAGAAGAATTTTCTTGCCTTATTGAAGAAGGTAATATTATTGATTTCGTTGAAAAATTGGAACATTATGCTTTAGAATATAATACGAATTCAGAACTCTTTTTTGAAAAGGGTAAAATAGCATCACAATTTGTTTTAGAAAATTATTCCCTGGAAAATGAAACAAAAGATTGGACCAATATATGGGAAAAGATAATTTCATAAGATTATAAAGTTAGTTTTTGTAAAAAGTAAAACCTGTGAAATAAAATATTCATCAAACTACAAAAAGTTCAAACAAAAAATGAGGCCGTCTCACAACTCGTGAAAACGGCCTTTTTTATGAAATTTTCCTGTATCCGAGGTTTAAGCAATTCTCAACCCACATCGTTTAGTTGTGATACACCTTCTTTTTCTATATTTATTTTTTATTTGCCCAGACTATACTTCCATCATTATTGTATATCACAATATTACCATCATTCTGAACTGAAAGTCTATCAATATTTGAAGAACTTACCCCTGTACTGTATACAGGTCTATTTGAAGAGTCATAAACTACCAGATTTCCATCGTCCTGAAAAATAGCACTTTTTCCTCTTCCTGCTGTTGCACTAGACCAGATATCATTTTTAAATCCATTACTATACATTACTAAATTACCATCTGTTTGGAAAATTAAATAATAGTCATTATTTTCAGAAAATATTTTTTTCCCTTTTACAAATCTAAATCCTTTGTAAATATTACCTCTACTATAACTTCCGGTATTGTCTGAATTCCAATTAGAATTTCCATTAGAATTATCGTTAGAAGACCACAATGCATTTCTTCTTCTATTATAAATTACCAGATTACCATCATCCTGCATTTCAAGGCTGGTTGCATTTTTATTAACTGTATTTGTACTAAATACAGCATTTCCTGAGAAATTATAAACTACAAGATTGCCATCATCCTGAAAAATTGCTCTAGCACCCTCTCCTTGTGTTTTAGAATCCCATTTCGGTTGGTTCCTACGATTGTAAACCACCAAATTTCCATCATTTTGAAAAGTCAGAAAATACTGTCCATTTTGAGATTCATACCTTCTATCTTTTATCAAATTAGTTCCTCGTGTAAAACTTTGGGCCATCATGCAAATACTTGCAAATAGACCAAACATTACAAATAAATTTTTTCTCATAATTTAATTGATATATTTTAATATATAAAGATAAATAATAAAAATCATTTTTCTATTATCTACCCTCCAAAAGTACCTCGCTCGGCTAACAAAAATTCAATGGTAAGAACTTTCCTTTTTCTCAATACAAAATATTAACGAATTTATTTTCTCTACTTTAATGAAATTTCCATAAAAAAGCATTGTCTTCTGGTTTATTTCGACAATATAATTGAAGTTTAACTCAGAAATTTATTTTTAATATACCTATTATTCATTAGAAAAAAAAAATTGACAAAAAATTGCAGTCATACAAATCCGGTAAATCAATTTGAAGCCCAAAACTTCTGATTTAGAAAATAAAAATCAATTTATACTAAATGCACAACAGGTTTAAATATAAAAATCGGAAAATACACATTCAGAAATCATCTCCTAAACACATAATTTTAAGTAAATTTGCAAAAATTAAAATTGAAATGGAGAAAGTAAGAGTACGTTTTGCTCCAAGTCCTACCGGACCTTTACACTTGGGAGGCGTAAGAACCGCATTATATGATTACCTTTTTGCTAAAAATCAAGGGGGAGAATTTGTATTGAGAATTGAAGATACAGATACCGCAAGATATGTAGAAGGTGCTGAAGAATACATTGAAGAAGCTTTAGAATGGTGTGGAATCATCCCTGATGAAAGTCCTAAGAAAGGAGGAAAATTTGCCCCTTACAGACAATCTGAAAGAAGAGATATCTATGACAGGTACACGGAGCAGATCTTAAAAACAGATTATGCTTACATCGCTTTCGATACTGCGGAAGAGCTGGACGCTGTTCGTGCAGAATATGAAGCAAGAGGTGATGTTTTCTCTTATGACAATAAAACCAGAAACCGTTTAAGAAACAGTCTTGCTCTTTCTGAAGAGGAAGTTCAGAAATTACTGGATGAAAAAACGCCTTATGTGGTAAGATTCAAAATGCCTGTAGACAGAGTATTGAATCTAGAAGATATCATCCGTGGAAAATCATCTGTAAATACCAATACTTTAGATGATAAAGTTCTGGTAAAAAATGATGGAATGCCAACATATCACTTCGCGAACATCATTGATGACCACGAAATGGAGATCTCCCACGTAATCCGTGGTGAAGAATGGCTGCCATCTTTAGGATTACATACTTTATTATATGAAGCAATGGGCTGGGAAGCACCACAGTTTGCCCACCTTTCTTTAATTCTGAAGCCTGATGTTTCTGCATTAATCAATAAAGATAATATTGACGGGATTACAAAGTCTTTTACAGATGAATTCGTAGCAAAAAACAGTCAGTTTAATTTTGATGAATCAGCACCTATCATCAAATCATTCTTCTCAGAAGTAAAGAGTCCTAGATTCAAATCAATGCTGAGCGAAAATGATAACGACAACCCATTAATGGCTGCTGTAAAACAATTTTTAAAAAAGGGTCTTTCAGGAAAATTAAGCAAAAGAGATGGTGATAAATTTGGGTTCCCTGTATTTCCACTTGATTTCAAAGATCCGGCAACAGGTGCTGTTTCTAAAGGATACAAAGAAAACGGATACCTTCCTGATGCGTTCATCAATATGGTGGCTTTATTAGGATGGTCTCCCGCAGATGATAAAGAAGTTCTTCCTCTGGAGGAAATGATCAAGGAATTTGATCTTCATAAAGTACACAAGGCAGGAGCAAGATTCAGCAAAGAAAAATCAGAATGGTTTAACCATCAGTATATTCAGATGAAGTCAGATGCAGAGCTTCTTGAGATGCTTAAAAATTCAGGGCTTGACCTTTCTCATGCTTCAGATGAAAAGCTGCTAAAAGTAATTCCTCTGATGAAAGAAAGAGCTACTTTCCCGAAAGACATTTATGAAAACGGAAAGTTTTTCTTTGAAGCACCAACATCTTACGATGAAAAAGCTTCGAAAAAAGCATGGAATGATGAAACTTCGGCTATTTTAGGAGAATTGGCTACCACATTTGCTTCTACAGAATTCAAAGCGGAAGTATTAAAACAAACTATGCATGATTTCGCAGAAAATAAAGGTTTAGGCATGGGTAAAGTAATGATGCCACTGCGTTTGTCTTTAGTAGGAGAATTGAAAGGACCAGACGTTCCGGACATTCTGGAAATCACTGGAAAAGAGGAAAGTATCGCCAGAATAAGCAATGCTATAAATAATTTTAAATAAAATTACCATAATTTTTCATACATTTGAAAGATTTAATTTACTTCAAGAAATGGAATATTTAAGTTTCGAACTTCCTATCAAAGAATTGATGGACCAATACCAGACGTGTTCTTTAGTAGGAGAAGAAAGTGGTGTTGATGTAAAATTAGCATGCAGCCAGATTGAGGATAAGATTTTAGAAAAGAAAAAAGAAATCTATAGCAATCTTACACCTTGGCAAAGAGTACAACTGTCCCGTCACCCGGATCGTCCTTATACTTTGGACTATATCCACGGAATGGCAGACAAAGGCAGTTTCTTAGAACTTCACGGAGACAGAAATTTCGCTGATGACCCGGCAATGATTGGAGGATTGATTACCCTTGATGGTCAGAGAGTGATGATCATAGGAACTCAAAAAGGAAGAACGACTAAGGAAAGACAGCACAGAAGATTCGGGATGCCAAATCCTGAAGGATACAGAAAAGCTTTAAGACTAATGAAGCTTGCTGAGAAATTCAACATTCCTGTAGTGACTTTAGTAGATACACCGGGAGCTTATCCAGGATTAGAAGCTGAAGAAAGAGGACAAGGGGAAGCTATTGCAAGAAATATTTTTGAAATGGTTCAGCTGAAAACTCCGATCTTCACTTATATTATTGGAGAAGGAGCTAGTGGTGGAGCGTTAGGAATAGGTGTAGGTAACAAAGTATATATGTTAGAAAACACATGGTATACTGTAATTGCACCAGAAAGCTGCTCTTCTATCTTATGGAGAAACTGGGATCACAAGGAAGATGCAGCTAATGCATTAAACCTTACTCCACAGGATGCTCTAAGAGAAAAGTTCATTGACGGAATTATTGAGGAACCACTTGGTGGTGCTCATTACGATCAGGAGACGACTTATCTGAACTTGAAAAATTCTATATTACAAAATATCAAAGCTTTCTCCAAATTTACAGGACAGGAGCTTGAAACCCAGAGACAGGATAAATTCATTGCGATGGGTCAGTTTAAAGGATAAAAATAAAAAAGGTTAAGAAAATTTCTTAACCTTTTTTGCTTTAGTTTTCTTCCTCATTAATCAGCGACATTAAGTGCAATCTCTATATCCTGAGTAATTTTCTTTAGTGAAGAATATTTGGCGTCACATACCATCGTTGTCAGCACATATTCTCCTTTATCAATCAAAATAAAGTTTTCCCCTCTGGCAGGAACACTTAAATTATAATATTTTTTACCATTTATTTTCACGATCAGGTTGCAGCTTGACCTGTTTTTAATATTCACATAAGCCTCATTTTTATTAATATCATTATTAAAAAGATGTGTCAACATGGCTGCTGTTTTTTTATTGGCTTCACTGGGCTCAGATTTCACCGAAGAGCCCGCACTTTTTGCAGCTCCTGCCGAAGCATAACTTGCCAATCTTTCTTCTTTCAATGCATTGATTGCATTATTTACTTTATCAGTATTCTTGGTATTCTTTGCTGTAGATGCTTTATTGGAGGCCAGCACCTTACCACTATTCAGCTCATTATTTTTAACAATATTTTCTATTTTTTCTTTGCTGATCGGCTTTATGGTTGGTTTTGCTTCAGGAGAATTATCCGCCATAATAATATCCATCAGTCTTTTTTGAAGAAATCGTTTTTTGCATGCCCAGGATTCTGCTTAATAAAACCAGCGATCACCCTTGCTTCTTTTGAGGACTCTGCTTCTTGTTCCGTATAAATAATCACGGTTTCTTTTTCCACTACAGCCTTAGATTTTGTTTTTTTCTTTTTTTGAGAAAAACCAAGCGCAAAAATGCATACAAAAAGGAGGAGGAAGATTTTTTTCATTAATCAAATCTTTAAAATAGTATTAAATATATTAATAACGTGAAAAGTCATTTTTTAGTTTATCATTAAAATCATTATCTTTGCACTGCTCTAAAAATAAGCTAAAAATTAATACTAATCTTAAATAAAAAAATAATAGATATTATGTCTTATACACCAGTTGCTGCAGACGTAGCTAAATTAAGAAACCAAACAGGTGCAGGTATGATGGACTGCAAAAAAGCTCTAGTTGAAGCTGAAGGAGACTTCGAAAAAGCGGTAGATATCCTTAGAAAAAAAGGACAAAAAGTTGCTGCTAACAGAGCTGACAGAGAATCTACTGAAGGAGCTGTAATCGCAAGAGTAAATGAAGATAACACTTTAGGTGCTATTATCTCTTTAAACTGTGAGACTGACTTCGTTGGTAAAAACGAAGCTTTCATCGAGCTAGCTTACGAATTAGCTGAAATGGCAATCTTCGCTGCTACTAAAGAAGAATTATTAGCTACAGATTTCCACGGAATGACTGTTGCTGAGAAATTAATCGAGCAGACAGGTGTTATCGGTGAAAAAATCGAAATCGGTACATTCGAAAGAATTGAAGGACCATTCCTAGGAGCTTACATCCACGCTGGAAACAAAATTGCTGCAATCACTTCTCTTTCTGCAAAAGTAGACGGAGCTGACGAAGTTGCTAAATCTGTTTCTATGCAAGCTGCTGCAATGAACCCAATCGCTCTTGATGAAACTAAAGTTTCTCAAGAAACTATCGACAAAGAATTAGAGATCGAAAGACACAAACTTACTGAAGAAGGTAAGCCTGCAAACATCATCGACAATATCTTGAAAGGTAAAATGCAGAGATTCTACAAAGACAACACTTTGGTACACCAAGATTTCATCAAGGATTCTAGTATCTCAGTTGCTGACTATGTAAAATCTGTAAACGCAGATCTAAAAGTAACAGGATTTATCAGAGTAAGCTTATAATCCAGCTTTTAAAAATATATAATCCCGGTGAAAATTTCACCGGGATTTTTTTATGGATTATCTTAATGAATATGAACGCAAAATGAAGCAAATTTTAACTATTCAACAATTCTAAAGCAAATCAAGATTCCAAGATTTTTTAATATAAAATTGTGACTATTAATACTTAAATTTGCGGCCCTTATAGTAACGCATGAAAAAATTTCTACTCGCTTTTTGCACTTTTTTTTGTTTATTAGTAAATGCCCAATTGGACACTGAACACTGGTTTGCGCCTATGTCTGCAAGCAGTCTTCAAGGCACTCCCAAAGGCTATCTGTACCTGTCTACTAATGAAACGGTACCTTTTACAGTACAGGTCTTTAATAACAACAATGTAATTGCCACAGTACAGCTCAGCAAGGGAAATCCTGTAACACAAACTATTTCCAATAATATGATGATTGCTTCTACAGCATCTAATCTGTTTAAATCTGTATCAATGGGGTTGCATGTGAAGGGGAGTAAGAAATTTTTTGCCAGTTACAGGTTTGCTGTTCAGGATCAGGCAGAGTTTATTACTTCAAAAGGGTTAGCTGGTCTTGGAAAAACCTTTTTTACGGGAGTTGCACCCAATACAACAGCCAAGCCATATGTAAACGCTAGTATTGGGATTATCGCGACAGAAGATAATACTACGGTGACTTTATCCGGATATAACCAGAGTGTTGTTTTCTCCGATTTAATATCTGCTCCCTCAAGAACTTTTATTCTTAACAAAGGAAAATCATATATTATTGAAGCACAGAGCAATCTGAATCCTAACAACTTAAAAGGACTGGTAGGAGCTAAAATTGTTGCTGACAAACCTATATCTGTAACCAATGGAAACTTTAACAGTATCTATACCACTAAGAATAGTACCAATGTTGATGTATTGATGGATCAGGCTGTTCCTGTTGAAAGATTAGGAAAAGATTTTATCATGGTAAAAGGAAACGGACCTTCGAATTCAGGGATGGAAGCGGCTTTAGTTATTGCCACAGTAGACAATACCAAACTTACAGTAAACGGAAATCTTCTTAACAGTATTACCCTTAATGCAGGAGACCATTATTTGGTACAAGGAACTTATTATACCAGCCAGGTTAACGGAAACTTTAACATGAGTATTTCTGCAAACAATAATGTATATGTATATCAGCTCCTTGCCGGAACTTCCTCTGGAAATATTTATGCTACGGGAGGAATGAATTTTATCCCGCCTTTAAGTTGCTTTTTACCTACAGAGATCAATGAAATAGGACGTATTAATGAAATAGGAACTGATTACTTTAATGCAAGACTCAATATCATTACCCAAACAGGAGCAATAGTAACAGTTAACGGAAATCCGGTTACGGCCAATGGGCCTGCACCTGTAGATGGAAATCCGAATTGGGTGACCTACTCTATCCCAAGTGTATCAGGAAATATTACAGTGAAATCAACAAAACCTGTTACTGCAGGGATTGCAGCCGGAAACGGAGCTGTAGGATATGGTGGATATTTTGCTGGTTTTTCTTCTATCCCAGTAATTACTAAAACAGGAGACTGCTATAATGGAATTCGTTTACAGGTAGAACCTGGCTATGACGATTATAAATGGTACCTTAATGGGACTGAAATCACAGGAGCTACCACCTTTACCCTTGATCCGTACTCGTATGGTTCGGGAATTTATACCTGTAAAATCACTAAAGATAACTGCGAAACAAGACTTACTGCGGAATATGACTATACATCATGTCCTCCTATTACAACCACAACTTATCATATTGGTTCATGTAATACACAAGTAATTACTCCGGCTTTTACCCATTCAACTCAAACTGTGGTTCCCGCCAATACCAGTATTGTGGCACAGCCCACTAACGGAACAGTTGCAATTAATCCTACAACCGGACAGATCACTTATACTCCTAATCCAGGTATGACTGCAGATTTCACAGATACCTTCACTTATTATATTCAGGGAGATGGAACCCCTGCTGCCTTTGAGTATTTTAAAATTGTAGTGAATGCACATGTTTTAAAAGTAGCTAATGATGTCCTATTTTCTTGTGCAGCATCCAATGGAGATGGCACTTACAACCTGAAGGCGGCCAGCATTACTTCAATTCCAGGAATTACAGTAGATTACTTTACTAATGCTAACTTAACCGGGCCTATTGCCAATCCTGCAAATTATATCGGGCCCGCAGGAACAGTATACGCCAATGTAACTTCTTATGGATGTTCTAAAGTGGCAACCATTACTTTAAATACATTTCCAATCCCTGTTATCAATACCACCAACTTCAATGCAAACAGCTGTGGAAGTGATCTCGATGGAAGTGTTCATATTAACTTTAACAATGTTACTCCACAAATTGTGGCTAATTCAGCTAGTTTTACAGTAAATTATTACCTTAATCAAGCTGATGCTATTGCCGGAAACAGCAATACACTTCCTGTAAACTGGTCCTATACAACAAATACTACGGTATATGTAAGAGCAACAGGAAATACAGGCAACTGTCCGGCAGTCTTAGGTCAAATTAATTTTACTATAGGGAATAAAGTTTCTTTGATTACGGATAACGTTAAAGCTGACATCTGTGATAATGATATTAATGGTTCAGAACCCGCCAATCTGAATGATTATAAAGGATTATTCACCATTGATCCGAATGTTATTTTATCATTCTATACTTCCGCAACTGATGCTCAGACAGGAACTAATCCAATCTCAGCATCACAGGTCATCACCTCTACAGGAAGTATTTTCTACGTAAGATTCCAAAATACTACAGAATGTGCTAATACAGGTATTTTAGCACTTACTTTAAGAACACCTAAAAAATCAGCAACCCTTCAGGATCAGGTGATCTGTTCTAATGAAAAAATCCTTTTAGATGCAGGACCTGGATTTACATCTTATTTATGGAGCAATGGAGCCACTAGCCAAAGCATCAGCGCTTCTGCCGGTAATTATTATGTAGATCTTGGATTTAACGGGTGTATATACCGTCAGCACGTTAAAGTTACTACCGCCCAATCTCCTGTCATTTCAAAAATAGAGGTGTCCGGTACTACTGCTGCTGTTTATGTAACAGGTGGAACGCCTCCTTACAGGTATTCATTGAATGGTATTGACTATCAATATTCTAATGTTTTCAATGGATTATCAAGAGGTACTCATACGGTTTATGTGCTGGGTTCAGACGGATGCCGTCATGTCACTAAAAACTTCCTGATTGTTAATATTATCAATACGATTACCCCCAATGGAGATGGCATTAATGATACCCTGAATTATTCAGAACTAGGAATAAAGCAAAATGTATCAATAGAAGTTTCGGATCGATATGGAAATCCCGTGTATAAGTCTTCTGACAAAAATTATATCTGGGATGGAAAATCAAATGGAAGAAATCTTCCTACAGGAACTTATTGGTATGTTATAAAATGGATTGAACCGGACACGCAATTACCAGTTTCATATTCAGGATGGCTTTTAATTAAAAATCGGGAATAATTTTCAACTTTTATTTACATTTTATTAAAAGTATTTGAATTTTTATTTTAATTTTGTAGAAATCCTAATTCCATACACATGAAAAGATTTCTACTCAGTTTGGTATTAATTTTTTTACAATTAATACTCTCTTCGCGCAAAGGGATACCGAACACTGGATAGCACCTTATTATACAAACCCTGTTGGAGGTTTTCAAAATAAGGTGTATTTATCTACTGATTCTACTACCCCTTTTGCCGTACAAATACTTAGCAACAATATCGTGATAGGTACTGTTACCATTGCTAAAGGGGACCCCAAAACATTCGATGTGGATGAAACCCTTATTTCTGCCAATGGTGTTACCGATGCTTTTGTTGTAGGTTCAAAAGGACTTTATTTGAAAGCAGAAAGACCTTTCTATTGCAGTTTACGACTTGCCAATGGTTCCCATGGAGAAATTATTACCAGTAAAGGAAAAGCGGGTATTGGTAATAAGTTTTATGTGGCAACCAGCCCTAATACAAGAACAGAAGCCAACTCAAGTTCCAGTACGGATAATTTTACAGCAGGAATCCTTGCTACTGAAGACAATACCTCTGTTACCGTAAGCTGGAAAACTCCCGGATTAAAATTCGTTAATGGAAACCTTTCTGTTCAAAGCTATTCGTTTGTTTTAAATAAAGGACAATCTTTTATTTTTGCAGGAAAAGTAGAGGATGCATCTGCTAATAGCAAAGGCTTCATTGGTGCTAAAATTGAAGCAAGTAAACCAGTAACCCTTACCAATGGTAGCTGTAACGGTAACTTTTCAACCCCAACACCTCTTAACGATCCTAACGCAAGTCTAGATGGTTCTGATCCTATTCTTGACCAGGCTGTACCTGTAGATAAATTAGGGAATACGTTTGCCATGGTAAAGACCAGATCTACCAAACCAGATTCCAATATGGAAGGAGGTCTTATCATTGCCACTGAAGACAACACGCAAATATTCATCAATGGATCAGGTTCACCTGTTGTTACCCTAAACGAAGGAGGCTGGTATAGAATCAATGAAACAAGCTACGCAGCCCAGAGTGGTGGAGCACATTCTAATATGTTCATTTCTGCATCCAAAAATATATACCTTTATCAATTCGTTGGGATTACAGATAGTGATGCCACCAATGGTTATAATTATATTCCACCATTGAACTGCTTCTTACCAAGAAAAATTGACGAGATTGGTAAGATCAATGAAATGCCAGGCATTACTACATCCTCTATTAAACTAAAACTTAATATATTAACTGAAGCTGGAGCCACTGTAACGGTGAATGGAGTTCCTCCTACAGCAGCTGAGGGACCATACCCTTTGACGGGAAATACTCAATGGGTAACTTATTCTGTAGAGAACTTCCCACCAAACCTTACTATTATTTCTAATAAAGCAGTAACTGCCGGGATTAACGGTGGATATAGTTCAGCTGGATACGGTGGATATTTTGCAGGATTCTCATCAACGCCATATATTACTAAAAAATCAGGAGAATGTGTTCCTGGATTGATTCTGCAAGTAGAGGAAGGTTATGATACTTACCAATGGTCTCTTAATGATGCTCCCATTTCCGGTGCAACTACTTATAGCTACTCGCCAACACAACCTGGTTATTATACTGTAAAAGTAACAATGGGAGCATGCCAATCAATTGTAACAGCTCCTTATAAAGTAGTTAACTGTCTAATCAAGAGCACTAAAGAAGAAGCGGCTTGTTCTACTAAGATTATTACACCAACATTCTCTTCTTCAACTCAGACTCCGGTAAAAAGTACAATTAAGATCCTTACCCCTCCTACTAATGGAACAGCGGTAATAAATGCAGATGGTACCATTACTTATACACCGAAACCTAATTTTGAAGGAACTGATAAAATCGTTTATACATTCTGTGGAGACTCTGCTGACTTTATGGATTGTGAAGAAGTTACCCTAAACCTTAAGGTTGTTCCTTTCATTGTAAAGGATGATGCAATTAAAGCTTGTTGGTATGATGTAGCACCTTATGCTTATTTTGACCTGACAAAAGCCAACATTACAAACTATGGAAATGCAACAAAAAAATATTATCCTACATTAAAAGATCTTACTGCAGGAACTAACGAAATAACAACAGCAGCAACTACCAACTATCCTTCAACAGGAGGATTTGTATATGTGAAGCTTACCACTGTGGAAGGATGTTCTGCAATTGCAAAAATTGAACTTATTACACTTCCTGTTAAAAAGTCTCCGATTCTTGTAGATAAATATATTTGTATTGATGCTAAAACAGATCTTGATGCAGGACCTGGATATGATTCTTACCAATGGAGTACAGGAGGAACTACTTCAGGAATCAGAGGGGTAGGAGTAGGCGAATATACTGTAATTCTTGAGAAAAACGGATGTTTCATTACACAGGTAGTAAGAGTGAGAAAAGCAGTTGATCCTGTTATTCAGCAAATTGAAATTAACAATTCTACAGCTACAGTAATTGTGGCAGGCGGTAAAGCTCCTTACAAATATGCCGTTGACGGAACTACGAATTGGCAGGATTCAAACTCCTTCCCAGGATTAAGCAGAGGCCAGCATACTTTCTATGTAAAAGATGCTTACAACTGTACCCCTATTTCAGCGGAAGTTACAGTTCCAAATTTATTGAATGCCATCACTCCTAATGGGGATAACATCAATGACTATATCGATTATAGTGATCTTGCATACAAAGACAATCTTAGCTTTGTAGTGTACGACAGATATGGAAATATGATATTTACTGGAAATAAATTCAATAATTACAAGTGGGATGGAAGACACTTCGACAAAAAACTGATCACAGGTACATACTGGTATCATGTTTCCTGGAATGAGTCTAACAAAGAAAAAACAGAAATAAAATACACTGGCTGGATTATGGTAAAAAACAGAGAATAATCATCCGGATTTAAAACTTTCAAAACCACGATTTTAAAATCGTGGTTTTTTTATTACATTTTCAATACTTCAATGTTTTTTATTATTAAATTTGTGATAAATACGATCACTGAATGAGAAAAATTCTATCTTTTTTATTTATATTTCACATATTCACCTCTGTTTTTGCACAATTAGACAGGGAACATTGGTTTGCTCCAATGATAGACAGGTCAGGAGCACCCTCTCCTTATCAGAAACTTTATCTTTCTACCAGCCGAACCACACCATTTCCGGTGAGTATCTATAATAATAATGTTTTGATCGGGACAGTCAATATCAGTAAAAATAATCCGCAGAAATTTGATGTCTTAAGAAATTATATTATTACCACTCAGCAGACAGATTTGTTTACTTCCACTACAAAAGGATTATACCTGAAAGCTGAATTTCCGTTTTATGCGAACTTAAGATTTTCAGTATTTAATCATGCAGAAATCATTACTTCTAAGGGGATTCCTTCAACAGGAAAGAGTTTCTTTGCGGCATCAGCTCCTATCAGTGTAAGTAATGAGATTCTTAATTTCATGACCAGTATTCTGGCTACAGAAGATAATACTACGGTTACCATTACAGGCTACAGCCCTCTTGTGCAGTTCTCAAATGGGACCACAGGAGCTACCAACCCTACCATAAATATAGCTTTAAACAAAGGGCAATCCTATATTCTTGATGGTATTGGAAATATTGCCGGCAACTTTGATGGATTTATTGGAGCTAAAATCACCTCAAACAAACCAATTAATGTTACCAATGGAAACTTCAATGGTCAGTATGCCGGAAATTTCCCAACCAGCTCCGATATTTTAATGGATCAGGCTGTCCCTGTTGACAGGCTTGGAAGTGAATTTGCTCTAGTCAAAGGGAACGGAAGTATTGGAGCCAATATGGAAGGGGCTTTGATTATTGCTACACAAGACAATACTCAGATCTATGTAAATAATGAATTAACCCCTATTGCAACACTGAATACAGGAAAATATTTTGTAATTCCTGATACTAAATACAGTCTTCAGGGTGGCGGTCATTATAACTTATACATTAGAACTTCCAAGAACGCCTATGTTTATCAGATCTTAGCAGGAGATTCAAATACAGGAAATGAAGTAGCTACCGGAGGATTCAATTTTATTCCGTCTTTAAACTGCTATCTTCCCAAACAAATTAATGAACTGGGACTTATCAATGAAAACTTTGTTCACTCTAATGTAAACCCGTCCGGAGTCCTTAATATCCCTACAAAACTGAACCTTATCACAGAAAAAGGGGCAATAGTTACAGTAAATGGAGGGACTCCACCCGCCTCTACAGGTCCTTACAATATGACAGGGACCAATAATTGGGTTACTTATGGAATTCCTAATGTGACAGGAACCATAACGATTGTTTCAAGTAAGGCCATTACAGCAGGAATCACTGCTGGAAGTGACGCGGTAGGATATGGAGGTTTCTTTGCAGGCTTTCCTACGCAGCCCGTTATTTTAAAATCAGGAGGATCCTGCGTGCCCGGAATTGAACTTACTGTAGATCCTATTATCTATGACACTTACCAATGGTATAGAAACGGAACACCTATTTCAGGAGCCAACAACGCCTCTATCACTCCTACCCAATCCGGATATTATACTTGTTCTGTAACAATGGGAAGCTGCGCTCCTTTAGTCACTGAGCAATATAAAGTGATGAACTGTATGAAGCAGACCAATATCTCATATGACATATGTACTTCACAGGTAATTACTCCTGCCTTCAGTACTTCTTCACAAATTCCTGTGCCATCTACTGTAGCCATCACCACTCCACCAACCCTGGGAACTGCAGTAATAAACCCTGCTACCGGAATTATTACCTATACTGTAAATACTCCTGGCACAGCTGGAACTGATACCTTTACCTATACTTTCTGTGGAAATGATCCTGACTTTCCTGACTGTGAAACGGTAACTGTCAATATCAATATTAAAGCTATCGTTGTTACGAATTCAGTATTATTTGCTTGTGATGTGAACGGGAAGGGAACATTTGACCTTACAACAGCCAGTGTAACAACGAACACTCCGGTTAACAAAACATATTATCCGACCCTAGCAGATGCACAAACAGAAAACCCAGCAGCTCAAATTACCAATCCTAATGTTTATTCAGCGGCAGATGGTACTATTATCTATGTTGTAGTTAAAAATTCTTTAGGATGTAAGAGCATTGCCCAGATAACATTATCGCTTTATAATAAAGCCATTGTTCCGGATAATTATAATGGTGTGTTCTGTGATGATAATTTCGATGGAACAGTCAATATCAATCTTTCTAATATCACAGCTATTGTACTTAATACGCCAAATAATTTCACAGTCAGATATTACTCAAATTTAGCAGATGCAAATGCTGGAAACGCTAATACACTTCCCAATAACTGGAGCTACACTACAACCACTACAATTTTTATCAGAGTAGATTCTCCTAATGGATGTACCCCTGTTATCAAACCTTTAAAATTCAGTATTGGAGACAAAATAAAGCTGGCAAGCCAGTCTGTAACAGAAAACGTATGTGATGATGATCTTGATGGAATAAAAACGGTAACCCTTTCCCAATTTATTCCGATGTTTATAGTAGATCCAAATGTTACTTTTACCTTTCATGGCAGCCTAGCGGATGCACAAAACAATGTCAGCCCATTAGCTCCAACTGTAAATATTACAACCACACAGACATTCTACATCCGCTTTGAAAAAAATGGAGTATGCCCTGAAGTAGCTTCCCTTAAAATTACTATTAAAATTCCTAAAACATCATCCCTTCTGGCCGATCAGATCATCTGTCCTAAAACTACAACAACATTAGATGCTGGCCCAGGATTCGATAAATACTTATGGAGCACTGGAGCGACCAGTCCTTCCATTACTAATGTACCTGCCGGTAGTTATTGGGTAGAACTTACCTCTAACGGATGCACCTACAAGCAGTCTGTGAACGTTACCGAATACACAATCCCCATCATCACTTCCATTGAAATTGAAGGAACAACCGTAAAAATTGGAGCCAGCGGCGGTAATCCACCTTATGAATACTCATTGGATGGAGTCGTATGGCAAACTTCAAATATTTTCTATAATGTACCAAGAGGGGCACATTATGTAGTGGTAAGAGACTCTAAAATGTGTGGTGAAGCGAAAAAAGAATTCGCCATTATTAATCTTATCAATACCATCACTCCCAATGGAGACGGACTGAATGAATCTATAGACTATTCTGCATTAATGTCAAACGAAAATCTTGTTTTCAGGATTTTTGACCGATATGGAGCAGAACTTTTCAGAGGAACCCGTGAAAACCGGTTTACCTGGGATGGAAGAGTTGGCGGAAGATATACTCCCACAGCCACATATTGGTACTTTATCAGCTGGACAGAATTTGGATCTACAGTTTCCATAAAATACTCAAGCTGGCTGCTGGTAAGACATAGATAAAAAGCATTTAAAAGGTTGAAGGAAAGGAATATTCTTTCAACCTTTTTTCTAGTATACCAATTCATATTCAACGCGAAAATATATTTATAACATTCATTAACAATTCAATACTAAAGTTTAATATAACTTTAACCACTATTCCTTATCTAAATAAGCACAAATTGCTTTATTTCTATGTAATTTTGCCAATTATATGAAGAAACTGTTTACTCTGTTGCTGCTGATTTTTCTGGCAAAAATCAATGCTCAAATATATTCCGGAGAAGTATTTCTAAGGGATAATTCCATCCTTTATCTTAATCAGGTATATGTTACCAATCTTAATACTCAAAAGACTGTTCTTGCTGATTATAATGGTAATTTTAATGTTTCTGCCAATCCCGGAGATGTTATCCGTTTTACCTCCATTGTTACAGAAAGAAAAGATGTTAAAATGACTCCCCAGCTATTAGGGCAGAAGAATTTTGTAGAGCTGAAAATAGCCTATTATGAAATTCAGGAAATTGTGCTGAGCAGGTTTAAACCCACCGGAAATCTACGATATGATGTAAACTCTCTCCGAAAAGAAGATAAAGCATTAGCCATCAAAAAGTGATTGGACTTCCTGAGCCTAAAGGAGACGGGACGCCTCCGGAACTTCCTGTTGCCGGATTAAGAGATGGCGGGCTCACCTTCAGTCTTGAAAGTATTTATGATATGCTTTCCGGTGAAAGAAAGAAAAAACAGCGCTATCAGGCTTACGAGAATATGAATACTTCGATCACTCAGATTAAGAATTATTTAGGGAAAGATTATTTTACAAAATTCAAGATTCCTGAAAACCTGATCGATAACTTTTTACAATTTGTGTATACCTCAGAAAATATACAGCCCTATGTTTTAGCAGGAAACTTTGAAGCTATCAAAATTCCTATAGAAAAATATATGCCTATTTATCAGAAGAGATTAAAGAACTCACATCTTCAGGAGGTCGTAACTCCTCAACAGACCGAAAAATAATAATTCAGATCGATATCAAAACCATGTAGCTTTACATGGTTTTTTCTTTTATATCAAATTAACCTTTCATTATCAATCATTCAAGTTTTTTAAAATACATTTCATTTATATTTACAAATATGCTTACTTTTATATCACGATCACGTGTTTAAAATAAAAACAATACTATTTCGTTATCCTAGAAAAGACTAATTGACCCAAACACAAATTAAGGAAAGTACCCCATTTTTAACTTAATATTATATTAATGAAAAAAATACTTTTACTTCTTGCCTCGGTCTTGTTTTTCAGTATGTCTGCCCAAAAAAAGGGAAAAGATTACAGCGAAATTCTGAAAAGCAATAACATCTATGAGATCAATGCATTCTTAAGAGATGCTCATCCTGATGATCCCAGAAGATCAGTATTGAAGCCCCGGGTTATGGAAATGATGAAGGAATATATCAAAAACGCCCATCCAGAAGATCAAAAAGTAAAAGACATGCAGGAAATGCTGGCTTTATTAAGAAGACGGCCTTCTACCAAGATCACTTTTGATGAAATGAATGCCATTATCAAACAAAAACAAATTGCCAAATACAAGGCAGAACTTGCAGCCAAAAAAATCAACGGAAACCTATACCCCAAGTACCCCACAAAATACTTTTGTAGTAAACACAGCCGCCAATACAGCTATTCCTAATGCAGAAGCAGAAGAATTTAATATGCTGATGAATGTTTCCCCCATTGAGCATCAAAACAAAACCGTTAAGATCCTCAATTCATTATTTGATAATGATCCCAATGCCAAAGAATGTATTGTTCTTATTCAAAACCAATCTGACTGTAATATTATCGTAAGAATGGAAGGAGTGGGAACTACAAAGTACAGGCTTGCTGTTCCTGCTCACAAAGACAACTCCATTGTAGTGGAAAAAGGGCAGTATCTTTTTACCAGTCTGGTATGTGGTGCGCAATATGCATCACAAAAAACCATTCAGAAACCCATCATGGTTGCATTAGGCAGCGCAACAGCAAAATAATCAAAACAATATAATAGTTTCACCATAGGTCTTTTAGCTTTAAAAGACCTCAATTCTCTTTAAATTTTCTTATTTTTGCACTCATTTTATAAATGACTCAATGGGCAAGAATAAATTAGCAAGATTTGCAGAAAACAAGATATTACCGAATGTAATTCAACCTACAAGAGATGAGGCTTTGGAAGGCTTTGAGCTTAAGGGAAAATGGAGAGAAAATTTCTTTAAAAATGATAACCCAATTGTCCTGGAATTAGGCTGTGGAAAAGGAGAATACTCTGTGGGATTAGCCAAAACATTTCCTGAAAAGAACTTTATCGGAATTGATATTAAAGGGGCAAGATTCTGGTTCGGGGCAAAAGAGGCCGTGGAAAACGGGATGACTAATGTTGCCTTTCTAAGATCACAAATTGAACTTGTAGATCATTTCTTTGCTGAAAATGAAGTGGATGAAATCTGGATTACCTTCCCAGACCCACAAATTAAATATAAAAGAACAAAACATAGATTAACACACCCGGACTTTTTAGCCCGTTATAAAAAATTCCTGAAGCCAGGAGGGATTGTCCATCTGAAAACAGATTCGGAATTCCTTCACGGATATACACTTGGATACTTACAGGGAGCTGGATATGAGATTATAACTGCTCATCATGATATCTACGGTGCACCGGAATATGATCCTAATACGCCTCATTTGAGAGATATCCAAACGTATTATGAACAACTATTCTCAGCAAAAGGAAAAACAATAACCTATATAAAATTCCGGATCCACTGATGAAATAAACAAACACTATTGATGAAAAAAAAATTTTTGACGATTTTATTTTTCACTTTCCTTACTCCCGGCTTTACATATGCACAGAAAAGCAGTAAAGACATTTTAAAAAGCACAAATATCAAGGAAATTGAAGAATATCTTAAGACCGCACACCCTGACGATCCTAAAAAGAGCGTGCTGAAGCCTAAACTTATTGCATTAAAAAACTCTGAGTGGACAAAAGGAGCAAGTACAGCTAAACCTATGGAGGCAAGACCTGTTATTGCAGATATTCCTAAAAATGCGATGAAAGATCCCAATTCTAGCGAAGCGGAGGAATTTAAACGCTTAATTGCCGAAACATCAGCAGAGCATAAGGAGAAAACCGCACAGCTTCTGAATACAATGCTTAATGAAGACATTACAAAAAAAGAATCAATCCTTTTATTTAAGAATAATTCAGACTGTAATATTGTACTCCGGATAGAAGGAAAAGAGTATTATAATCTTGCAGTTCCTGCTCACGGAGAAAACTTCATAATCGTTAATAAAGGCTCTTATACACTGAATAGTAATGTCTGCGACATGAAATACTTCTCTCAAAAAGATATAAAAAGAAGTATATTTGTAACCATAGATAACCCTGCCCAGCCTGCAGCCCAGCAGAGCTCAGCGATAAAGGCTTCACCTGAGAAACCATTAAAAAAAGAAAAGCAAAAAAATAAACAGGTATGAAAAAGCTATTAGTTCTTACCGGGATTTCAATGATCCTTACCAGCTGTAGTGTTAATTATGGTGGTTATCCCATTAGAAATCCCTACCCTACCAATTCCGGTAGCGGCAGTGCAGCTAATACAGAAAGAGAATATAATGAACTGATGAAGACTCATAAACCTGAAACAGCTGAAGTTCTAAGTGATCTTCTCAATAATGATGACCCTGGCAATCCCAGAACATCTATTTCAATTAACAATAATTCTTCTTGCAATATGGTATTAACAATAAGTGGAAACAATTTCTTTAAAAAGATTCCCATAGGTGCTGGAAAAACAGGCTATACAATGGTCTTAAAAAATCAAAACTACAACTTATCTGGTATGGTTTGTAATTCAAGATATCAATCTAATAAGTTTATAACAACCTCTTATTCTATAACACTTAGAAACTAAAAATAGACCTCACAATGATTTGTGAGGTTTTTATTTATATACTGATCAAAAACAATTCATTTCTACTCTCTTATCGCATTATTACCCATTTCGCCACAGATATCAAGACAATGATTTAAAGTCATTATTGGGCTTGTATGGGATTATAAAATACCTTATTAATCTTCAATTGTCAGCAAGATGTGTGAGACCATATATAAAAACAAAAAAACGCTGGATCGAAATCCAGCGTTTTTCCTATATTAAAGAAAATCTTTAATTATTCAGCATCGAAATCAGCATCTGTATCAGCAGATACTTTTTCTCCTTCTTCTTTAGATTTTTCTTTATCAGCTTTTCTTTGAGACTGACCTTCTTTGATAGATTCAGAAACTACGCTAAGGATCATATCAATAGACTTAGAAGCATCATCGTTTCCTGGGATAACGAAGTCAACTTTTCTAGGGTCAGAGTTTGTATCAACGATACCGAAAACTGGAATACCAAGTTTCTTAGCTTCAGTTACCGCGATGTGTTCTCTTAAGATGTCAACTACAAATACAGCAGAAGGAAGTCTCACCATGTCAGCGATAGAACCTAAGTTCTTCTCTAGGTTAGCTCTTTGTCTGTCAACTTGTAATCTTTCTTTTTTAGATAAAGTTTCGAACGTACCGTCTTTTTTCATTTTGTCGATAGAGTTCATCTTCTTTACCGCCTTTCTGATAGTAACGAAGTTCGTTAACATACCTCCAGGCCATCTTTCTGTAATATAAGGCATATTAAGTTCAGAAGCGTGTTTTGCAACTACTTCTTTCGCTTGCTTCTTAGTAGCTACGAAAAGAACTTTTTTACCTGCAGAAGTTAATTTTTCTAAAGCGCTGCACGCTTCATCTAATTTAACTGCTGTTTTATGTAAGTCTACAATGTGAATACCGTTCTTCTCCATAAAAATGTATGGAGCCATATTTGGGTTCCACTTTCTAGTCATGTGACCGAAGTGTACGCCAGCCTCTAAAAGGTCTTTTACATTTGCTTTTGCCATGTTTTCTGTTTTTGTTAGTTTACTTTCCGTCTTTTAAACAATCAACAACTTCTTTAGATGGGAGAAGCGTTTGGATGCTAAACATAACGGGCAATGGGCGTTTGGCTTTTCGCTTTTGGCAATAGGCTTTTCGCCGAGATTAAGTTTAAATAAAATGTAGTACATTTCTGCAGCCAATAGCCATAAGCCATTCGCCAACAAGAAATCTTAACGTTTTGAGAATTGGAATCTCTTTCTTGCTTTTTTCTGACCTGGCTTCTTTCTTTCCACCATTCTTGCGTCTCTTGTAAGTAAACCAGCTGGCTTTAATGCTAATCTGAACTCAGCGTTGATTTCGCATAAAGCTCTAGAAATACCTAATCTGATAGCTTCTGCCTGACCTGTATTACCACCACCGAATACGTTTACGGTAACGTCATACTGACCAACAGTCTCAGAAAGGATGAACGGTTGGTTTAATTTGTAAACCATCACGTCTGTAGAGAAATATTCTTTAGCATCTTTACCGTTTACTGTAATGTTTCCAGAACCTGGTCTTACATAAACTCTTGCTACAGAAGTTTTTCTTCTTCCGATTTTGTGAACTATAGACATAATTAATTATTTAAATTCGTTAACATTAATTGTTTTAGGCTGTTGAGCTTCATGTTTGTGCTCAGTTCCTTCATATAAATAAAGGTTCTTAAGGATAGCAGCACCTAATCTGTTTTTAGGTAACATACCTTTTACAGATTTCTCTAATACCTTTAAAGAATCTTTCTTTTGAAGTTCAGCCGCAGTCATAGACTTCTGTCCACCAGGATATCCTGTATGCCAGATATAAGTCTTATCAGCCCACTTGTTTCCGGAAAGTGTAATTTTCCCAGCATTCAAAACGATCACGTTATCACCACAATCTACGTGAGGTGTAAAGTTCGTTTTGTGCTTACCTCTCAAAATCTTTGCAACCGTAGAAGCTAGTCTTCCTAACGGCTGTCCTTCAGCGTCTACCACAACCCATTCTTTATTAGCAGTAGCTTTGTTCGCTGAAACAGTTTTGTAACTTAATGTATTCACACGTTTTAGTTAAAGATTAAACATAATTTACCCCTAAAAGGGTGTGCAAAGGTACAAATTATTTTTGTAACCCAAAAACATATTTCATTTAATCTGTATAACATCTGCTATTCAGCCGACTAACAATAGATTTTAACATTATTTATATTTTTGGCATAAAACTTGTAAAATGTTGTGGCGATGAAAAAAACGTTTAGAAGATTCTAAAAACACAAATTATGATAAAGTAAGAGTTTTTTCCCTCAACTCTTTCTTTATTACCTTTTCGCTGAAATTTCCATAAAAGTTTATTCTCTTATTTCATAACCTGTATCCAAAGGTTCTTTATTTTAAGTTGCTTTCAGTATTCAATATTAATTATACCTATCTTCACTTCTATCAGGAGTAATAAGTCCTCAATTTTAATTTTTCTTTAAGAATTTCTTCAAAAGCTTATCGATCTCTTTATTTATTTCCCGAAATATTTATCTTTGTTGTACAAACATGTACCATGAGCCACGGAAAGATCCGAGAAGATAAAACCTGCCTGAACTGCGGGCATCAAGTAGAAGAAAGATTCTGCCCTCATTGCGGACAGGAAAATACTGAGCGTAGACAACCCTTCTATTTTCTTTTTACCCATTTCATTGAAGATTTCACTCATTATGACGGCCAGTTCTGGGGAACCGTAAAAAATCTGTTATTTAAACCAGGTAAACTAACGAACACCTATCTTGAAGGCAAGAGACAGAAATTTGTACCCCCTGTAAAACTCTATATTTTTGTCAGCTTTATTACATTCTTCCTATTTGCTCTATTTCCTCCTTTCAAAATCAATTATGGGCATACTGAAAAAAAGAAACACGACGTTGCGCAGAATAATACATCCAAAAACCCAGTTGTACAGAACATTGTTAATGGAATTGAAGCAGAAAAACAGCAGATAAAAGACTCAGCAAAAATAGCTGAACTCAATAAAGCACAGTCTTTTATTCAAGATTCCCTGAAAAAAGGAAGTTTCCAAGAAGGTCTTATAAGCACAATGGATACTGATAATAAAATATCTGATAATTCAGGTTTTTTGGGATACAAAACTCAGGAAGAATATGATAAAGGAACTGCTGATAAAAAAAACCTTTTCAGTTTTATCAATGATCCGTTTGCCCGTAAGTTTTTTAGTTTGAAAGAAGAAGGAGTTAAAAAAGGAGATATTCTGAGAAATCTGGTAGAAACATCTTTCCATAACCTTCCCAAAGCCTTATTCATTTATCTTCCCATTTTTGCATTCTTTTTATGGATATTCCACAGTAAGAAAAAATGGTGGTATTTTGATCATGGCATTTTTACATTGCATTATTTTTCATTTTTACTTGTGAGTATTTTGCTATTAGCTCTGTTCATTAAAGCAGCAGACTTATTAGCAGGATATACATTTTTTCCTTTTCTAATCTCACTTTTTATATTTGCAATTTCAACATACGGATTGATTTATTTTTTTATTGCCCATCGCCGGGTCTACAAATCACATGGTATTGTAAGTATTATGATTGGTGGAATTATATTCTTTCTCAATCTGTTTGCATTCATATTCTTAGCTACAGGATTAGCATTGGTAAGCTTCCTGATGCTCCACTAAATAAAAAAAGAGGCTGTCGTATCAGACAGCCTCTTTTTTATTTTCTTAATGACTTAGTTGCTCTAAAGCTTGCGATTACATAATAGGCTACAAAAACCATTGAGAATTTCAGTATAGATGGAATAGCCAGTTCAAGCTTAAAAATTAAAGTTCCTACTACAACCAAAATCCCCATCACCACAAAGGATAAACCTAATTTTTTAGGTAATGTAAAATCCGGGGTATCCAGATAATAAGCAATGCCCCAGGCAGCTCCAAAGGCAACGGCATAATAAAATTCCAGGCCGATATTCTCTGAACTTAAAAGGAAATAATTGATAAGGAAGCTTACTACGGTTCCCAACGCGAAATATATTAAGGCTTTCTGCATGTCTGTAAAATATGGTGCAAAAGTAGAAATTTTAATTTGAGAAACTAAGGATATATCAATTTCCAAAAAAAATTGACAAGTCATTTTTAATTCTGTAACTACCGAACCTGAAGACTTTTAAATTCTCAAACCTAAAATCGGAGCTATTTTATTAAATAAGGCAACCCAAGCAAATGATAATCAATACAATAAAATCAAACACAAGGTTCTTTTTTTATTATTATATTTGAAAACTTAGAAACTTTCTAGAATTTTTATGGAAACCCAAAAATATACTCCAACCAACAAGGTAAGAATCGTAACCGCTGCGTCATTATTTGACGGACATGATGCTGCGATCAATATTATGCGTCGTGTCATCCAGGGAACTGGATGTGAAGTGATTCACTTAGGACATGACAAATCAGCAGAGGAAGTTGTAAACACAGCGATCCAGGAAGATGCCAATGCGATTGCATTAACTTCATATCAGGGTGGTCACAATGAATATTTCAAATATATTTATGACCTCTTAAGAGAAAAAACTCACCACAGATCAAAATTTTCGGCGGCGGCGGCGGTGTTATCCTTCCGGAAGAGATTAAAGATTTGATGTCTTACGGGATTGATAGAATTTATTCTCCGGATGATGGCCGTGAACTTGGTCTTCAGGGAATGATTGATGATTTGGTACACCGTTCGGATTTTGCGACAGGAAAAGATGTAACCGCGGATGATCTGGATTCCATCAGTTTTGAAAATTCTACAAGCATTGCCAGAATTATCTCTGCTGTGGAAAACTTTTCAGAAGAAAAACCTGAATTGGTAAAGGCTATTGATGAGAAATCAAAAGATTTAAATATTCCGATTATAGGGATTACAGGAACCGGAGGAGCCGGAAAATCATCTTTAACGGATGAACTGGTAAGACGTTTCCTGCGTTCCAACACCGATAAAAAAATAGCCATCATTTCTATTGACCCTTCTAAAAAGAAAACAGGAGGTGCACTTCTTGGAGACAGAATCCGCATGAACGCCATCAATGATCCAAGAGTCTATATGCGTTCAATGGCAACGAGAGAAAACAATGTTTCAGTTTCGCCATTCATTCATTCTGCATTAAATGTATTGAAATTGGCTCATCCGGATGTAATCATTCTTGAAACTTCAGGAATTGGCCAGTCTGGATCAGAGGTTTCTGACTTTGCAGATGTCTCTATGTATGTAATGACTCCTGAATATGGAGCTTCTACTCAGCTGGAAAAAATCGACATGCTAGATTATGCTGACCTGGTTGCTTTAAACAAATCTGACAAACGTGGAGCTCTTGATGCGCTTCAGGCTGTAAGAAAGCAGTTCCAGAGAAATCATCTTTTATGGGAAAGCCCATTGGAAGAGATGCCTGTGTATGCTACAAAGGCATCCCAGTTCAATGACCATGGGACAACAGAACTTTACAACAGATTGGTTTCAAAAGTAAATGAGAAGTTTACAGATCTGGGCCTTAGCACTTTTGTGGAACAGGAAATTACAGATGAAGTAACCATTATTCCACCAAAAAGAGTTCGCTACCTTTCTGAAATTGTCGAAAACAATAAACAATATGATGCTAATGTCGAAAAACAGGCTGAACTTGCAAGAAAACTATATCATATTGAAGGGGTAAAAAATATCATTTCCAACGAAGTTTTAGATGCTGAATACCAAAAGGCTGAAAAAGAACTTCAACAGGAAAATATTGACTTCCTGAAAACATGGGATGATACGAAAAAAGCTTTCCATGCAGAGTTTTACTCCTATTTTGTAAGAGGAAAAGAGATTAAGGTAGAAACATCTACGGAATCTTTATCTCACTTAAGAATACCGAAAATTGCTTTACCAAAATACAACGACTGGGGTGATCTGATTCAATGGAAAGGACAGGAAAACCTGCCAGGAAGCTTCCCATATACTGCCGGAATTTATCCTTTCAAGAGAACAGGTGAAGATCCAACAAGGATGTTTGCTGGAGAAGGCGGTCCGGAAAGAACCAACAGAAGATTCCATTATGTATCGGCCGAAATGCCTGCAAAACGTCTGTCTACAGCATTTGACTCAGTAACATTATATGGGCAGGATCCTGCTTTACCACCGGATATCTACGGAAAAATTGGTAATGCCGGGGTTTCTATTGCAACACTGGATGATGCTAAAAAACTATATTCAGGATTTGATTTGGTGAATGCATTGACTTCTGTTTCCATGACGATCAATGGACCTGCACCAATGTTGTTAGCTTTCTTCATGAACGCTGCCATTGACCAGAATGTAGAAAAATACATTAAAGAAAATGGACTGGAATCCAAAGTTGAAGCTAAGCTTAAAGAAAAATTCGATGATAAAGGTTTAGAAAGACCAAAATATAAAGGTGAACTTCCTCCATCCAATAACGGATTGGGATTGCAGCTTTTAGGATTAACGGGTGATGAAATTATCCCTGCTGATGTATACGCTGAAATTAAGGCTAAAACAATTGCTACGGTTCGCGGTACTGTTCAGGCTGATATTTTAAAAGAGGATCAGGCTCAGAATACCTGTATCTTTTCTACTGAATTTGCTCTAAGATTAATGGGTGACGTTCAGGAATACTTCATCAAGGAAAAAGTAAGAAACTTCTACTCTGTTTCTATTTCAGGATATCACATTGCCGAAGCAGGAGCTAACCCGGTTTCTCAGCTTGCATTTACACTGGCAAACGGTTTCACTTATGTGGAATACTACCTGTCAAGAGGAATGGACATCAATGATTTTGCTCCAAACTTGTCATTCTTCTTTTCTAACGGTATTGATCCTGAGTATTCAGTGATCGGACGTGTAGCAAGAAGAATCTGGGCAAAAGCAATGAAACTTAAATATGGTGCTGACGAAAGAAGCCAGATGTTGAAATACCACATCCAGACTTCAGGACGTTCTCTTCACGCACAGGAAATTGATTTCAACGATATCAGAACAACGTTACAGGCGCTTTATGCGATCTACGACAACTGTAATTCACTTCACACGAATGCTTATGATGAAGCGATTACGACTCCTACAGAACAATCTGTAAGAAGAGCAATGGCGATTCAGCTGATTATCAATAAAGAATTAGGTCTTGCTAAAAACGAAAACCCGCTTCAGGGATCATTCATTATTGAAGAGCTCACTGACCTTGTGGAAGAAGCGGTGTATGCTGAATTTGACAGAATTACTGAAAGAGGCGGTGTATTGGGAGCTATGGAAACCATGTACCAGCGTTCTAAAATTCAGGAAGAATCTATGCATTATGAATGGCTGAAGCACACCGGGGAATATCCAATCATCGGGGTGAATACCTTCCTTGGAAAAGATGGTTCTCCAACAGTACTTCCGGGAGAGGTTATCCGCTCTACTGAAGAGGAAAAGCAGGCACAGATTGAATCCCTTCACAACTTCCAGAAAGCGAATGAAACAAAATCTGAAGAAGCATTGAGAAAACTACAGCACGCAGCAATCAATCAGCAAAACTTATTTGAAGTAATGATTGATGCGGTTAAGTTCTGTTCTTTAGGACAAATCACCAACGCGTTATTTGAAGTGGGTGGTAAGTACAGAAGAAATATGTAAGTAGATCATTGATTACAAAAACTATAAATTAAAACCTCAAGGAATTTTCTTTGAGGTTTTTTCGTACTTTTAATCTAACAAAAACTAACAGTCATGAAAAAGGATTTTCAAATTAAAGAACCTTGCTCTGTTGCCCGGGAAGATATGCAGGAAATTTCCGGTGGAAGCTTTTGTGATCTTTGTGCAAAGAAAGTATATGATCTCTCAGATAAAACAGATGATGAGATTAAATCTTTATTACAATCCAATAGTTCTGTTTGTGGGAGGATCCAACTCCATCGATTATATATTCCTGAAGAAAAATCAGAAACCCAATACAATTTTTTTCAGCTGCCTTTCAGAAAAATTGCCGGAGGAATCTTTCTGTCTATTTTATTTACCTCAAACCTCAACGCACAAAAAAGGAAAATAGATACCTTAGGTGTTGCAGAAATTCAGGGAATGATTATGGTCGCCCACAGACCAGATAATATAGACTATGATTACCCTGAACCAGTCATCACCAGAAATTTGAACATAAAGCCTTCAGGAAATACAGGAAACCTCATCAACTATCAGTTTATTACTATTCTTACTCCTTTTAAAAGGTTCAGATCCAGCTCTTTTTCAAAAAATCAGATCAATATTCCTGAAGATAATGTCAGAATGAGCAATATATTCGTTTTTGAAGAAACAGATTCTCAAAATGGAGTTCTGAACGACAACAAATATTTTCTTTTAGTTAATAGGAAACACATTAAAGAAGATGGTACACTGAATCTCAATCTGGAACAGGCTAAAAACTGGCCTTATAATCCTAAAAATAAAGACTTCATTTATTTCCTGGATGGTGAGGAAATCACTAAAAAAGAGTTTGAACAATACCAGCAAGAACATAAGATTGACTCCTATTTTCTACCTGAAATCTATGCGGAAGAACTTTTTGGTTCCGATTATTATTTTGAAAATGGAGCTATTGCAGCCTATCGAAAATAAACCTGACCATTATTTATTCCCATCCAAACCATCACAAAAGACAATAATTATGAAAAACGATTTCAAAAGATTTTTACTTTTAGCTGTTTTGTGTTTTACAACATTAATAATGGCACAGAAGAAACCTGAAGAATTTACCATCAGCCTTCCCACTAAGAAGCTAGATAAAAGTTATTATAAAACCATTATACTTCTTGACCGAAGAATGGATACTACTTCATTAGGAACTATCCGAACCGGACTTTTAAATAACCCTGCCAATTTGTTTGCTGCCCAGCCCCTTTCTGATCAGTTTCAAAATGTTTTAAACAGTCTCAATGGAGAGAATGCAGAAAACGGAACTTTAGTCGTATACCTTAGACAGCTTTATTTTTCTGAAATCGCCGTTCACGTCTATTGTTATTTTCAGGCATTTTTATTTTCAAAAAATGAGGATGGCACTTATTCTTTAATGGATCAGGTGAACCATATCATTGACCACAAGGCGAAGTCCGATGTTACCAAAGAAATGCTTCAGAAAGGCAGTGAGTTCCTTGTTGATCTTATTGCTGTAAATGCCTCTAAAAAACCACAAACCAGCCATCATTACACCTATCAGCAAATTAAAGACTTTGAAGGTGCTGCTAAAGAATCTATCAGTATTTTCAACGCTTCTGCATTGAAAGATGGAGTATATAATGATTATCAGGCTTTAAAAAATCAGCTGCCCAATAAAGAAATTACCCATGTGAAATTCTATGGTAATGCTCCTAAAATAGTAAGAATCTATGAAACAGTGGATGGCAAAGAAAAAGAGATTAAAAAAGACAATATCTATGCAATTATATACAAAGGTGAGCTTTATCCCTATCTTTCCGTAGAAAACCTGTTTACAAAAGCTGAGAAGAAAGACAACGATTATTATTTTGCCGGAAAGATAAAGTTAAATCCCAATTCGCCTAATTTAAACATTCTCCCCTCATTCTCCTATGGAAGTGTGGGAGTTTCTATCATGAGTACTCCTATTGCTCCTTATGAAATGAAAATTGATTATTTCAATGGTGATTTTATCCCTATCAGAGAAATTGAAAATAAAAGATATTAAGTAAAATGCAGGAAGCTGAAAGAACGATAATAGAAGTTATTATCAAAGATATTAAAAAAATAAAACCACAGAGGACTCTGCGGTTTTTCTTTATATGTGTCTGAAATTATTTCTTATTAAAATCCCCTGCAAAAACAGAAGTCAGCTTATCTTCACTGATATATTTTTTAAGAACATCGTTTACCTGACCTACCTTTAAGGCTGAAACTTTTGCTTCCAGTGTATCATAATCCTCCAAAGGAATTCCATATTGAAGCTGAGAGTTGACAAGCCCCATCAGGGTACTATCATTTCCTAAGCTTGTTTTTCTTGAAGTCAGCCATGAAGTTAAGTTAGATTTAAATTCCTCCTCAGTAAACCCTTCTTTCACCGCTTTATTCACCTCTTCTTTTAAGGCTTTGTTTACAGCATCTTTTTTAGTTGGATTAAAGAATGCATACCAGCCCCATGATGCTACATCATTATCTGCCGGAACGCCCATATATGAACCTGCTCCATAACTGATTCCTTCTTTTTCACGCAGTCTCATAGGAATTCTTGCCGTCATGAATCCTCCACTACCCAGCATTTCATTAGCAATCAATAATGCCGGATAATCAGCACTCTGTCTATTCATAGAGAAACTAATCTTTCCAACAGCAGCTCCGTTTTCTTTATCCGGAGTTAAATAGACCTTATCTTC
Organism: Chryseobacterium capnotolerans; assembly: GCF_021278965.1. Classification (NCBI taxonomy): domain Bacteria; kingdom Pseudomonadati; phylum Bacteroidota; class Flavobacteriia; order Flavobacteriales; family Weeksellaceae; genus Chryseobacterium; species Chryseobacterium capnotolerans. Next base: position 77,225 of record NZ_CP065589.1, on the reverse strand, counting down.
TTTTTTCGTAGCAAAAAGCTCAGGTTTGATTTGTTCATAGTTAGATTTGGAGTTCCATTTCCCGAATGTATTTTCCATTAATGAAGAAGCTGTTTTTGAATCCAAATCTCCAATCATGGTTCCTACTCCATTATTACTTCCTATAATCTTATTGTAGAAGTCTACAAGCTCCTGTCTTTTGATTGTTTTATTGGCTTCAATCTGTTCTTTGAAAGATGGAGTATAATAAATACTTTCTTTAGGATAGTTTTCTGTAACTTTTCCAATCTCTGTAAATGCCAATGCCTGTGGGTCATTTAAAGAACCTTCCAGATAGGTATTGTATTCATTGACGGTTTTGGCTAATTCTGCTTCAGGGAAGTTAGATTCTGTAAGGATTTCTTTCATAAGATCCATTACTTTCGGTAAATGCTCTTTGTATGTACTTACATTAGCAGATAATGTCTGCCCTTTGAATGAGAAGCTGATGGAAGATTTCCATTGATCCAGCATATCCTGAATCTGCTCTTTGGTGTGAGTCTTAGTCCCCGTTTTCATTACTTGGGCCATTAAAGCTCCTATTTGAGATTTTCCGCTTAAGTCTTTGGCATTACTTACAGGAAAACGGAAGCTTCCCAATACTTTTCCACCTTTAATTTCTTTCTTAATAACTCCATACTTCATTCCGTTGCTTAATTTTCCTTCAGAAAGATTAGCTTTTAGGTTTTTAATGCTTGCTTCAAAAGGAGCTACTTCTTTTTCTAAAGCTTTTCCTTTGTAATCTTTCGTTAGAGCAGCAATCTGGCCATCAGAATATTCTATATTTTTAACTCTTATCTCATCTTTAGCAGGCACAAATACCCCTACTGTCCGGTTATTGGTTTTAAAATATTTATCAGCAACTCTCTGGATATCGGCCAAAGTCAGTTTTTCAATAGTATCGCGGTATAGCATTCCTAACTTATAATTTCCAGCTCCAACAATTTCAGTAAGCTCAATCGCGAAATTGATTGTGTTGTTTTTTGTATTCTCTATTTGCTTTAAAATTTTAGCTTTTGCTCTTGCAACATCCTGCTCTGTATACTTAATGGTTGAAACTTTATCCAGCTCTGCTCTGAACTCGCCCTCTACCGCTTTCACATCTTTATCTGCAGGAACTTCCAAACCGAAATACATAAATGCCGCATCTCTTACCGTTGGCTGGTAAGAATAAACAGAGGCTGCTTTATGTGAATCAATCATGGCTTTATATAAGTATCCTGAAGGATCTGCCGTTAAAATTTCCGATAACGCATCTAGTGCAGCATAATCTTTATCTGCATAAGGTGCTGTATGATACAATGCCCCAACGATTTTGCTGTCTCCTGAACGCTTCAGTTCTACAAAACGTTCTCCGTCCTGAGCAGGCTCTACAGTATAGGTCTGATCTAAAACTCTTGAAGGTCGCGGAATCACCGAGAAGTATTGAGAAATATAATTTAAAGCCTGTTTTTCATCAAATTTACCTGCTACAACAAGAGTAGCATTGTCTGGCTGATAATGTTTTTCATAGAATTTTCTAAGCGTTGGTGCTTTTACTCTTTCAATATCTTCTTTACTTCCAATGGTACTGTTTCCATAGTTGTGCCATAAATAAGCCGTGGAAACTATACGCTCCATTAAAACGGATCCAGGATTATTTTCACCGATCTCAAATTCGTTTCTTACTACAGAAAACTCTTTATCCAAATCAGATTGAAGAATCGTTGCATTCACCATTCTGTCAGCTTCCATTTCTAAGGCCCATTTCAGGTTTTCATCACTGGAAGGAAAGATTTCGTAATAATTTGTTCTGTCATACCAGGTTGTCCCATTGGCATCACCTCCTTTATCTGACAATTGTTTTTTAATATCCCCTAATTTCTTAGTGCTTTTAAATAACATGTGCTCGAGTAAATGAGCCATTCCCTTTTCTCCATACCCTTCGTGCTTAGACCCTACATTGTAAATAATGTTTACCACCATATTACTTTGTGAAGAATCCGGAATCAAAAGAACTTTCATCCCGTTACCCAGGGTATATTCTTTTACTCCCTCTGTATTGTTTACAAATTTTGGAGCTTCCGCTTTCTGCGAAAATAGTGGGGTCGCGATTCCCGTGAAAAATAGGACAGCCGTCCCAACCAATAGATTTTTCATGTGTTTTATTTTAAATCTGTTTAATTTTGAGTGTTTTCAAGTCTATTATAACAATTAGACTCTATAAATCACCAAAATGTTACAAATTTTGTCATAAAATTGCAGGATAAATAGAAATTTGGAGTAATGAAGCCTAAAGCCTTATTTAATTGGAGCAGCGGAAAAGATTCTGCATTGGCTCTTCACAAAATTTTACAGGAAGATCAGTATGAAGTCTATACCCTCTTAACCAGCATTAATAAAGAGTTTCAAAGAATTTCCATGCATGGTGTTCATATTCTTCTGTTGGAGCAGCAAGCTTCCCTCCTTGGCATTCCCCTTATTAAAATGGAACTCCCAAAAGAACCTTCCATGGAAGAATATCAGGAAATAATGAATACCACAATGGCTGAAATACAAGCTCAGGGTATTACCCATTCCATTTTCGGAGATATTTTTCTGGAAGATCTTCGCCAGTACAGGGAAAAACAATTAAATACCATCGGAATGCAGGCTGTCTTTCCTCTTTGGAAACAAAATACCTCAGACCTCATCCGGGAATTTTTAAAATTGGGATTTAAAACAATTGTAACCTGTGTAAATGGTACTTATCTTGATAAAAGCTTTGCGGGAAGAATCATTGACCAGCAGTTCCTTGATGATCTTCCTGAAAATGTAGATCCTTGTGGAGAAAATGGGGAATTTCATACGTTTACTTTTGATGGCCCTATTTTTAAAAGTCCGGTTCAGTTTGAAATTGGAGAAACAGTAAAAAAGACATATCCTAAACCGAAAACCAATCCGGAGGATGAGGATGAAGAATATGTTTTCTGGTTCTGCGATCTGATTCCAGAATAAAACCCCTATTTTTTTGCCACGAATACCTTTAGATTTGCAAAAGGTATTCGTGGCATTAAAATTTTATTTTAACTGTGTAATAATATTGTTCATCGTATCAAAGATTAATTGAACATCTGTTTCTGTGGTTTTCCAATTGACAAAAGCTGCACGGATGCCTTTATGCTGATTATAAAAAGTGGGAGTCATAAAAACTTTTCCTGTATGATTAAGCATTTCAAGAAATCTTCCTACCTCACTCTGTTTGTCATCATCTTTGAGAGTAAAACATACTGTATTGAGGCGTACTGGAGCTAAAAGTTTAAAATCATTGCTATTTTCAATCAGTATTCCAAAATTTCGGGCCAGTGAAACATTATTTTCTACAATGTCCCGATATCCTTGCTTACCATAGGCCATTATAGAAAACCAGGCAGGAAGCGCCTTTAATCGTCTTGAGTTCTCAGGAAGAAAATTTAAATAACTGAAATCAGCCAGCGGATCAACTAAATAGGGAGCATTTGAGTTCTGAAAAGTTTCTACCTGCAAAATATTATATTGTTGTTTTACCAGAAATATAGCACTTTCGTAAGGTACATTCAGCCATTTATGACAATCTATGGTAATACTGTCTGCATACTCCCAACCTTCAACAAGATGCTTATAATGATCAGAACAGGCTGCGAAACCTCCGAATGCTGCATCAATATGCCACCAGAAATTATATGTTTCCTTTAACTTTTTATTTGTATAAAATCATCAAAATCCACAGTATTTACTGTTCCTCCGCTGGAGATCAATATAAACGGTTCACCATTTAGCTTTATAATTTGTTCTTCCAGATCTTTAATAGAAATGGCTTCACGATCATCCCCATCTGTTCTAATTTTGATGATGTTATTGCTGCCCATCCCTAAAAGAGATAAAGACTTTATAGATGAAGAGTGGGGAGTTGCCGTAAGCACTTTGATGGTTTCAGAAATTCCTTCTTTAGCAAAATCTCTTCCTTTTTCTTTTCCCAGCCATTGACGGGCAACTGCCAGACAGGTAAAATTCGACATTGTTGCTCCTGTTACAAAACCACCTAAAAAGCTATCAGGAAGTTCCAACAGCTCCAGGATAAGCTTTATTGTTTCCATTTCTACATTTGCTGAAATATCTCCCTGGCCTTTTGTGGATTGGGTATTTTGGTCATAAATGCTAGTAAGCCAATCACCTGCCACAGAAGCTGGAGTAGCGCCTCCGGTAACAAATCCAAGATATCTCGGTCCAGCCGACCCTACCATAATAGGTTCAAATCTTTTATTGAATAGTTTTATGACTTCTTCCGTTCCGTAGCCATACTCCGGAATATCTATTGCTTCTGATATAAACGTGCTAGTGATAGAGGTTGGTCTGTCTGCAAGACTGTTCAGATATTCAGTACTTTGTTTTTTTATAATGTCCAATAGATGGCTTATGTTCACTGAATCATTTTTCAAATGCTCTTTCATGATGTAAGGATTACATATAATCTATTCAAATGTATTGAATAGTCTTCAAAGAACCATTAAATGTACATTAATTACGTTAAATATCCCTTCTTAGCACGCATTTTGCATCCTACAACGCTCTTAAAAATTTCAGTATCTTTAAGAATATCAATTTTAATTTCAAAAAATAAACACCCGTGATCAAAAATTTATTGTTCCTTCTTCCCTTTTGTTTTTTATTATCATGTAAAACAGAAACTCCACCACCACCCGTTGATAAAAAAGCCATTGTTGATTCTACCATCACTGCTTTTCAGAAAACCCTTTTGGAACAGCAGATTGATTCTGTATTCAAAAAGTATCATTTCAATGGAAGTATTGCGGTTTTCAAGGATTCCCTTCCTCTTTACAGAAAAGAAAGCGGGTATTCTGATTTTAAGAGAAAAGCTAAAATAGACAGCAATACCATTTTTGCCATCGGATCTGTAAGCAAGCAGTTCACTGCCGTTATGATTTTACTTCAGATGGAGCAGGGAAAATTAAATGTGACGGATAAAGTTTCTAAGTATTTAAAGGAATTTCAGATCAAAGAGTATGAAAATATTACGATTCATCAGCTTTTGAACCACACTTCAGGATTGAATTTGATGGGTGGGAAACTGATGTTTAAAAGTGGAACAGATTTCTACTATTCCAATGATGGATTTAATGCACTAGGAAAAATTGTAGAAACGGTATCTGGAAAATCATACGATGACAATGCGTTGGAATTGTTTAAAAAAGCAGGAATGGCCCAATCTTCAACCGGAGATATTTTTAAAGGCTCTAATTTTGCATCAGCCTACCTTGGAAATACAAATCAGTTTCAGGAAGTTCCCAACATGCCCAAAAGATTAGGAGGTAAAGAAATCGGGACACCTGCCGGAGGAATTCTTTCTACTATTCAGGATCTTCATACATGGAATAATGCATTGTATAGTGGAAAAATTCTAAAACCTGAAACCCTTACACTTTTCATGGCAAAAAGTGCGGAAAGAAGACATGCTATCTTTGGAAAAATGGGCTATGCTTATGGAATCATGCTCAACATAGGCAAGCCGAATTCTTATTTTCACAGTGGATATGTAAAAGGCTCCCCTTCCCTGAATATCTACTACCCTGAAACGAAGACTTCCGTGATTATCCTTTCTAATATTGCAGATGAAGAAAAAGGGAAAGGCCTGGTCTTTAAACCTCATATTGAAGTGAAGAAGATCACAGATCATCTTGAAAATACTCTTAATCAGCTTAGATCAGGACACTAGTTTTTATCTAGTACTGAAGATAAATAATAAATAGGTGAAAAGCCCGCATTTTGTGCAGTTTTTTATACATTTAAATTTATTTTTTAATTTGCTTTATGAAAAAAATGTACTTCATAGCCATCTATCCGCCTGAGGATATTATTGAAGAAATAAAGGTTTTCAAAAGAGATATGGCAGTTTCTTATGGTAATTCCAAAGCCTTAAAAAATGAAGCCCATATTACTCTTTTCCCTCCTTTCTCCAGAGAGCTGGAATTGGAAGAAGATATTCACATTGCATTTCAAAAAATTAACACCAGCCTTTCACCCTTTGAAATTGAATTGAATGGCTTCGGCAGTTTTGCCAATCCCAAAAATCCGGTGATTTTTGTGCATCCTGAAGACAATCTCTCTTTAACAGATCTTCACGATAGGGTAAAACAGCAGTTTAACTTTACAAAATATTCTTTTACCCCACATATGACTGTAGGATACAGGGATCTTAGCTGGGAAAATTATCTTAAAGCCTGGGAAAAATATGAGCACCAAGAATACAAAACTAAATTTTTAGTTAATAAAATTCTATTGTTACGCCATGATGGGAATTGGGTTCCTATTGCAGAGAAAAAGCTAGCAGAGATCAACTAGTTAGTCGATCTCTGCTAGCTTAAATTTATTCTTTTATAATCTTTTGGGAAATAATAATGTTTTTATTTTCAATGATATTCATCAGATAAGTTCCGGTCGGAAAGTTTTTAATATCAATTTTGATTGATGCGGGTTCGCTTAGCTCAAACTTATTAGGAATACGTTTTCCTGAAGCATCATATATTTCAACATTCACATTTTTCGAGAAGTCTTTTTTTCCTTTTATATAAAATTCACCTGTTGTAGGGTTCGGATAGATGCTGAATCTTCTTTCTTCCGCATTCACTTCAGAAAGTCCAAGGGTAGATTTTATTAATGTCCAAGAAACATTCGTAATATGTATACTGCTATGATTATCCACTTTCAAAAGAGGATTGTCATCTACAACAGAAAAGAGTAATGTATTACTTCCCGCATTAAGTTGTGAAGGGCTCAGAGTAAGTGTATTTCCCGTGGCTGTAAGTGTGGTTCCGTTCAGCTTCCAAGAATTGACTAGAGTATTAGGAACAGGAAGTATTTCATTCACTGTAAAGGTAACATCCGCTGAAGCATTTACTGAAGAGGTATTTGCTGGTGTAAAAGAATCCACAGGAGAAACTAATGAATGGATTTTTTCAATGATCGTTTCTTTACACACGGAACAAAATTGTCTGTCAAGAAATCTCATCTCGCAATTCTGATGAGGTCTGAACCATGTTGGGCTCTCTGTGTACGGATTGATTCCTATTCCATTTATCCCGATCCAGTTTTTCCATTTTATTGTAGCAGGATTAGAATTCTGGGTCTTATTGGGTGATTCAAGTGAACCTGCAAACCAATATTCATCGGCTAACTCCCCAAATGAGTGTCCTAATTCATGAACTACAATCTCATTGGACGCAGCCGCTAAAGAAGCAAAAGCATAAGTGCCGCCACATCCTCCATATTCTGTGGAGTTACCTAATATGTATGTAATGTCATAATCAGGAATACTAGCAGCCAGTACCTGTCCTACTTTATTAGTGGTATTACTGTAGATACATCTGTGAACGCCAAAATCAAATGAAGAGCCAAGATAGTTGTTGGGATTAGACACAGGAATTACCGGCTCAATAACATCTGTAGCAGTTCCCGGGTGTTTCACTCCAGATTCTGTGGAGACAACTTTAACAGCATAAGCATTGAAGTAATTTTTATACTGATTATAGGGGCTTTTTGTAAAAAGATAATTTATAGTAGTAGTCGCTGATGCCGTAAATGCAGCTTGTTCAGAAGTGGTAAATCCATCTCCTAGTACAGCAATCACTACACGTTTACTGTTATCGCCGTTTTGTAAAAGAGGAACCGTTTCAAATACCTGAGCAAAACAACTGCTGCTTATCAAAAGGGAGAATAAAACTTTTTTCATAATGATAGTTTTTGAGTGAATAATAGTTGAACTCCTGACTCTGTTACTTTCTCAATTTTTACAAGTTGGATATTTTCAGAATAAGAAAACCTTGCACTGAACTCTACATTCTGAAGAGATGCTTTTTGTCTTGTAATTCCTTCTTTTTCGTAAACTTCTAATGTAGGGTTGAGCGGATTTTTTATAAGCTGTTGGGCTATTTCTCTTCCTCCCGATTCTGCAAGTGTAATGATATAATCCCCTTTTTGAGCTTCATTTCTTTTAAAAGAAACACTGTATTTCAATCTTCCATTTGAAATTCTGCTGTTTTGGAGAACGATTTTGTCAATCCCTGATTGATCTTTATCTGCCTTAAAAAACAGATAAATAATTCTGTCATTTTCTGTTGCAACAGTGGCATTAGCGGATAACTCTGTCTCACTTTCTTTTTGAAAACTACATAATAAAAGCGTGAGAATGATTAGACCATTGAATAATTTTTTCATAATCAATTTTTATTTAAAATTAATAAAGTATTCAATTAATTTTAATCAAAAACAGAAAAAAAAATAAAAAACATAGGAAAAGCATCAAAGCAGTCAATGTAAAAATGAAAATTTTAAATATAATTGAATATTTAAAATATATTTTCCCACTCTTTAAAACATGAGAAAGCCCTATCTTTGATCCCAATGATTGCAGAGAAGATAATTTTAGGTATTGATCCCGGAACAACCGTGATGGGATTTGGTCTTATTTCCGTTAAAAAAGATAAAATGGAGATGATTGCCCTTCATGAATTGATTCTAAAAAAATACCCCAACCATGAGACCAAGCTAAAATATATTTTTGAAAAGACATTAGCATTAATTGACGAGTATCACCCTGACGAAGTAGCACTTGAAGCCCCATTCTTTGGGAAAAACGTACAGAGTATGCTTAAGTTGGGAAGAGCTCAAGGGGTTGCTATGGCAGCCAGCCTATACAGAAATATTCCCATCACTGAATATTCTCCTAAAAAAATTAAAATGGCCATTACCGGAAATGGGAATGCCAGCAAAGAGCAGGTAGCAGGAATGCTTCAGAATCTTTTTAAGCTGAAGGAATTTCCAACAAAATATTTAGATGCTTCCGATGGTCTTGCCGTTGCCGTATGTCATCATTTTAATTCCGGAACGATTACAGATACCAAGTCTTATTCCGGATGGGATAGTTTTTTGAAGCAGAATCCGGATAGGTTGAAGTAATACTTACTCCCTAAATTTAATTAAAATTTTGTTACATTTTGCCGTTGAACAACTCTTACCTATAGCTTGTCTGAAAACAATTTTATTGTCTTTTAAAGTAAATCCAATCGCTGCTTATAAAATGACAGTTTTTACAGATTCTTGTTTCTAAAGAGACTTTAAAACGATACCATTTATTTTTTTCTAATGGAGAAGGGCTAAAAATATTGAACTTATATTGCTTTGCCCTATTCTTTTTAAGTAAAAACGTGTAGGGAAAGCACGGCTCTACAAAGCAATCAAAATGTTTTTTAGGATAATCGATATCTTCATACCCTTCGGCTTCAGTATCACTTTTCTGGAATGCTGTAACTATTAAAGCATTATTATCAATATTGTCAGAAACCCTAAGTGATTTTTTATTAGGGTTTCTGATTTCAAGCATTACTTCTCCCATATTAATGTTATCAATATGAATCTTATAGGTGTATTCCGTTTGTTTTTCCTGTCCTAAACAGGTAATAAACAAGAACATAAAAATTGAAAAAATAATTGGTTTCATTAGCGTAGTAAAAATTGAAAAGATAAATTCATCAAATACTTGCTTTTAACATGTGCAGGAACAGCTTCTCTTCCATTAGTGCCATTCCAGTATTCACTTATACTTTTAGTCCATTGCTGCATTGCTGAACTTTCTGCAGGCGGCAGGAATGGGTTAGTAACCGTTTGAATATAAGCATCAAATTCCCTAAAAGAATGATATTCATAGCTCTTATCAAATTTAATTAGGATATAGTTTTGCTTTATGTGGTGCCATTCATGAAACAATGCTCTTGTAGCAGTTCCAAACTCTTTCAAGAACCCAGTATGGATTTCGATCCATGCGCCATCTTTAGCTTCTGAATGAGTTACAAAAAATGTTTGATCGTCTTTTCTTATATCGTATCCACAAAAATATTCTACTAATCCTTCATTAAATTTAAATGTACTTGTCAGAAGGTTTAATGCGCCTTCATATTTTCCTTCTTTTAGCATTTTATAATAAGCTGTTTTTGTTTCCTTATAACGATCTTTATCTTCTTTCGTCGCAGATATATCTTCACCAGCTTTTTCAAATGCCATGTGTCCTAAATGGTTCAATCCACTAGTTATTAATCCCTGTCTCATTCCCATCCAAAAATTCCCTCCAGCAATTACAGAAGACATTCCTCCACTTAATCCACCTGACACTAGCATAATAGCTTTTAACAAATCTGGATTTCTACTTCCAAAGTTACTATATTTTCCGGCAGTACTTATTGCTCCTCCAGCTCTTCCTAAAAATTCTATTCCGCTTGAGATTATGGAAGAAACAGCTCCTGAAAGAAAACCTGAACCAAAGTTACCGGTTTCAAGGGTAGACATAATTCCTCCTGCCATTGCATGCATACCGGCTTGGAGCGCTGCCCTTCCTATGAATCCAACTGCGGCACTTGATGCCGCCGATCCAATTCCAAAGCTTACAGCTCCCATAACGGTACTTATTACAGCTGCTTTGCCTAATCCGTACCAGATTGGAATCCCATTAATTGCATTGATAATAATATGAGTTGTAATTCCTATAGCAGCAGCAATTACGAGAGTTAGACCAATACCTATGGAAACAGGATCATTTCCGTCAAGATCAATATACAATAGAGGATTATTATTTACATATCCATAGAGGTCATAACTTTGAGTATTAAATACATCCGGCACCAGATTATCAGGACTTAAAAACTTCCTTAAAATAGGATCATAAAGACGTGCATTCATATTAACAAGACCTACTGTCCATAGATGTTCATGCCCTGTGTAACCTCTGTCTAAGAATAATTTTGCATTTGCTAATTCTTTGGTGTTTGTTGTTGTTTGCCCCGCAGAATTCGTTAAAGCTTTTAAATTACCCCACGCATCGAAAAACCGTTTTTCAACTACTGATCCATCGGCTTTTGTAATTCCCAAAATACTTCCCAGATTATCCCGGTGGAGATAATAATTATTACTCTCTGCTAGAACACCATCATTTAAGATTTCTTTCTTAATATATTCACCGGAATAAGGATCTCCGGTAAGGTAGGTAACAATTTCAATATTTTTAACAAGCACTCCGTTAGCCTGTCCAATTCCACTTTTAATTTCTATCGAAAAATCAGAAGAATAATATTTGACATTGTTGTTTTTTCTTGATTGCATTGCATATCTTGTTCTGAGAATATTATATTCAAAATTTATATCCTCTTTCCCTAAAGTAATCTTATTAGGGCTTTTAAATGCATTATAAGTAATATTGGAAAATCCTCGCTGCTTAATAACGCTTTCTCCATTTACATTAAAATCAATCCCGTTTATTTTATAATCATTTGAATTATATTTATAGGTTCCCAGTTCTCTATTTGAAGTTAATCTGCCTCTATTATCGTAAGTATATTCATTAGTTAAAGCACCATTTAAACTCTCGGAGAGTAAACGATTGAGAGTATCATAGGTAAAGTCTTCTCTTCTCCCAAAAGTGTTATTCTGTCTACTGTTTAAGATTCCTTTATTAACATCATAATTATAATCAACATCAAGAACTATATTTCCATTATTACTATTTTGATGTTTTATATTGGTTAATGATTGATTTGCAGCATTATACTGATTGGTTATTGTATACCCATTCCCATACTCCATTTGTGTAATCTGCCCTTTACTATTAATACTGGAAAGGTGCCAAATCATATTTCCTGCAACATTATCATTCTTTTGAATAAGAATTCCATTGCTATCATACACATTTTTGATTGAAGAATTTGAAGTATATCCTGAGATTTGTGTTGAAATATTCAGAATATCAGCTCGTCCAAAATCATCAAATGTGGTAGATGATGAGTATATAAAGTCGGGCGTTTCTTCTTTTTCCCTATTATTCGGTAATATTGATCATAATAAGTAGTATATACAAAAGATTTTCCGTTACTAGTTCCTGTTATAGTCTTTGGCAGTTTGGTTTGTCCATCATATATGTATGTTTTTTCAATATTTGTATTTTCAGCAGTAGTTTTTCCATATGTTTTTTCAGTCTGCGGTCTGCCTAAATCATCATATGTATACAAAGTATAACCTTTAGGATTTGTTTCTTTAGTAATCCTGCTGAAATTATCATATTCATAAGTAAACATTCCAGCAGTAGGATCTGTTAATTTTATTTTATTTCCCCAACCATCAATTTCTATAGAGGTTTTTATTCCTTCATAACTTGTGTCTCTTAAAGCTCCGTTAGGATAATAAGAAAAGTTAATAACACCGCCATGATCCTGTTGTTTGATAACATGTCCCATTGCATCCAATGTTTTGGCCGTTTTTTTACGACCATCATCTACTGTTACTTTCAGACCTTCATAACAAGTTGTAATCACTTTTCCTGTAAAAACGATATTCTTTACAGGTCGATTTAGTTCATCATATTCAATTGTGTTCCATTTTATGGTTTCTCCATCAAAAAATGGTTCTGATGTTTTTATTTTTCTGCCGAAAATATCATACTCTATTTTAGAAACGAACCATTTTCCATTTACAGCCTGGCTTTTAGTTTGAACTTCTCGATCAAATCGATCAAAAGTTACAATAGACTCAATTCCACCCTCTCTCTTTTTATGTAAATTGTAAACACCTCCTGTAGATGCATCTGCAACTGACTTGGAAATAGTGGTCTTTTTACCCAGAAAATCTATAACCTCTATAATATTTCCCCATTCGTCATAATTATATGAAGTATTTAATCCTAGTGAAGAAGTTTCAGAGCTTGTGCGTCCTAATGTATTAACTATAGCCGTTGAAAATAATCCGTCAGGAGAGGTTGTCTTTACGATGTAACGATTAGTATTATCATAATCATAGCTCTCAGTTTGAGAGGCAAGTCCTGTTGTTGATACCGTTTTTGATTTAGTATTTCCAAAAGAATCATAAATAAGGGTTGTTACAATGGGTGCTGACGCTGCACTATTTCCATATTTTCTGATCTGAGAAACATTTCCATTAGCATCATAATCTGACTCATCCTTAGTGGTAAATACCAAACTTCCTTTGCTGGTTGTATTCTCCACAGAAGTTATTTTACCATAAAAATAATGTCCTCCATTAGAAAATTCAGGTTTATAAGAATAACTAGATACAGATGAGCCTATTCCGTTATAATCAGTGGTTGCTTTTTTTAGTTTCAGATTATCAGTCTCGTCATATTCATACCTTTTGGTAATTTTAATATTTCTCAGGTTGTCTTTATTGATTTCATCTGTGGCCAAAATCATATACTGATGATTTCCTTTATCAAACCTGAAATTGAAGATATTATTATCTGTAATAAACCTGTTTATTCCTCCATAAGTACTTCTGATAATAGCATTATCCATTAAGGGGTCTCTGGTTGTATTTGTCCAGAAAAGCGCCTTCATAGGTGCTTTATTTATATATTTCCCATCTTTAAGCTGAGACTCATAAGCATCACTCACATAAGTTTTCTGAAAACCCAAAAATCCTTTACCCCATAGATGCTGTATTGCATTTTCATATCTGTATTCCTTGGTAAGAATTTTCCCATCAAACAGGGTATTTATTTTATTGACAAGATAAGTAGAACCATTATTTTTATGAACATAATAAGGATATCTGAAATCTCCGGTACTGATGTTATTGATATAACATTTTTCCAGATTATTATTCGTATCAGTCATCATTGGTTTATAATCTACCAGCTGATCAACACCTGACCCATTGGACACCTTTTTAATGAGCTGTTCTGTAAACTTATCATTATCAATAGTAAAAGAAAGTTCCTTTCCTGTAAATGGATCTGAAATAGCTAGCTTTGACCTGTAGGTATTAAGGAAATTAAAGGTCGTATACTGTAAAGGAATAGAAAATGGAGAAATTAAATCTGCATTTAGAGGCAATACGGTATTTAAAGTGCTGAAGCCTGTATTATTATTTTCATGGAAGAAAATCTTATTGGTATACAGTGCATCTTTCAAGAACCATGGAAATGTTCCTCCATTAGGATCAAAGTATTTCACATCCAGATTCTGCACTTCTGCCAATCCCAGCTTTTGTGTATCACTATATTTTACTTTTCCGAATTTGCTGAATGAAATAAGATCTGTTTTCCCATCATTATTGAAGTCCATTGGAATAATGGTAGTTGCACCATATTCAGTATAATCATACTCTACATCGGGACCAGACCAAAGCTGTTTCCAGAAAGAGCCTCCTGCTCTGAAATAACTCCTTTGTGAAGGTGTGATATAAGAAAGCTTCTGTGCTGTATAATCTTTTGTGCTTGATATAAAACTTTTTCCAGTACTGATGTACTGCCACCACATTTGCGGTTCGGTTTCCATTCTTTTAGCTACGTCTCCGGCAGCATTATCTTTATCAATAAAATAAATTTTCTTTGGAGTCATGAAGTCTGTTAATCCATCACCATTGAAGTCTCCGAAAATAAGGGGAGTAAAACGCTTTGTATAAATGTTATTAACAAAATCCGGTAAAACAACTCCCTGAAGATTATCCATTGGAACTAATCTTTTATTAGGAAAATCAATTTTATAAACAGAGTATTTCTCCCCATCAATAAACATGAGTTCCGGAATTCCATCACCATCCATCTCGATTTGGTAGACCCTATCAAAATTTAAATATAAAGACCCTCCGGGATTGGTTAGATTGGGTATTGAAAATGGAATAGTTTCTGTTGAAGAACCTAAGGTTTTTCCTACTTCAAAAGCATTAATCTGGAGAGGTGACCATGCATCACCCGGAATGAAATGTATTAAATCTAGTAGGCCATCATTATTAAAATCTCCTGAAACATAATTATCACAATTGGCAGAAAGATTAAGAGACATTTGTCCGGTCATGATATCCCAAGTCCACGTCCCATTGGACTGAAATCCCGTACTCATTGTTCTCACTTCCTTTGTCAGAAGATCAATGACTCGTAAAGTAGCAAAAAGTCCAGTATTAGCGATAATCAATTGATCTCTATCCGTAATTTTATTATCATTACTAAGGGCCTTTCCCACAATTAACTTTGAACCTGGCTCAACCGGAATCCAATCTATTTTACTGCCTTTTGAACTAATTAGTGAAAAAGAGCCATCCGTTCCTTTTGCAATATAGAAAGTCACTAATTCCCCCGTCCCATAAAAGTCTCCTGCAACAATGTCTCCCAATTCTTTTGTTTCTTTCGGAAACTTACTAATACCCTTTACATATTTATTTACGTATCCTGTTGTTACCCCTAAGTTATAATCAAAAGCCAAAGGTTTAAGTCTTGATCCGTCCTTATTCTCAACATCAATACGTCTTATTCTTTCATTGGTATTACTATTGATAAAATCATGGTCCAATATATATTTTCTAAAGATCCCATCATAAGTAGAATGGCTGTAGATATTTGAAACCACATACTTATTAATATATTTTATCCCATTTCTATATGCCTCAGTCTGGGCTTTTCGTAATTTATATTCAAAATTAATACTAAACGGATCCCCTGTTCCTCCGTATGAAATCTTGGTAATCCTTGCAACATAATTGTCTACCTGATAAGTATAATTAATCGTATTATTAAAAGCATCCTGAAATACTGATATGTAGAATTGCCCTGGAGTAAGTTCTTTATACTTAGCCACTTTCCCATCTGTATACTGAATAATAAACTGAAATTCTCCGGTAGATTGTTTTGTAATCTTAATTTTAGAAAACTTCTCCGTTACAAAATTATTATCATCCAGTTTTATCAATCGAACTCCGTCCAGATAATAAGGATCTGTAGCATCATATTGAGCTCCTCGAGTAATACCATCAATCTCTTTATTCTGCCCACCTATCGAAATAGAGGAAAGTCCCATAATATTCCATCCCCATCCGGCCATTCCGTTTCCGCCCTGGCTATTATACGAAAGAGCAATATTAGGCTGAAAGTCATTGATTCCTTTATGAATTTCTATAGGCAGAGTATAAGTTAATGCACCCGACTCTCCCACAGACATTTCAGCACTGATGGTAGGAGTCAGTCTATCATCAATACCTTTCTGTGCATCTGCTGATTGGGGCGAACCTGCCTGTTTCTCCGCATACCCTGAAGTATTATACTCAAGAGGAACCTGGATAACTTCCTGAGATTGAAAACCTGAAGCGAAGAATAAAAACAATAATATATGAAGTAGATTTTGCTTTCTCATTTTTACCATCTTAAAACGTTCTTAGAAATAATTTGTCCTGTATGTAACACGAAATTCACTACAAATGCTCCCGGTAACTGGTTCTGGAGATTAAAACTTGTAGTACTCACTCCTTCAGCAGGCGCAAATCCATACACCGTATTGGCTGAAGAATTAAACACCTGAATATTATTAATCGTATTTAAAGCCGCTCCTGACCATGTAATTGTCACATTGTAAGAATCAGAAGCCTTGGTAGGATTAGGAGCGATCACGATGCTTTTTTTAATAGCATCAAGCTCATCTGCAGTATATTCCTCATTTCCGGATCGTAAAGCATCTTTAATTCCTGATGTACTGCAATCTTTTGTAACGATAAAGTTTCCGGCCGTATCATATATGAAACAATTACTGGATCCTGTACTTGATGTCTTAGGATCTTGTGAGATCCTTTCTATATTAATAGGACATATTCTATTCAGCACTTCATCCACATTATCCTTCCAGTCTAGATGAGCATAATTGGCTGTAAAGTATCCGCCCACCATGGATTCATAGCTTTTAATTGGAGGTTTTACTACCGCTTCCAAAGGATTAGGTATCCCTTCTGAATAAGTAGAAGTGCCATTATATTGTAAAGAATTGATGGTATAAAATTTATCTGGTGTACTCCAAACATTCGGTATAAAATTAGGAGCAGGCTCTTCATCATGCTTCCAATTAAAATCAATGCTTTCTACAGGGATATAACTGTTCAGATCCTCACCATTGAATGAATATCCCAACTCTACTTTTTCTCTTAAATTTCTTAGCATCACCCTATTTTGATAGATGATCTGATCTTCCTTTCCTGCTGTTGTAGTAAAATAGCTGGGAAAATCTGTCATATTATAAGGCATAGGACTATAGGCAACCACCATGAGCTGGCCTGATTTAATAATTTTGTCCGGAAGCCAGGCATAGCTTGCATAATCTCTTATAAACCAATTTCGAAGATTCAGATCCTTATCACTATAATTATAAATCTCTATAAACTCCCCCCTATGATGCCTTTTAGCGTCTACTGTTCCTTGCCCGAATTTAGGTCTCTCATTAGCAGGAGTATTATAATATACTTCTGTAATCATGATCTGCCCACTCATTGTTACGGCAAAAAGGAAACTGATTAAAAGTATAACTCTATTGCTCATATCTTTGATATTTGTAGGTTAAGATTCTGTATATGAACAGGTTTATCATAGTTCCTATTCATATTGATTAATGCCAATAATTTTACCAAATCATCTTCGCCATCCGCAAAAGATCGTGGCTGCATCGCAATTTTTACAATACGATTTTTACCATCTTTATCTCCGCTTTTATGATAAAACTCTGCTATAACAACATTCATTTTATCTATAATATGCGAATTGGAAAGACCTCTCATATTTTTACACTGCACTAAAATTTGTGCTTTAGCTTCTGGCAGATTATTTTTATAAATATTTAATCTTATTTTTCGAAGGTTTACTTCGAGTTCCATATTAAAATCATCCACCTCTTTTGCCATACTAACCAATAAAGAATCTAAAGTGGGAGAAAACGAGGTATTCTGTTCTTTTGATTTTAAAAAATAAATATCGAAAAGAGAAATAGCAGACCAGAATGAATTCTTTAACGCATGATTTTGAGTCTCAACTGTAATAAGGGTATCAAATTGCTTTTGATAGCGTCCTAATTGTCTGATATATCCTAGAAACAACGGATCTTTTTTGTCAATTGTATTATAGTAAGTAAGTGCTTTATTAAAGGCTTCAGGACCCTTTTTCTCTTTTTTAAGTGTGGTAACGCTTACTTTATACAGTTCTCGGATGTGTTGTTTTCTATCCGGAGAATCGGGTTTGGCTAACAATTCTTTCAACTCAATCTCTAGCTGGTCTGATGATAATGCATCAAATCTTTTTTAAAGCTTTGATATTGTTTTTTATTATACGCCTTTAGAGCCAAATTTTTATGAGGATGCACAGTATCGGCATTGAGTTCTACCAGTTTACAGATTTTAGAATATTGCTTATCTCTGTTATTACTTCTGGCATTAATGTCTGTTAAACCTTCAAATTTACTTTTAACCTCACTAAGCAAACGTCCGTCAAAGGCAATAAGTTTTTTGATTTTTTTATTCCCCAGAGAAGCATTCATATATTCTTTATAAAGACGACGCTGAAGATCAGAACTATCAGGATTTAAAGCCAGTGCAGCTCTAAACATAAGGATTACTTCCCATTCTTTCTTTTTATCAGATAGCAGGGCTTTTCTCATCCCGTCATAAGCTCTGATTTCATTAGGATATTGCTCAATAATTTGTTTGTATTTAGCTTGAGCTTCACTCCATTTCTTTTGCTTTCTTAAATCTGCGGCCAACTTCAAAAGCTTATTGACATCTTCAAAAGAACCAGGTTGGGTCTTTGAAAATAAAAAACTAGGAAATAATAGCGAAATCATCCCTAATGAACTTAGAGATAAGAATGTTTTTCTGGTTATCATGATATAGTTTTTTTAAAAAGGGGAAGACAGGATTTTCGGCCTGTATTGCGATACCTCTAGAGTCATAATAACAATTGTTCGACTTCCCCTTGATAACAAATTTAACATTTTTTATGACTTCTCCAAATAATTTCTGTTTTTTTTTCACCCCAACATGTAAAACCCTTTTAATACTGGATTTCAAAACATTACAAATTACAAAAGAAAGATAAAATTGATAAAAGATGAGCTGCTTTATATTACCAATTATTAAAGTTATTGAGTTTGAATTCTGATTTTACTCCATTATTTAAGATAAAAAAATAAAATTTTAATTACTTTGCAAAACATAATACTATCTTTTACATTGGTATGATTTTTAATACTACCTTTGTATAAATTTTCTATGATGAAAACAAACCAACAAACTATAAATCAAACGAATCATAAAATAAATTGGTTCCAGAAGTTCCTCATGATATGCTCCGGCGGGAACATCCATATTTTAAGAAAGACTCCAAGTGAGTGGAATAAATTTTCCGGTATTGGAGGAATTGTCCTATTCACCGCAGTATTTGCAACTCTATCTGCGGGGTATGCTATGTATACAGTATTTGATGATATATGGACATCAATAGGATTTGGAATTCTGTGGGGATTAATGATTTTTAACCTCGACAGATATATTGTGTCTTCCATCAAAAAAACGGGAACATGGTGGAATCAGATTCTCATGTCTATTCCTCGTTTAATCCTTGCTACATTTCTAGGGATTATTATTTCAAAACCTTTAGAGCTTAAAATTTTTGAAAAAGAGGTAAACAAACAACTCAACACCATTATCCAAAGGAATAAAAAACAGCTTCAGGGTGAAATGACGGGAAGAATTCTTCAGCAAAGCGGCCCTTTTGAAACAGAGAAGAAACAGATCGCAGAAAAAACTGCTTTATATCAGCAATCATATGATTCTGCATCTGTAGAACTTGAAAAGGAAATTTTGGGAAAAGAATCTGGTTTAACCAGTGGAAAAGAAGGATATGGGCCTAATGCCAAGCGTAAACAACAATTGAAAGAACAACGCAGACAGGATCTTGAAAATTATCAAAAACAGGTAGCTCCAAGACTGGAATATCTGGATAAAGAAATTTCAAAAGTATATACCAATCTTGAAACAGAAAGAAAATCTACAGAAACATTCGAAGATAAGTTCAATGGTTTTGCAGCCCGACTTCAGGCATTGGATGAATTGGGTAAAAATTCTGCCATTATAGGACTGGCAGCTACATTTATTATGGGGCTTTTTATCTGTCTTGAAATCTCTCCCGTTCTGGTAAAACTTATTTCCCATGTGGGACCTTATGATTATCTCCTGGAAAAGACTGAAAATGACTTCAAGCTTTATTCCAGGGAAAAAATTGAAAAGGGAAATGCATTGACAGATTTCAGAATTGATGATTTCAAGGATAATCTAAAAAAATAATGTATTTTTCATCTATGATTATTGATAAAGAAGAAATTCAGAAGAAAAAGAAAAAGCTGGACGATTGCAAAGCTTATCTTAAAAAAGAATTCATCGGCATAGATAAGATCATCGATGATATTATGGAATATATTCAGATCTGGTATCTGATGCCTGAGATTCTTACCCGTCCCGTGGTGATCAATCTATGGGGAATGACCGGAGTTGGAAAAACGGATCTGGTGAGAAAGATGGTTCGTTTTCTTGATTTTCAAAACCGTTTTGTAGAAATTGAATTAAGCAATACGGATGAAACATCCTGGAGTAAAAGTGTTTCAGATATCCTGCAGACTAACGGATTAAGTGATGAGAAACCCAGCATTGCCCTTTTTGACGAAATCCAACGTTTCAATACTATTGATCCGGATGGCATACCGGTTCCACAAACTAAGTTCACTGATTTTTGGGAGCTTTTGAGCGATGGACGCCTCAGCAAAAGAGAGCGGGAGGATCTTGAACATTATTTATTCTCTTACCTTTTCCGAAAAAAAGAAAACGATAGACGAAAGCTAAACGGAGAAACAGAACTGGATGAGAATCCTTACCTAAATCTATGGGACGCCAAAGAATTAAAAAAATACCTCAGCATGGATGATGATGTCATGAGCATCATTGATATGAAAGAGGAAGATATGATTAAGCTAATCCGCAAAAAACAGAAAGAAAAGAAAATCTATGAGCCGGTGGATTACAGCAAAATGCTTATCATCATTAGTGGAAACCTGGATGAAGCCTTTCAGATGTCAAGAGAGACCAGTGAAGCAGATGTAGATGCCAATATTTATCATGCATTCACTAAAAAAATAACGGTAGTTGATATTAAAAATGCTTTAGCCAGAAAATTCCGGCCTGAGCAGGTTGCCAGATTCGGGAATATTCATCTGATTTATTTTTCATTAAAAACCGAAGATTTTCATAAGCTGATCCAGCGGGAGATCAATAATCTGAAGCATAAAACCAAAACGAAATTTGGAGTTTCTTTAAAAATAAATAAAGCGATCAACGAACTGATCTACAGAAACGGAGTTTTTCCGGTTCAGGGAGTCCGCCCAGTATTCAGCAGCGTAGTAGATATCCTGGATACCAATCTTAGCAAGTTTCTTTTCGAAGCAATTATCCATGATGATAAGACTATCGAGATCAACTATCTTCAGGAAAGCAAGATTATTACCGGAAAAATTGGTGACAGAACTATTGAAATTCCATACCTGGGAAGAATCGACAGCATAAGACAGGCCAACCAACAGGATGCTGTGGCCAATATCAGTGTTCATGAATGTGGGCATGCGATTTCTTACATGCTCTATACAGGCTTTGCTCCTTTACAGCTTAAAAGTAAGGTAGCAAGCAGTTATGCAGCCGGGTTTACTTTTCCACATCAGATCCACGATACAAAGGAAAGTCTTTTGAATAGAGTCAAAATCTATCTTGCAGGGGGAATTGCCGAAGAAATTATTTTCGGAAACCAGCATGCCAGCATCGGAAGAAGTCATGACAGAGAGCAAGCAACAATCCTGGCTATTGATTTTATCAGAAAATATGGTTTCGAAGATGATTATCAGGCGGCTTATAATCTTGAAGCGTATCCTCACCGCATGCAGCAGCACATCACCGATGAAAGAATAGAAAAACTAATACAGGAGCTCGCACATAAGACAAGAGAAGATCTAATCCTACATCTTGATTTGCTTAAAAGTATGAGCATTACTCTTAGCGAAAAAGGAAGTATGTCTCCAAAGGAAATCTATGACATAGCTGCCCAACATCAATTAGTTGTGAGTATTAAAGAAGAAGGATATCTTCATATTACAAATTATCACGATTTATTAAATTCCTAGAGAAAATATCTATAGAAACAGCAAAAATCATTAATAAATTCAAACCTTTTAGTTCAATCTGAAAGGTTTTTCTTTTTAAATTTATACTAATAAAAATCGATTATCATGAAAAATTTACTTTATGCATCTACACTGTTTATGATCAGTGTATTTTCTCCTATACTAAAAGCTCAGGCATCAGAACCATTTGTAGGACAAATTGCTTTTGTTGCTTTTAATTTTGCACCGAAAAATTGGGCAGAATGTAATGGGCAACTTATGTCAATTGCCCAAAATCAAGCTCTTTTTTCTCTTTTGGGAACTACTTATGGAGGAGACGGAATTACAACCTTTGCATTACCCGACATGAGAGGAAGGGTACTTGTACACAATGGGCAAGCTCCCGGAGGACCTACCACTTACACGATGGGGCAGAATGGCGGTGCTGAGAGCGTCACTTTAACAGTAACTCAAATGCCTGCTCACAATCATACAGTAAATGCAGTAACTACTGATGGTAACCAAAATCTGCCTACAGGAAACCTTCCCGCCAATACAAAAGTTTTGGATAAAGAATATTCGGATGCAGCAACAAATACTACAATGAAGAGCACGATGCTGAACAATACCGGAGGAAATCAGGCTCATGAAAACAGACCTCCGTTTATTACTCTGAAATGTATTATTGCATTATATGGAGTATACCCATCACAAAATTAAAATTATGAAAATTCTTTACTTACTATGTCTGGCACTCGCAGGCTCAGCTTCAGCCCAGACAATCACTTTTAACGGATGTCATAATCTCTTTGAAGATCAAGATTTTACCTTCAACAAAACAGGAGTAGATGCTTTTAACAAAAACATCTATATGACAACCCCTATTAATGATCAGCAGCCTTGTGGTGGATTGGGTAACTGTGAGTTTAAAATTCAGTGGAACAATGCACTTACAAGATGGGAATTCCTTGGTGATGAAGGAGATGGTACTTTTACAACTCCCGATTTAATTTATTACAACTCAACAGGGAATAATTCCCTTCCTATACCGCCAGGCAATAATGCTGGAACATGGATTGAAAACACTGCGGTAACCACCGGCCAATGCAGTGGTAACTTAACACCTAATAATTCTATAATGACAGGTGATGTACAGGGTCCCGCACTTGGAATACAAGAAGTTTCTAAAGACAAAATTCAAGTTTTTCCTAATCCTGTTTCAGATTTCATCCAAATTTCAGGAATTAAGGATGGACAGATTATCCAGATTTACAATATTGACGGTCGACTTGTAAAATCCGAAATATTCAATTCAAAAATTGATGTTTCAGAACTTACTTCAGGTGCTTATGTGTTAAAAATTACAACCAGAGAATTTCAATTCTATGAGTTTAAATTCATAAAAAAATAGAATCGCATTTTTTTATAAAATTAATGAGAGCTTCTGGAGTTTCCAGGAGCTTTTCTTTCTCAATTCAGGGAATATTTTTTGATCGTAATAAATATGCCTTCTAGTGTTGTTAATAATTTTATATACTTTCCGGAAACTGAAATATTAAGAATCATATATCAGTCTGGGGCTGTATACGACTATTTTAAAGTACCACTTCACATTGCTGAAAACTTTGGCAAGGCATCTTCCAAAGGGAAGTTTTTGAATAAGGTTATCAAACCAAGATTCAAATATAAAAAAGTGAAATAAAAAATGCCTCCATTCATTGGAGGCATAAATATTTACTTAAACTTAATCAATTTATTTGATGATCAGCTTAGAAGTTTTGCTGTCTTTTCCATTAGAAACCTGAATCATATAAACCCCTTTTCCAAGTTGTTGATTTACTTTATAAATTCCATTTCCTTCTTCAGATACAGATGGACTTCCAACCAGTCTTCCTGCCATATCAGAAATTGAAACTTTCAAATTTTTAGCATTTTTAGCCTTGATGAAAACTTTATCTCCCGTAGCAACAGGATTAGGATAAATCATTAAATCAGTATTATTAGTTTTTACTTCATTAGTTCCAAGATTTGAAACTAATGTTACAGAATAATCCTCAGCTTGCCCATAATTTAGCTGTCCACATGCAATCATTTGTGCAGGGTCAGCATAATCAACCAAAACCCTCATTCTTAAAGGTGTACCTAATACTGCACTTGCAGGAGGTGTAAAAGAGGCAGAAAAGGCTCCGATCTCAGTAACTGGGTCAATTGCCACATCATCTCCAGATGCAACCAATTCAGAATCTTCAAATGTACCGTTATTGTTATAATCTATCCAAACTCTTACAGACTGATCATTTCCAACAAAACCAACCTGTATATTCTGTGATTGATTAACACCTAATGTTGTATGAACATTCGCTAAACAATTCTTTGATGTATAATCAATGTAATAATAAGGATCTCCAGCCCAAGAACCGGCAGTAGCATTATTAATTTGTCCTAATTTGACAGAAATAGGACCGACCAACGTTCCAGTTGATGGTGCATGAGCAACTCCAGAAGGAAGGCATACCGCAGCAATCGGAACAGTAGAGACAGTAGTTCCAGATAGTGCAGTTGCTCCTTTTGATGTTGTCAAATTGCTTCTAACCAGCATAAAAAGACCGTTTATTTTATCACCTTGCCCCGGAGTAAATTTCTGAGCTATGGAATTGGTATAATTCATCATATTATACTGTACTCCCTGATAGTTAGCTTGTGTACATGGGTTAATCTGAGCGTTTGTTGGAGGATAAGTTAAATAAGCAGCTCCCGCTCTTTCTGTGTCACAAACCATGTCATCATCTTTAGTACAGTCTCCCGTAGTAGGAGGGCAATAATCTGGACTTGTACTTGGAACCTGGTAGTCTCCTCCCTCGAATGTATGATATAATCCCATAGCATGCCCAAACTCATGAGCAAAAGTTGTATCATGTAAATTGGTAACTGTTCCTGCTTTCATGAAAGACTCGTACTGGTTATCTGGTGAATTTGGAAATGTTGCAAATCCCATCAATCCTGAGTCCTGATTTGTATCTCCATCAAACATACTTATTAAATAAATATTAAAATAAGAAGCTTCGGGCCAATGTGGAGCTAAATTCTTAATAGCAGCTCTTGTTGCACCATTTGGTGTATACTGGGCCATTCCGGAAGTGGCATATCCAGGCAAAGAGCTTCCGTTATATCTTACAATACCTGTTGTTTCTGTACATTGTGGGGTTCTTTTTGCCAGTACCAGCTTAATAGGAAATACAGCAGAAGTACCAAAGTCACCCGGTACCCCATTAGAGGGCCATGGATAAGTCCCTGCATACATTTTATTAGCATTTTCAATCCAAGCCTGAATCTGTGCATTCGTTCTGCTAAATGCACCATCTCCTCCTTCAATTACGTGTACAACAACCGGAATTTCATAAACTCCATTTACGGTCTTATTAAAAGCTGATGGATTCTTTTTCTGTTCTAACTGAATTTTTCTAGCAATATTCTCAAGAGCTATTCTTGCTCCTGGGTTTTCTTTGTCCTGTTGTTTTAAAAGCTGATCAAATCCACATAGTTTCTGTTTAGGTGGCTGTTGTTGAGCTGTTAATGAAAGCGAAAATAGCGCGGCTCCATAAAGGAAAGTTTTCTTCATTTCTATAATTTTTAAAAAGTTTTTTCAATTCACATTTCAGTCGCATTTTAATCAGTTACATTCATTTTCTACATATAAAAAACAAACACACTTTAAAAATCATAATGGTTAGTCGAAAAACATATTTTTTTGTTACAACAATCTAAATATTTATTTTCAAAAACAATTAGAAGTTACTTAAAACTAATTAAATGAATTATTTATTTTGATTAGTAATTCAAAAACCTCACTTTATTCATAAAAAAAGACTGCCTTTATGATGAGGCAGTCTTTTTTATATTATTTAATACTTTTATAAAGAATAGTTTGGAGCTTCCTGGGTGATAATCACATCGTGTGGGTGTGACTCTTTCAAACCACTTCCTGTAATCATTACCAATTTGGAATCTTTCTGTAAAGTTTCAATATCTTTAGCTCCACAATATCCCATTCCTGCTCTTAATCCTCCAACTAACTGGAAAATAACTTCTTCCAATTTCCCTTTACTTGGTACTCTTCCTTCAATTCCTTCCGGAACGAATTTTTTAGCCTCACTTTGGAAATATCTTTCTTTTCCTCCTCTCTTCATAGCAGAAAGGCTTCCCATCCCTTGGTATGTTTTGAATTTTCTACCTTGGAAAATGATTTCTTCACCCGGAGCTTCATCAGTTCCTGCTAAAAGAGATCCTAACATCACTGCTCCTGCTCCACTCGCAATTGCTTTTACGATATCTCCTGACAGTTTAATACCTCCGTCAGCAATTACTGCAATATTTTTAGTCTGAGCATATTCGTAAACGTTATAGATCGCAGATAATTGAGGAACCCCAACTCCAGCAACCACTCGTGTTGTACAAATAGAACCAGGACCAACACCTACTTTCAGAACGTTTGCTCCAGCTTCAATAAGATCTTTCGCCGCTTCAGCTGTTACGATATTTCCACCAACGATATCCAAATCCGGATATACTTGTCTGATTTCTTTGATCTTATTTAAAACTCCAATAGAATGTCCGTGAGCAGAATCAATACCAATGATATCAACTCCTGCTTTTACAAGAGCCTCGATTCTTTCCAATGTATCTTCGCCCACTCCAACACCTGCACCAACGATTAATCTACCGTTTTGATCTTTGTTTGCATTTGGGTATTCAAGCTGATTATCGATATCTTTAATGGTAATTAGACCAACCAATTTGTTTTCAGCATCTACAATAGGAAGTTTTTCAACTCTGTTTTTAAGAAGAATTTCTTTTGCTTTCTCAAGATTGGTATTTTTATCAGAGGTGATCAGGTTATCTTTAGTCATGATCTCTTCAACCTTTACATCAAGGTTTTCCTGATATTTTACGTCTCTGTTTGTGATAATTCCGATTAATACATTATTGGGATCAACCACGGGAAGGCCAGATATTTTATATTTAGCCATTAATTCTCTAGCTTCACCTAAAGTATGATCTTTTGAAAGCGTTACAGGGTCAGAGATCATTCCATTTTCGGAACGTTTTACTCTGTTTACTTGTGCAGCCTGTTCTGCGATCGTCATATTTTTATGGATGAAACCTAAACCACCAACTCTTGCCAATGCAATCGCCAAATCTGCCTCTGTAACAGTGTCCATTGCAGCGGAAACTATCGGAACATTCAGCGTGATTTTATCGGTAAGTCTTGATTTTAAAGAAACCTGGTTAGGTAAAACTTCTGAATAAGAAGGGACTAGAAGAACGTCATCGAAAGTGATGGCTGTCTCTACAATTTTGTTATGAATAGACATCTTTACTTTCTTTGCAAAATTAGGTTATTTTGATGACATATGAAAATCATTTTTAATAGTTTAAATAAAATTTAATAATCAATAAGTTAAATCGAAAAACCGCCCTTTTTAAGAACGGTTTTCCTTCACAAAATAAATTTAGTATATCCGAAACTACTTGTCTAGAGTTAATATTTTAAATAATTATGTCTATTTCAGAATATTTCCATTTTCGTCCAGATTCTCAATATGAGTCTGATTATTTTTATCAACGTATAACTTTAATCTTACTTTTCCTTTAGTATCACGAATAAAAACTCCCACATCTCCATTCGCAGCTTTGCCTGCAAAAAATCGTTCATTGGTTAACTTCCCCTGTTCTCTAAGCATGGCGTATGCTTTTTTGCTTGCAACAGGATCATTGAGCTTTTTCAGAGAATCTTCAAACTTAATAATCGCTTCTAGCGGAAAATCATCCGGACGATCCCAAAGTTTTAAACCGTACACTCTTTTTTTATCTTTTCCGGTTTCTTCCATATATTGTAACTGCATTATCTGATCTGTATTTCTCTGATCTATTGAATACACCATCCCGGATCCTTTTTCATCGGCATCATATACAAGTCCACCACATTCATCTCCTAATGAATTAAAGAAGATCAATCCTGCATCTCTTTCTCTTTGCTTCATATTTTTGTGATTCACCATCCCCGGATGCTGACGTTCTTTATTACTGATAACCATTTTTAAAGTTCCGTCTTTTTCAACAATATTGATGCGTTCTACATCTATCTCTTTAAAACGTTCAACAGAAGGAGTAGCTTTAAATGCCAGTATAAAAAGTAATACACAAACTACAGTAAGTGAAGCTGCATAAATTTTCAAAATACGAACTTCTTTGATCAGCTTTTCCATAAGAAGATTTTTGAAGTGAAAAAGAATTACTTATCTGAAACAGCATTAATCATTTTTGAAATATCATCAGGAGTAAAATCTCCTTTTACGTCCACAAAAACGAGTTCTTTATCAGAATTCACTGTAATCAGCATATTTTTAATGGCCTCTCCTTTTTGCTTTACACGAAGGTTAACATTTTCGCCATTATGTTTTATAGTAGCCCAGTCTTCGTAACGATTATTATTCAAAAATTTCGCATAATCATTCAGCATTTCTTTGCTTCCGTTTTCTACTGTAAGAACCTTTATTTTAGAAACCTTTTTGATAAGGCTGATGAGTTCTTCACTTTCCCCGTCTTGCCTTAAAGCTTTTTTGATGTATGGTTTAGCCAATAATAATGGCACATTAAAGCTTGTGAACTTGGCATCTTTGAAATCATACCTGGTATCTGAAAAGAAATCCATATTGGGTTTTTCAGAAACAATACAAGATTGAAGGCTGCCAATGACTAAAATTGAGAAGACAATAATTCTGAATGTTTTCATGGTCATGATTTTAATCCATTGGTCTTAGCAGTCCTCCAGAGGTTTTACTGATATTCGCATCGATTTCCGGTCTTCCTTTATATCTCACAGATCCTCCTGAAGATGCTCTTACTTTTAATTTATCCGATACGTTTACGGTAAGATTTCCTCCGGAAGTGGCTTCCGTTTCAAGGTAAGTGAATTTTAAATCATCTGCTTTACATAAGGCTCCGCTGCTGATATCTATCGTTCCGGAATCTGCTTTCCCGCTCAAACTCATATTAGATCCGCTTGAACTTTTGATTCCTATATTTCCGGCCGTTATTCCAGCTCTCACATTAGATCCTGATGACACTGAAATAGTTGCCGCATTTGAGATTTTGAAATCACCGGTAATATTAGCTCCGGATGAAGCATCAATTCTCATGTTTTTTTCCTGAATAGAATTTACAATGGTAAGATTAGAACCTGATGAAACATCAACACTTTCCATTCTTGGAGAAGATACATTAACACTTAAATTTTTAAATCTCAGGTTTCTTACCCCTTTATTATCAATATAAATTCTTAGAACACCATTCTCCACTTTGGTAATAATGTATTCTAATTTATCTGAATCTGCAATTACTTTTACACTGGTTGGTTTTTCCTGTTTAAAGATTACATTGACACCAGTACTTACCTGAATTCCTGAAAAATCACCTACATTTCTGGCTTCCCCGTTAAGGTAAGATGAATTATTATCAGAAGTAAGACTATTTCTTGTGACAGAGATCGGGCTCTTTTTCGTTTCGCTGGAATTAATAATCTTGCTTACATCATCCATAGACAGTTTTCCGTCAAGCATTACAAAAATACTTTCCCCGCTTCCGCCGTCAATACTTAGCAACAGATCGTCCAGAATACCGTTTTTAGCTTCTGCAGAAAGGAATTTTACCTTTGCTCCCGCATTATTTACGGACATGATTTCGTTGTAGTTCAGATTCTTTAAATAAGAAGAAATATCCTTACTCAATTGAGACATGTTACTCTGAACCTTACGTCCTTCGGCAGTATTTCCTTTCTCCGGATTTTCCGTGATAAGGATCTTAAGTCCGTTGATCTTTGACAATAACGGTTTTATCTGATCCAGCTGGGAATCATCAATATTGAGACTGCTGAGCATTCCGAACATCGGTTTGGCAATCTTAATGGAAGTTACTCCCTCTACTTCCTGATATTTGTCAAAGAGTTGATCAAATTTATCTTTTTGTCCATATACATTAAAGAAATGGGAAAAAGCAAGAGCGAATATTATGAATAGTTTTTTCATGAGTCAATTTTATTTTTTTTAAGTTAATGATGGCAACTGTTGTTCAGATTAATAATCATCATCTACCACCGTAGGCTGTGCCAATTTTTCACTAACGTTATTTGCAAATATCTGGAATGAGTATTTTGTTACATTAATTGCTTCTTCTACATTATCAATTCTTTTTCCGTTGACAATAACGTAAGAATTTTTATATCCTGTAGAATCTTTAGTTTTATTATTAAAAGAGGAATTGTCAGCATATCTTGGTTTTTTTTCCTTTTTCAGTCTTCCTCTTTTTGGTAAGATTTCATCCATTACATCTTTTTCAGCCACATGATTATCCTGAAAAATGGAATCTTTTTTGGTTCCTGAAATAGAATCGGTGTGATTCACTGCCACTTGTTCCTGATGATTATGGTTTTCTTCAATAAACCCGGACTTTTGTTTCAACACTTCATTTTTCACCATGTTTTCCTTATCCTGAACCTCTGCTCCCGAATTATTTTTAAGGAAAAAACCGATTCCAAAGACCAACATTACACTGGCTGCCATCCAGAACCATTTGGGAAAAGAGGGTTTTTTCTTTTCATCTAAAGGAATAATTGGCGTTGTATGGTCTTCAGAGGTTGTGCTTTCAGCCTGCTGAAGGAAGTCATCAAAGCTCCATTCCATTTTTTCTTCCTTTATCTCCCGGAAGATTTCATCGTATTTATCTTGTAATTGATCTTTTTCATAGCTCATCAGTTGTGAGATTTGTTCTTTTACTTTTTGTCTTGCCCGCATAAGGTTTACCCTTACTGCATTTTCCTCCATTTCCAGCATCTCAGAAATTTCGGAAACATCGTACTCTTCTACATCTTTCAAGTGGATCACCTGCTTCTGTTTTTCGGGGAGCTGATTGATAAATCCTACAATATGTTCCTTAAGGTTATCAACTTCCATACTGTAAAGCTCCGACCGGTGAAGCTGCATATCCGCAAAGCCTATCTTCACATCGTGATGCTTCAGGCGGTTCAGGCATTCGTTCCGGACAGACTTCAGCGCATAGGATTTTAAGTTCCCAAACTGCCCCAGTTCATCCCTTTTCTGCCAGAACTTCATCATAATATCCTGCACTACATCTTCTGCCTCATCACTACTCATGACGAATCGCTTCGCAAAACGATACATCTCGTCTTTGAGAATAAACACCGTATTCTTGAAAGTTTCTTGGGTCATGAGTTTTGTTTCTTATAGGTAAGACAACTGGTCTTTACAATCTATTACATCAAAAATAAAAAAACTTTGAAAAATTTGAAGTTTTTATTTTTCATGGGATCACCACATGCGACAAAACCATTCCTAAATCTTTTATTGAATTCGTTTTTTGGATGGTATTAATGTATTAAACAATAATATAGAAAAATTTTTTTTTAAAAACATTATAAAAATCTCCATGTTGTGATGTAATAAAAAATATTTATATTTAACGAATTAAAAAACACCCGTATGAAGAAAAATTTAGCACCGCGGCTTATGCTGCTGTTTGCTTTAGCCCTGTCTTTACAGTCCTGTAGAACCGGTGAAGATTATCTCTCAGCTAAAGAAGAACAATATTACTCCAACAAGTTTCAGGTATTTACCTCTTTCAATGATGAACCTATAGATTATGCCAAAGGTTTCAAAACTCTTATGGAAAACTATGATGGGATTCATAAAACGCATTATACAAGAACTTCTGCCATAAAATCGGGAAATCTGGGTAAAAGTGATGAAGAATATGTAGAATTCAGGCTGCATTCCCAGAGTATGCTTTTGGAAGATGAACGCTGGATTATTTATCCGATGGTAAGAAATGGACAGGTAAGCGGATTAATGGCCGGTATTCTGAGGAATGAAGAAACTGAAGTGGAATTCAGAAAGTTGGATTCCGGAAACGACTACTATGATGAAGTGCTGAAAATATTCAGTATCGCTTATCTAAAAAATAAACTGAAAAGCGGTTTGAATAAAGGCAGCGGCTGTGGATTTGACTCCAATGATGCCTGCGATATCGGAAATATTGATATTTCTCCACCCAAAGGAGGTCCGAAAGGCACTGGCCCCAAAAGTGGCTGTACAGGATTGAATAACTGCATCAAACCGGATGTGAGTCCTGGTGGCGGTGAAAGCAGTGGTGGCATGGGTGGTCCACCAACTAATCCTT
Source organism: Chryseobacterium capnotolerans (assembly GCF_021278965.1). Classification (NCBI taxonomy): domain Bacteria; kingdom Pseudomonadati; phylum Bacteroidota; class Flavobacteriia; order Flavobacteriales; family Weeksellaceae; genus Chryseobacterium; species Chryseobacterium capnotolerans. The sequence continues at coordinate 44,946 of NZ_CP065589.1, read as the reverse complement.
GTGAGAAAACCAAAAACCTCCTGAACAAACCCAAAGTCCAACAAGGAATAAATGATGTAAAAGCACAGGCGTTGAAAACACTTAGCGACATGAAAGCTGGAGAGATCGGTTTTAAAGAGCCGAAAAATGGAGGACCTCTTGTTCCTGCTGATGTAAATCAAGCCCACAAAGTTGTATTTAATGATGTAATCGATTCATATGGTGGCTATCATAACCATACCGCAACCGGAACCCATATGTTTTCACCTCCTGATATTGTGGATGCTCTGTTTGGATTTGCAGCAGCACAAAGTGCACAAGATGGGGTCGGAAATGCCTATCTTGGCATGATTGCAGCAGAATGGTGCAATACTTGCCCTAATAATGCTCAATATATACATTATGTAATAAAGTATACAGGAACAGGGTCAGAATTGGGAGGCTACGTTTATACACCTGCACAAATGAATCAATTTGAAAAAGATTATCGTAAAACTGTTAAGGAATTAACTGATACAAATTTAAATGGAAACACATATATTAAAAATTCAGCCGGTGATCTTAATGAAAAGGGATTGGAAAAATTATTTTTTGACTCTTTAAAAAACATGGGATTGGACGGAAAAGTAAATTTACAACGAATAGAGGCCAATGGAACTGTTAATAATGTAGCTTTAAATAGCAATGGCATACCTGTTGGAACACCATGTCCTAATTAATAATTTAAAAATAAAATAATATGAATATAATACAATCCAAAATACTAATGGTATTTATATTAACCATAAATCTGATATCATGTAAAGGGCAAATTTTACCTCTTAACACTGCTTTTTCAACTATTCCTAATGGTGCTCACCTAAAAGATACTAATAACGAGTTAAATCCCTATATAGGAATCTACAAAGCTAACTTTAATGGTAATGAAGTTACCATATTCATTACCAAACAAGAAAATAAATTAGAAGAAAGTGCTAAAAAAAATTACTATATGGATGCATTGATAGTAAAGTATATTGTTAAAAATTCAGCAGGAGTTACCTTACAGGATACACAAAATAATAATTTATACAATATTGAATTATATAGCATTGGCACAACACCTTCTCAAGGTATCATCAATTTTATTTATAGTGGGACAAATTGTAGCGTAGGATGGGGAGATATTCGTTTAAAGAAAATTAATTCAACTCAGTTATCTTGGGAATATCGTCCGGATGATATTGTAACAACTGCAAGCAAATGTCCTCCAACTTTGGATACAAAGATCTATTTACCGGAAACGAAGGATTTAATTTTTACTAAACAATAGTGAAATGTTTATTTAAAATATTGGGAATATTTGTTGTGCTTTTTTGTAAAGCGCAACAAACTTATCCTTTGTTAACTTCAGTAAATAATGTTCCTAATATGTCTCACTTGAAAGATACAAACAATGAACTTCAATCATTTGTAGGTATATACTCATCAGTTTATAATGGAGTTCAAATCATTCTTTATATTACTAAAGAAAATGACAAGCTTTTTTAATACTAAAGGAAAGCAAATCTACAGGGACGTTCTATCTGTAAAATACATTGCCAAAGATTCTTCTGGCGCTATATTACAAGATACTAAAAATATAGGATTACCCGATAATAGCCTTAAATATACAATTTATAGCTTATGGGTTATAGAAAATGGAAATAAAGCAGAGTTAATATATAATGGAACTAATTGTAACGTTGGTTTTGGAGAAATTAAATTAAAGAAGATTAATTCAACACAAATCTCATGGGAATATAGACCCAATGATATTGTAACAACAGCCAGCAAATGTCCTCCAACCTTAGATACAAAGATATATTTACCAGAGACAAAGGATTTAATATTTACAAAACAGTAATGAGAAATGGTCTAATTATAATGGGGATTTTTGTTGTGTTTTCATGTAGAGCGCAACAAATTTATCCTTTAAGGACTGATTATACAGAAATTCCCAATTACTCCTACTTAAAAGATACTAATAATGAACTAAACTCTTTCATTGGAACTTATGAAGCTTCTTATCAGAATAATAAAATAACGTTATTCATTAATAAACTTATTCATAAACTTTTTGATGGTAGTCAATACAAATATTATAAAGATGTATTATCTATTAAATATATTATTAAAAATTCTTCAGATCAAGTAGTTCAAAATACTCAGGGTATGAATTTACCTGAGCAACAATTAATACACTCCATTTATAGCATGTGGGTTGAAGATAATGGAAATAAACTTTTATTATATTATGGAGGTACTAATTGTGGTGTAGGCTGGGGAAGTATAATTTTAAAAAGGCTTAATAGTACTCAAATATCATGGGAATATCGCCCAAACGATATAATTCTTGACAGCAAAAGATGTCCACCCGGAACAGATATTAACATTTATCTACCTGAAACAAAAGATTTGACTTTCACTAAGCAATAAATAGAGCCTCTTCGGAGGCTTTTTCAAGTGATGAAATATGAAACAAATACTATTTATCTTATTTTTTTTATCTGCTTGTTTTAACGCTCAAGTTATAAAAGATTCAATTTTAGGGAAACCAAAATTCGTAAAAGAATATGTCCTTTTTCTAAATGATTCAAGACCATATACTTTTTTGAGTAATGATAGTGAATATGGGCATGCTGTAATTATGACTCCAAAAAATCTAAGAAACAGAATGCAGGACACATGGTTTGAAACAGATTTCTGCCGATATATCAATAATGAAACATTCTATGATAAAAACCGGAATATAACAAAAGAAACGTGGTATTATAAATCAGGAAAAATTGTAGATGATTACAATTATGTTTATGATAGCTTAAATAGGTTGACGACTCAAAATACAAGAGGGTATTCAGAAAGTACTCGTCACTATTTTTATGATGGAAATAGCAAAACTGCCAAATTCTCAGAATTGTACTATAAAAGAAAGGATGAGCCTATGAAAAAATACGGGAATAACCTTGAAAGTTTCAACCCTTTATTTATTACCAAGTTTGATGCAATTTCAAAGACGGATAGCATTTTTGCAATTACAAATGATATTTGGAAGAAAGTAGGCAAAGGTTATACAGAAGGCAAGGACTCCATTTATCATCAGAAATTGAATAGAATAAAAATGTATGATGACCAATATAAAATAATTGAAGAGAAGTATTTTGATTATAAGAGTGATTATCAAAATAAAAAAATATCTTTAGGCAGACATCTTAAATATGAGTATGATGAGCATGGGAATATAATAAAACAAACAGACTTCAATAACGGAAAAATATTGTCATACATCATATATGAAAACGGAAAAATAATCAAAACTGAAAGTATAGATGATGATGGAAAAAAGACATATACTATTTATATATATACTAAAGATCAAAAGTTGAAACAAAAAACCATGTACTACAAAGAAAAACTTTGGCAAGATAGCAGGTATGAGTACAAAGGAAATTATATAATCAGATTAATTTATTTAGATAAACCTATACTGGAAGATAAAATCGTAGAGCCAATCATAATAAATTTCAAATATAAGTTTGATAAGCAAAAAAACTGGACAGAAATTATTAAAAATATAAATGGAAAAGATTTATATAAATGGATTAGGAAAATTGAATATTATTAAACGAAAAAAACCTCCGAAATCCGGAGGTTTACTTTTTTAATACGTTTCAAAAACATGTTTCAAAATCGCCTTATCTTCTTCTGTTAAAGCTACTTTTCTTCTCGCCATGGCTCTTTCTGCTACTTCATAGACTTTATCTAATCTGAATCTTTCATCATCTTTCAAGCCGCCCCATGAAAAGTTTTCCACAAGATTAGGTGGGAAACCTGGTTTGAAGATATTGGAGGCAACTCCAATGACAGTTCCTGTATTCAGCTGTGTATTGATCGCCGTTTTTGAATGATCACCCATGATCAAGCCGGCAAACTGTAAGCCAGTGTCTTCAAAAGCTTTGGTTCTATAACTCCAGAATTTTACATTTCCGTAGTTATTTTTCATGTTGGATGAATTGCTGTCTGCTCCAAAGTTACACCATTCACCAATCACAGAATTTCCAACAAACCCTTCATGACCTTTACTGGAATATCCGAAAATAATAATATTGTTCACCTCTCCTCCTACTTTACAATGTGGTCCTACTGTAGTGGCTCCATAAATTTTGGCACCAAGATTAAATTTAGAGTCATCACAAAGTGCGATAGGCCCGCGAAGATGGCAGCCTTCCATGATCTCTGTATTTTTACCAATATAGATTTTTCCGGTTTTGGTATTGATGGTTGAGAATTCAACAGAAGCTCCTTCTTCAATGAAAAGATCTTTTTTATCTCCTAAAAAACCGTTGGTGGAAGACAATTCCTGAGAAGTTCTTCCTTGGGTAAGAAGATCAAAATCAAAATCGATAGCATGATGGTTATAGGTAAATAAATCTTTCGGTTTTTTAAAGAAAATAAGCTCTTCTTTAATATCCGTCATTTTTTCGATCTGATGAAGAGAAAACCCTTCATATTGATCTTCGCTGCTACCAACTCATCTTCATATACTAACGCTTCACCCTGCTTAAGGTCTTTGATCTGCTGAATCACAGATTCTGTAGGGATAAAGTTCGGAACTAAAAAAAGGCTTTCCTTTTCTTCCGGGGTTTTAAACTTATCCTGAAGATACATTTCTGTAAAATAAGAAATTTCGGTATTCTCCAGAATTCTCTGCCATCTTTCAGAGAAGGTAAGGATTCCGCATCGCATGGCTGCAACCGGTCGGGTAAAGGTAAGCGGAAGAAAATCTTCCCAATATTGTGCGTCTGAAAATACTAATTGCATTTTTTGATTTTTAACTGGAGATTTTATACTCCGGGAGTTATATTTGGTTTCTAAGGTGTGTTTTGAACAAAAATACAAAAAAGATGAGAGAAGTTGAGATAGAAGATCGAAGATAATAGATTGATAGATAATAGACGGATAGATAATAGACTAAGAGATGGAAGACGATACTGTGAATTCATCTTTCCTTAATTTATAACTCTTATCATTTATCTTTTAACCACAAAAAAGCCTTCCAAAAAATTGAAAGGCTTTCATATTTTGAGTATACAAAAATTACTTAGCGAATTTTTTGTATTTGTTCATGAACTTATCAACTCTACCTGCAGTGTCAACTAATTTCACTTTACCAGTGTAGAAAGGGTGAGAAGTTGAAGAGATTTCCATTTTGATTAGTGGATACTCTTGTCCTTCGAACTCAATAGTATCTTTTGTTTCTGCAGTAGATTTGCAAAGAAACACCTCGTCGTTACTCATATCTTTGAAAACAACAAGTCTATAATTTTCTGGGTGGATTCCGTTTTTCATAATGCTATTTTTAAAAAATTAAAGTTTGCTTTCGAAATAGTAATGGATATTTCTCTGCTAATTTTAGGTTGCAAAAGTACAACTTTTTTCTAATATCCAAATACTGAATTCAATATTTTTTTCATGATAAGAAATTCAAAGTATTTTCGTTAAATTTGGAACTTACTAAACATTAATTTCAATGAAATTCAAATTATTACTGGCTTTTTCTTTCTGGATGCTCCTCGTAACAGTATCATGTAATAAGGATGATATTACCTTTGATGCCCCTTCGCAACAGCTGAGATTTTCAAGAGATACTGTATTTTGCGATACAGTTTATCATCAGGTGCGTTCAGAGACCTATGTAGTAAAGGTGTATAATAATGAAGATAAAGATGTTCTGATCCCAAGAATAAATCTTGAAAAAGGAGCGGCATCATTATACAGAATAAATGTAGATGGAAAGCCGGGACATGATTTTAAAGATGTTCCTTTAAGAAAAAAAGACAGTCTGTATATCTATGTAGAAATTGCTCCTCAGGCCACAGGGCCCGAAGCTATTGCTGAAGACAAAGTGATTTTCACCGGACCAGCCGGACAACAGCATGTGACTCTATTCTCAGTTGTTCAGGATGCTGAATTCTTTATTCAGACTCCCACGAACCCCAATGTGATTACTTCTTCTACAACATGGAACAATAATAAAGCGAAAATCATCTACGGAGATCTTACCATAGATCCTAATGTCACACTGGATATAGATCCGGGAACCAAAGTTTATTTTCACAAAAACAGTGGAATGAAGGTTTCTAAAAATGCAGTTTTAAATATTAACGGAACACTGGACAATCAGGTAATTCTTCGTGGTGACAGAAATGACCCTTATTATGATACCATTTCTAAAAACTGGAATTCTATCAAAATGGAACCCAACTCTATTCTAAATATGAACCATGCAAGGTTATTTGGCGGAACCAGAGGTCTTGAAATGAACCAGACAACAGCCAATATCAACAATTCATTTATTCATACTTTCTTTGAATATGGTATGTATGCGGTAAACTCTACTGTAACTGCCAAAAATTTAGTAATGAATAATGCTGGTTTATCATGTATCGGGATCTTCAAAGGTGGAAAACACAACTATACTCATGCCACTATTGCCAACTATTCTAAATCTATTGAATCGTTTGACAGAAAAGGAATTTTCGTAACAAATGAGTGGAAAAATGCTGCCGGGCAGACAGAACAGGGTGCTTTACAACAATTTAACTTATATAACAGTATTGTATATTCTGACCGAGAAAATTCGGTTCAGTTTGAACAAACACCGGGACAGCAATTTGAATATTTCATTCAAAACTGTCTGTTAAAATATTCCAGTACTTCCGAAGCTGGTTTTACCTTCGACAATAATGTGAATGTGGTGCAGAGCATCAAAAATACAGATCCGCAGTTCATGAATTATTTCGCTGCAAAAATGAATCTAAGGGTAAAAACCACCTCTCCGGCTAAAGGAAAAGGAGATCCTGTAATAGCAGGCACTCTGCCTTTTGATATTGTGAATGAATCTAGAACTCCTAATCCAACTATCGGAGCTTATCAATAATGGAAATTACTCAATTACAACAGCAGGTTGACGAATGGATCAAAACCATCGGTGTAAGATATTTTAATGAACTGACCAATATGGCTATGCTGACTGAGGAAGTGGGTGAAGTGGCAAGAATCATCGCCAGAAGATATGGTGAACAGAGTGAAAAGGAAAGTGATAAAACCAAAGACCTTGGTGAGGAACTGGCAGATGTACTTTTTGTTACCTTATGTCTGGCTAATCAAACCGGAGTTAATCTACAGGATGCTTTTGACAGAAAAATGAAAATCAAAACAGATCGTGATAAAGACCGTCATCAAAATAATGAAAAATTAAAATAAGATTCCTGAGATCAGATTCCAGATGTCTATAGAAGTATTTGAAATCTGATCTCAGGCTTGAAATATGAAGAAATAATGAAGAAGCTAGAAAAATCAACATTAATAGGAAATAAAACAGTACAGATCAGCGGTTCGAAAAGTATTTCGAATCGTTTATTGATTCTGGAAAGTCTGTTTAGTAATATAAAAATCGGAAATTTATCCAATTCCCAGGATACTCAGCTGCTAAAAAAGGCATTATCTGAGGTTACCGATGTGGTAGACATTCACCATGCAGGAACAGCCATGCGTTTTCTTACGTCCTACTACTCTATCCAGGATGGAAAAACAACGATCCTTACCGGTTCCGGAAGAATGAAGGAAAGACCTATCAAAAATCTGGTAAGTGCCTTGAAAGATCTTGGTGCTGAGATTGAGTATATGGAGAATGAAGGATTTCCTCCTTTAAAAATTACAGGAAAAAGATTACGCAGACTTCTGTGAATGTTCCTGCGAATATTTCCAGCCAGTTTATTACCTCTCTGCTTCTTATTGCAGGAAAACTTGAAAACGGATTGGAGATTCATCTTGTGGGTGAAGTGACTTCAAGATCTTATATTGAAATGACTCTTGATATTCTTACAAGATTCGGGATTCAAAACAGTTTTGAAGGAAATACAATTAAAGTAGCTCCTTTCACTCCGGATCATGAAGCTTCCACCAAAAGCTATGAAGTGGAAAGCGACTGGAGTTCGGCTTCTTACTTCTACTCGATCTGTGCATTGGGAAGAGAGACTATTCACCTAAAGAGCTTTTACAAAGAATCTACACAGGGAGATTCTGCCATTGCAAAAATCTATAAGGATTTCTTCGGCATTAAAACAACCTACTCTGAAGCTGAACACAAACTGACTTTGGAGCCTCAGCCTGATTTTTCTTTCCCTGAAAAAATTGTTTTGGATATGAACAACTGCCCGGATATTGCACAAACACTTTGTGTAACAGCAGCTGCATTGAAAATCCCTTTTGAAATTTCAGGATTGGGAACATTAAGAGTAAAAGAAACAGACAGACTTCAGGCTTTATATAATGAACTGAAAAAACTGGGTACTGAAACAGAAATCACTGATTTAACCATTGAGTCTGTAAGTTTCGGAGAACCTGAGAAACATATTTCAATCAAAACATATCAGGATCACAGAATGGCGATGAGTTTTGCGCCTTACTGTCTGATCGGAGAACTGTCTATTGAAGATGAAGATGTAGTGGAAAAATCTTACCCGGTGTTTTGGGAAGATCTTGCCAGTGTAATGACAAAATAATTTGAAAATCTCATCATGTGGTAATTTGAGGATGAATCATTGTATTTTCTCAAATGACCACATGATCTAAAAACTACACCCAATCATGAAAAAATTTCTGATCTTATTTGCCTTGGCAGTTCCTCTGTCAATTTGGGCACAATATCTCCTTCCTAATGAAGAAATCATATACTCCTTTGAAACAAAGAATGGAAAGAAGAAGGTGGTATTGGTAAAAGATAAAAAAGATGCCTATATCCAATATCGTTTCGGAAACAAAAATAAAGTAGAAATGGAATTTCCTTCAGAAAAAACCAAAGATAGCTGGAAACAGTTTAGCTACAGATCTTATATGAGAGGCGGCGGAAAACAAAATGCAGGAATGGAGCTTAATTATCTTTCATTTGCTAATAATGGCTATCAATATCAGTTATATAAATCTTATTATGCTGAAGACGAATCCTATTCCACAGGAATTACGGTAACTGATGCTAAAGGAAAGGAAACTGATATTACAGGAATTTACAAAACGATCAAAGGCTGCCTGTGTACTTTGAGTGATTCGAACCTCATCGTAAAGGAAGACACTGGATTATAACATCAAAATCTTTATGAAAAAACTGCTTTCTTTTATTATCATCTTATTTTTCACGATCTCTTATGCTCAAAACCTGAAGAATTTTACTGTTCCCAGAGGTTATAAAAAGGTAACTGAGGTAAAAGGAGATTTGGATAAAGATGGAAAAGATGAAACGGTTATTGTATTTGATACAGGCAAAACTGTATCTGACTATGAAAGCACATCCGGAAAAAGGATTATAAAAGAGTCTTCTATATCTTAAAAAACGAACAGGGACAATTTAAAATCTGGAAAGAGAATTCCAGCCTATTGTATTCAAGCGGCCTAGGCTTCTATCCTGAAGATAATATTCTTAACATCCAGATAAAAAATAATTGTCTGGTGGTGGAGCAGAGTTTTTTCAGCAATTCAAGGCATACTCAGATTAATAAACATACCTTCAGGTTTCAGAACGGTGATTTTTACCTAATTGGCTCATATGATAATTTTGCAGACACCTGTGATTTTAATTTTACCCAGGAAATTAATTTCTCCACCGGAAAAGTAATTGTAGACAGAGAATATTCATCATGTGATGATGAAGCAAAAATACCGGAAAACGTTTATAAAGAATTCATCCATAAGTTTAAACCTCTTATTAAAATGAATGATTTTAAAATAGGAGAGCATAAGTTCAAGATTCCGGGAATGAAGGAAGATTTTGTTTTCTAAGAAGGGAGCAGGATGATGGAAGCTGGAGGCTAACTATCCTGGAAAAGCTATAATAGACTTTTGATCTACTATTTCAGTATAAATAAAATGAAAACAGCTCATTCTCAACTTAAAGAGCTTCCCTCTTCCCGCCTTTCAACACAACAACTTAATCATCTCTTAAAACTAAGTTAACTCCTCATTACTTGACATATTCTTAATTTTAGCTACCATTAAAATATAAACTATGTTCAAGCACCCAATCAAATACGTAAAATTTTTTACGCTTAGTATGGCCACAGCAGCTGTATTCTATTCATGCGCTGAAGGAATGGCAGAAAGAGATTCTAATGAAACAGGTCTGACCTCTGCAAACAAAGCAAACTATAAAATAGCTTCATTGGCACCTGTACAAATGAACAGCTGGATGGCTGGTCTTCAGGATAATATTTCAATTTCAAAAATTTCAATCCCCGGAACACACGATTCCGGAGCACGTATAGATGCCCCTGTAATTTCAGGAACAGCCAAAACACAGGACCTCAGTATTGCTGAACAGTTAAATGCAGGAGTTCGATTTCTTGATATCCGCTGCAGACATATTGATAATTCATTTACCATTCATCATGGTGCTATTTACCAGAATTTGAATTTCGACGATGTCCTGAATGCCTGTTATGCATTTCTGGAAAGTCATCCATCTGAAACCATCATCATGTCTGTAAAAGAAGAACATGATCCTTCCAACACTACAAGAAGTTTTGAAAGTACTTTCGATTCCTACGTACAGAAAAATCCTTCAAAATGGAATCTTGGAACAAACATTCCTACTCTTGGAGAAGTAAGAGGAAAAATCAGATTGCTTAGACGATTCCCTACACAAGCTGCTAAAGGAATCAATGCGACTTCATGGGCTGATAATACAACCTTTGAAATTAATAATCCAGGGGCTCAGCTTAAGGTTCAGGATTATTATAAAGTTACTAATAATGATGATAAATGGAACGGAATTTCAACCCTGTTCAATGATGCCAAGAACAGCAACAGTGATAGACTTTTCATCAACTTCACCAGTGGCTACAAACCGGGAATCTTTGGAATTCCAAGCATTCCTACCGTTTCCAACGCAATCAACCCGAAACTTAAAACATTCTTCCAAAGTAATACAAAAGGATCGTATGGAATTATGCCTATTGATTTTGTAAATGCTGAACTGGCAGAGCTGATTGTAAAGACTAATTTTTAGAATAGTTAAATATAAATTGTAGTAGTAAAGCTGTCTCTTTCTTGGGATAGCTTTTTTATTTATTCTCGCGGATTATGCAGATTGAGCAGATGTTACTGTAAAATAGGTGTGAGAATATCATATGAAAATGTTTAACCACAAAAGGCACAAAAGTTTTAAACCCTTAAGTCAATTTTAAGTGATAAGCTTTGTGTATAGAAAGTACACTACAGCTTTGAAAATCTTATGACTTTCAGTGACTGTTTTTATACTGTGATATTTGTAAAAGTAAAAATGTAGTCTTTAGCTATTAAATATTAAAGACTACATTTTTTATTAAGAATTATGGTTGATTGAATTCAACTATTTTTCAAAGCCGTAAGCGGCCATGATTTTATTGAAAATTTCTGTATTTTCAAACAGTCCTGTAAACTCTTTGGAATTCGGACCATAGGCAAAAACACTTGCGGGAATAGAAGTATGGTCATTGGTACTGAAATTTCCAAATATCCAACCGTCTTTCAGACTTCCATCTAAAAGCGTTAATCCACCAGTTTCATGATCACCCACAACTACAACCAGCGTTTCTTTATTTTCATCTGCAAACTTCATAGCCTTTCCTACTACATGATCAAAGTCTAGTAATTCGGTAACCAGCTGTTCTATATTATTGCTGTGCCCGCCGCCATCAGTTTGGGAAGCTTCCACCATCATAAAGAATCCTTTTTTATTATTCTTCAAATCATTCAAAGTAACATCAAAGGCATCAGCCAGCCAGTTTCCTCTTCCGTTTGTGATTCTTTGTGAAGCCAGAGGATCAATAACCAGTGTTCTGTTGTTGATTTTCTCTGCAGATTTCAGGCTGTGATAAATATCTACTTTAGCCTCTTTCAATTGCTGCTCTGTGTCTTGAGTTAACCCACTGGTGGGACCTCCGATAAGAATTTTAGCCTTAGAAGAAGCAAAGTCTTTCAGAATAGGTTCAGAGCTGTTTCTGTTATCAGAATGGGCATAAAAATCGGCAGGAGTTGCATCCGTTACATCACCGGTAGAGATCAATCCGGATACCAATCCTTTTGCAGCAATAATATCTGGAATCTGTGCTAAAGCTTTTCCAGCTCCATCTACCCCTACAAATGTATTTTTTGTTTTTACTCCTGTAGAAAATGCTGTAGATCCCGGTGCTGAATCGGTAATATAGGCGTTTGATGAATTGGTTTTAGATAACCCTGTGGATTTCATATTGAATACATTCAGCTTTCCTTTATTGGCCGTAAAAGCAGCGTAGTATTGAGGAAGAGAAGTACCGTCTGGAATCAAAAGAATTACATTTTTTACTTTTTTGCTGATTCCGTCCGTTTTATAGGTTGGAGTATAAGCTGCATATTCCTTGGTATTTTTATAGAAATTCCTTGGAATGGTATTCATGAATTTTTTAAGATCCGGAATATGATCGGTATTGATGTAATCTACTCCCATATCCATCAGGTTTACCCAGGCATTAGGAAAATCAGGAGCACCATAGAAGCGCATTGGTTTTTGCTGAGCATGCGCTTTATCCACAGCTTTTTTGATTTTCTCCGTTTCTTCATCTCTAGGAATTCCTTTTCCATTCCATTTTACCAGTTCTGGCAAATCTGCACTGAACATTCCAACTCTTTTTAACTGATCTGCGGAATAGTCTTTATTCAGGTCTCCATCAAAATAAAGATAATTGGGATAGTTTTTAAAGTCAACCGGCTGAGGTCTTCCACCCGTGATTACTATCTTTACTCCTGAATTGTTAGTAATTTCAGGATATTTTTTCAATGTATTAACCAAAGCTGTTAAGCTTGTTTTATAATCCTGTTTGATATCAATCAACAACTGGAGCTTTTTGTTCGCATCCTTATAAATATTCCCTTTATTCAGTTTGATCTGTTTTGCAATATTATCCAGATAAAGGTTTTCCAGCGTTCTGTCTGCGGAAAGTTCTTTTTCTGTATGGGCCACCCAAAGCTTTCCTTTCACCAGAAAAACATCTGCTTCAATAGAACCGAAGTTGGCATAATATGCCTGCCAAAAAGGAATCTCCTGCATATAATCATTGTGAGAATGGGCATTTCCCACATTATAATTCAAATAATTTTGTGCCTGGTTTTCAGAGAAAACTGCCAGGGCCAGCAAACCCAATATTTTTGATAGTTTCATTCGTAAATTTTTATGGTTTTTGTAGGCTAAATAGAATATCACTCCTATCATTAACATGGTTATTCTATATTTCCTTTTAAAACACAATATCATCACAGAGGTCCTGCAATGATACCGTGACTGATAGATAAGATTAAAATTTTACCAACCTTCGTTTTGTTTAATAACACCGTGGCTGTTTACAATCTCCACCTGTGGTACCGCCCAAACATTATGAACTGCTGGATTAAAGTTTCTGGCTGCCCAAGCTTCTTTTCCATCCATGCCATGAAGAGGCTTAGCATAGGTTGCCTGTGCGTCTCCCCAACGGACAAGGTCTCTGTGTCTGTCTGCCCATTCACCGGCAAGCTCACAACGTCTTTCATGTTTCAGATCTGCCATAGTATAACCGCTTTTCAAAGTAAGGCCAGCGCGTTTTCTGATCATATTGATTTCCTGATCTGCAGGTTTATTCTGCATAAGTAATGCTTCCGCTTTTATAAGGATTACCTCAGCATAACGCATAATAGGAACTGCAAGGTCTGTACAAGGGTAATCTCCATTAGCATTTACATGCCCCTCTTTAAATGGATATTTGAATGCATCCATATACTTATTAAACTGAGCTTTTGTAAGGGAATTAGATGTAGCATATGTTCTTACCGCTCCATCAAAGGTAAACTGATCCCCTTCTTTAAGGATAGTCACACTTCTTCTAAGGTCTCCGGCTTCGTATTCATCATACAATTCTTTTGTAGGCTGGAAGTATCCCCAACCATTATATTTCCCCCAACCTTTGTTTTCCAGCATTACCCCCGGAAGGATACTTCCTACTCCATTAAACTTAGTAGTACTTGGTACGGACCAGATATATTCTGAACTGTAATTATTTTCTGCTTTAAAAACATCGCCGAAATTATTCAACAGTTTTCTGTTTCCTTTGGTCATTACTTCATTTGCCCAATATTCTGCATTCTTCCAATCTTTCATAAACAGATATACTTTTGCCAGCAACGCCCAAGCTGCAGCTTTATGAGGCCTTCCATAATCTTTGGTTGGAAGTTCTTCCTGGCCAGGCAGTAATTCTGCTGCTTTTTTCAGATCATTTACAATGTAATTATAGTTCTCCATTACATTGGCAGCCCTTGGAATCGGGTTTGGATCCGGTTCTTTTGTACGGTCTATGATTGGAATGCCTGCTTTTTCATTTCCATAGCTGTAAGCCAATTCAAAATACATTCTGCTGCTCATAAACAGTGCCTCACCCAAATATTTGTTTTTTACAGCTTGTGAAGCCTGGACATTATCAATATTACGGATAACACGATTCGCAACACCAATTACTGTATATCTTTTGTTCCATTGTGTTTCCAGATCTCCGGCAGCAATATAATTACTGCTAAAATTCTTCACATTATCGGCTTCACTTTTTGATCTTCCTGTTACCATATCATCACTGGCATTAATAAACCAGAAAAACCCTCTTCCATAAAATTCGCTGTCAGAAAGCGGTTTATACATAGCATTAGCACCGGTAATCAAGTCATTTTCGTTTTTCCAGAAATTGGCTTCCGTGGGTGTCCCTTCCGGCTCTATGTTCAGTTCATTAGTACATGATAATACTGAAGCAGACAGCCCTGTTATTAAAATGATTGTATTGAAAATCTTCATCTTTTTACTTTTAAATTTGTTTTTAGATTAAAACCCGACTTCCAGTCCGAAAATAAATGAACGGGCCTGAGGATATCTTCCGGTATCTACACCATACGTTTCCATTCCCACTTCAGGGTCAAAACCTGTGTATTTGGTAATGGTAAACAAGTTATTGCTGGTAACATACACTCTGATTTTATTCACATCAAGTTTTTTGTAAAGTTCACGTGGTAATGAATATCCGACTGTAAGGTTTTTAAGCCTCAGATAAGAACCGTCTTCTACATAAAAATCGGATACTTTGGAATAATTACCACTTGGATCACCCTGCACCACTCTTGGAATATTGGTATTGGTATTCTGAGGAGTCCATGCATTCAGGATCTCTCTGTCCATGTTATAATTCTGTCCTGTTCCTCCCGGGTTTAATGAAATAAATTTCAATCCGTTGAATATTTTGTTCCCATAAACACCCTGGAAGAATAAGTTAAGGTCAAAATTTTTCCAGGTCATATTATAAGATAATCCGTAAGAGAATTTTGGATATGGATTTCCAAGGTTTACAAAATCATTATTATTCAATGCTCCTGTATTGCCTTCTTTTTCAGGAATTTAATATCTCCGGGTTTCGCATTAGGCTGAATAAGATTACCGTTAGCATCTTTATAATTATTGATTTCTGCCTGGCTCTGGAAAATCCCATCGGTCTTATAACCATAATAGGAATAAAGAGATTCGCCCACTTTTATACGGGTAGGTTTCAGAACTCCACGTACATTATTACTGTTGATAAAGATCTCATCTACATCGGCCAATTGCTTCACCGTATTTTTTAGTTGACTAAGAGTTGCTCCGATTGAATAGGTAAAATCTCCGGTATTTTTACCATTAAAATTAATTCCTATTTCATATCCTTTATCCTGAAATAATCCTGCATTTACATACTGATCTACATACGTTGCCGTACTCGGAAGGTTCACATTGAAAATTTGATCAGTTGATTTTTTCACGAAGTAATCAAACTGCACAGCAAGCCTGTTACGGAAGAAGGAAGCGTCCACCCCAAAGTTGGTTTGCTCTGATTTCCCCCATTTCAAATCCGGATTGGGCCTTGTTTTCGCATAATAAGCAATATTCTGTGCCGGGTCCTGTCCGAAAATAATGTTATTATCACGGATCATCTGCGGATTTACTGCCTGGTAAGAAACCCCGCCAAGGTTTCCTAAAATACCATGACTTCCTCTTAATTTCAGGTTGGAGAGCCATACAATATCTTTCATGAAATTTTCTTTAGATACCATCCACGCTCCTGAAATTGAATAATAATCTGCAAAATGTTTTTCTTTAGAAACTAGAGATGTTCCATCTCTTCTTCCCAGTAAACTGATCATATATTTCCCGGCATAGTCATAGTTTACTCTTGCCAGATAAGAAGTTAAAGCACTTCTGTATTTATAACTTTCTGCTTCTTTATAAGTATCTGCAGCATTCTGAAGATATCGGAAGGCTTCCGCTTCACTTCTGAAATCAAAAGTTTTTGCCCGGAATCCGTCTTCGGTTGTTTTCTGGAACGTTAAACCTGCAAGGAAGTCAAAATTATGTTTACCCGTTGTAAATTTGTAAGTAAGGAGCTGTTCAGCAAGAGAAGTAGAAATATTATTGTTCTGATATTCCAAACTGTTGGTATCAAAGATCTTTCCTACCTCCAACACTCTGGAAGTAAATTCTTTTACATTCCCTATTTTAAAGGTTTGAGCAAAATTGGAGCGGAATTTCAAGTCCTTAGCCAGCGTAATTTCCATGTAAGGATTGAGCAAAATCTCATGGGTAGGATTTTGAATACTGATTCTTTTCAAATAAGCAACAGGGTTAATCATATCTCCATATCCGCCTGCTACATCAATCGGTAGTCCTGAAAAAGCTCCGGATGGAGTATAAACCGGAACGTTTGGCGGGTAATACATGGCGGCAACCAAAGCTCCTGTGTATCCATTCTTTGTATTGGCTGTGTTTCCGTCAGAATAGTTATAGTACATATTCTCTCCAATCGTCAACCAGTCTTTTACTTTGTGTTCAGAGTTTACCCTGAAATTATATCGTTTTGCCTGAGTGTTTAATAAAATTCCTTCAAGACTTCTATGGTTCATTCCCACGAAGAATCTGGATTTTTCATTTCCGCCATTAAGATTTACGTTGTATTCCTGAATAGTTCCTGTACGAAAGATCTCTTTCATCCAGTTGGTTCTGGTAATTCCTCCGTCAGCATATTTATCTGCATTGAAGGCTAAAGGAAGGTTATTCAGCTTTCCTGCATTCTCGTATGCCTGGCGCATTACATCCTGGAATTCAGCTGCATTTAAAGATTCTCTTAATTTCCATGCCTGGTTAATTCCGTATTTAACATCAAAATCTACTGTCAGAGTTCCTTTTTTACCTCTTTTAGTGGTGATCAGGATTACCCCTCCGGAAGACCTCGCTCCATAAATAGCTGCAGAAGCATCCTTAAGCACAGAAATATCCTGAATATCATTGGGGTTAATAGCAGGAGTTCCATTAAAAACTACTCCATCCACAACATAAAGAGGAGATTCACCATTCACCCCGCCCAAACCACGGATATTCACTTTGGGTGAGCCATTAGGATCTCCCCCTTCGTTCACAACAGTCACTCCGGGAGCCTTCCCCTGAAGAGCTTCTCCTACTCCTGATAAAGATCTGGAACTAAGTTTATCCAACGAAGCCTCCGTAACAGCGCCGGATACCTTACTTTTTTTCTGTGTTCCGTATCCCACAACAACAATCTCGTCAATGGATTTTTCTTTTAAGCTGTCTTTTTTTTTGAGAGAGGAACATCGGTGAAACTGAAATTGCACCAATAAGTAATACCCTACCCGTTAAGTATGTTACTGAGACAGGGATTTTAAATACATTCATGACATCCTTTTTAATTAGATGCAAAATTAGAACAGCCTTACCTCCTATTACATTAAGATTTTCTTATGTTTTTATTAAGAAATTTTAGTTTTCCCTTTCCTTGGATTCTTTATCAGGAAATTAAATCACTTTTTTCAATACTATAGAATCAAAAAATAACTATTCTATTAATATTCGATACACAACTGATATTAACTTTATTTTAAATTTATAACCCAACTGAGACAATAGACTATAATGAAAGTGTAGATTCACTTATTTTCCGCTGAAGTATTCCTGGATAATAAATCACAGACTTCCCTTTTCTTTTTTTACATTTGCTGAAAATAGATTTTCCTGCTTACCACCAATCAAAACTGATGCTTGATAAGCAAGAAAAATGAATATAATAATAAATCGTACGAATTAAATGACCATTATCATCACAGGAACCTCATCAGGAATTGGATTTGCTTTGGCCGAATATTTTGGTAAAAAAGGACACAAAGTATATGGTTTAAGCCGAAAATATACGGAAAGTCAATATTTCAAATCTATTCCAACAGATGTTACCGACAACACTGCCGTTAAGAATGCTGTTGCAGAAGTACTGAAATCTGAAACAAGAATTGATGTCCTTATCAACAATGCAGGAATGGGAATGGTAGGAGCTGTTGAGGATTCTACCCAAGAGGATATCCTTAAACTTTTCAGTCTTAATCTTGCCGGGCCTGTTCAAATGATGAGCGCCGTTCTTCCGACCATGAGAGCACACAAATTTGGAAAGATCATTAATGTATCCAGTATCGGTAGTGAGATGGGACTGCCATTCCGAGGATTCTATTCTGCTTCAAAATCTGCTTTGGATAAAGTAACGGAAGCAATGAGGTATGAAGTCTATCCATG
The DNA here is from genome assembly GCF_021278965.1 of Chryseobacterium capnotolerans. Lineage (NCBI taxonomy): Bacteria > Pseudomonadati > Bacteroidota > Flavobacteriia > Flavobacteriales > Weeksellaceae > Chryseobacterium > Chryseobacterium capnotolerans. The sequence continues at coordinate 26,267 of NZ_CP065589.1, read as the reverse complement.
GAATATTGAAGTATGTTCACTGCATTTAGGTGATATTAAAACTAATATTGCAGACAACAGAGTGATTGCCCAGGTTTCCCAACCCTATAAAAATGTTTTCGATAAAGTGTATGCCTTGATGAATTCTCATGTAGATGACGGAACTGAACCATTGGAGGTAGCAGAATACATTGAAAAACTTTTAGGGAAAAATAAATGGAAAGCTCATTATTATTTTGGTAAATTCGGGCAGAAAATCGGAGTTCCGTTGAAATGGATTCTTCCACAGGGAGTCTATGAAAATTTGATGAAGAAATATAATAAACTGGATAAAAATTAGTTGATTGATAGAACGCATTGTCATGCTGAACGAAATGAAATGCAGTGAAAAATCTTTTGTAATTTTTCACAAGCCTTCAACTTATATTCGAATGGCCCATTGAAATTATTTTTAAAAATATTTTTTGTCCTGTTCTGCGTTTTTACACAAGCGCAGAAAAAACAGTATTGGCTTATTGATACAGAAACCAAGGTTAGGAAGAAAGTAAAGGATTCAACTTCTGCTGTAAAGTTTCTGGATTCTTTAGCTCAAAACAATTATTTTTTCACTCAGCTGAAACAGGTAAAAGTAAAAGGAGACAGTACGGAGATTTTCTTTGACAAAGGGAAAAACTTTAATGAAACCTATGTAAACCTCTCAGATTCAATTGTCCAGAAACTGAAAGTTCAGAAGGATTTTTTTACAAAGAATTTAGATTCTACCAAGAAAAGCATCAATAAAAGTTATATTGATGACGGTTATTCTTTCAGCAGGATCAAATCGAAATATAAAGGCCAGAAAAATGGTTTTCCGGTTGTAGAACTTGACATCAACAAGAATGATAAAAGAACGATCAATGGTTTTGTTGTAAAAGGTTACGAAAGAGTTCCAAAAAGGTTCATTAAAAATCTTGAAAAGGAATTCAAAGGAAAAAACTATGATGATAAGAACTTACTGGCAATCAACAAAAGTTTTCAAAGTCATCCTTTTGTCATGCTGGATCGGCAGCCACAAACTTTATTCACCAAAGATTCTACCAATATTTACCTGTTCTTGCAGAAGAAAAAGACCAACACCTTTGATGGGGTCATTGGTTTTGGAAATGATAAGACAGATAAATTTACCTTAAATGGTACTATGAATGTGAACTTCAGGAATATGTTCAATGGTTTCGAGGCTATCAACCTTTACTGGCAGAGAAACCCGGACAGAGGGCAGACTTTTGATCTTCAGGTAGACATTCCTTATCTTTTCAAATCTAATGTCGGGATGAATACAAAGGTGAATATCTACAGACAGGATTCTACATTTGCCAATGTAAAATTCCTTCCCGCTTTTTATTACCACATCAATAACCGCAACAAAATTGGTCTCCGTGCCACATTGGAAACCTCAACCATTATAGATTCTTTATATGCCGCCGGAAAAGATTACAACAAAAAAGGGATCGGGATCTGGTTTGAAATGACTGAGCCTACCGATATTGATCTTTTTCTTTACAAAACAAGGATCAATGCCGGGTACGATTATTTAACAACCACTTATACCAAAGGAAATATAAAAGCGCCCCAGAACCAGTTTTATTTCTCCGGGGAGCATAATTATCATATTTCAGGAAACCATTTCCTCAATATCAAAGCAGAAGGAGCCATGATGGATTCTAAGATTGAATTTTCTGCCAACGAGCTTTACCGTTTTGGGGGATGGAATTCCATGCGGGGCTTCAATGAGAATTCTCTTGCCGCCGACTTCTATTATTATGGAGGTCTCGAATACCGATATCTCATAGGCAACCAGGCCTTCTTCGACCTCTTTGGGCAGTATGGGCAGCTCAATAATAAATCCCTGAATGTAAAACCTAAGCTCTACAGCGTTGGGCTTGGATTCAATTTCTTCATTCCGATCGGACTGATGAGTTTCCAGCTGTCCAATGGTAATGAGTTTGGAAATCCATTTAAATTCAATGATATAAAGATCCATTGGGGTATTCTGAGTAGATTTTAAGAGAGAAAGGAAGCTGGATGCAGGAAGCTTGAAGTTACTGTAAGGTTACTATTTTAAGTAGCAGCCTTGTGATAAAAAGCTAATAGAAAGTGTTTCAGTTATTTTAAAGACTTCAATAACTTCCATCCTCCCACTTCCCACTTCAAGCAATATAATCTAAAAATTCCTCCATTATCAAAAGCTAACAGAAAGTGTTTCAGTTATTTTAAAGACTTCAATAACTTCCATCCTCCCACTTCCCACTTCCAGCAATATAATCTAAAAATTCCTCCATTACCAAAAGCTAACAGAAAGTGTTTCAGTTATTTTAAAGACTTCAATAACTTCCATCCTCCCACTTCCCACTTCCAGCAATATAATCTAAAAATTCCTCCATTACCAAAAGCTAACAGAAAGTGTTTCAGTTATTTTAAAGACTTCAATAGCTCCCAGCATCTGACTTCCGGCTTCCAACCTTATATAATAAAACAGAAACAACGATATAACAAGCGTCTCTCATTTTACCATTTTATTAATTATTTCTGTTAAAAAATACACAAATTGTATTTTTATCTTAATATGATCGTAAAATTTACGTAATAGTACCCGGCTAAATTTGCATTCAAAAAAAATGAAGAAAGCTTTAGCTACGTTTGCCGTTTTTTTACTTCCCTTATATATTACAGCTCAGGAGATTGCCGTTTCCGGAAATGTAAAATCTGAAAATGGGACCAGTGTTTCCGGGGTAAATATTACCGATAAAAACACAGGAAAAACCGCTACAACAGATGAAAATGGGAATTTTACCATTTCAGCCAGCCCCAAAGACATTCTGGAGTTCTTTTCTCCTGATTTTTCTGTTTATACTGTGGAGGTTTCTTCAAAAAAGCAATATTCTATTGTGTTGAAAAAGACCAATGAAAAACAGATTGAAGGTGTTGTTATTACCGCTTTGGGAATTGCTAAGAAAAAAGAAAAGATTGGATATTCTACCCAGGAAGTGGGAACTAAACAGTTTGAAACCATCACCACACCAAGTATTGGTAATTTATTCTCAGGACAGGTAGCTGGTCTGAATGTTTCTAATCCAACAGGGATGCAGCAAGCGCCTCAGTTTACTTTAAGAGGAAATTCCAATCTGGTATTCGTCATTGATGGAGTGATTGTAGAAAAGGAAGTTTTTCAAAATTTAGATCCTAACAATATAGAAAACATCAACGTTCTGAAAGGAGCCACTGCTTCTGCTCTTTACGGTTCAAGAGGTCGGTATGGAGCTATCCTGATTACTACAAAAAGTGCCAAAAAGAAAGGATTCTCTGTGGAATTTTCTCAGAATACCATGATTACGGGCGGGTTTACCAACCTTCCAAAAACCCAGACTGAATATGGTAATGGTTCTCAAGGCAAATATGAATTCTGGGATGGTGCAGATGGCGGAGTAAATGATGGTGATATGATCTGGGGTCCTAAATTTGTTCCCGGGCTAAAGCTTGCTCAATGGAACAGCCCCATCCGAGATAAAGCAACAGGGCAGGTTATTCCATGGTATGGAGCAGTAACAGACACCCAGTATAATGATAAATCAAGATATGAAAGAGTTCCGATCGACTGGAAATACCACGATAATTTGAGCACTTTCTTAAAGCCTGCCATTATCAACAATAATAATTTTGCAATCAGCTATCGAAATAATAAAGATATTTACAGGTTTTCGGGGAACTTTATGAATTATGATGACAGGGTTCCGAACTCTTATCTTCAGAAATACGGAATCAACTTCTCTTCCGAAAATCATTTTGGAGATAAATTAATCTTTGATACAAAATTTAATTTCAATCAGGCTTTTACTCCAAATGTTCCTAATTACGAGTACAATCCCAGCGGACACATGTATACTATTCTGATCTGGATGGGAGGTGATGTGGATGGGAATGCCTTAAAAAACCACATGTGGATTCCCGGAAAAGAAGGCAGAGCTCAGGCTAACTGGAATTATGCATGGTACAATAACCCTTGGTTCGGAGCTGAATATTATAAAAATCAAAACAGAACTAACATTATTAATGCCCAGACCGGATTAGAATATAAGGCTACACAAGATTTTTCAGTAAAAGGAAAGATCTCCCTTGTTGAAAATCACAGTAAGTCTGAAACATTCAGCCCTTATTCTTATTTCAATTACAGTGCCCCAAGAAGTGGCGGATATATCGTAAAAGATCTGAAAACCTGGAACCTCAACTACGATGTTCTGGCTACTTATAAAAAGAAAATCTCTGAGAATTTTGATTTGACGATCAATGCCGGAGGTTCAGCATTTTACTTTAAAAACAATAGGGATGAGACCTCTACTGATGGTTTAAAAATACCGGAAATATATTCATTTGACAATTCTATCGGAGCTCTCAAAAAATATATACATATCTGAAAGAAAAGCTGATCTATAGCGCTTATTCTACAATTGACATCGGGTTATACAATGCTTTCTTCATCAACATCTCCGGACGTAATGACTGGTCTTCTACTCTGCCAAAAGCCAACAGATCTTACTTCTACCCTTCCGCATCCATCAGTGCTGTGATTTCCAATCTGGTAAAAATGCCGGAAGCTGTCAATATGCTGAAACTTTCCGCTTCATGGGCAAAAGTGGCATATGATTTCCAGCCTTACTCCATCCGAAACTATTATTCGAATAATAAAGGAATTAGTTTTAATGGTAATCCAACCTATCTTTATCCTACCATCCTGAATGTAGAAAACACACTGAAACCAGAACAGACCAAATCTTATGAATTGGGATTAAGCGCCGGCCTATTCAATAACAGGATTACTTTAGATGCTACTTATTTCAGAACTCTTGATTACAACAATATTCTGGAATTTCCAAGCGCTGAATCATCAGGTTTCATCTCTCAGTATGTAAACGGTAATGAATATACTACAAAAGGATTCGAAATTTCACTTGGACTGATCCCAATAAAGACTGCTGATTTTACCTGGAAAACATTAATTAACTGGAGTACCTATGAGCAAAAGCTGACTTCTATTTATGATAATATGCCTAACTACAACAATATCAAGTTGGGAGAAAGAATGGACAGCTACTATGATTACACGTGGCAAAAATCTCCGGATGGACAGGTAATTCTGGATGCCAAATCAGGAATGCCGACCAGAGCTAATACACCAAGTAATCTGGGACACTTCAATCCGGACTGGACCTTTGGGTTCAACAATACCTTCAAGTATAAAAAACTATCCTTAAATATCGGAATTGACGGAAGTATTGGTGGAATCATGAGATCTCAGGTAGTTGAAAAAATGTGGTGGGGTGGAAAACATCCCAATTCTGTAGCGTATAGAGATCTTGAATATGCTAACCCGGGAACCTATTATTTTGTTCCAAATGGGGTAAACTATGATCCTGCAACAGGCAAATATACTCAGCATACCAAGCCTATCAACTTCCAGGATTGGGCACAGAATTACCCATACCAGGCCAGAGTAACTCAGGATGAAAGTGAAGAATTTGCCAATGTTTTCGACAGAACCTTTATCAAGCTAAGATCCGTGGTACTAGAATATGATTTCTCTTCTTTACTGAATCCAAAAGGAATGATCAAGGGATTCACAGCCAATATCTCTGCTTACAATCTGGCCATGTGGAAAAAATCGAAGAATCTTTATTCTGACCCTGATTTTCAGATCAGATCGGGAAGAACGGGTGATACCACCAATGACATTCAGGATCCTTCAAGCAGATGGTTCGGAATCGGATTTAATCTTAAGTTTTAATTTAAAGACGACCTTACAATGAAAAATAATATATTCAAAACAAAAGACTTAAAGAACAAAAAAGTAAAAAAACTGATTACAGCTGTATTTACAGCAGGAGTACTGGCATTGACATCATGCGAATCCAATCTTGATAAAATCAATGAAAACCCGAACGACCAGGCAAGTATTGATCCTAAATACCTTCTCACTTATGTTGCGAAAGATGCCTTTTGGGTAAATGGAGACAATATGTATGCCTCAAGAATGATGATTGGTACAGATGGTGAAAATACGTTTCAATACCTGAAATGGAATGATGCCTCTTTTGAAGTTTATTCTAAAGGGCTTCTTAATACGGGAAAAATAATGCAGGAGGGTGAAAAGAGAAATAATAAAAACTATTTGGCTGTAGGTAAATTCCTGAGAGCCTATTACTTCTTTAATACAAGTTTAAAAGTAGGCAGCATTCCTTATTCGGAAGCTGTAAAAGGTGAATCAGGGATAACACAGCCTAAATATGACACTCAGGATGTAGTAATGGCCGGAATTTTATCAGAATTAAAAGAAGCCAATGATCTTATTAATTCCAATGATAAAATTGAAGGAGATATTATCTTCAACGGGGATGCTGCCAAATGGAAAAAACTCATCAATTCTTTCCGTTTGAAAATCTTAATCACTTTATCTAAAAAAACAACGGTTGGAAGCTATAATATCGCCACCGAATTTGCTTCTATCGCAGGAAGCCAGCCTTTGATGACTTCTATTGCAGATAATGGAGAGCTTAAGTTCGCAGATGCTGCAGACAGCCGATATTCCATGTTCAACAACAGTGGATATGGATCAAGCTTGTACATGGCAGATTATTTCATTAATCTATTTAAAGACAGAAAAGATCCGCGTTTGTTCACATTTGCCTCTCAAACCACAGGCGCTAAAGAAGCAGGAAAAGCAATCACAGACTTTACAGGATACAATGGCGGAGATCCTATTTCTCCTTATTCTGAAAATGCTAAATTAATTACAGCAAAGAACATCTCCAAGGTAAACGATCGTTTTTATAAAGATCCAACCAATGAACCGTCTTCGATTTTAAGTTATTCAGAACTGGAATTTATTTTGGCTGAAGCTGCGGCAAGAGGATGGATTTCCGGATCGGCAAAGACTCATTATGATAATGCAATCAAGGCAAGTTTTAATTTTTATCAGACCTATGTAAAAAATGCCGGGCAGTATTTTACAGGTTTTGATGTAAATCAGTATCTGGCAACACCTTTGGTAGTATACAATAATTCTGCTCCCGTACAGGAACAGGTGGAAAAAATCATCACTCAAAAATATATGATCATGTTCCACCAGTCACAATGGACTTCTTATTATGATTATTTAAGAACAGGATATCCTAATTATCCTTTAAGTACTGGGACATCGGCGCCATTTAGGTTCAGGTATCCTCAGTCTGAATACAATTACAACAGTACTAATTTAAAGGCTGCTCTTGCCGCTCAGTATGGAGGAAATGATAAGATAAGCTCCAAACCTTGGTGGTTACAATAGAAATCTGACTTATTTTTATACCCAACAAAGAAATCGCAGGAAAATCCTATTAACTTGCGGTTTCTTTCTTATTACGATAGATCATGAACAGAAGAGAATTTTTAGAAAAATCAAGTATTTTATTGGCTGGATTAGGAACCTCAAGTGTTTTACATCCAGCTATTCTAAAGGCTTTGGCTATAGATCCGGCTGCACAGTCCACATTTTATGATGCAGAACATGTTGTTATTCTGATGCAGGAAAACCGTTCATTCGATCATGCTTTTGGAGCCCTTAAAGGAGTCCGCGGATTCCTTGATAAAAGAACTTTCATAAAACAGGATGGTCACTCCGCTTTTTTTCAAAAGGAAAAAACAGGAAAATATGCCGCTCCGGCACGTCTGGATCTGAGAAATACCAAATCAACCTGGATGAGCTCCCTTCCCCATTCATGGGAAAATCAACAGCAGGCATTTAATAAAGGAAAATATGACCAGTGGCTTCAGGCTAAAGCTTCGGGTAATGAAAATTACAAAAATATTCCACTTACCTTAGGGTACTATAATCGTGAAGATCTTCCGTTTTATTATCAGCTTGCAGATGCCTTTACCATATTTGACCAATACTTCTGTTCTTCAATGACTGGAACTACTCCAAACAGGCTTTTCCATTGGTCTGGGACCTTGAGAGAGCAGCAAAATGGTAAATCAAAAGCTAATGTGGTCAACGATGATATTGATTATGATAAAGCAAGACAAGCAAAATGGAAAAGTTTCCCTGAAATTTTAGAGGAACAAAATGTTTCATGGCGTATTTATCAAAATGAAATCAGTCTTCCAAAAGGATTATCAGGAGAGCAGGAAGCATGGCTAAGTAATTTTACAGATAATCCGATTGAATGGTTTTCAAAATTCAATGTAAAGTTTTCTAAAGGATATTATCAACACATTCCCAATATGATCGCTTCGCTGAAGCAGGAAATTCTGAAAAAACCTAGTCAGAAAGAAAGACTGGAGGCTATTATTGTGGAGCTCCAGGAAGATCAGGTGAAATATCACCCTGATAATTATTCAAAGCTTTCTCAAATGGAAAAGAATCTTCATGAAAAAGCTTTTACTACCAATTCAAATGACCCTGATTATCATAATCTGGAAATTGGAAAAGATGAGCATGGAGAAAGATTGGTAGTACCCAAAGGTGATGTATTATTCCAGTTCCGAAAGGATGTGGAAGAGAAGAAACTTCCATTGGTTTCATGGCTGGTAGCTCCTGAACACTTCTCAGATCATCCGGGATCTCCATGGTATGGGGCATGGTATATTTCTGAGGTTCTGAATATCCTGACCAAGGATCCTGAAATGTGGAAAAAAACAATCTTCATTATCAATTATGATGAAAATGACGGTTATTTCGATCACGTCATCCCTTTTGCTCCGCCATTGAACCCTAGCCAACCGGTTGATATCAATGGAAAAAGCGGTGTGGAATATGTGGACAAGGCTCAGGAATATATGTCTGATCCCACTTTAAAAGACTATGAAAAAGCAGAAGGAACAGTAGGATTAGGATACAGAGTTCCTATGATTATTGCTTCCCCATGGACGAAAGGAGGTTTTGTTAATTCTGAAGTTTCAGATCATACTTCAGTATTGCAGTTTCTGGAGAAATTCATCATGAAGAAATTCAATAAAGATGTTCATGTAGACAACATCAGTGAATGGAGACGAGCGGTTTGTGGAGATCTTACTTCAGCTTTTAATTCTTCAAATATCAAGGCTCCACAAATGAATTACCTGGATCAGAAAGATTATGCTAAAACAATCAATGCAGCTAAAAATAAACCTGTCCCCCAATTGAAATGGTATACTGAGAATGAGCTGAACAAAGATTTACTAGAAATTCAGGAAAAGGGAATGAAGCCTTCCAATCCTCTTCCATACAACTTTCAGGTAAATTTGGATGAAGGTAAGATTACAATGACCAATTTAAAGGAAAATGGTGTTCCCCTGCATCTTTATGACAGAACACAATTTATCAATACCAGTAATTATTATTTCTCCTATACATTATATTCCAGGAAGGAACTATCCCATCCGGCGGTACAATCAGGAAACTATGATTATGAAGTGTTTGGGCCTAATGGCTTTTTCCGAAAATTTAAAGGAAATAATATTCCGGAATCAAACATTACTTTAATCAATAATCCATCAAAAAATCAGGTTGAACTGATCATTAAAAATGGGAAAAAAGGAAGTATTACTTTTGAAAATCTGTATGAAAAAAGCAAAAAAACAGTTGCTATTCAGAAACCGGAAGAGAAAATAGTGATTGATCTTACCTCATTCAAAGGCTGGTATGACTTAAAAATAACCTCAGGTGAACATATCTGGCACTTTGCAGGAAGAATAGAAACAGGAAAAGTTTCTGTTTCAGATCCACACTGGGCATAAAGCAATATTCTTATCAAAACATTGTAAATCCTGTACAAATGTGCAGGATTTTTTGTACGCTAAAGGTGAAATATTTTTCAATCATATCACATTACAATAGAGAAATATTTAACAATATGAAAATTATCATATATTTATTTCATAATTAGTTGATTTTTATTATTTTCACTCTACTAATAATTAAGATCATGAATAAATTAAAATTAACGGTAGCAATGTCTTTATTTACAGCTGCCATATCCGGAAATTTAAGAGCTCAGGATTCCAATACAGACAGCCATACGATTACCATTTCGGTTCCGGATGTTGCCCTTGTAGATATTGAACCTGCTGCTACAAAAAATATCACGTTAGGATTTACTGCTCCTACTGAGGCAGGTAACGCTATTGTACCTAGTGCAGCCAACAATACTTTATGGCTTAATTATTCTACTATCAAGTCCGATGCTAAACCTTCCCGTAGTGTAACTGTAAAACTTAATGCTGTTATTCCCGGAATAGATGTGCAAGTAACAGCCGCTTCTGCTACAGGAGCAGGAGGAGGAGGTGTAGGAACAACCGCTGGGCTTTTAACTTTAAGTGGTGCTGACCAGACCCTTATTTCCGGTATTGGAAGTGCTTATACAGGCAATGGTGCTAATAATGGACATAATCTTACGTATGCCCTTGCTGCAGGAAGTGGCCCTGGTGGCGTAGCCAATTATTCAGATTTAACGGTAAAAGCATCTACTATGGCTACTGTTACCTATACCTTAGTAGACAACTAGAACTCTAAATATTCAATTCTGTATTTCAAAAAACAAGAAGAAATTGTATTCCAGTTTCTTCCTGTTTTTATATTATTAATTATAAACCAACATTTTATATGATCATTAATCGTATTCTTTTGTTAATCACTATGATTTTGCAGTTCAGCTTTTTACATGCCGGCATTGTGGTTCTTAACGGGCTTACGCATTCCTACAAAATAGAAAACGGAAAAGTTTACAAAGGGAAAATTGCGATTGAGAATACGAGCAGCAGCCCACAAAATGTAAAATTATTTTTGCAGGATTTTTCTTACCATGCTGATGGTACCATTAATTATACGGAATTGCATACTCAGAAAAGAACTAATGCAGATTGGATAAAACTGAACACCAATCTGGTCACCCTGAAAGGTAAAGAAAAAACAGAAGTGTTTTATGAAGTTACTGTTCCCAATCAAGCTATAGATCCCGGAAGCTATTGGAGTGTCATCATTGTAGAGCCTGTAGACGAGATAAAACCAAGCGACAAGCAACCTGGTGTAAGCATTACCTCTGTAATCCGGTATGCTATTCAGGTCATTACAGATTACGACACGGAAAAGGCCAAACCGGACCTTATATTCGAAAATATCAAAGTAGAAAAAGAAGAAGGAAAACAAACTGTAAAAATGGCAATAGCCAATCATGGAAATCTCTATTGCAAATCAACAGCATCCATTGAGATTTATAATCGTAAAACCGGAGATAAGGTAGGAACCTTCTCAAGTTTAACAATGGGGTTACTACCTTCTACTTCCAAAACTTTTTACATTGATATCAGTAAAGTGCCACCTGCTCAGTACAAAGCTACTGTAATAGCAACGGATGAAGATGAGAACGCCTTTGCGATCAATGTGGAACTAGAAGTAAAAAATGATTAAAACCTGGACATTATTTATTGTTATCCTATTCCCGTTATTTACTTTTTCTCAACAGTCAATCAACCGATTGGCGAGTAAAAAGGATAGCTTAATACCGGGAACATCTACTTCTGTTCCTTTCAGTCTGGAAAACAACTCGTCTGAAAATAAGGTATATGATATCTCAGTTATCACTTCAAGTCCGCTTATCACTCCTATCTTAGAAAAAGGAGATTTTCAGCTTCCATCACAGGAAACTTCCGTATATCTTGTTCCCTTGCGTATTTCTGCAGAGGCTGCTCAAGGAGAATATTCAGTCACGTTAAATATAACTGATCGTTCTAGTGGAATGTCAACCCAAAAGGTCTCACTGATTACCATTGCTGCCAATAGAAAACTTTCTCTTACTCCATTAGATTCACCGGAATTCATAAGAGCCGGAGAAACTATCCGGGCCACCTTTCTTTTAAAAAACAATGGAAATATTACTGAAAATATCAGCCTGGAAAGTAAAAATGCCATTGTCGATCATGATTCATCAATTATCCTTGCCCCAAACGAATCCAAAGTTGTTACCATCCATAAAAAGACCAATCCGGAACTTGGTCAAAATGAATTTCAAAATCTAAATCTTTCGGTGTATTCTAAAGATAATCCTAAAGAAAATCAAAGCATTTATATCAGTACCCAGGTGATCTCCATACAGCCAGCCAATATGGACATCTATCACAGGCTCCCGGTAGTGGCCTCATTATCCTTTGTTGGGATGAAAAATATGGGAGTCTACCATGACGGTTTTCAAGGTGAGATCTATGGGAAAGGAGCTTTGGATAAGGAGAATAAAAATCAGATTGAATTTCATGCTGCCACCCACAATCCAATTGAGCTCAATACATTTACTCAATATGAAGAATATTTTGTGAACTATAAAAGGGATAATTTATTTGTTCATCTGGGTGATAAAACATACTCTTCTTCTTATTTAACTGAATTTGCCAGGTATGGCCGCGGTGCAGAAATCCGGTATAATTTCAATAAGGTAAGTTTAGGTGGTTTTTACAACCATCCCCGGTTTTTCAGAGATATTAAAGATGAGTTTAATATTTATTCAGCATTTAAAATCCGTAAAGAATCTGAAATTTCAGTTGGATATCTTTATAAAATACCAATGAAGGAAAACTCTGATTTCAGGAATATACAATTAGATTCTGAAGCTCATCTTCCTTATACTAAAGGGAAATTCAAAATCTCTAAGAATATTAATATCTCCGGAGAATTTGCCTATAGTACAACCAAGAAAAACGAGGGAACAGCGTATATGGCACAAGCTGAGGTCAATTTTGAAAAACTCAATGGAAATCTGATGTATATGAAAGCAAGCCCTGAGTATGCAGGATACTTTACCAATACCAATACTTTCAGCGGATATTTTCAGTATAGATTATCTAAGAAAATCAATGTTTTTGCCAATTATATGCAGGATGCTAAAAACTTTCAGCGGGATACCTTGTTTCTGGCGGCTCCCTATCGAAAGTATTTTCAGTATGGAATACAATATAAATACCTATCCAATGGTTCTATTACCTTTAATAATGGATATCAAAAGTATCAGGATCGTTTAGAACCCAAACAGTTTGATTACTATGAGCGCTTCTTCAGAGCTTCTTTAGATCAACGTATCGGAATGTTTCAGGTTAATCTTGAAGGACAGTTTGGAAAGACAGACAATTATTTGACAGGATTTAATGGCAACTCAACTTTATATTCTGCAAATCTATCCTTTGAAAAATTCAAAACATCATTCAATGTCTTTGGAAGCTATGCGGTTACTTCCAGATATCTGTTACAAAATCAAAAACAGTTGTACTATGGAGCAAGAGTTTTTAGCAAATTCTCTGATAAGACCAGCTTAAGTATTTTTTATCAGAACAACTACATGCCTGAAGAATATTTTAAAGACCGGAATTTATTTGAATTGTTATTCCATCAGCAACTATTTCCTGGAAATGAACTTGATCTTTCGGGCAGATACTCCCTACAAAGAGGACAAATAGGAGATAAGGATTTTATATTTTCACTGCGTTATACCTGGCGGCCAAACATCCCGGTGCAAAGAACAGCTGAGTATGTTTCACTTTCTGGCAATATCAGTAACCTTGGAATCAAAAAAACAGAAGGAATACGATTACTGCTGGGTAGTTATTTATCCGTTACAGACAAAGAAGGGAATTATCTGTTTAAAAATGTTACTCCCGGAAATTATTTCCTGGAAATAGACCGCACCACCACAGAGATTAATGATATCCCGACTGTCTCTCTTCCAGCAGCTTTATCTCTCAATACTAAAGAAAACATTTTTAATTTTGGGTTAACTATAGCAGCTAATGTACAGGGCTCTGTTCAACTTTCGGAAACAGAAGAAAAAAACCAGACAGATATTGACGCTTTACAGACTAAAAAAGGGAAGAATAAAAGGGAAAGTATTATTATAGAAGCTACTAGCAACGATCAGACTTATCGTAAAATTTGTTTTATAGGGGAACCTTTTGATTTTACTTATCTCCGCCCGGGAGACTGGACCGTTAAGCTCTATAGAAACGGCCTTGATAAGCGATATAAAATTTCAACAGATAAATTTCAATTTACTTTAAAATCTTCAGAAACAAAGAAACTCAATATTCAGATCGTCAAGCAGCAAATAGAAATCAAGTATCAACAGGAATCCTTAAAAGTAGGATATAATCAAATAAAAAATAAGAAATGATTTTGAAACACTCCCTATTATTAGCATCTTTTATTTTTTCCGGTTTATTATATTCTCAAGCCAATGTTACATTGACTTTACCTGTTGTGACTTTAATGGACATAGAACCTGCAGGAAATATTATTCTAAACTTCACAGCCCCTACTGAAGCTGGAAATCCTTTGGGAAACCCAACTCCTAACACCTCAAAATGGATCAACTATACTTCTGCAATTACTTCCGGAGGACTTACCAGGAGAATTACAGCAGCTATTAGTGGCACAACTCTTATACAGGGGGTGAATATCAGGCTGCAGGCTGCCGCGGCATCCGGAGCAGGAGGTGGTACCTTAGGAACCCCTTCGGCACAGGTAACCCTTACCAATACTCCTATTACCATCATAAGTGGCATTGGAGGAGCTTACACTGGTAATGGTGCTAATAATGGACATCGCCTTACGATATCTCTCGTTCCAAGCACATATGCAAATTTATCTGCACAAAGCAATACAGCTCTTACCATTGTCTATACCATTACAGAATAAAAACGGAAATATGAAAATGAATAGCTTTTTCTTCGAAAAAATCCTTATAAAAAGGCATATATATACTTTTATTTTGTTCGTAATCAGCAGTTATATGGAAGCTCAAGTAGTCAATGTTTCCGGAAGTTGGACTGCCAATATCCCTTCCATTACTGAAGCAGGAAATAATTATTCCGGAACTTATGATAATACGGGTAATACTGGCACTAATCAAATAAAACTATCTGGAACATTACCCGGATCCTTTCTCAATCTTCTTTCAAGCTCAGGGGCAAAGATGACAATGCACTACACATCCAATCCATGGAACAGTTCTATGACTCTTTCTGCAAGAAGAACCGGTGGAACAACAACAATAAACGGAGTCTGCCTTCTTTGTACGGCCTCTATTAATGGAGGCACAACTTACATCCCAATACCATCAGCATCCGATGTAACGTTTGTTACTTTTACTTTTAGCGGGGTTTTAGGTCTTGGCAATAGTGTTAATTTTTCAGATATTGTTTTACTACTGCAGGTATCCGGTGTTTCCGTTACAATTCCCGCAAGCACTTATGGTGCGCGGGTGGTTTTCACCATAGTCGCAAATTAATGGAGAAAGCTATTGAAAATAACGGCATACAATAAATCCCCCTTTTCAAAATTTGGAAAGGGGGATTTATAAAATATATTCCGTTTAGTGCTTTGCCCACCAAAGAGGAGTGAGCACAGCATCTTGTCCACCCAGCAATTGAACTGCTTTTGTATATCCATCCTGATCTGTATTCCTGAAGGTACTTGGGTACCTTAACCTTTGAGGGAAATTCTGAATAGAATTAGTCATATAATTTCCTGAATTTAGATTAGGTAAATTAACCAATGGTGTTTCTATTGCAGGATTTTCAAAGAAAGGTAATCCCAGTCTTCTTTGATCACTCCAGGACTCTAACGGAAGCCATGGCATATTCGCAATATATTTTTGAGTAATGATTTTCGTAAGTTTATCGTTTTTCACCGAACCATTTTTGTAAATCGTATTTACAGGGTATTTAATCTCAACAGAAACCATACTACCTGTAGAAGGATCTTTATAATTCATCGTATGGCTGGCTCCAGGTTCTGCTACATGACTGTAAGCAACAGAAGTTCCATCACGATTATAATCAGTTGAGGTAATATATTGGTTATAGAATTGAGATACTCCATTATAGGCAAAGCTATCCTGAATTCCTTTATTATAAGCGGCAACATCACTCATAGGAACAGACCATCCTTTTAAAGCAGCTTCCGCCATCAGGAAATAGGTTTCCCAGCTTGCAAAGAAAATTCTATCGTTTTTACCTTCTCTGTACTGTTTTCCTAAAGCCGGCATACATCCAATAACACCTCTTAATCCGTTTCTTTGTCCCTTTACTCCCCAATTCCCTATTGTGGTCGTATTCCAGGTATTTACCGTATTAATTGTAACCTTAGACCCGTTGGCAAAAGTAAGATCCCCTTTATTGGTACTCGCCTGGTTAGTATAAGTCGGATAAAGTGAATAAATGGGATTATTAAAATCTCCTGGAATATAGAATGTTTTATAGGCTCTCGGATCTATTTTGTTGGGAAGCCCATCCAGCCAATATCCGGCACTTGGATCGTTGGTCATTGTGGAGAACTGTTCATCATATTTTATACCGATATAATCAGAGGCTTTCACGGCTGCATGCTGTGCAGCCGGCAGTTGATCTGTAGAATTGACCCCTCCTAATCCGATATACATATTATTAAGGGTTGCTGATAAAATCTGAGAATTCCATTCTCTGGACATGACTCCTGATAAAGGATTCCATCCGGTATCTTCTTTCACTTTAAAATTATCATCACTTGTACTGATCAGCATGTTTGAATTCGCCGCTGCCTCAAACTCAGTTTTTGCTTTGGCAGGATCTACTTCTGAAATTCTCATAGCAACTCTCATTCTCATGGAATTGGCATACTTTACCCATTGACTCCATTTAAATCCGTATACCATATCGTAGGCGTTAGGATTTGAAGGTACAGGCTGGTTCACATCCATTTTAGCCGTTGCATCCTTTAGCTCATCTAAAATAAAATAGTATACTTCTTTTTCAGAATTAAATCCGGGATTTACTCCTTTAAATGCCTGAATAGGCTGCGGGCCGAAATTATCAGAAAACTCACTCATTACATAAGCTCTCCAAATCCTCGCTACCTGAATAAGATTATCATAGTAAGGTTTACCCTGACCTATTTTTTTCTTTTCATTGGCGATTTCAATAGTTGCATTGGCATTATTCAGCCATTCTGAGATTCCTTTCCAATACTCTATGGTCCATGAATCATCATATGAACCACCCGCAATCCCTGTTGACAGATGCTGTCTTGCAGCGGTTTTCCAGTACAAAACAAAAGTACGTTCAGCAATATTAGGATCCTGTTGAGCTCCTAAAATAGAATTATTTAAAAAATATTCCGGTTCGGCTTTATTAATGTCTACCGAGAACGGATCGTTATTGATGTCTTCAAAATCATTACATGAGGTACAAACTACAGCCAATGCAATGAGAGATAAAATATATTTTTTTCATGATGTTATTATTAAAGTTAAAAACCTAAGGTAATAGAGAACAAATAAGATCTTGTTGTAGGAAATGCAAGATTTTCAAATCCTACAGCATTAGAATTAATTGCAAATACAGATTCTGGATCTATTCCTTTTGCTTTACTATAAATCATCCACACATTATTGGCAGTAAAGGAAACTTTAGCACTTTGCAATGCCAGCTTTTGAAAAATACTTTTAGGAAAGTTATAAGATACCTGGACATTTCTTAGCCTGATATTGGTAGCATCATAAATATTTTGTTCTGTAATACCTAGGTTTCCTGCTGTTACAGCACCCCAATAATCTTGTTGTGTGATTTCCTTTGTATTGTTGGTATACCCTCCATTTTGCTGTACCACAGCATCAAGGATAAAATTGTCTCTTCTTCCTCCTGGAGCTGTATCAGAGGCAAGTCCTACTTTTTGTAATGCAGATTGGGTAGATGAATAGAACTTTCCACCAATTCTCCCATCGATAAGAAATGAAATCCCAAAATTCTTATAGGCAAAGCTATTGGTAAATCCAAACAACGCTCTTGGTGTCTGATCTCCTAAATAATATTGTTCAGCAGTAGCCTGAGGTAAACCATTCAGTCCCACAATAAGTTTTCCATAATGAGGACTGTTAGGATCTTCTACTCTTAAAAATTTTGTTCCGTAAATAGATCCATAAGGCATACCTACTTCTGCAAAAAAGCCGACGTTATCAAATCCTGCCAAAGGATATTTTAAAACCTCCCCATCTATCCTGTCAATTGTACTCTTCAATTTAGAAAAATTTGCATTTAGATTCCATGTAAAATTTTCTTTCTTAAAAATATCTGTATTCAAAACAACTTCAATTCCACTATTACTAAGACCTCCTGAGCTTATTTTTTTATATTCATATCCGGAAAGCGGGTTCATAGGTAAATCTATGAGCTGATTGGTTGCTGTATTTCTGAAATAACTTACATCCAAAGAAATCTTATTAAAGAATTTAAGATCAGCTCCCACTTCAAAAGTTTTAAGTTTCTCTGCATGTAGGTTGGGATCATAAAGAATTTTCTTTCTACCAAGAATGGCATGCCCACTTGGATCTGCGCCTAATTTATAAGTATTGTATAGTTCGTAAGGATTTAAAGAATTTCCGGTTACCGCATAAGCAGCACGAAGCTTAGCAAAAGTTAATATTTTAGAAGTAGTACCGTTCAGCTTATTCAGCATTTCTGTTAATACTAATGATGTACTGATAGAAGGATAGAAATAAGATCTATTCTCTAGAATGAGTGTAGAAGACCAGTCATTTCTTGCGGTAGCATTAATAAACCAATACCCATCATAATTAATTTCCGCGTTCGCAAATACAGAGTTAATCTTTTTCCAGAAATCCACTTCATTATTAGCAACACTAGCAATATCACTTGTATTATTTACACTAAATACATTGGGAACAATCAAGTTTTGGGTACTAAAATACATAGCTTTTGTTCTGCTTTCCATCATTTGTCCATACACGGAAACTGTCCCACCCCATTTTCCAATTAAATTATCTTTTTTCGCTGTAAGACTTGCTATATAATTATTCTCATAAAATTTTTCTTCACTGGTTGCATAAGAATTTCTTCGTGAAGAACCTGTCCACACTCTTGCATCTGCATTCAAAGCATAGAAATCTGTGCCTACCCTTACATCTCCACTCAACCAATCATTAAATTGATACTTAAGATATCCATTCAAAAGGAAACGATCTTTCTTATCTGCATTAAGGCTATTATAAGCAGACCAATAAGGGTTGATACCATTAGGAGTAATCCAACGTGATTTTACATCGTTTTGAGTCTGTCCTTCCCTATAATCTCTTACATCAATATTCTGGGGCATAAGAAGAATATTTGGATAGTAATTACCATCTCCTTTTCCTCCCGAAGGTCTGTTATTTGCTTTTGTACTTATATATTGAACTTTTACTTCGGAGGTCCATCTTTTATTTACACCAAAATTTGAGTTCATTTTAGCCATAAAATTAAATCTCTCAAATTTAGAATTAGGAATCTGACTGTTATCATTTAAATAATTAGCTGAGGTATACAAACTCGTCCCTTCTCCTAGATTTTCCTGGAAACTTAAGGTGTGCTGCGAGCTTATTCCTGTTTTAAAGAAATTTTTTAGATTATCATAACTTTTGGCTCCTTCCAATGCTGGCCCCCAAGAAGTGGAATTATCACTAGTCGCAGAATTTACAACACCATTGAGCCCTAATCCAAAACTACGTTGCATATCTGGTTTCATAAAAAGAGTTTCAAAGCCTAAGCTTGTGGAATAGGTAATGCCTAAGCCACCTTTTCTTTTCCGGTTTTCGTTGTGATCAGAATAACCCCGTTACCCCCTCTAGATCCGTACAAAGCAGAAGCTGCTCCTCCTTTAAGAACAGACATACTTTCTATATCATCTGCATTAATATCAGCTAACCCATTTCCCATATCCAGATCCGGATTCCAGAAATCATTATTAAAGTACCCATCATTCTGTTTTGCTTTTGAACCAGCATTATTACTTAATGGCACTCCATCAACCACAATTAAAGGCTGATTATCCCCTTTAAGCGAATTGAACCCTCTAAGGTTTATTTTTGATGAAGAGGCAGCACCAAAACCTCCCTTAATCACCTGCATTCCCGCTACTTTACCAACTAAGGCATTTGTAACATTCGTTTCTTTAGCTTCAACAAGTGTTTGGCCTTTTACATCCTGGAAAGAATAGCCCAAACTCTTTTTTTCTTTTAACTCCATAGGCAGTTACGACAACTTCATCAATTTTTCCAACCTTAGCAGAATCTGTATGTTGTGCAGACAGCCTGATAAAGCAAAAAAATAAAGATGAGAGAAGTCCCGCCTTAACTATAGTTCTTTTCATAATTATATTTAATATTTTGAAATCAAATATAATATTTTAACAGTATTTAATACCATACCATTAAAAAATAAGCAAAACATTTGAGATATCCCTGAAACAATTGAAGTTATGATTTTAAATTAAAAAAAAAAGCCACTATTTTAATAGCAGCAGAAAATTTTTGAATACAAAAAAGCTTATCAACAATAGAAAAATCTGATGACTATTTTGAACGACAGTTTTTTGGTTTGAATAATGAAAATTTCTTTTGGTAATGAATGATGAGTAATCTCAGAAGAATGATAAATATTGGGATGATGTAGTGATACCAGGAGTGTATCTGTTATAGAATAAAGAATAAAGAATAAAGAACAAAGAACAAAGAACCGGATAAGAAACCGGTGGTAGGAATAGCAGCCACACGGGAATACAAGTATCATTTGATTACTCATTACTGATTGCTGATTACTGATATTTTCTCTTTTCTTTCCCTTGGGGATAAAAAG
Source organism: Chryseobacterium capnotolerans (assembly GCF_021278965.1). Classification (NCBI taxonomy): domain Bacteria; kingdom Pseudomonadati; phylum Bacteroidota; class Flavobacteriia; order Flavobacteriales; family Weeksellaceae; genus Chryseobacterium; species Chryseobacterium capnotolerans. The sequence continues at coordinate 5,600 of NZ_CP065589.1, read as the reverse complement.
TATAAAGCAAAAAAAGTCTCACACATTACTGTATGAGACTTTTAAAAATAAAATAAAAACTGGCGGCGGCCTACTCTCCCGCGTTAGCAGTACCATCGGCGCTGGTGGGCTTAACTTCTGTGTTCGGAATGGGAACAGGTGAGCCCCACCGCTAAAACCACCCTAAAGGTTGTATATAGCAGCTGGCTTATTGCTTATTGCTATTGGCTTGTATGCCAATCGCTAATTGCTTTTTGCCAATTGCGTTTTTAAGCGATAAAAACTTTCACAAAGACAAAACCTTTACTGCGCATAAAGTACTTGTCTATTTAATATGATATTATTCTAGATTACAGCAACCAATAGGCTATAAATCTACGGGTAATTAGTACTACTTGGCTATGACATTACTGTCTTTACACCTATAGCCTATCAACGTCGTCATCTACAACGACCCTTAAAAGATGTCTCATCTTGAGGCGAGTTTCGCACTTATATGCTTTCAGTGCTTATCTCTTCCAAACGTAGCTACTCAGCGGTGCACCTGGCGGTACAACTGATACACCAGAGGTTTGTTCAATTCGGTCCTCTCGTACTAGAATCAAGCCCTCTCAAACATCT